>NZ_CEEDEB010000002.1:559560-752088 GCF_979253795.1 Roseateles sp. AC306
GTCTACACCAACGCCGCCGAGGGCCGCGACCTGCAACTGGCCTACGCAATGTCCGGCAAGACCGTGCTGCGCGCTACTGACAACACCCTCGACGCCGCCTGGCCCGAGGCCAACCTCACCGACACCCTGATCGTGCGTGCCCGCGGCACGCTGGCCGGCGGCACCGGCCCGGTCATGCAGGTGCTGGTCGACGGCATCCTCGTGGGCAGTGCCAAGGTCAATTCAACCGAGCACGCCGACTACAGCTTCGCCGTACCGCCCATGACCGCCGGGCGCAAGCTCGACATCGCTTACGACGCCGCCGCCAGCGATGGCGACCGCGACTTGTTCATCGCCTACGCCACCACCCGCAACACCGTCTGGCTGCCCGGTGCCGCCGGCAACCGCTACGACCGTGGCAATGGCGCGGCCGCCTTCGACGGCGTCGATGTCATCGCCCCCACTGGCAACCTGTTCTGGGGCGGCGCGCTGCGCGGCACCTGGCCCGAACCCAACATCACCAGCACCGTCACCGTGCGCGCCAGTGCCGTGCCCGCTGGCGGCGCTGGCGCCTTGATGGTCCTGTGGGTCGACGGCGTGGCCGTCAGCGCCACCGAAGTCACCAGCACCACGCCCACCGACATCGTGATGCCCACCACCGCGCTCAAGCCGGGCAGCAAGGTCGTCGTGGCGTTCTCAAACCCCGGCGTCTACGGCGGCGTCATGCGCCAGTTCGATGTCCAGTACCTCATCGCCGGCTCCACCTTTCTCACCCCCACAACTCCAGGCGCGAGCTACTCGGGCGGCACCCTGTCGGCCGCCTGGCCCGCAGCCAACCTCACCGATACGCTGACCGTGCGCGCCTACGCCACCATCGCGGGCGGTGTGGGCGCCATCATGCAATTGCGTGTGGATGGCGTGATCGTGGGTAGCGTCGAGGTACGCAGCAGTACCCCCGCCGACTATCGCTTTGCCGTACCGCGACTGTCGCCAGGCAGCCGCATCGACCTGCTCTATACCAACGACGCCATCGTCGGCGGGGTCGACCGCAACCTGTTCGTGCAGTACATGAGCACTGGCGCCGCTACCCTGGTTCCCTTTGCCAGCAGTGTGGTGTTCGATGCCGGTTCCGGCGAGGCAGCGGTGGATGGGTCGGTCACCAGCGCGGGCAGTGGTGGCATGTATGGCAATGGCGCGCTGCGCTTCACCGTTCCGATTGCCACTTCCGGGCCGAGCGCTGCCCAGCATGCCGCCTCGCGCCTGCTGCAGCAAGCCAGCTTCGGCCCTACCCTCTCCGAGGTGGACAAGGTGGTGCAGATCGGCCAGGCGGCCTGGATAGACCAGCAACTGGCCCTGCCCTTCGTGCCGGACATGGTGGCCGCCGTGCAGGCCCGCTATGACCTGGGCGACGCCTACCGCCCCCCAGTCGGCGCCAACTACACGCCCATTTGGGTGGGTCGGCGCTTCTGGGCATCGGCCGCCAACAACCCGGACCAACTGCGCCGGCGCATGGGCTTCGCGCTGCACCAGATCCTGATGGTTTCGCAGGCCGATTCGAATCTCTACGACCACGCTCGCGCCTACGCACAGTACGTGGACACGCTCAACCGCCATGCCTTGGGCAACTACCGCGACCTGCTGGAACAGGTGGCGCTCAGCCCGGCGATGGGCATCTATCTCTCGCACTTGCGAAACCGGCCCGAAAACGCCGCCTCGGGTCGCGCGCCCGACGAGAACTTCGCCCGTGAGGTGATGCAGCTCTTCACCATCGGCCTGCAGGAGCTGAACATCGACGGCAGCCCCAGGCTCAACGCCAGCGGGCAACCCATCGAGACCTACACGAACGATGACGTGATGGCCATGTCAAAGGTGTTCACCGGCTGGAGCTGGGCGTTCCCGGACGGGCAACTCACCGAGCAGAAGTTCCGCTACGGCAACCCCGACCTCAGCGCCGCTGGCGACCAGCGCATCGACACCCTGCCGATGAAGGCCTACCCAGGCCAGCATTCGACCAGTGAGAAGCGCCTGTTCAGCGGCAAGCCGCAGGCCGTGGTCATGCCGGCAGGCGCCAGCGCGCAAGCCGACCTGAAGATGGCCTTGGATGCCTTGTTCAACCACCCGAACGTCGCGCCGTTCATCAGTCGTCAGTTGATCCAGCATCTGGTGAGCAGCAACCCCAGCAATGCTTACGTGCGCCGTGTGGCAGCGGTGTTCAACAACAACGGCAACGGCGTGCGGGGTGACCTGGCTGCCGTGGCCCGCGCCATCCTGGTGGACAGCGAGGCCGTCAACCCGCCGGCCAGCAGCGTGGGCATGCTGCGCGAGCCGGTGATGCGCGTGGCGCACTGGATGCGCAGCCTGCAGGCCACGTCGGTGACCGGCCAGTACGCCATCGACACGGACGTCGGCGCGTTGGGCCAGCGCCAGCTGTATGCCGGTTCGGTGTTCGGCTATTTCCGGCCGGGCTACGTGCCGCCCAACACCGTGTTCTCAGCCGACCGCACCACTGTGCCGGCGATGCAGATCGTCAGCGAAGCCACCACCGCGCAATGGGTGAACCTGGCACAGCGCATGGCCGGCAATGGCCTGGGCTGGACCGGCTCGCAGAGCGATGTGAGCGCCCAGATGCAACCGCTGGCCGACCTGGTGGCTGCAGGCCAACTGGCGGCCGTGATCGAGCGTCTGAACCTGCTGCTGTACGCCGGCCGCATGAGCAGCGCCCTCAAGCAAGACCTGATGGACGCCATGGTCAGCGTGAGCGGTGCCGACGCGTCCAGCCAACTCAACCGCGCCCGCGTCGCCGTGTTCCTCGCGCTGGCCTCACCCGAATACCTGGTGCAACGATGACCCTACCTATCCGCACAGACGCCTCGCGCCGCAGCTTTCTTCGTGCCATGAGCGGCCTGGCTGCCGGCGCGGCCATTCCCCACCACGGCCTGCCCCTGGTCTCAAGCCTGGCCGGCCTTGCCTCTCTGGCCAGCCAGAGCAGCCAGGCTGCCACCACCAGCGGCTACAAGGCGCTGGTGTGCCTGTATCTGAACGGCGGTAGCGATACCCACAACTGGGTGGTGCCCATCGACGCCTCGGGCTACGCCGAATACGCCAGCGCTCGCGGCGAACTGGCCTGGGCGGCCAACCGCCTGCAAGGCATCACGGCCACCGGTCAGGCCAGCGGCCGCAGCTTCGGCATGCCGGTGGAACTGGCCCCCCTGCGCGATTTGTATGAGGCCGGCCAAGCCGCCATCGTGGCCAACGTGGGCCCGCTGTCGCGGCCCATCACCAAGGCCGAATACCTCGCCGGCCTGGGTGTGCCTGCCAAGCTGTTCTCGCACAACGACCAGGCCGCCACCTGGCAGAGCCTGGCCCCCGAAGGCGCCCCCTCGGGCTGGGGTGGGCGAATGGGCGACATCCTCATGTCGGCCAACGCCCAGCCCGTGTTCACCGCCGTGTCGGCCAGCGGCAACGCCGTGTTCCTGTCTGGCGCCAATGTCAGCCAGTACCAGGTCGGCCAGGAAGGCCCCGTCCTGGCCAGCGGCATGACCGGCGCCAGCGTGTTCGGGTCCAGCACGGCCGGCAGCGCCTTGCAGCGCGCCTACGCCGCCACCGCCACCGACCGCCTACAGATGGAGTACGCCCGCGTGATGCAGCGCGGCCTGAGCGCCAACAGCGCGCTTCAAACGGCACTGTCGGGCGTGAACGTGCCGGCCATCCCCAGCACCGCCATCGCACAGGTCAATACCGTCAACACCACGCTGGATCAGCTAAGCCTGGCCCGCCAGTTGCGCATGGTGCTGCAGATGATCGCGGCCAACCAGGCCCTGGGCATGAGGCGCCAGGTGTTCATGGTGCAAATGGGCGGCTTCGACACGCACAACAACCAGATGCGCGATCAACCGGTGCAGATGGCCCAGGTGGCGCAGTCGATCAGTTACTTCATGGCCGCGCTGAACAGCCTTGGCCTGCAGAACAACGTGACGCTGTTCACCGCCTCCGACTTCGGCCGCACGCTGCTGAGCAATGGCGACGGCAGCGACCACGGCTGGGGCAGCCATCACTTCGTCGCCGGCGGCGCCGTCAGGGGCAGGCAGATCCTCGGCAACTTCCCCGCCACCGCGCTGGGTACCTCGACCGACATCAGCGCCGGTCGCCTGTTGCCGACCATGGGCGTGACACAACTGGCCAGCAGCCTATCTGGCTGGATGGGGCTCACCCCCACAGAACAACAGATCGTGCTTCCCAATTTGTCCAGTTTCAGCGCCGGGCCGGCACTCTTTGCCTGACAACAGCCAACCGGTCGTCCAGGGATGGACCGTATCCGGGGTTGAAATGACCCAAGGGCCGTGATGGCTCCTCGCGTCTCCAGCCTTCGCGAGCTCTGACAGCGGGGCCGAGCCACTGCTCCGAACTCGCGTGCGGGTAGCGCGCTAGATCTATGTCATCGCCTCCGGCGGGATGGTCGTTCCCGACGCGCGCCTGACGCCCGCCTCAGACAAGCGTTGCGTGGGTTGGATCACGCGCGCAACTTTTGCTTTCATGGCGCCACCCCCTAAACAAGGGGGCATAACGAGACAATCTCGAGCACACGCCGGCGGCCAGCCAGCGTCGTTGTCCCCCGTTTTGGCCGTATCCCGACATGCACCTTCTGTCTCACGTCTCGCGCCCTCTCTCTTCAGCGATAACGCTTCTTGCGATCCTCGGCTCCTTAACGGCCTGCGGCGGCGGCAGCAGCGATTCCGAGTCATCTCAAGCCAATGTCGGTGCAACCGACGCTCCTGCAGATGCAGGCGCAACGACCCGCGCCGAGGCCCCCACCGAGGCGCTGCTGGCGGTAGAAGCCGAGGTGCAAGCCCAAGCCGCCCAGCGGGCAGCGGAAGCGGCGATGGCGGCGGAAAACGCGGCTCAGACTGCCGCTGCTGGGCCCTACACCGAACTGCTGGCGCTGCCCGAAATCCAACCCCTGGCCAGGGCCATGGCTGTAACCGCCGCTACTGCCGCGGCCGCCCCGACGCTGACCGTCCGCGCCCGGGCTGACCTCGCAGGGGGAGTCGGCGCCAGCATGACCGTCATCGTAGACGACATCCCGGTGGGCACTGTCGAAGTGCGGGCCACCAGCTTCACCAACTACTCGTTCAGCGCCCCCAGCCTCAAGGCTCGCTCCAAGGTGGAGGTCCTGTACACCAATGACGGCAAGGTGGACGGCGTCGACCGCAACCTCTACCTGTCTTACCTCAGCGACGGCACGACCGCGCTGCAACTGAATCCGACAAACGCCGTCGTCGACCGCGGCGCGGGCCGAATGGCGTTCGACAGCCTCGAAGTGCTGCCATGGGGCGGCTGCGTCTGCTGGTTCGGCGCCATGCGCATGGTCTGGCCCACCGTCACGCCCGACGCGCAGTGGGCGCAGAAGATCGATGCGGTGCGCTTCCTGCAACAAGCCACCTTCGGCCCCACCACGGTTGACGTAGACACGCTGCTGGGCGGCAACTACACCAACTGGATTTCCGCACAGATGGCGATGCCCTATGCGCCGAACTTCCTGAACTACGTCTGGGGCAAGTACTCGCTCGGCGACGCCTACCGCCCCCGCGGAGCTAATTACACCACCAACTGGATTCAGCAGAAGTTCTGGGAACGGGCAGCCAACGCGCCCGACCAATTGCGCGAACGCGTGGCCTTCGCCCTGCACCAGATCTTCATGGTCTCGCTGGCGGACAGCAATCAGTTCTATCACGCCCGGGCGTACGCCAACTACGTCGACCTGTTGCACAAGAACGCCTTCGGGAACTTCCGCAATCTGCTGCAGGACATGGCGCTGAGCCCGGCGATGGGCATCTACCTGTCCCACATGCGCAACCGCAAGGAAGACGCCGCCACGGGGCGCATGCCCGACGAGAACTTCGCTCGCGAGGTCATGCAGCTCTTCACCATCGGCCTACACGAGCTGAACGTCGACGGCACGCTGAAGCGCGACGGGTACGGCAACCCGGTTGAAACCTACACCAACGCTGATGTGCTGGCCCTCGCCAAGGTCTTCACCGGCTGGAGCTGGGCGTTCCCGGATTCCAAGCTGAACGAGCAGTACTTTCTGTGGGAGTCGCCAAACACCACCGCCGCCAACGACCCGGGAATCGACGTGCTGCCGATGAAGGCCTACCCCGCCTTCCACTCCACCGTGGAGAAGAAGATCTTCACCGGCAAGTCCTGGGCCAAGACGATGCCGGCCGGCAGCAGCGCACAGGCTGATTTCACTGCGACGCTGGACGTGCTTTTCAAGCATCCCAACGTCGGCCCCTTCATCGGCCGCCAGCTCATCCAGCACCTCGTCACCAGCCACCCCAGCACCGCGTACGTGGGCCGCGTGGCTGCCATCTTCAACAACAATGGCAGCGGCGTGCGCGGCGACCTCGCGGCCGTCGTCCGCGCGGTGCTGCTGGATTCCGAAGCCCGCAGCGCCCCGGCGGCCGATGCCGGCAAGCTGCGCGAACCCGTCCTGCGCCTTACGCATTGGATGCGCGCCATGGGTGCGAAGTCGGGCAGCGGCGAATACACGCTGCAATGGGCTCTTGAAGACCAAGGCCAGCGCGCCTTGGCTGCGCCCTCGGTGTTCGGCTACTTCCGCCCCGGCTACATCCCCGCGAACACGGCCTTCAGCAGCCGCGGCGCCACGGCCCCTGAGTTCCAGATCATCAATGAGACCACCGTTGCATCATGGATCAACATGGCCGAGGCGATGGCGGGCTCAGGCCTTGGCTGGAACGTCAGCAGCAACGACGTCACGGCCAGCTACGCAACGCAGGTGGACCTCGCGAAGAGCACCAATCTCGCCAGGCTGCCTGAGCAAATCAACCTCATGCTGCTGGGCGGCCGGATGACGCCCGCTCTGCGCCAGCAGATCATCGACATCATGAGCCAGATCGACACGGCCAGTACCGACGGCGCCTTGTCGCGCGCCCGCGTCGCCATATTTCTGGCGCTCGCTTCGCCCGAATACGTCTATCAGCCCTGACCCGTCCGTCGCAGCACTGTCACCGAATCGCACCATGAACGCATCTCGCCGCGCCTTCCTCTCTGCCGCCTCAGGCCTTGCCGCCGCCGGACTGGGTCGTCACGCCGCCCCCCTCGCGTTGAACCTTGCCGGCCTGGGCGCCCTTGCCGCCGGCCAGGCGCAAGCCGCCACGACCGACGGCTACAAGGCCCTTGTCTGTCTGTTCATGCATGGCGGCAACGACAGCCACAACTGGGTCGTGCCGATGGACAGCACGAACTACGCGAGCTACGCCGCAGCCCGCGGCGGCCTGGCGATTCCGCGCAGCCAGTTGCTGCCTCTCAGCACTCCGGGCCAGGGCAGCGGCCGCGAATTTGGCATGCCCCAGGAACTCGCCCCACTGCGTGCCAGGTACGAAGCCGGCCAATGCGCGGTTGTCGCTAACGTCGGCACGCTGTTGCGTCCGATCAGCAAGTCCGACTACCAGGCCGGCATCGGCCTGCCCAGCAAGCTTTTCTCGCACAACGACCAAGCCTCCATGTGGCAATCCCTCCAGGTTGAGGGTGCGCCCACCGGCTGGGGCGGACGAATGGGCGATGCGCTGATGGCCGCGAACGGACAGACCGTGTTCACGGCGGTTGGGGCCAACGGCAACGCCGTCTTCCTGTCGGGCTCCAAGGTCACGCCCTATTGCGTAGGCGTCAACGGCCCCATCCAGGTCGGCGCCGCGCAGAGCGGCTGGCATGCGGGCAGCACCGCCGTCCCGGGGGCCCTGCGAAGCATGCTGGCCTCGTCCTCCAGCCCCAACGACTTCCAGGCCGAGTACCTCAAGGTCGCGCAGCGGTCGCTGAACGCCTCGGCCACGTTGCAGACAGCACTCAATGCCACGAGCCTACAAGCGCTGCCCACCGGAGCCATCTCGCTTCCCAATGGCGGCTCGTTCACGCTGGCGAACGAATCTATCGCCAAGCAGCTCCGCGTGGTGGCCCAGATGATCGCCGCGGGTGCCAGTCTGGGCATGAAGCGGCAGGTCTTCATGGTCAGCCTCAGCGGCTTCGACTGCCACGCCTTTCAGATGCGCGACCAGCCCCTGCAGATGGCCCGCGTCGCCCAGTCCGTCGGCTGGTTCATGAACGCGCTCCAGGGCCTCGGCATGTTGAACAACGTCACACTGTTCACTGCCAGTGACTTCGGCCGTACCCTGATCAACAATGGTGACGGCTGCGACCACGGCTGGGGCAGCCACCACCTGGTGGCCGGCGGCGCGGTCAACGGCAAGCGGATCGTTGGCAACTTCCCGGTCACGGCCTTGGGCACCGCTACTGATGTCGGCTCCGGGCGCATGCTGCCCACGATGGGCGTTACGCAGCTTGCGAGCAGCCTTTCCGGCTGGATGGGTCTCAACGCGACCGAACAGCAGATCGTGTTGCCCAATCTTTCGAGCTTCGGCGCCGGTCCGGCACTCTTCCGATAAGGTCGCCCCCGATCTATCCGCCTACGCGACGTCGCAGGCGTGGCTGGAACAGTGCCGCCAAACCGATGACGGCCAGTCCACTCACCATTAAAAATCCGGGCCTTGGCTCCGGCACCGTGGAAGTGATCAGCGCTGCCGGAGGGTTTTGTGGACCCCATTCAGCCCAGTCGAGCCGGCTCATGTAGAAGCGCCAGGGTGAAGTCACCGAGTCGCCGCCCCCTTGCCAACCGCCCCTAAAGGACCCAGGCCCTTCGACAGCGACCAACCAATAACGCCCTGCCGAAAGCGAAACGTGCAAGCCGTCCAGCAGCGTCAAGGACGCGGGATTGGTCAAAGATGTGCTGAAGTAGATCGCCCCGGTTGGCAAGCCAAAATCAGGACCAGAGCTGGGCATATCGCCCACGATGGAAAGGCGGACAACTCCAGTCCCCTCGATCGTCGTAATTATGGAATTAATGGTCGCCGCTGAGTCTAGGCGGAAGCCGACAGCCTGCCCAACACTTCCTGCGTGCGGGTCATCATCGCTTCCGAGGCGCCAGGAGGCTCCCGTCGCTGTAGTGCCAGGACCGGCGAACGTGTTCAGGACAGTAGCGCCGTGGACAGCACACGCAGAAAACGCTACGGCCAAGGGAAGCACAAATCTGCCGAACCAGTGCCCGAAGATCCCAAACCTCGCTCTTTGACAAGAAGCTGCTTGCTCCATGGCAACCCCACAAGTTTCATTCAACTCTAACTCTGTGGCCGAGCGACAGGAAACTTGTGTTGGGGATGCGAGGACCGTTTCATTCATCGCCAGGTATCCAGAGATGATGACCGTCGCCAGCTTCTTCGGCATGAACGGCAACGCCAAGCTGGCATCGCCACGTTGCGACGTTGCTACCGCACGAAGCATGTTCGCAGGGCTTGACCGTCTAGGGATGGACGGCGGGCCGGCAAACACCGTTTACTGAATCCACGCTGGACTTCCACCGGCCCAAGGATTCATCATGAGACTCGTACGCCGCCCGCTCAGCGCAGCACTCGCGCGCATGGCCATCATCACCGCTTTGGCGTTGGCAGGGGCCCAGGCACGAGCCATCGTCTTCTGGGACGAAGTCACCTTCTACATCACCTACGCCAGCTTCACCCCCGGCGAAACGGTCAGCACGGACTTCACGTTTGGCACCAAACCCGGCATCGAGCTCAGCAGCTTCGAGTTCATGCTGGCATGGGACAACCGACTGGCCAGCCCGCCCGCCAGCGGCCCCGGCTCGGTTGCCGATTGGGCCGCCTCGCTGGCCGCCAAAGGCACTGTGAACTACGGCTTCGCAACTCCGCAGTCCATGAAGGGCATCTGGGTTGCCGATCCGGTAGGTGGCGCAGACAGCCTGATTTCGACCGACTATGCGCACTACGTGAAGGCGACCTTCACGTTTGAAACGAGTGCCATGCTCAACTCATCGTTCATCGTCACCATCGAGCTGAGCAACATTAAAGACGCGACCGGTGACACCGTCGATACCGGTTCCGGCTTCATCAACTGGGCCACCATGACTCCCGTTCCCGAACCCTCCAGTTGGGCGGCCATTGGGGGTGGGCTCGCCGCTCTCGCCTGCCTTCGCCGCATTCGACGCAACCACGCATAGGCCGCACACTTTCACCCTTCCGGATGACCCACTTCTCAGCACTCCTGATTGGCGCCGCCACGGTCGCCATTTATGTCTCTACCACCGCCGCCGCGGCCGCTAGTGACGGCTCCTGCCAGGTGCAGGTCAGCAAGAACTTCGGCGACGCCTGCTATGCCGCTGCCAGCGCCAATCTCGCTGACGGCGCCACGACCCGGTTCCCGAACACGCGGCCAGGCTATCGTGGCAGCATCAGCGCCACCTGCATCAACGGCACCGTCACATGGTCCGCGGGAGAGTGCGCCCCCATTGCCCGCGGCCTGGCAAGAGCAGCGGGCAAGTCCAGCACCGCTGCAGCGGTCACCACCGTCGAGCCTAGCGCCGCCGGCGGCAACTATCGCATCGGCACCTACTATTTCCCTGGCTGGAAGAGCAACCAGCTCGGCAATGGCCGCAAGCAGCCGTGGGACGTCATCAAGCTCTATACCGACCGAGAACCCAAACTCGGTTGGTACAGCGAAGACGGAGCCGGCGTGATGGACCAGCAACTCAAGTGGATGCAGGACTACGGCATCGACTACGTCGTTTTCGACTTCCTGTGGAGCGGCGACAACAGGCCACTGCTGACCGCCGGCATCGACGCCTATCTCAAGTTGCCGGATCGGCACGGCGTGCAGTTCTCGGTGCTCTGGACCAACCACACGCGCCATACCTTCTCGAAATCCCAGTTCGAAACCCTGTTCACCTTCTGGGCCACCCAGTACTTCAAGCATCCCGACTACGTGAAGATCGACGGCAAACCGGCCGTCTTTATCTTCTCTTCCGAGACCCTGGATTCGAACGCCAAAGCAATTGGCCTGAGCACGGCTGAACTCATCGCCTTCGCGGACAGCATCGTCAAGCCGATGGGCATCCCTGGCATTGCCTTCATCGGCGGCGCCACCGGCCCTCGCTACAACTACGCCAGCAGCGGCTATGACGGGTTCACCGCCTACAACTACCACAGCCCCGCTGCCGCGGCCCTCTCACCTTCACGGCCTGAGAACCTGTCCCGCAGCTACGCCGAACTCGACGAGTCGTACCAGGATCAATGGGCGTCTATGCGCAACCGAAGCGTCGGCCTGTACGTGTTGCCGATGTCTTCGGGATGGGACAAGCGTCCATGGGGTGGCAGCAAGGACCCGCTTCACGACGACAGCCGCTCCACGCCGGCCGAGTTTCGCGACCATCTGCTCGCCGCGCGCAAATACATGGACGGTAATTCCTCGCTCACCCGCCGCATGGGCGTGATCTGCTGCTGGAACGAGTTCGGCGAAGGCTCCTTCATAGAGCCGACCAAGGTTGACGGCACGAAATACCTGGAGCAGATCCGCGACGTGTTCGGCACGAAGTAGAAGAACGGCTGTACGCCACCCTGCAGAGCTGCCGCGATCGCGGCGTTGCATGCGGCCCGGCAGCCAACGTTAGCCGCGCTGCTCACGGGCACCGAGAGGCGCGTCAGCGCTGTGGATTGGTCGCCAGTGACAGTGCAATGAAGGCAGCCCATCATCAGCTCGGTCTTGGGGCTAGGAGGCTGTCGGGCCTGGGGTCGAGCGCGCGCCATGGCGAACTGCGGGGTGAGACAAAGCGCGCGAGAGGCGTGTGGCGGGCCACACAACGAGTCCGCAACGCCGGATCACCCCGCAAATCGCCCTGGCCATTCGGGTTAGGCCTGCAAGCGCGCCGATCCTGCGTTGCAAATGCTCTCGGTACGCCCGGTACCGCTGCGCTTTGCGTCTTGTCTCAGCATCCTTGCAGGCCCAACGCGCACCCCACCCCAAGCCCGACAGCCTCCTAGGGAAACACTTCGTCGAGCGGTCAAGCGGGAATGAGAAATTGTTCAGGTCTTCGGGCGCCGCACCGCAACGCGAGGCCGGGACAGGGCGATTCGTGCGACATCTGGCGCACCCAGCATATGCGGCTTCACCCACAATTCCGTCAGCACGCAGTAATGCTGAGGCCTAGCCCATGAACGCCCCCCAATCCTCCCGCGCGCCGGCATTGACGCCGCTTGCCGCTCTCCTTCTCTCTTGCTCGTTGATCGCCTGCGGCGGCGGCGGCGGCGGCGGTGCGACATCCGGTTCGCAATCTGTCACCCCCACGACTCCGGGCACCAGCACCGCAGCGGCTGACGCAGCAAGCACCCCCGCAGCCGCCAGCAGCGCCGCCGGAACAGCGGCTGTCCCAGCATCCGGTCCTGAGATCCTGGCCAACGCCTCCAAGATCGGGGAAGGCGCATCTGCACCCGCGGCTGCACCTGCAGCACCTGCACCTGCACCTGCACCTGCACCTGCACCTGCACCTGCACCTGCACCTGCACCTGCACCTGCACCTGCACCTGCAGCCGTCACTACTCCTGCGCCGGCGCCAGCCCCTGCGCCGGCGCCGATACCCCCCCCGCCCGCGGCAATCACGCCACCGCTAACTGCCAGCGCCACCCCGGTCGAGCCGACACCGACCGCAGCGGCCAATGCGCCCTGCGCCGTCCGGCTCAGCAAGACCTTCGGCGAGGCGTGCTACGCCGCAGCCAACGCCGACCTTGCCGGCGGCGGCAGCGCCACGTTCCCGAACACGCGCGCCGGCTACCGCGGCAGCATCACGGCCACCTGCAATAACGGCGCAATCACCTGGTCTGCCAGCAGCTGCACCTACATCGCCTCGGTACCCAAGGCAGCGACGAGCGCCGCCACGACTACCGCTGCAGCCGCCACCACGGCGGCGACCGGCAGCTACCGCATCGGCACTTACTACTTTCCCGGCTGGAAGAGCAACCAGATCGGCAACGAACGCGCTCAGCCGTGGGACGTGATCAAACTCTACACGGACCGGGAGCCCATGCTGGGCTGGTACGCGGAAGACGGCTCAGGCGTCATGACGCAACAACTCAAATGGATGAGTGAGTACGGCATCGACTATGTCGTCTTCGATTCCCTTTGGGGAGCCGACAACAGACCTAGGCTGACCGCCGGCATTGATGCCTATATCGCCGCATCCAATCGTCACGGTGTCGAGTTCTCTGTGCTTTGGGCAAACCACACCACCTACACCTTCTCGAAATCTCAGTTCGAGGCCTTGTTCAGCTTCTGGGCCACTAACTACTTCAAGCAAGCAAGCTACGTCAAGATCGACGGAAAGCCGGTCGTCTTCATCTTTTCGTCAGAGACGCTGGATGCCAACGCCAAGGCCATCGGCATGAGCACGGCAGAGGTGATCGCCATGGCGGAAAGTGCGGCCAAGAAGGCGGGGCTGCCCGGCGTAATGATGATCGGCGCGGGTTCCGGCTTGACTTACAACTACAGCAGCGGCGCCTATCAAGGGTTCAGCATCTACAACTATCACAGCCCTGCCTCGATCGCGCTCACGCCCTCGCGTCCCCAAAACATCTCCCGCACCTATTTGGAGCTCGACACGTCGTACCAGAATCAATGGGCCTGGATGCAGAAGAACGCTTCGGGAACCTATGTGCTGCCGATGAGCTCTGGCTGGGATAAGCGCCCGTGGGGCGGGAGCAAGGACCCGCTCCACGACGACAGCCGCGCGACGCCCGGAGAGTTTCGCAACCACCTGCTCGCGGCTCGAAATTTCATGGACAAGCAGCCGACCTTCACGCGTCGCATGGGCGTCATCTGCTGCTGGAATGAGTTCGGTGAAGGCTCGTTCATTGAGCCGACCAAGGTGGACGGCGTGAAGTACCTCGAACAGATTCGCGACGTGTTTGGAACCAACTAGCGCATGAGCAACTCAGCGGGCGGCCGCCCCCTTGTGCTAACGGACGTCAGCTACCGCACGGCTAAATGAGGCTGCAAGACGCTGATTCGCGAGACCGCTGATGTGGTCGCCATCGAAGAAAAGCGGCTGACGGCTGCCGACCTCATAAGCCGAACAAGTGTTCGACGGGCACAGCACTGGCAGTGGATCCCAGATGGTCGCAGCCGGCAGTCGCTCGACAACTTGGCTCATACGCGCCAAAACTGCAGCGCGCCGCTCTTCGAGTTCAGTACGCGGCACGTCAAAGCCTTGTTCGCAAATCGGATTTGCGTGATTGAACGCGTCCGAGCAGCGGAAGGGTGGCGACTTGAAAACCGGCTTAGGCGCTTCGAATACGACATGGACGCCAGCCGCTGCAAGCGGACTTAGTTGCGTTACCGCTTCGTCGACAGTGAACGCAGCATCGTCACTCATTTCATTGGCAGACGAAACGCGGTTTGGGCCCCACTGGTCGGTATAGCGGGGTATCCGCAGACCCGGTAGAAAAAACACGTCTCCCGCACGTGCGGTGCGTTTGACGTCGGTCAACACATCCTGCACGAAACGCTGGCAGTCCGGCGCAGCAGTGGACAGCGGCGTACGCAGTCGAAAGACGCCACACCCAGGCTTGGTAAACAGCCGCACAGTCGCGCCCCGCTCGCGGGCGTAGCTGTCCAGCATGGCGAGGTAGGCGCCTGCATGCGAGTCGCCAGCGACGTAAATCCGTCTTTCGCTGGATGGGCAGCCCTGCGGCCGCAGTTCGATCACGCTGCCGCCCGCCAGACCGGAATTCTTGCGCGTAGAACTGCAACCGGTCTGTGCGCCAGGGAGAACGCCATCCCATCGCCAGACCAGTGGATCACGGCTGACGCTCAAGGAAATATCGTTCCGCAAGAGAGCAATCCCGACTGCCATGGAAATTGCGGCTGCAACGCCTGTTGATGCCAGCGCGAGGACTTTCCATTTTGCGAAGGTCCGCACGGCTGCCGACCTTCTCATTGGCTGCTCGATCCAACGATACGACGCCATCGCAAATGCAAATGCCAACACAGCAACGATCAGCCGCTCAGCGATGGACTCCATGCCCAGAGTCCAACGGCAGAACACGATTAATGGCCAATGCCAGAGGTACAGCGAGTAGGAAATCTTGCCCACCGCGACAAGAGGGCCTGATGCAAGGCCGCGGCTGACCCACGACTGCGGTGTCGCAACCGCCGCCGCGATGAGCAGCACCGTAGCCACAACAGGCAGCATCGCCCATGGCCACGGAAAGCTTTGGTTGTCCGTCCACAGCAAGCTAGCGCCCAAAGCCAAAGCCGCGAAGACAGCCAACGTCTCACGCGCCATGGCGGGCGCATTGGCAAGAAGTGAACGCCACTTGTTCCTTGAGAAGAACAGCGCGACGCCAGCGCCCAACTCCCAGAACCGTGATGCCAGGGAGTAAAACGCCAGCGGACCCTTGCCAGCCCACAGCATCGCAACGCCGACGGAGCAGGCAAGCAATACTACCAAAGCCAATGCGGCGGCACGCCTGAAACCGCGCAACCAGAGGAAGTACAGAAAGGGGAACAACAGATAGAACTGCTCCTCCACTCCGAGCGACCATGTGTGCGTAAACGGATTGAGTTCGGCACTGGGAGACCAATAGTCATTGCTGGCCGATGCCAGCACGATATTGCTGAACCCTAGAAAAGCGGCCAGACCTGTTTTGGTGTTCGACTCCGTCAGGCGGCCATCTGGTGCAACCGGAACAACCATTGCCATGACAAGCATGGTCGCTAACAGACAAGCGATCAGCGCCGGCGCGATGCGCACGACTCGCCGTACGTAAAACGCCGCGACGAAGCTGCGAAACCGTGTCGACGGAAGGTCCGCCGCCGCCGATGCGACAACAAAACCTGAAATGACGAAAAAGATGTCGACGCCAACGAACCCGGCCGGGAGCCACGCATTCAGATGGAACAAAAGCACTGACAGGACCGCGACGGCACGCAACCCATCGATTCCAGGAAAGTATTCGGCGTGCGGCTTACTACTCATCGCAAACTCCGGTGTACAGAACGGCCCTAGCTCAGGCGCGATTGGCGTTTTGGACGTTGACCAGCAACTGCTCGTATTGACTCAAGATGGCATTCCAAGTCAGGCCGTCATCAAACCGCTGCACACTCGCGACTCGCATCGCTGCCAATGCTGCTGGATCCTCCAATACAGAGTTCAGTACCGCCGCGAACTCTTCAGCACTGCCGAAGTAGCGCGCTCCCTCTCCCGCCACCCAGCGGTTGAAACGGTTGTCATGGGCAATCACGGCGTTGCCGGCGCCCAGCGCCTCGACCAGCGAGGGGTTGGTGCCGCCCACCTGATGGCCATGCACATAGGCCGCACTGTGGAAGCGCAGCGCCTGCACCACGGGCTTGTCGTAGATGGCACCCAGGAAGCGCACCTCCGGCCCGGCCGCCGCCTTGACAGCACGGTGATAGGCATTGGCCTCGTTGTAGTTGCCCAGCACGGCCAGCTGCATGTCGCGCGGCCGCTGCGAGAAGCCGCTCACCACTTCCAGGATGGAGTTCTCGGGTTCGGCGCGGGCCACCAGCGTGAGGTAGCGCCCGGGCTCCAGCCCCAGTGCACGCACGGGGTCATCGGGCATGGCGGAGACGCGATCGGCACCGTAGGCGATGGTGGTGATCTTGTCGGACCGCACGCGCGAGCTGAGGTGGACTTTGATCTCCGGGTGGTCGGCCACGAGGTGGTTGCCCAGCCAACAGCCGGCCCAGTCGTTGAGCCAGAACCAGGTCTTGGCCACCGGCCCCCACTTGGCGCGGGACCACTCGATGCCGTCCATGTTGATGACGTTGGGCACGCCCTTGAGCCGCAGCACCGCGCAGAAGATGGCGGTGTTGTAGCCCAGGGTCAGGCAGAGGTCGCGGTGGCGGCTGGCATGCATCGTGGCCTGCCAGTCGAACACGATGGTGCTTTTGGGGCCATCGCCCTGCACAGGGATGTGCACGCGCTCGACGCCCTCCCACCGATCCTCGAAGACCGGGCCGACACCCGACTCCTGGCAGTAGACGATGACGCGCCAGCCCTGCCCCACCAGATACAGCGCCAGCTGCTCGGCGAAGGTTTCAAAGCCGCCGTGGGCGGCTGGCACGCCACGCGTGCCCAGAATTCTCAATACTCGGCTTCCCAAAGGTCTCTCCCGGTTTCTTTTTGCCATCCGCATTCAGGCATGCACAGCCAGCAAATCGCGATACACCCGCTCGGTGAAATCGATCTGGCTACTCAACGAGAAAATTTCTCGTTGTCTCCGTCGCCCTTGAGCGCCGAGTTGCTCGCGCAATTGCGGATCGGCCGCGAGGCGAAGCAGTGCGTCGGCAAGCGCTGCGCTATCCCGAGGGGTAAAGAGCAGACCTGATCGCTCATGCTCGACGATATCCAGCAGCCCGCCATGGCCGGCTGCAACAACCGGCACGCCAGCTGCCATGGCCTCGATGGCAACCATGCCGAAAGGCTCCGGCTCCGTGGAAGGAACAACGGCAATGGCCGCAGCCTGCCAGACGGGGCGTATATCCCTGACGAAGGAGATGAAGCTGACATCACCGGCAAGATCTGCGTGCGCGACCTGTTCTACCAGCGCAGCACGAATGGCCTCCTGCCCCGGTGCGACATCGCCAACGATGGCCAGGTGCAGGCCGCCCAGATTTCCCTGGACCTTCAACCGGGCCGCTGCTTCGATCAAGAGGCTTTGCCCCTTCCAATGATTCAGCCGGCCTGCCAATACCACCAACAGATCCTGCGGCTTGGCCCCCGTCATCGCGCGGAACTCCGCCACTGCTGACGCGTCGGCCGGGCGCTGGTCCGGCAGCCCGTTGAAAACGACAACCGACCTCTCCTTGAGCGCGGGCTGGTGCGACAACAGCCACTGCTCGGTCAGCGTGGAGTTCGACATGACCTTGTCGGACGCCAGCTTCACCAACAATGGGAAAGCCTTGCTCACGAGCCTCGGCGTGAGAATGATTTCGTGAACGTGCCACAGATGCTTGACGCCGCGCCGCCATGCCCATGCGGCGCCGGCAAGCACGGCCAGCGTATTGGAATGCACCAGAGAGATTTCACGGCCCGCGGCGATCCTGTCATAGGCATTGATGGCAGAAGAGATCTTGCGTATCAAGCCAATGAGCCCGAGTGGCGTGAACACGGACCGCTTCACCTTCGCAATCTCAGCGACATGAGTCTCAACGCCCGCTGCGAGCAGTGCATCCAGAAGATCGCCTTTCTCAGGCAAGACAACGACCGGCCAGACCAAATCACGGTTCAGCAGTTCGGAAACCAGATACAGCAGAACCTTGTCGGAACCATAAAGCTCCGCAGACTGGTGAATGAAAAGGACATGACGGCGATTCGCCCCGCCACCCGGCCCACTCCCCGCCGCGGCTCGAGCATGAACACGCATATCTGTATCGACGTTTGAAATAGGGGCGCCAGGGGTCACGCGGCTTGCTCCACACGAACGCGGACGCTGCCGATGGCGTCAAGCAGGGTGGCCGCCGAAAAGGCTTGGCGGGCGGCCTGTCTGCCATCCAACCGGCGGGGCAGTTCCAGCGCCTGGCTGATGGCGCCGGCGAACGCCTCGGGTTCGTCGGCCACCTCAAAGCATGCGCGCGCCGCCTCGGGCAAGCCCTTGACTCCCACGGACGTGCTGATCAAAGCCGCCTCGGTGAAAAGCATCTCCACGCTTTTCAAGTTCACGCCACTGCCAGCCAGCATTGGATTGACGAGAATGCGTGCCTGCCCGATCACGGCAGCCATGTCCGGGGGGTTCTCGATCAAAGTGATACGAGGCTCTGTAGCCAGCAGTGCCCGGACTGCCTCCGTCGGGCGCGACCCCGCCACTGCAAGCCGGAGATGCGGTTGCCCAAGCCTTGGAAGTACACGCTCGACCAGCCAGCCCAGCGCTTCGACGTTGTTGGGCGTGTTCAGGTTGCCGAAGTACAGGACATCCCATGGCTTGCTCACCGGCGCATCAGCCAGACGACGCACGAACTTTTCATCCACCAATGTGGGCACCCAGCGCACATGTCGGTGCCCTTCACGGCGCCAGAACTCGGCGTCGTCCATTGAGATATCCATCACCAGCGCAGCGCGAGTCACGACGGCCCGCTCGAAGCGTTCCAGGCCAATGCAGTTCGCCAACAGCCCGACGCGCCGCGTCATGCGTTGCTCGCGCTCGCGTTGACGTGTCATGTACAAGTGCTCGAGGTTGTGCGAGCGATAGACCATCGGCACGTTCAACCGAGAGGCCAGATCCAGCGCCACGGCACCGCCATACAACCCGTCCAGCAGTACCAGTTCGGGCGCGAAGCCACGCGCCCAGGCCAGCAAGCCGGCGCCGCGAGACGTGACCCAGCGCGCGGCCACATGGCTCGGCCAGCGCCACAGTTGGGCGAAGCGCCGTAGTATTTCCGGCCGGGATCGCGTGATCCCCTGCACTCGCACCTCGACGCAAACGGCTCGCAGCTCTGCTTGCTCTGCGTCGGTCAGCTCCGGCGTACGACCGATGTCGTTCCAGCACAGCAGGGCGACGTCGTGGCCAGCTTGGTGCAAGGCCTGCAGCCGTCGCCAAACATCCACCCGCCCCCCGTTGTTCGCAGGTACGGGCAAGTCATTAGTGATGCAAAGAATCTTCATCGCAGGAGGGGGCGCGGCCGTTGCATCAGCCCACGCAGTGCCGCCACGACCTGAGGCCAACGCCGACGACGAGCGAGCTTCGCAACGTCAAGCAGGCTGGCACAGATCACGCTGAACACAAACGGCCGATGGAAGCGCCAGCAGAACCGCAGCCTGGCGCGAAAGAGGAAATAGACCGACAGCGGCGACCCACCGCTGGCCGACGTGCCGATAGAGGCGCCCTCTTTGTGCAGCACGACACTGCCCGGCGCATAGCCAAGACGGAAGCGGCCAGCGCCACGTGTGGCCCAGTCAATCTCTTCGTAGTAGAGGAAATAGTCCTCCTGCATCAGCCCGACCTGCTCCAGGAATGCTCGGCTGACGAGCATTGCCGCGCCCACCACATAGGAGAACTGCGCCTCGAACGGGGTGCCATCGCCCGGTACCTCGCTGCGGGGCAAGAAGGCGCCTACGTGGCGAGACCGTCCGCTCCAGCGGGAGTAGGTGGCGCCACCCAGCGCCTGCACCTTGTCCGGCTCGTCGAAATAGACCAGGGTCGACCCGCACAGGCCAAGGCCGGCATCGGCTTCCATGCGCTGAACGGCAAGACCGAG
The DNA here is from genome assembly GCF_979253795.1 of Roseateles sp. AC306. Taxonomy (NCBI): domain Bacteria; kingdom Pseudomonadati; phylum Pseudomonadota; class Betaproteobacteria; order Burkholderiales; family Sphaerotilaceae; genus Roseateles; species Roseateles sp. AC306. The sequence goes on from NZ_CEEDEB010000002.1 coordinate 579,667, forward strand.
CGCGTCAGGCTGCACGACGGTGTCGTTATTGAGCACCCAGACATAGGCACAGCGCGGGTCGCGCAACGCGAGACGAATGCCCACGTTATTGCCGGCGGCGAACCCGAGGTTGCCGCCGTTCTCGATCAGCGCAAAACGCAGGCCGTCATCCAACGGGGCACCCGCGTCCACGTCGGCACGCGCCAAGTGTGCATAGGCGTGACCAAAGCGGGCCTCGGCCCAGGCGCGAATCCGGGCAACGGAGTCATCGCGAGAGGCGTTGTCGCAAACCAGCACACGGCACGGCGTGGCGCCCTCGGCGAACAGGCTGTCCAGGCATTCGATGGTGTCGCGCCATCCGTTCCAGTTCAGCAGCACAACAACTTGACTCGCACTATCGGGAGGCTTCAATTCCTGCCCCCTGTTGATATCGAGAGAATACGGGGAGCCGTCACCGAAAAAAACTTATAAGCGATACCGCAAATAAAAACCGTTATCACAGCCGGCATCAAGTAGATAAAAACGATCTCAAAGCCCCCCTGCCATTGACGCTGTGCAAATGCAAACTTCTTAAACATTGTCAGCATCGGCTCATGCGCCGCGTACAGGAAAAATGCAGTCGCACCAAGTCTCTTGAGGCCGGAGGCCAGCCATTGCGTTTGCGTCAACCAACTACCTGCCGGATACAAAGAAGCAATGCCGACCAACAAAAAGACACGGTGAATGTATTCCGAATATGGACTTGCCCGACATATCACGTCAATCAATGACAAACACATCAAGACTGACAATACCAACCATGACGGAACACGCCAACTAAGGTGCTCTCTGAAAATGGCCCAAAGCCCTCCCAGGCAAAAAAAGAAAATTGACGCGCTCGAAGGCGTCCAATGTCCCCCAACGCCAGCGAACCAAGCCACACCTACAATAACGACAAACAAACAAAAGATATCACGCCGCAGAAAGATCAGCGGCAAAGACAGTACCAAACAAATCATCAAATCCCTGAGGAACCAAAACTGATAAACAACAGGGCTTCGCCCAACCCCAAAGAAGACAGCACACACGCCAGGGATATCAAGCCGAGACAAATCCCCAAGCCGCCCCACAGGAACAACACCGAATAACTGGCCCGCATAGTAAGCCGAGAAAATCAAGCAGCTCCACAATACGAATGGCACGAAAAGGGTTCTAAACCGCTTCTTCAGCTGAGAGTACCACTCGCCAAATCCGGCGTCATGCGTCGCCTTCAAAAAGAAGAAACCCGCAAAAAGAAAAAAGGCCGGCACCCCCAAGCGCGCCCAAACTTGGGATATGTAATACATCACCGCATCCGCAGACTCACTCCGCCCCTGCAGTGAGAGCATCTGATCAGCAGATCGAACAGGGTCGTAGGCATGGACCATCACAACGCCAACCATCAGCGGATAGCGAAGTGTTTCGATCCATTCAAGTTTGGCCGGCGCTTGGCTCATCTTTTTCATTGTTCAACGCCGCCAGAACCCCGAAAGACAAGAAAACCAGATAGAGGTTTTGAGGAATCGCAACGCCTGACAAGGTCACCAGCACTGACACACTGACGGCTGCAAGCGCGCAAGCAAAAATCCCTGATTCATCCGTGCGACCAATGCCACGCGATATCAGCCCGCCAACCACCCATATAGCCAACGCCAAGAACAGGGCCATACCTATAAAGCCCGAATCCAAAAGCAGGGACACATAGAAGATGTCCATCGTCAGCGCATTTCCCGCCCCGACTACACCGGCAATGGCTGTTGCGGAGCCCTGTCCATAGCCAATCAAGGGGTTCTCAGAGGCCGCTGAGAGTGCAGCATTCAGCTGAATGATTCGAGTGCTTGTGCTTGATGCTTCATTTTGACTCTTACCAAGAACCATTTCTTGTACGACTAAGCCACCCGCCGCTGCGCCAAAAATTAGTACAGGCACAAGTGCAATCGCTAGCCCGCGAAACACTGCCGAATATTTTATGGTGCGCCACCAGAAAAGCACCAAAAAAGTCGCCATTGAAATAATTATCGCCAACATTCCTGAGCGGGAGCCAGACTTCCATATACCAACGAGGCATAGCGCACCAACCGTTGCAATAGCCAGTCTCCAGAGGATTCCTCGCTTGACTATCAGCGCAACAACCAAAATAGGGCACACCGCACCAAGATATTGGCCGAACAATATTGGATGACCAAAAACAGATTGCGCACGATAAGCCCCCATTCTCAGTTTATCCGAAGCAATATTTGCCAGTACAGAGCCAACCTGGCCTTCTTCATCCGCAACTGCAAATGCGGCAAATCGATTGCGTTGTTCGATGGCCTCAATCACACCGGCAGCCGCAACAATAAATGTTGCCAGCACTATCAGCCCGACAATCCGCGACCTCCATCCCTGCCGGGTAGCCAATACAAGAGCAATCCAAAATCCTGAATGAATAAAAATGAACTCGCGAACTATTTCGAGAACTCTAGACAACGCAAAGTCAGCGGTCATCGACGAAAATACGCGCCAAATCATCCACATTGCATAGATGAGCAACATTCCCCTGACACCGGCCAATGCCGTGCGCATTTGTAACGCGAATTGGCGGTAATGCAAGAATACGACCAACAAAAATGCAAGAAACAAGAAACTCGCAAGAGTGAAAGGATTAACTCTAGGCAACGACGAAACCGACAGAAAAACATACTGCGGCCAGATAGTTGCCAGTATCAATAACATTGCAGCCGCAGCACGCAAAATAGAGTATGGCGCCGTTCGATTAGGCAGAGACGGATATGCCCAAGCAAATAACAAGAACGCCGCTACCGCCATGACGGCAAAGAGACGCACGGTCAAACCGGGCGGCAACACCACTATCGCCGCCCCACAAATCACTGTGAATAGCAGAAGCGCGCCATACTTTGCAGTCTTAAACAGCCCTTGAAGGAATGGGCGTTTTCCCGGAAGGGCCAGTTTCATATTCATAGAAGCGTCCTTAGACTTTCCCTGAGTACGTTTTCGTACCGCGCAATCCGCGACTCGACCTGCTGAAGCGCTGCCGCCACATCAGATTTCAAACTCGCGCGGCCATGGAAGCCGCTCACCAGTTTCTGCAAAATGGCTGAATCAGAATCCTTTTTGCAGTCAGCTACATGCGAATAGCCCAGCGTTCCGAACAGGCCGTTGAACTTGCGGCTGTAAGCCATAGGGATAACGGGCACACCGCTGGAGAAGGCGGCAATGCAGGCGTGCATGCGTGCGCCAGTGAAGTAGTCCATGCCCGAGATATAGGACTTGGCCTCCGAGGGGCGCGAGAAGGCCGGGGCCACCACGACGCCAGGAAACTCGGCTGCCAGGCGCCGAGCGGCTGCCACGTCGTCTTCAACAGGCATGTGCGGCTCGATCACATGGCTGACGAGATGCACCTCCACATCGGGCTGGGCCGTGAGCTGGCGCAACAGCTCGCGCATCGTCGCGGCGTAGTCGATGCTTAGGCCGAACTGGTTGTTGCCGGTGTAGCCGCCGTTGAGAAGCAGGCCTGACACGTTGATGCCGACGCGAGCCTTACCATCGTCCACCCGCGGCGGGCGCGTGAAAGGCAGCCGGAAGGCAACGTCGATCGCTTCGTCCACGTTGCCGGTCGTGCCGAGTTCCCTGAGGTAGGCACTGGACAGGTTGTCGCGGGCAAAGACGCGGGCGCAGCGCTTCATCACCTGGCGCGCCAGCAGGCGGGCGATGCCGCCGTCGAAGGGGCCGATGGTCTGCGGCGAGAGGATCAGGGGCTTGCCTACCGAGCAGACGATGTTCTTGCTGTACCAATAGAACAGGAAGCGCTTGAGGCCGTAGATGTCGGCAAAGCTGTCACCCTCGCCGATGTCGAGCACGAGGTCGCAAGCGCGCACGGCGTCACGGAACTCGTTGCGGAAGACGCGGATGCGGCGCACCTGCAGCTCATGCCCCGCCGCCGCCAGTTCAGCTGCAAGTTCGGGCACGGTGGCGTCGCTCGTGCCCAGCACGACGAAGCGCACGCGCAGGCCAAGCTCCTCGGCCACGCTGCGCACGATGGCGATGTTGGATTCGGTCAGCGCGCCGACACCGAGGTTGCCGGACCCGAGCGAATGCCACATGAGGCCGACAGTCACGAGCCGCTTGGGGGCGGCGGGGAGCGATGCGGATTTGTTCTCGTTCACGTTCACAGGGACTCACCTTTGGCGCGGCGGAAAGTTCCCCACGCATTTCTTAACCATTCGATCTTGCGGGCGTTCAGCGCGTTGCGCAGCAGGGCCAGGCGCCGGTAGCGCGGTGCCTGCCGCCGGGCCAGCCAGGTCGCGATGACGCGCCCGAGCACCATCTGCTTGCGGTTGACCTGATAGGGCTGCATGCGGGCGATGTCGTCGGCGGGCAGCGTGTCGGCAGCCAGCGCACCGGCGGCCATGGCGCGGGTCACGAGGCTTTCGCCAACGGCAGTGCGGCTGAGGATGAGGCTGCGGCCGTCGCGCTCGGCGAAGTCGGGGTAGCCGTCCTTGCCGTACCAGGCATCGGCGCAGACGATGTCGGCGAACTCGCCGGTGCCGTCGGGGCAGATCTTGCAGCGGAACTGCAGGTGCCGGTTCAACACCGTGCCCCAGGAGCTGTTGTAGTCGGTCTCGAAGACTTGGCCGTCGTGCTGCACGGCGCGGGCCATGCCGGGCCAGCCGTCGCCACGGTAGCGGAAGCTCTTCAGCTGCTTGCGGTCAGCGCCGAGCTTGGTGAGCAGCTCGTGCGTGCCGTGCAGGCTGGGGATGCCGGCACACATGAAGGAGATCATGGCCACGACGAGCTCGCCCACGCGCGGGTCGTGCAGGCCGTAGCGCCGCAGGGCGGCGACGTCGCAGGGCTTGCCGACGAAGGCGAAGCGCTGGCCGCGCTCAAGCAGCTGGCGCAGGCCGGCGAGCGGGGCCGATGGTGCATAGCGGGACCCGGCGGCCGCCAGGATGTCGGCCCGCGTGGTGCTGACCTGGAGGTCGTTGCGCAGCGGGTCGTCACGGCTGACGGCGATCTGGGCGATGAAGTCGACCTGCCCGCTTTCGAGCAGCCAGGCGGCCACGGCAGAGATGCCGCCGCCGGAGGAGCCCTGGCGGCGGATTTCTGCATCGAGCGAATGGCCGGCGCGCACGCCGACGAGGGGGCCCCACAGCGGGTGGTAGGCAGGTGCCGGGGTGCCGTCGCGGGCAGGAGCATGCTCGACGTGTGCGCCGGGGCAGGCATCGGCCACTACGCGGGCCTGGCTGGCGCTGAGCGGGGCATGCTGCTTAGGCCGCAGATAGCCTTCGCTGCTGATGCGCATCTGGATGACGCCGGGGTCGGCGACGGCCTCGCACAGACCACAGCCGGAGCACAGGCCGTTTTGCACGATGTTGGGGATCAGCGAGCCTTCAGCGGACATGGAGGGGCATCAAAACGTGGGTCCAGCCGCAGTCAGCGCGGCACATGGAGAAAAGGCAAGAAACCGGCCAGGGCAAGCATGGCCAGGGCCGGTTGGCGCCAGCCGGCGCCCGAGAGCTGGCGGCCGCGCCATACGTAGGCGGTCGCAAGCAAGGCGTTGCCCACCGTGAGCGAGATCAGCCAGCCGATGAGGCCGAACCGAGGCACGAGCACCACGCTGAGCGCGCCGATGACGGTCCAGTGCACGGCGTTCATGGCTGCCCGAAAGCGCTGGGCACCCGCCGACGTCAGCAGCACGCCCCAGGACGAGGCAAAAAATCGCACGAAGAAGAGCAGGCCGAACCAGGGCAGCACGTCGATCAACCCAAGGTATTGCGCGCCGAAAAGCAGGCGAACCAGGGGCTCGGCCAAGCCGCAGAGTGCAAGGCCGAAGACCAGGCCGAAGCCGACGAACGCCCACTGCACGCGAGACGATTCGCGGCGCAGGCCGTGGCCGCCGTCCTTCGCTTCGGCGGCGGCTGCGGCCCGGGGCAGGAAGACGTTGGCGAGCACGCCGGCCGCTTGCGCGCCACCGTTGAACAGGCGCATGCCAGCCTGGTAGAGACCTACGGCGGCGGTGCCGACGAAGTGATTCAGGACGATGCTGTCGACTTGGCCTAGCAGGCTCTGCAGCCCGAAGTCGACAGCGTAGGAACGGGTGGCCAGCAGCCGTGCCCAGGCCTGCGCGGGAGCGGCTGGCCGCAGCGAGGCGAAATAGCGGCGCTGCGCCAGCCAGGTGACCAGCAGCACGGCCAGGCGCGAAACAAGGAAAGCCGTGGCCGCCATCAGCGGCGTGGGCTGCCACCACAGAAGCAGCGCAACGATGCTGAACTGCAGCAGCACGGCGAGCGAGGCGATGCGCGTTTCGTGGCCAAAGCGGTTGGTGGCGCGGAAGCCGACGTTGAGGAATTCAGTTAGCGCGTCGGCCAGTTGAGCGCCCAGCAACAGCAGGAAGACGGCGCGGCTGCCGGCATCGAGCAAGGGCAACGCGGCGATGGCCAGGATGAGGATGCCAGCGGTCAGCAGCAGCTTGGCCGACAGCACCTCGGCCATGACCTGCGGCGCGCTCTCTGGCGCGGCGCCGATTTCACGCAGCAGATAGGGCGTCAGGCCGTAGTTGGCCAGCAGTGCGAGCAGCGTCGCCACGGACAACCAGAGCATGAGCACGCCGAATTGCGCCGGGCCGAGCACGCGCGCCATGACGACGAAGGTCAGCATGCCGAAGCCCAGGCGCATGGCCGTGCTGGTCCCCATCAGGGCGAGGTTGCGGACGATAGACATGCGAGGACACGGCAGCGGCCTGGGCCGGGGTTGCGTAGGAAGCGGATGGTGAAACGGGGCGCGGGTCAGTCGATACGGTCGACACCAGCGATGCGGGCACGAACGGCATCCGTCACTGCCGCCAGCAGGGTGGCGGCGAACTGGTCCTGAAGCGCGAGAGCGGCGGTCGTGTCCCGGTCGATGGAGGAAACGCGGAACAGCAGCCCATCGGGAATGAGATCGCGAAACCCGTAGCGCATCTCGGCGATCTTCTTGTCGGTGCCGCCGCGCACGGCGGTCTCGCCGATGACCGTCCAGTAGGTGACGGGCTCGTAGCGTTGATTGCCAAAGACGGTTTCCAGGCGCCGCGCCGGGATCGTCAGGCCGGCCAGTTGAAGGTCAACCTTGCGGTTGCTGGCAAGGCGGAAGCCCTGAGCCGGATAGCAGATCTCGGGGTAATGCAGTTGCAGGCCGTCGCGCTGGTCATTGCCATAGGCGATCGACAGCATGACGCGCTGACTGCGGCTGTTGACGTAAGTCCGGGACAAGATCTGGCTGTAGAGCTGCTTGAGCAACTCTTCCTGCTGCGGGTTCACCACGCCACCAACAACGCTTGTGTCCAGCTGCCAGTCGCCGAACTGTTTGGGGATCTGCGCCTCAAGGCTCAGTTCGCCGTGAAGCGTCGCCATGCGCTGCGTCGGCGTAAGCCGCCAAGCTGCGAGGGCGGCACCGCCCATCAGCAGCGTCGCCAGTGCAGCACGGCGTGTCTGACGGTCGACCGGATTCAGTGGGTTCAACGTCACCTCGCTCATGCGGCCTCCGAAGGCTTGACTCGACGGGTGCCGATGCGCAGCACGCCGTCGGTGGCGATGATGAGCATCAGCGCGCTCAGGAACAGCACCATGCCGGCAAAGCCATGCAGGAAGCCCTGGCCGGCCTCGTCGCCGAAGTAGTAGGTGATGAGGGTCAGCGCGCAGACGCGGATGACGTTGGCGGCGAAGCTGATCGGGACGATGAGGATGGCCAGGGTGATGTTGCGGAATAGAGAGCTGTGCCGCACCAGATTCATGTACAGCAGGCCCAGGGCTTCGAGCGTGAAAAGGGTGTGCAGGCCGGCGCAGGCGTCGGCGACGAGCAGCTGATAGGGGCCGATCTGCAGGATGACGCCGCTGCGGCTGATGGGGTAGCCCAGCGCGTGCAGGAGGTTCTCGGCCACGTAGGAGACGGCCATCTTCATGGGCTGCGTCAGCGCATCGACGATGGCACCCGGCAACGGGATCATGAAGAACATGAAGAAAAGGGCGAAGGCGATGACGCGCAACTGCGCCGGGCCCCGCAGCAGCAGCACGATGCCGCTCACGACCATCACGGCCGAACCCACTTCGAAGATCCAGATGCCCTGCGAGCGACCGAGCGCGTAGAGCGCACCCGCCACGATGAGCAGCGCCCAGGCCAGCACAGGGCTGGGGTTGGACAGGCTGGTGTCCATGAGCTGCGGCCAGCGCTTGTAGATCAGCCAGATGCTGATGCCCAGCACGATCGGGCCATGCCCCTGGGCATCGGAAGCCCAGATGGTGCTGAACAGGCTGACCAGCGTCGGCACATACAGGGCAAGCACACCCAGGCCCGCCACAAGCCACGGGGTCAGCGCCATTCGGCTGTCGCGCGCCGCAACCATCGGAACCTCCAGGGCGGGCACTTCAGTGCTCGTTCAGCACAACGCCGGCCAGCTCGGTGGGCGTGTTGCCCAGCGCACCAACCAGGTCCTGCAATGCAGACACACGCGTGTTGCCCTTGCGGGCCAGTGCCAGCGCGGCGCCGCAGCGGGCAGAGATGACGGCGTAGTCGGCGCCGTGCACGGCAGCGGGTGTGTCAACGATGACGTGGTCGAACTTGGCCACCAGCTCGCGCATCAGCAGCGCGAACGCCGGGCGCTCGACCAGTTCGGTCGGGTTGGGCGGCAGGGTACCCACGGGCATGACGAACAGGCTGGGCAGGTCGCGCACCGGGCGGATGACATTGGTCTCGGAGCGGCCAGACAGGATGCCCGACAGACCGGAGCCGTTGTCCAGGCCGAAGATCTCGTGCTGACGCGGGCTGCGCATGTCGGCGTCGACGAGCAGCGTGCGGCCACCCAGCTGACTGAAGGCGATGGCGAGGTTGGCGGCGAAAAACGTCTTGCCGTCGCCGTCGTTGGCGCTGATGACGGCCAGTGCCCGGCGGGGAGCATCTGCCGAGTACAGCTTCATGTTGATCTGGCTGCGCAACACGCGGAAGGCCTCGGCCTGGTCGCTGAAGGGCTTGTTGGACAGCACCAGCTCGTCGCTCGAAGCGGGGCCACCACCGGCTGCATAGGGGTAGTGGAACTGCTGGCTCAGGGCCCAGAGCACGTCCTCGCCCTTGGCCAGGCCGAGGGAGACGGCGGCTTCGCCGAAGCGCAGCCCGTGGCTCTTCTGGTGTGCCAGGATGCGTTCAACCTGCTCGGTGGTGAGCTTGTTGGCCTCGGCAATGATGTCGCCGATGGAACGGTCATGCAGGGCCGTGGGACGGATGTCTTCGGCGGATTGGCTGCTCATGTGATGTTGCATGATCGATTCGTCAGGCGGCTTTGGGGGACGAGCTGCTGTTGCCCAGCAGGCGTTGGCGCTGCACGCCGCTCGTGGAGCCCTTGGTCTTGGGGCCGGGAAGAACGCCAATCACGGCCAGGCCGAGGAGCTCGCGCACATCTTCGATCTCGCGGACGCGGCGGTCACGCAGCTCGGCCGCCATGACGACACCGATGGCGAGCAGGCCGCCCACGAAGAGGCCCAACGCGATGTTGAGCGGGATCTTGGGGAAGGAGGCTTCGATGGGCGCGGAGGCGGAGGTGAGCAGGCTGGCGTTGCTGGACGTGGCCTGGCTTTCGATGCTGGTGACCGACTGGCGCTGCATGATGTTGTCGTAGTTGCGCTGAGCGTTCTCAATGTCGCGCGTGATGACGGCACCTTCGTCGCGCACCTGCTTGAGACGCATCACCTTGGCGCGCTGCGCTTCCAGTTCGGCCCGCGTCTGCGCTTCGCGCTGACGGCTGATGGTGCCGCTGACGCTGACACCGGCCGTCAAGCGCTTGACCTCGGCGTCGAGGCGATTGCGCAGCTCGTTGATGTTGGCCTGAAGTTCGAGGACCTGGGGGTTCTTGTCGCCCAGGCGCGAGCTGATTTCCTGCAGCCGCGCCTCGGAGCGCGACAGGTCGGCGCGCAAGGCGGCAACCACCGGATGGCTGCTGATCTCCTGCATCTTGTCGCCCGAGCCGGCGGTGGCCTGGGCCTGCCGGCTGGTGGCTTCGGCCGACAGCGACTGCGTCATGACGAGCTGGCTGGAGAGTTCGTTCAGGCGCTGTGTCTCGACATCCAGGCGCTCGTCCGACATGAGCAGGCCGTGCTCGTTCTGGAAGGCGCTAAGCTTGTTCTGCGCCTTCTCAAGCAGCTCGCGGGCTTCCTTGGCGCGGACGTCAAAGAAGGTGCTGTACTGTTTGGCCGGGTCGACGCGCAGTTCGACGGAGGTGTCGATGTAGGCCTGCACGAAGGCGTTGGCCAGCGCGGCGGCGAAGCGGGGATCCGGCGCCTTGTAGAACACGTTGATCACGCTGCTCTCGCGGCCCGGCTTGACGTCGAGGTCCTTCTGCAGGCGCTCGACCAGCCAGCTCTCGATATCGCCCTGGCCGTTCTGGTCGTCGCTCCACTGCTGGCGGATCTGCGGCACCTCGGCGAGCTTGAGGCTGCGCACGACGCGGCGGGCAACGCGGTCGCTGGAGAGGATGTCAATCTGCGTGGCGATGACGCCTGGCGTCATCAACGACTGGTAGGCAATGGCGGACAGCGGGTCAGGCTTGACGTCGACGACGACGCTGGCCGCTGCGGTGTAGCGCTTGGGCAGCACGAAGCTCAGCACCAAGGCCGGGATCAGGACACCCAGCAGCACGGCGATGAAGAGCCGCTTGCGTGCGACCAGGATGGAGAGGAATTGGCGAAAGGTCATGCTTGGCCCCGGGTCAGAACAGGCTTTCCTTGACGAAGACGACGTCTCCATCTCGGATGTTGTCGTCCATGGCCTGCTGCAAGACCTGGACCTTGCCGTCGGCACCCTTGCGGTGCACGCGGATGCCGCGCTCGGTGCCGCGCTGGTTCAGTCCACCACCCGCGGCAAGGACCTGCATCAGCGTCATGCCGCGCTCCAGCCGCATCTGGCCCGGGCGCTGCACTTCGCCGTAGATATAGACGATGGGCGCACGGTCGACCCAGAGGACGTCGCCGTTCTGGATGAGCACGTCATTGGCGCGGTTCTGGTTGGCGCTGAAGACGCCCGGCAGGTCGATCTCCATGCGGAAGGGCTTGCCGTTGCGGGTGCCGCTGAGGATCAGTTGGTCGCCGCCGGTGGTGGCCACGCCGCCGGCGTTGGCCAGCAGGTCGGTGAGGCGCATGTCGGCCGTCTCGATGGGGTAGCGGCCCGGGCGGTTGACCTGGCCCAGCACGCTGGCCTGGTTGCCCTTGACCTGCAGCAGCGTCAGCGAGACCTGGGGCGACTTGACGAAGTTGCCGCTCTTCAGGCCGTCGGCGATGAGCTTCTCGGCGGCGCTGATACCCAGCCCGCCTATGCGGATGTTGCCGAGCAGCGGAAAGCTGACGACGCCCGACTCGGAGACACGGGTCTCCAGAGTCAGGTCGGGGTTCTGGTAGATGACGATGCGGATGACGTCGCCCGAGCCGAGACGGTATTCAGCAGAGGCAGCGGCAGCCGCTGCCGTACCGGAAGCACCCGTCTGCGCTTGCACACCCAAGGTGTTCAGGCCGAGCGCAACGGCGAGAAGTAGTTGAGGAAGTCGCATCATCATCGTCATCTTCATTTCAGGCCCATGCCTTTGGAGATGGAAGCAGGATCCAGGCCACTGGCGGCCGGAGCGGGAGCCACAACCTGCGCGGGCGCCTCGGAGGCGACTGGCGCGGGTGCAGGAGCGGGGGCGGACGCAGCCGCTGGCGCGGGCTCGGCGAACTTGCCGACGTACTCGATCTTGGAGCTCTCGCGCAGCGCCTTGATGTCCTTCTGCACGGCCTCGGTCTTGCGCTGGTTCAGCAGGAAGGCCTCGATAGCCGGGCGGGCGCGGGCTTCGTCGACCGGCTGGCTGCGCGAGCCGACGAGGAAGAGCACCGTCAGGCCGTTGGCCGACGGGCTGACCATGGAGTCGCCGTCCTTCATGCGGGCAATGGTGTCCACGCTGGCGAGCGGCAGCTGCTCGGCGGCGCGCACAGCCTGGTTGCCGGTGAAGCGAAAGTCGTTGGTCTTCAGGTATTCGGCGAATTCATTGAGGCTCTTGGCTTCAGCCAGCTTGGCGCGCAGCGCCGCGAACTGCTCGGGCTTGGCCTCGATCTGCAGCTCCTGCAGGCTGTAGACGCGGCGCTCCTTGAAGAGGGCCGGCTTCTCGACGTAATACTTCGAGATTTCGTCGTTGCTAGGCTTGGCGACCGACTCGCCGACGCGCTCGACATAGGCGCGGGCGATGATTTCGCGCTTGGCGGCCTCGATCTGCTGCACCACGCGCGGGTCGCGGTCGAGCTTCTGCTCCTGGGCTTTCTGCACGGCGAGTTCCTGGTCGACCAGACGCTCCAGCACCTGGCGGCTCGCGGCTTCGGCCTGCTCGGGCTTGAGGCCCGGCTGGCGCTGCAGCACAAAGTTGATCTGGTGAACGGTGATCTCTTCCTTGTTGACCTTGGCGGCCGTCTGGGAAGCCTTGTCGCCCTTGTCACCACCACAGGCCGCCAGCAGCACGGCGGCCGTAACGGCGGCCAGCAACGAAGCGCGGGAGTTGATCAGTCGCTTTGCCATCTTTTCGATGTCCTTGTTGTGCGTAGAAGGGGTCCAGGCCCTGAAGAGCCGACGAGTGTAGCGGCCGGATATGTCGCTTCTATGGGGGTCTTGTCCCGTATAAAAGTGGGCCAAACCCGCAGTTAGAGCAGTTTCAAGGGACAAGTTCCCCGACCCCCACGTTCTTGGGGGATAGCAAAACTAAGAACTGATGAAACGGTGCGCGGCCAGCGGGACTTCGGCGGGCCTAGCGCCGGGCCGCTCCCAAGCCGGCCCGCCTAGGCGATGTGCTCGCGGCTCGATGCTGCGAGCATCGCCGTCCCCGCGGGGGACCGACCAGACTCGCTCGCGTTCAGCGATGCGAGGTTGGGCGAGGGGCTCACATCAGCACTTGATGCCGGCGTGCAGTGCGACGATGCCCGCACTGAGGTTGTGCACGTCCACATGGCCGAAGCCGGCCGTCTTCATCAGGGCCTTGAGCGTGGCCTGGTCGGGATGCATGCGGATGGACTCGGCCAGGTACTTGTAGCTCTCGGCATCACCGGCGAACAGCGAGCCAAGCCTGGGCAGGATGTTGAAGGAGTACCAGTCGTAGGGCTTGCGCAGCGGCTCGGCGATGCGAGAGAACTCCAGCACCAGCAGGCGGCCGTCGGGCTTGAGCACGCGGCACATCTCGGCCAGGGCCAGGTCCTTGTGCGTCATGTTGCGCAGGCCGAAGGCGACGGCGACGAGGTCGAAGCTCTCACTCTTGAAGGGCAACTTCTCGGCGTCGGCCAGGCTGGTGGGGAGGATGAGGCCCTCGTCCAGCAGGCGGTCGCGGCCCTGGCGCAGCATGGCTTCGTTGATGTCGGTGTGGACGACGACGCCGGTCTCACCGACCTTGCGGGCAAAGGCCCGCGCCAAGTCACCGGTACCGCCGGCGATGTCCAGCACGCGCTCGCCCGGCTTCAGGTTGGCCACCTGCACGGTGTAGGCCTTCCAGGCCCGGTGCAGGCCGGCCGACATGAGGTCGTTCATCAGGTCGTACTTGGACGCGACGGAGTCGAAGACACCGCGGACCTTGCTGGCCTTCTCGTTTTCGTCGACCGTGCTGAAACCGAAATGGGTTTGGCTCATGGAAGGATTCAGTGTGAATGGCAGCTGCCGCCGCCCTTGACCGGCATGGCGTCGTCGCGGCTCTTGCCGGCGGCGGCGAGGCGGGCCTCATAGTCGCGCCACAGCGCGTCCTGCTGGCTGCCGAGCTTGTAGAGGTAGTCCCAGGTGAACAGGCCGCTGGCGTGGCCGTCAGAGAACTCGGGCCGCACGGCGTAGTGGCCGACCGGCTCCAGGCCGGTGACGACGACCTCCCGCTTGCCGGTCTGCAGCGTCTCCTGGCCCGGGCCGTGGCCCATCACCTCGGCCGAGGGGCTGTAGACGCGCATCAGCTCGAAGGGGATGCGAAAACGCGCGCCATCATCGAAGGCAATCTCCAGCGCGCGGGATTGCTGATGGACGGTGATCTCGGTGGGCGCGGGCATGCCGAGAGTGTCCCTCAGATCCACGGCCGGCCCGAGTGGAAACCCCTGGCTGCGTCCCGTGTCTTCCGGTCAGCGCAGGTTTGCAGCGCTCTAATCAGCGCCTTCCATCGCTCTGCGCACCACCCCCCATGCCCAGCTTCCCTCGCCACCGCCTGGCCCTCGCAGCGACCCTGCTCGGCCTCGCTGCCGCCCCCACGCTCTCACCTGCCCTCGACCTGAGCGGCCTGTCCAAGGACGTCCAGCCCTGCGACGACTTCTATGCCTTCGTCAACGGCAACTGGGAGGCAGCGGCCGAGCTGCCTCCCAGCCGCGCCCGCATCGGCAGCTTTGAGCAACTGCGCCAGGCCAACGACGAGCTGCTGAACCGCGCGCTCAAGGAGCTGGCCGACAAGCCGGCGCTGCAGACCACGCCCGGCCTCAAGCTGATTGCCGCCTACTACGCCAGCGGCATGGACGAGCTGGCCATCGAGGCGCGTGGCCTGACGTCGGTCACGCCGCTGCTGAATCGCATCGACGCGCTGCAGCGCCGCGAGGACCTGCCCGCCCTGCTTGCACTGCTGGCGCGCGGTGGCCTGGCCGCGCCGCTGGCCTGGGCCGTGCAGCCCGACCGCAAGGACACGCGGCGCAACGTGCTGGTGCTCAGCCAGGCCGGGTTGGGCTTGCCGGACCGGGATGACTACTTCCGCAGCGACGAGCGCACCCGGGGCCTCAGCGCCGCCTATCGCAGCTATACGCAAACGCTGCTGAGCGCCTCCGGCCGACCGGCGGGCGATGCCGAACTCGACGCGCTGCTGGCCTTCGAAACCCAGCTGGCCGAGGTCTCCCGCGAGCGCGCCAGGCTGCGCGACCCCAACGCCAACTACAACCCGATGACGCCGGTAGAGCTGACCGCCGCGGCGCCGGGGCTGGACTGGCAGAGCTATCTCGCCGTGCTGACGGCTGGCGCCAAGCTGCCGCAGCGCCTGCTCATCAGCCAGCCGGAGTTCGCCACCCGCGTCGCCAGGCTGGCCGCCGAGACGCCGCTGGAGGTCTGGCGCAGCTACCTGGCCCTGCGCGTGCTGGACACCGCCGCGCCGCGCCTGCCCAAGGCCTATGCCAACGCATCCTTCGAGTACCGCGGCAAGGCCATCACCGGCTTGCAGGCGCCTGCGCCGCGAACGGAGGACGTCATCCAGCAGATCGGCGGCCGCACGGGAGGCGAGCCGGTCGCACTGGCGCTGGGCGAGCTCTTCGTCGCCCGCGCCTTTTCGCCCGAGGCGCAGCGGCGCTCGCTGCTGCTGGTGGAGGACGTGCGCGCCAGCATGAAGGAGCGCATCGAGAAGCTGGAGTGGATGACGCCGCCCACCAAGGCCAAGGCCCTGGAAAAGCTGGCGCGCATGCAGCCCATGATCGGCGCGCCCGAGAAATGGCCGCAATACGAGGGTTTGCAATTGAGCGGCAACGACTACGCCGGCAACTGGCTCAAGGTGGCGCTGTGGCACAGCGGCCAGCAGATGAAGGACCTGGACGCGCCGGTGGAGCGCGGACGCTGGCGCACCAGCCCGCACATCGTCAACGCCTTCGCGGGTGGGCTGAACCAGATCACGTTCCCGGCCGGCATCCTGCAGCCGCCCTTCTTCGACGCCAAGGCAGACGACGCAGTGAACTACGGCGGCATCGGCATGGTCATCGGCCATGAGATCACCCACCACTTCGACGACAGCGGCCGCAACTACGACGCGGGCGGCTCGCTGACCGACTGGTGGACGCCCGCAGACGCCGCCGGCTACAAGGCGCGCGCCGACAAGGTCGCCGAGCGCTATGGCGCCATCTCGCCGCTGCCGGGGTACAGCATCAACGGGCGACTCACGCTGGGCGAGAACATCTCCGACATCTCCGGCCTGCCCATCGCGTACGAGGGGCTGCAACGGGCCTTGAAGCGCAGCGGCGGAGCCGACAAGAAGATCGACGGCTACACGCCGGCGCAACGCTTCTTCCTGAGCAATGCGCTGATGTGGCGCACCAAGGTGCGCACGGAGTTCCTGATCAACCAGCTGCGCACAGACTCGCATTCGCCGGCCAAATATCGGGTGCTGACGCCGATGAGCAATACGCCCTACTTCACGCGGGCGTTCAGTTGCAAGGCGGGAAGTGCGATGGTGGCGAGCGATCCGTTGACGGTGTGGTGATGGTGTGGTTAGTTTTTTCGGGGAGCCGTAGTGACTCGGTGCATTGCCGGGAGTCCCGCCCGGCGGCGGGGTAACTTTCTTCTGCGGGGCCAGAAGACAGTCACCAAAGAAGAGGCCCTGAACCGCAGACGAGCACCACATGCACGAACTCCGCCGTGCAACAGCCGCTCGTTGGGCGGGACGACGCGAGCCGCTGCGCTCTCGCTGCTGTCCTTGTCACGAGCACCATGCATCGCATCGTCGGGCCGCCTAACGCGCGGCTGCACGCCGAGCTCACGAGCAATACCGAAGCCAGCGTCGCTCGGGCGACGCGATGGCTGGCGCACAACGCCACGCGCGTCGCCCCAGCGACGCGGTATTCCCTGGTGAGACCGGCGTGCAGCCGGCGTTAGGCGGCGTGAAGCGGCGAGCTATGGCACTCGTCACAAGGACAGCAGTGAGAGCGCAGCGGGTCGCTTCTGGGCGCGTTCCAGTGCCAGGCGCGTCAAGCCGCTGGGTTGCGGATTCAGCGCCTCTCTTTTGGTGACCTTTCTCTGGCGCAGCAGAGAAAAGTTACCCGCCCTCGCGGGGCGGATTCCCGCGGCACTGCACCGAGTCGAAAGGCTCACCGCAAAGGCAACCGATAAACAAAAAACGGGGCCGAGGCCCCGTTTGTCATGAGCAGCCCAAGCCGCTCACCACTGCAGCTTCAACGTATACGCGCCCGTG
Organism: Roseateles sp. AC306; assembly: GCF_979253795.1. Taxonomy (NCBI): domain Bacteria; kingdom Pseudomonadati; phylum Pseudomonadota; class Betaproteobacteria; order Burkholderiales; family Sphaerotilaceae; genus Roseateles; species Roseateles sp. AC306. The sequence continues at coordinate 596,594 of NZ_CEEDEB010000002.1, forward strand.
CCGCTGTAGCGCAGCACCTGCACGTACAGCGTCACCGCGCCGCTGCCGCCGTTCGCATAGCTGGCGCTGTCGACCTGCCCCGCCGCCTTCTCGCTCCTGGCCAGCGTCGTGCCCGAGCTGTTCTTCACGTAGAGGTCGAAGTCGGTGCTGCCGTTGCTCATCGTCAGCGTCGAAGCCAGCGTCTTGCCGGCCGGCAGCGTCACCTTGAAGTAGTCGGTGTCGCTGGTCGAGCCGATGGTTCCCGCCACGGTGGCCGGTGCCGACACGGTGTTGGCCGTCGTGCGGCTGTTGTTGGACTCGCTCTCGTTGACCGTCGGCAGCCCACCGGTGCCGGTGATGGCTGCTACCGCTGCGGCTGCGTCCAGGATGCCCGAGCCGCACTGCGAGCAGCTGCCGGGGAAGGTGCGCGCGCTGCTCTGCAATGCCGCCTTGACCTGATCGGGCGTGGCCGTCGGCTTGACGCTCAGCATCAGCGCGGCGACGCCGGCCACGTGCGGCGCCGCCATGGACGTGCCCTGGTAGTAGGCGTAGCTGTCGGCGCCGGGTACCTGCGTGCCGGCGTTCAGCGTGCTGAGGATGCCGTTGCTGCTGGACGAGCGCACGTCGCCACCCGGTGCGGCCAACGCGACGACGGCGCCGTAGTTCGAGTAGTAGGAGCGGGCACCGTTGCGGTCGGTCGCGGCCACGGTGATGACGCCGGAGCAGTTGGCAGGGCTCGAGTTGCTGGCGTTCTGGTTCTCGTTGCCGGCCGCCACGACGATGACGGTGTTGCGCGAGCGGGCGCTGTTGATGGCGTTCTGCGACGTGGTGTCGCAGCTGCCGCCGCCGCCCAGCGACAGGTTCAGCACCCGGGACGGTGTCGCATTCGTCGGCAGGCCGGAGACGCTGCCACCGGAGGCCCAGATCATGCCGTCGGCGATGTCGGAGGTGTAGCCACCGCACTTGCCGAGCACGCGGATGGGCTGCACCTTGGCGTTGAAGGCGATCCCCGCCACCCCCGCGCCGTTGTTGGTCTTGGCCGCGATGGTGCCGGCCACGTGGGTGCCGTGCCAGCTGGAGCCATAGGCCGGGTCGCCGGACTGGCATTGGTTGGCTGCGGTCCAGTCGCCAGGGTCGCTGGGGTCGCTGTCGCGGCCGTTGCCGTCGGCAGACACGGCGGTGTCGTTGATCATGTCGTAGCCCGCCACCGTCTGGCCGGACAGGTCGGCATGCGGGCGGATGCCGGTGTCGATGACGGCCACGACGATGCCCGTGCCCGTCGCCAGGTCCCACGCGGCCGGGGCGCGTATACCGCCGGTCACCTCGTACAGGTCCCACTGCGAGCCGTAGCTCGTGTCGTTGGGCGTGAACAGCGGGTACATCTTGCGGTCGGGCTCCGCATACGCAATGTTGGCGTCGTTGGCCTTCAGCTCAGCAGCCAGGCGCTCCAGCTCGCCGTTCGACACGGCGCGGTCGAGCTTGAAGACATGGGCGCCGGTGCCCGTCTGCCGCAGCAGCCGGGCCTGGGCGCCACGCCGGGCCAGGGCGGCGTTGACAGCCCCGAGGCGGCCGGTCAGCGCCGTCGCGTCGACGCTGCGGGCGCGCAGCACGCGGTGGTCGCTGGCATCGGCCTCGGCCGCGTCGCGGTAGCCGACGATCAGCCGGTCGGTGGCGGGCGCTGCGCGCTGCACGACGCTGGCAATACCCAGATCAACCTGGGCGTTGGACACGCCGGCCTGGCCGGCTCCTGCCGCCATGAGGCCGCAGGCCAGCGCGATCAGGGATCTCCTGTTTACAGAAACGAATCTCATCGGGTGGTTCCACAAAAGACGCCGTGGCGGACGGCAGCCGGCTCGGCCCGTGGGATCTCCACATCTGGGGGCGCCGCGCTGTTCACGGCTTGACGCGTTCCGAAGCAGCATCAAGTTTTGCGATTTCGCGAAACCTCGCTTGTCACCGCAGGCGGGGACGTGAACGCCCCGAGCGGGCAAGTCCTGATGGCGCCCGTTCATGACGAATGACATAGGCGCCCGCCAATGCGCGGGTTTGTCGCGAGTTCATTTCAGGCACGGTTTTTCACGGGCCATCGCATGTGGGCGGCAACTCATCACTTGCGCCTTGGGACCGCTCGATGGAGCACCTAGCCTGAGCACAGGTCAGCGCAATTCCGCGTCTGCCAGCCCCCACCCGCAATGCCCAGGAGTTACCCAATGTCCGCCACCACTTCCGCCATCACGTCCACCCGCAGCCTGTTCGCCGCCTTGTCCGCATTGGCCACGCTGACGCTGGCCGCCGCGCCGGCGTTTGCCAAGTCCGAAGCCATGGAGCGTGTCGAGGTGCGCGGCCGCGTCGTCGAAGCCACGCCGCGCCGCGACGTGCATGCCGCCTGCGCCGCCATGGACGAGCAGCTGCAAACCGCCCTGGCCCGCACCTGGGCCGAAGAGAACCGCTACGGCGAGGTCAAGGTCCAACTGGTGCTGGAGAACGGCCGCGTCGGCACGGTCAAGACCAAGGGTGTCTCCAACACCGTGGCGCGCAAGGTGCGCGCTGCCGTCCACGGCCTGCAATGCGTGCCGCAGCAGACCGCCGGCGCTGAGATCTATCGCTTCAGCGTCGACTTCATCGACCCCAACGCGCCGGCCAGCAGCGACACGCGCACCGCGGCACGCAGCGTCCGCATCAACGGCTGAGCGCTTCTGCGATGGCGGCGTCCACCGCCGCCAACGGCTGCGCCAGACGTGCAGCCGCGCCACCCGGCACTTCGTCGCGCTGCGCGGCCGCCCAGACGGGCGCCGGGAAGTGGCTGTCCCAGTCGAAGCGGGCGACGACGTGCCAGTGCAGATGCGGCACGACATTGCCCAGCGCGGCGAGGTTGACCTTGGTCGGCGCGAGCAAAGACCTCACAACCCGCTCGATCTCGGTGACAGCGTCCATGCAGGCGTGTCTATCGGTGACGGACAGGTCACTGAACTCGGCGACATGCGACGCCCAGATGAGACGGTAGAAGGCCGGGAAGCGCCGTGCCTCGTCACCATCAATGACCCGCACGACGCGGAAATGCGGCTTGCGTGCGACGACGAGGCCGCCGTCGCTCTCGCACAAGACGCAGCTCACACCAGCACTCGCTCGATACCGCCGTTGTTGGCCTTGGCCACGTACTCCGGCATCCAGTTCGGGCCGAGGATCTGGTTGGCCATCTCGACGACGATGTAGTCGGCCTCCAGCAGGCCGTTCTGCAGGTCATCGCCGTAGCGGCTCAGGCCCTGCAGGCAGCTCGGGCAGGACGTCAGGATCTTCAGGTTCTCCTGCGCACCCACCTTGCCGCTCTCGCGCAGCTGCACCTCGGCCTTGCGCAGCTCTTCTTCCTTGCGGAAGCGCACCTGCGTCGAGATGTCGGGCCGCGTCACACCGAGCGTGCCGCTCTCGCCGCAGCAGCGCTCGTTCTTGACGACGTTCTCGCCCACCAGCGCCTTCACCGTCTTCATCGGCTCCTGCAGCTTCATCGGCGAATGGCAGGGGTCGTGGTACAGGTAGCTGGTCTTGGAGCCGAGCGTGATGCCCTTCTCCAGCAGGTACTCGTGGATGTCGATGATGCGGCAGCCGGGGAAGATGTCCTCGAACTTGTAGCCCTGCAGCTGGTCGTAGCAGGTGCCGCAGCTCACCACCACGGTCTTGATGTCGAGGTAGTTCAGCGTGTTGGCGACGCGGTGGAAGAGCACCCGGTTGTCGGTGATCATCTTCTCGGCCTTGTCGAACTGGCCCGAGCCGCGCTGCGGGTAGCCGCAGCACAGGTAGCCGGGCGGCAGCACCGTCTGCACGCCGGCATGCCAGAGCATGGCCTGCGTGGCGAGGCCCACCTGGCTGAACAGGCGCTCCGAGCCGCAGCCGGGGAAATAGAACACGGCCTCGGTCTCGCTCGCCAGCGAGGGCGGGCGAATGATGGGCACGTAGTCCTTGTCCTCGATGTCCAGCAGCGCGCGCGCCGTCTTCTTGGGCAGGCCACCCGGTAGCTTCTTGTTGATGAAGTGGATGACCTGCGCCTTGATCGGCGCGCTGTTCAGCGTCGCAGGGGGCGCGCTCGTCTGCTTGCGGCCCGCCGGCCTGAACAGGTCGACCGCGAGGCGCTGGACCTTGAAGCCGATGTCCACCATCGCCGTGCGCGCCAGCTTGATGGTCTGCGGGTTGGTCGCGTTCAGCATGAACATGGCGGCCGCATTGCCGGGGCGCCAGGTCTTCTGGCCCATCTTGCGCAAGAGGTTGCGCATGTTCATCGTCACATCGCCGAAGTCGATGTTGACCGGGCACGGCGATTCGCACTTGTGGCAGACCGTGCAGTGGTCGGCCACGTCCTCGAACTCCTGCCAGTGCTTGATCGACACGCCGCGGCGGGTCTGCTCTTCGTACAGGAAGGCCTCGACCAGCAGCGAGGTGGCAAGGATCTTGTTGCGCGGGCTGTAGAGCAGGTTGGCGCGCGGTACATGCGTGGCGCACACCGGCTTGCACTTGCCGCAACGCAGGCAGTCCTTGATCGAGTCGCTGATGGCGCCGATGTCGCTCTGCTGCATGATCAGCGACTCATGCCCCATCAGACCGAAGCTCGGCGTGTAGGCGTTGCGGAGGTCAGCCTCCTTGAGCAGCTTGCCCTTGTTGAAGCGGCCTTCCGGGTCGACACGAAGCTTGTAGGCCGTGAAGTTGGCCATCTCGTCGTCGGTCAGGAACTCGAGCTTGGTGATGCCGATGCCGTGTTCGCCGGAGATGACGCCGTCCAGCGAGCGGGCCAGCACCATGATGCGCGCCACGGCCTGATGGGCCGTCTGCAGCATCTCGTAGTTGTCGCTGTTGACGGGGATGTTGGTGTGCACGTTGCCGTCGCCGGCATGCATGTGCAGCGCCACCCAGACGCGGCCGCGCAGCACCTCCTTGTGGATGCGCTTGCACTCGGCAATCAGCGGGTCGAAGGCCACGCCGTTGAAGATGGCCTGCAGCGGCTTCAGGATCTGCGTCTTCCATGAAGCGCGCAGCTCGTGTGTCTGCAGGCCTTCGAAGAAGCCGGTGTCGATGCCGTCGAGCCATTGCTGCCACAGGCCGCCCACTTCGCGCAGCAACTCGAGCGCCTGCTGGACGCGGTCACCGAGCAGTTCGGCGCTTGGGATCTCGCGCGCATCGTCGTCCTTGCCCAGAGGCAGGCGGCCGGTCGTGAACAGCGCCTGCAGCGCCGTCACCAGCGCGAGCTTGTTTTGCAGGCTCAGCTCGATGTTGATGCGCTCGATGCCCAGCGTGTACTCGCCCATGCGGTGCAGCGGGATCACCACGTCCTCGTTCACCTTGAACGCGTTCGTGTGCTTGCTGATGGCCGCGGTGCGCTTGCGGTCCAGCCAGAACTTCTTGCGCGCGTCGGCGCTGACGGCGATGAAGCCCTCGCCCGAGCGGCCGTTGGCCAGGCGCACGACCTCGCTGGTGGCGCGCGCCACGGCATCGGCGTCGTCGCCGACGATGTCGCCCACCAGCACCATCTTCGGCAGGCCGCCGCGCTTGCTCTTGGTCGCGTAGCCCACCGCCTTCAGATAGCGGTCGTCCAGGTGCTCCAGGCCCGCCAGCAGCACGCCTGTGCCGGCGATCGAGAACATGTAGTCCTTGATGTCGACGATGCTGGGCACGCAATCCTTCGGGTTGCCGAAAAACTCCAGGCAGACCGTGCGCACGTGGGCCGGCATCTTGTGCACGATCCAGCGCGCGCTGGTGATGAGGCCGTCGCAGCCTTCCTTCTGGATGCCCGGCAGGCCGGCGAGGAACTTGTCCGTCACGTCCTTGCCCAGGCCCTCCTTGCGGAAGACGCGGCCGGGGATGTCCAGGCGCTCGGTCTTCTCGAGCTTGGTGCCCGAGGCGTCGAAGTAGCGCAGCTCGAAGCTCGCCATCTCCACGTCGTGGATCTTGCCGAGGTTGTGGTTCAGGCGCACGACTTCCAGCCACTTGGCCTCGGGCGTCACCATCTTCCAGCTGGCCAGATTGTCCAGCGCGGTACCCCACAGCACGGCCTTCTTGCCGCCGGCATTCATGGCGACGTTGCCGCCGATGCAGCTGGCCTCGGCCGAGGTCGGGTCCACCGCGAAGACGAAGCCGTGCTGCTCCGCCAGGTCGGCCACGCGCTGCGTGACGACACCGGCTTCGCTGAAGATCGTCGGCACCTCGCGGTCCAGGCCCGGCAGCACCAGCATCTCGACGCCGCGCAGCGCTTCCAGCTTCTCGGTGTTGATGACGGCGGTGTTCCACACCAGCGGAATCGCGCCACCCGTGTAGCCCGTGCCGCCGCCGCGCGGGATGACGGTCAGCCCCAGCTCGAAGCAGGCGCCCACCAGGCCGGCCATCTCTTCTTCGGTGTCCGGCGTCAGCACGACGAAGGGATATTCGACACGCCAGTCGGTCGCGTCCGTCACATGGGACACGCGCGACAGGCCGTCGAACTTGATGTTGTCCTTGGCCGTGTGTTTGGCCAGCGTCTTGGACGCGCGCTTGCGCAGCACCGCGACGCGCTCAAACATCGTCGCGAACTCGGCCACGGCGGCCTTGGCGGCGATCAGCAGCTCGCCCACGGCCGCATCGCGCTGGGCGTCGGCGCCAGGGTCGCGGCGCTTCTGCACCTCGCCCAGACGGTGGTGCAAGGCCTCGATCAGCTGGTCGCGTCGGCGCGGGTTGTCCAGCAGGTCATCCTGGAGGTAGGGGTTGCGCTGCACCACCCAGATGTCGCCCAGCACCTCGTAGAGCATGCGCGCGGATCGACCCGTGCGCCGTTCCAGCCGCAGTTGGTCCAGCAGCTGCCAGGCGCGAGAGCCGAGCAGCCGGATCACGATCTCGCGGTCCGAGAACGAGGTGTAGTTATAGGGAATTTCGCGCAGGCGGGGGGCGTCGCCAGCGTGGGCGGTGTCGGCTGCGGCAGCGGCAGCCGGCATCAGGGGATGCGGTGCGTTCATAGAGGGGAGGGATCGTATCGCAGGGGGTTTCACCTCAGAATCCGTAGGATGAAGCCCTGGCCCCATCCCTGGAACTTTCCTCTCTGGCTCGCCCACCGCGGCGCAGGCAAGCTGGCCCCGGAGAACACGCTGGCTGCGTTCCGCATGGGGGCGGGTTTTGGTTTTCGAGCCTTCGAATGCGATGTCAAGCTCAGCCGTGACGGCGAAGCCTTTTTGCTGCATGACGACACGCTGGAGCGGACCACCAGCGGCCGGGGCTCGCCAAGCGACATCGATTGGGTCGATTTGTCATGCCTTGATGCCGGTGGCTGGCACAGCCCGGCGTTCACGGCCGAACCGCTGCCGACGCTCGATCAGATCGCCGCGTTCTGCCTTGCGAACGGCTGCGCGCTGAACATCGAGATCAAGCCCTGCCCTGGCGTCGAGCGTCTGACCGGCGAGGTGGCCGCACGCAAGGCCCAGCGGCTGTGGGCCGGCGCTGCGGTGCAGCCGCTGCTAAGTTCGTTCAAGGTCGAAGCGCTGGAAGGCGCCCGCGCCGCCGTTCCCACCCTGCCCCGCGCGCTGCTGCTGGACAAGCTCTGGGCCGGCTGGGCCGAGGCCGCGGAGTCGCTGGGCGTCGTTGCCGTCATCACCCACTGGCGTTTGATGGACGTCGCCCTCATCGAGCGTCTGCACGCCAAGGGTTGGCGGGCGCTGGTCTACACGGTGAACGATCCGGAAGTCGCCGCGCGTTTGATCGCCGATGGCATCGATGGGTTGATCACGGACGCCGTTGACCGATTGGGCCGCGGCTAGCACCACGCCAACGTTGCGCATCTAGAGGTTTGCTGCCTGCGACCCTGCTGGCTTCAGCAAACCTGAACGCGAGCTTCATGTTGGCGTTCGTGCCAAGAGCGATGAAGACGCCCAGCACTTCAAGCGTGAGTGGAAGGGTGCCAACGCCGATGCTGAACCGCCGCGGGCACGCCGTTCGCCCATGTCCAGGCATGCCAGATCCGCAGAACCAGAAATGGCCCGATCAGCTCTGGGTCGTCCGGCACGGTCAGAGCGCGGGCAACGTCGCAAGGGACGCTGCCGAGGCCGCCGGCGTGCCGGTCATCGATATTGCCGACCGTGACATGGACGTGCCGTTGTCGGCGCTCGGGGTGGACCAGGCTCGTGCGCTCGGCCGCTGGGTCGGCGGCCTTGCGCCCGAGGAGCGTCCCAACGTCTTTTTGTGCTCCCCCTACATCCGGGCTCGGCAAACGATGCAGCAAGTCCTCGAGGCTGGTCAGATACCGCTGGAAGACGTGAGCACCGTGATCGATGAGCGGTTGCGCGAGAAGGAGTTCGGCCTGCTGGACCGGCTCACCCATCGCGGCATCCAGGAGCGTTTCCCCGACCTTTTCGAGCAACGGCGGCATGTCGGCAAGTTCTATTTCCGTCCGCCCGGCGGCGAAAGCTGGTGCGACGTGATCCTGCGGCTGCGCAGCTTGCTGGACACCGTGACGCGCGAGTACCGCCGGGAGCGGGTGATGGTCATCGCGCACCAGGTGATCGTGAACTGCATGCGCTACCTGATCGAGCGTCTGGACGAGGAGCAAATTCTCGCGATCGATCGCCAGGGCGACGTGCCCAATTGCGGTGTCACTCTCTATGGCTTCGACGCTGGCGCTGGGCGCAGCGGCAAGCTCACGCTGCAGAAGGCCAACTTTGTGGTGCCGCTCGAGGTGAGCGGCACACCCGTCACCGCCGCGCCGGATGTGCCGGTGGCCGCCAAGCCATGACGGCCCTGATCGAGCTCGACGATGCTGCGCTGAGGGCATGGCCGCTTCCCCAACCTGCGCACGATGACGACAAGGAGGCCCGCGGCCGTGTGCTGGTCATCGCCGGCTCGGCTGAGGTGCCGGGAGCCGCGGTGCTGGCGGGGGAAGCCGCCCTGCGGGCCGGTGCAGGGAAGCTCGTGGTGGCCACCGCCGCGTCGGTCGCGCTCTTGGTCGCACAGCAACTGCCCGAGGCCAGGGTTGTAGCCCTGGCCGAGGACGATGAGGGTGGCTTGCGCGAAGACGGCGTCGCAAGGCTCGGCGAGATCCTGGCGCAGACAGCATCGGTGCTCGTGGGCCCTGGCATGGCCGCAGGGGCTTCGACGGTTCGGTTCGTGCAGGCGCTGTTGGGCCGGCTGAATGGCCCGCCAGTTCTTCTGGATGCCGCCGCGATGGATGTCGTGCGCCGGCCGTCTGAAGGCGTACTGCCCTTCAGTCACAACGTGGGGATGACGCCGCACGCGGGTGAGATGGCGCACCTGAGCGGGGAGAAAAAGGAAAGTGTCGAATCCGATCCGGCCGAACGAGCCAGGATGGCAGCCAAAAACTGGGGCGCTGCGGTAGCGCTCAAGGGTGCCTGCACCTGGCTTGCCGCGCCGGATGGTCGCCTCTGGCGGCATGCGCGCGGCAATCCCGGCTTGGCGACTTCGGGCTCAGGGGACGTGCTGGCCGGCCTGGTTGCCGGGCTCATGGCACGCGGCGCGTCCGTTGAACAGGCGCTTGCCTGGGGTGTGGCCTTGCACGCCCGGGCGGCAGAAAGGCTGGCAGCCCGCATGGGCGCTCTGGGCTTCCTCGCGAGAGAGCTGGCGGCGGAGGTTCCCTCTCTGATGGAGACGCTGACTTCACCTGTCCCGAATGTCGAGCCGGCGGCGGGCGGATCAAGTCGGTGACGGGTTCTCCGTATCGACTTGATGAGGCTGACCCCGCCCCTCATTCGTTCTTGAACAGGCCCTTTTCCTTCATGCGCATCAAACGCGAGCGCGTGGCCGTCTTGCGCGCGGGCGCCAGTTCGTGGAACTGGGCTACGCCGGGCACCGCGCCGTCACGGCCAGCATGTCCCGCACCGGGCGGCGCTTCGACTGCAAGCGCGACAACAGGGCCAATGTCTGGCAGTTCGCCCGCATCGATCACTTCGTCCAGCACGGGCGGCTCTTGCACGACAGTGCGGATCTCGGGCACCGGCAGCAGCTCCAGCAAGTCGCCCCGGGGCTGCAAATGCGCCGCAGTGATAGGCACCGCCCTGTCCATGCTTTCCGCACTCACGACATCGTGGCTGGCAACGTGGTGTCCGAATCGGCCATCGTCGCCGTCGTCCGGATCAGGAATATCCAGATGCGTCAAATCTACCGTATCGCTGAGATCGACGAAGTCCGCCGGATCGGCGCGTCGGGCCGCTGTGGCATCGTCCAACGGCACGGATCGCACCAACGCGGGTAGATGAGGCAACGAGCCTCTGCCTTCGCCCGCGGTTGCCGACTCGTTACCCAAGTCCGGCACTTCCATGCGGTCATAGACCTGCAGGCGCAAGCGCTCCCATACCAGCCCCGTCGCCGCCAACTGACGCAGCCGCTCCGCCTGCGACAGACTGCTGCCGATGGACGAGAGCATCGCGTGCAGTTCGGGATAGACCTCGCTGTCGACGTCGAACTGCAGGTGAAGAACGGCCATGGTTCCTTGCCCTGCGCGCAGGTCAGGCACTGGTCGATTGTTCCTCCGACACGGCCTCGCCGATCATCTGAAATCCGCGCACATTGGCCGCCATGGCGTCAGGCATGATGAAGACCGGTATCGCCGGAAACCGCTTGACGAGAACGTCGCGGTAACGCTCAGGGTGGCCGCCCACCAGCACCATCAGATCGATGATTTCGTGGGCGTCGCGCAGGCCGTCGATCATGCGGTTGATGGAGTCTTCGATCACCGTCATGATGACTGGCTCGAAGGGCTTCAGATCGTGGGCCACGCCGGCCAGCTTGACCGGGCCGCCGCTGCGCAGCGCATCGTTGATGCGCGGCATGACAGCCGGGCCTAGCGGCCGGCCGACCTCGGCCACCAGCGAGTCGAGCACCGAGCGCACGACGCGATGGCGCCCGGCATCGGACGCCGCGCCACTAGCGCGCGGATTGATGCTGCCCTGCTGGATCAGCAGCCAGTCCAGCGTGTGCTCGCCGGGGTCGATCATCAACACCGACAGGTCGTCCAGGGCTTCACCGCTGGGCAGCGGCTTGAGTGCCCCAGCTGTCCTGGCGATGACCTCGTTGAGCTCGTCCAGGTGGGCGTCCAGCGCGGCGTAGCCACCCATCGGCTGGGCCTGCACCAGAACCTTCCTGACCTTGATCTTCTTGTCGTCGCCGACCGGGATTTCGCCCTCATAGCGAGAGCGCAGGTAGTCACGGCGTTTGCTGTCGTTGTACTGGTTGACGGGCAAGCCGAGAACGAGCACATCGATCACCGGGTCGCCTGCTTCCAGCATGTAACGCAGCGCACCTTTGGTCAGGGCTTCGTAGATGACACCGCGGTAGAACTCGTCCGTCACGTCGCGCCCGAAGCTGCCGCCGGCCTGCGCCAGGCCGACGTCGCGGCCCACCTCGTAGCTGGCGTCGTTCACCGGCACATCGAAAGTGTCGCGCCGGCGCGTCCCCAGCGTACGCACCGCGCTGGCGTCGGCCGGGATCGCCATCGACGGAAAGCTGATGAAGGCTAGGTCGGCACCCTTGCGCACACTCAGTTTGACGAGGCCGAAACCCACATCGATGGCGCGGACCACGGGCGCCTTGTTAGACGACGCTTGTTTCGTATCGGCACTGACTTCGCGCAGATTGGCATTTGATACGTTGGGCATGTTGATTCTCCGGTTGGTCAGCGGGTGGGCATTTGAGACTCGGGAATGCCGCAGATTCCGTCGAGTGCGCGATGTTGATGAGTCTGGTCGCCCCGGCCCGCCGTGGCTGTTTCCAAGCGTATACAGGCGGGCCATTGCGCTTGAATGCCGGGTCCTGTGGAACGGACGCGCTCGCGTTCATGGGGCCAAGCATGGAAAGCTGCAGGTCACACGCACAGCGGCGAGTTACCCAGGGGAGCCTGGAGCAGCCGGTCGACGCGGCAGACCGCTTCATCGACCTTGCGCGCGCAGCTGTCGTGAGGCGATCCGCTGTGGTCCCGCAGAACATTGAAAGGTCATGCGCGGCAGTGCCTGCTAGACCAACCCAACACTCGCGGATCAACGCCTATTTGCCATCACGATCAGAGTCGCCTGGAGTTGCGCGTTCCACCGTATCGCTGATGCGATTCCAGGCGTCTCGTGTCGCGTTTCTTGCGTCGTTCCATTCAAGCGTCGAATTTCCGCGCGAACGGCTCCAGTCACGCGAAAGGTCAGACTCAATGTCGTCGAAGTGCCGGCCGGGGTAGTTCGTATGAGCATCCACACCATACCGGTATGCAGGGCCGTAATCGTCGAAGCTGGCCTTCTCGCCAACATAGTCGCGGTCGGAATAGTTGGTTCGCCAATACGCTTCTTCTTGGGTAGGGTCAATTTTTTCGGCCACACCCTTGCCTGCAAGGCCGCCGACGATAGCGCCCACTGCAGCACCAATGACGGTACCTACCGGGCCGGCCACTGTTCCCGTTGCAGCGCCGGCGGCCGCGCCGCCCAGCGCTGCACCAACGCCAGTGCCGACAGGATGGGCGCCAGGAGTGCCGGTAATCGGGTCCCTGTTCTGGTTAGATTCAAGACTTGTGTTCTTCACTGTCATGATGTCTCCTTGAGAGTTTGCGCATCGGCGCGATCAACCTATGGGAAGCGAGCGACAGCGCTTTTTAGGCGCGTGTCTCAGCTTATGTGAGACAGATCGACTGCACATCGGACCAATGGACCTATGGCATGTCAGACCTGGCCTACTAAGCCATATGCGCCCCTCGCCGCGTAGTGCGAGGAAATGAAGATCAGTGTGTGCATGTTCATGATGTGTTTCCGCAGCAATGGAAACCGATTCGGCAATTGGCATGCCATGCGCACGAAGGTACGCGGGCAAGCGCCGAGCGTTCTCACGCGTTCTTCCGCCTGAACGCCCGCTGGAAGGTCTCGTCATAGCCGACGCTGAGGCGGATGGCGCTCAAGCTCCTGGTCGGGGTGACATCGCGCCGCGGCGTTTGGGCTTGCGGCGGTGTGGCGCGTCATCGATGCTCGGGCCGCGCGCACATCGGCCGTCGCGGCCGCGCGCTGTCGTCAATGGACCAAGGAGACCGCATGAATTTGTTCCCCCATGGCCGCCTGCGTGGATCGCTCGCCGCGCTGGGCGTGCTGCTGCTGCAATGCCTGAGCCCCGCGCACGCCGCCGACCCGGCGCCGTTGCCGGTAGTCGCGCCGAAAGCGGCCGGCTTCTCGCAACAGCGGCTGGACGCGCTGCACCGCCGCATCGAAAGCGAGGTCGGCGCCGGCAAGTATTCGGGCTGCATCGTGCTGATCGCGCGCGACGGCCGCATCGTCGACTGGCGCGCGCACGGCTGGCAGAACGTCGACCGCCGCACGCCACTGAAGAAGGATTCGATCGTCCGCATCTTCTCGATGTCCAAGATCGTCACGTCGGTGGCCATCCTCACGCTGCTGGAGGACGGCCGCCTGAAGCTGAACGACCCCGTCGAGAAGTTCCTGCCCGCGCTGAAGGACAGGCAGGTGCTCGTCGGCGGCAGCGCCGATGCACCGCAGCTCGTGCCCGCGCAGCGCTCGATCACCATCCGCGACCTGCTCACGCACACCTCGGGCTACTACTACGACGAGAGCTGGTCGGCCGACCCCCTGCCGATGGCAGTGATGCAGCGCGCACAGCTTTGGAAGGCTGCCAACCTGGATGACTTCATCGCGCGCCTGGCGGCGGTGCCGCTCAGCGAGCAGCCCGGCACGCGCTTCCGCTACGGCATCAGCACCGACATCCTCGGCGCCGTCGTTGAAAAGGCCTCGGGCCAGCGCCTGGACGCCTTTCTGCGCGAGCGCATCTTCGGCCCACTCGGCATGGTGGACACCGGCTTCTGGGTCCCGGCCGACAAGCTTGCGCGCCTGGCCACCGTCTATCAGCGCGACGACAACGGCAGGCTGCTGCCGAGCAGCTGGGCCAATGCCAACGAAGTGGGCCCCGGCCACGGCATCCTGAGTGGCGGCGGCGGCTTGTATTCGACGGCCGCCGACTACCTGCGCTTCGCGCAAATGCTGCTCAACGGCGGGCAGTTTGGCGGCGCTCGCATCCTCGGCCGCAAGACCGTCGCGCTGATGACCACCAACCACCTGAAGCACCTCGCCGACCCGCATCCCTCCGGAGCGCCCGGCCAGGGCTTCGGCCTCGGCGTGAGGGTGCTGACCGACCCCGGCGAGGGCTTCACCCTCGGCTCGCCCGGCGCCTTCGGCTGGGAAGGCGCGGCGACAACCTTTGTTCAGATCGACCCGCGTGAGCGCACGGTCGCATTGCTGCTACTCCAGCACATGCCTTACAACCAGGACGACGTCTTCGCCCGGTTCATGAACGCCTACTACTCGGCCCTCGACGACGCGCCGCGTTGAACGATCAACCGAAAAACGGGCTGTTGGCGTCTCCGTTCTCGGCCAGCGCCCAGTCGATTGAGCCGGCATCCGTCGTTCGACGGACCGCTATCCAGCCGGGAGCAGGTCTGGGACCGCGTGAAGACGGCTTTGCGGCAGAAACTGCCGGTTGGGCCAGTGGCCATGGCGGTCTGACCACAGCTCAGGGGCGGTCGCGCGATCAGTAGCAAGCGTTTTTACGATCGAAACGCTAGCCCACACGAACAGTCGGCAGGGCCTGCCCTGCCGACCGTTCGTCGGTCTTACATCAGCCGATCGGCCCGGTTCAGTTGCGGTCGGGACGCGGTGCGCGCATGGCGTAGTTAGACCCATTGGACGTCGTGGTCGCGTTGCCATCGGCTGCGGTTCGGTCGGCCCCCATCAGGCCGCCGGCGCGGTTATTCGGATTGCGGCCCATGTCCTGGTCGCCCGGTGTCACGGCAGCCTTGGCCGCACGGCCGGCGCTTGTCGATCCCGAGTTGGCATTGGTGTCGCTGCCCATCAGTCCACCGGTGCGGTTCTCCGGATTGCGCCCCATGTTTTGATCGCCGGGAGTGACAGCGGCGCTCGCCGCGCGCCCTACGGCAGTCGTGGCAGTCTGGGCTGTTGCAGTCGTTGCAAACGCGGCTACGGCGAGCGTAGCGAGAAGGTGCTTCGTCATGATCAGTCTCCAGTAGAGATAAGGGGAACTCTCTGGGCAATCAGCATGCCAAAGGGACCGAAGATCAAAGCGTCTCCCCACCCCAGGCGCAACACCTTGCTCGGAGCGCGCGGTACTCCGCTGCTTCAGCGTGGAGCCGCTCGGCACGCAACTGGCCGTGGGTGCAGCTGCGGTTTGCGCGACCCGACGCTTGACGTGCTGCTGGCGCACGCGCACAAGGGCGCTGTTGGCCGCCACTGATGTCACCACAGCGTCCAAGACCTGGCCAACCTATTCGCTGAACTAGAACGAGGTCCATTCATCGTCAGCGGCGGCTGCGGGACCAGCAGCGGTGGTTGGTGCCAGCACGGCCTTGGCCACAGGCCGGGCGGACGTCGGGGCGGTTGCCAGGGCCGGAGGCCGGGCTGCCGGCTTGGCGGCGAGCTTGGACGCGAAGGCCTTTGGCTTGTGCGCCTTGACCGCCGGCGCCCTGGGCGCGGCAGCGGCGTCAAGCTTGAAAGTCGACACCGTCTCGGCCAGCTGCTTGGCCTGGGCCTGCAGGCTTTCGGCCGCGGCCGCACTTTCCTCGACGAGGGCCGCGTTCTGCTGCGTGACCTGGTCGAGCTGGCTGACGGCCTCGCCAATCTGGCCGATGCCCTTGCTCTGCTCACCGCTGGCGGCGCTGATCTCGCTGATGAGGTCGGCCACCCGCTTCACCTGGTTGACGACATCGTCCATCGTGCGGCCGGCCTCGCCGACCAGCACGTTGCCGGCCTCCACGCGCTCGACGCTCGCGCCGATCAGGCCCTTGATCTCGCGCGCCGCCTCAGCGCTGCGCTGCGCCAGCAGGCGCACTTCACCGGCCACGACGGCGAAGCCGCGACCCTGTTCGCCGGCCCGTGCGGCCTCCACGGCCGCGTTCAGCGCCAGGATGTTGGTCTGGAAGGCGATGCCGTCGATGGTGCCGATGATGTCGGCGATCTTCTTGGAGCTGGTGGTGATCTGGTCCATCGTCGCGACGACCTGGCCCATGACCTGGCCGCCGCTTTCGGCCACCTTCGCGGCGCTGGTTGCCAGTTGGGCGGCCTGACGCGCCGTGTCGGTGTTGTGGTTGACGGTGGCGCTCAGCTCTTCCATCGAGGCAGCCGTTTCCTGCAGGTTGCTGGCCTGCTGCTCGGTGCGCTGGCTCAGGTCCGCATTGCCCTGAGCGATCTGGCCGCTGGCGGTGGCCACGCTGTCGGCATTGCCGCGAACCGCGCCGACGATACCCACCAGCGAGTCATTCATGCGCTGCAGCGCGCTGAGCAGCAGGCCGGCTTCGTCTCTGCGATCGGTCACCAGTTGCAGGCGCAAGTCGCCGCCGGCCACCGTCTCGGCCGCGTCGACAGCCTGCTGGATGGGCTGCACCACCGAGCGCGTGATCAGCAGCGCCATGGCCGCACCGATGGCGATGGCGGCCACTGCGGCCACCACCACGGCGATGGCGGCGAAGTCCACCGTCTCATCGGCCGATCTGGCGGCGGCGTGCATCAGTTCCTTCTGGAAGTCGACGAGCGCCTCCAGCGACTTGAAATAGGTGGCCTGCAGGGTCTGGGTCTCTCCCAGCAACAGGTCGCGCGCCGGCTCAATCTCGTCCTTGGTGCCCAGGTCGATGACCTTGCGCACCGACGCGACGAACTGCGTCCGCGCCTGCACCACCGTGGCCATCATCTGGCGGCCACGCTCTGACTTGATGCTGGCATCCAGCTTGTCGAATATCTCGGCGTTCGCCTTCGCGATGGTCTCTACCGTCGTCAGCTGGGCGCGCTTGCCTTCGGCATTGGGAATGAGCAGCACATTGCGCACGGCCTGCGCCGTCAGGTTGACGTTGTCCTTGATCTGCTCGAGCTGCTGAACCTTGACGATGCGGTCGTCGACCATCATGGCCAGCTCGTCATTGACACGCATCAGCGCCGTGCGCGCGTAGGCGGCCATCAGCACGGTGAAGGCGATTGAAATGGCAAACGCGAGGCCAAGGCGGCGGCCGATGCGCAGGTTGGTAAGGACGTTCATGCGACGGCTCCGGTTGAGGATTGGCCATGCTAACGATTCGGTCATGCAGCAGTCCGTGCATCCTGCTCCACAGGGATGCGCGGTGTGCGAGTCTGTGTCATCCGTTGACCCGGCGCAAGGCGAATCCCCCGTATGAGGCACGTGCTGGCTTCGCAGTCGCGGCAAGGAAGCTGACATCGCCCACCTGTCGCCGCTCCTGCGCAGGCGTTGCCGCTTCGACCGCGGCAAGGCCGGAACCTCGGTGAGCACGCAGCGCAAGTGAGCGGGGCTAGCGGCGCAGTGGATGATGCGCGGGTTGAACCGCTGAACTCGGGCCTTTCATCCGGCCCCCTCCGTGCTGCTTCCAAGAAGACCGATGCACCGACTACTTCGAACCGCCGCCGCCCTGCTTTCCGTTCTGGCCACTGGCGCCGCCCAGACCGCACCGGACACCGTCTACGTCGACCCAAGTGGCCAGATCTACACCGCCGCTGGCGAGCGCCTGGTGATGCGCGGCCTGAATGAGATGTTCGTGTGGTCGCACGATCCGCTGGGCAAGTCCCTCATCCCGCAGATCGACCAGACCGGTGCCAACAGCCTGCGCTTGGTGTGGGACCACAAGAAGGGGTCGAGCGCGGACCTCCTCAAGCTGATCGAAGCCACGATCGCACGCAAGATGGTGGCGATTCCCGAATGCCACAACGCCACCGGCAAGTGGGGCGAGGCGTTGCAAGGGTGCGTGAACTTCTGGAACGACCCGGCCCTCATCGCGGGCATCCAGGCGCAACGCCGCTGGACCATCCTCAACATCGCCAACGAGGCGGGCGACCGCACCGTGACAGATGAGGACTTTCTTGCCACCTATGGCCAGGCCGTCGAATCCCTGCGCCGCTGGGGCTACACCGTACCCATCATGATCGACGCGGCCGGATGGGGGCAGAACATCGACCAGCTGCTGCGGGTGGCGCCCGCACTGCTCCAGCGTGACCCGCTGCGCAAGCTGATTTTCTCGGCCCACTCCTACTGGCCGGCCGACAAAGCGCTGGACAACTACCGCAAGGTGGTCGAGGCCGGCCGGCGGCAGGGCGTCGCCGTGGTCGTGGGCGAGGGACCGTCGGTGACCCGCATGGGGCAGTGCGCCGACCCCAAGCCGCTACCCTACATAGCGGCCATGCAGATGCTGCAGGAGCACGGCGTCGGCTGGCTGAACTGGTCCTGGGGCGGCATGCCCAATGGCGACTGCAACGACTTCCGCTACTTCGACATCGCCGAGGGCGGCGTGTTCGGCAAATGGCCCCACGAGCCCGGTGCGCAGATCGTGGCGCTCAGCCCGCATGGCCTGATGCAGACCTCGATCCGGCCAGCCTCGTTCTATGAGGACGGCGTGGTGCGGCCCTCGGGGGTCTACGTCCACCTGGCCAAGTCGGTGCTCAAGGTCGGCGAGGCGGCGGCAGTGACCGTGCTCGTGGCGCCCGCCAACGCGGCCAGCAAGCGCTTCAATCTGAAGCTTGACGAGTGCCAGGGCAAGGGCGTCGTACGCCTGGAGGCGGGCGGGCGCCAGCTCACTGCTCTAAAGCCCGGCAAGGCGCGGCTGACAGCCACCACTCAGGACGGCGGCCTGCTATTTTCGGCAGAGGTCGAGGTGAAGTAGACGGGTGCGACCGGCCACTCCAGGCCCGTGGCGAACGGCTCCCGTATCGACGTGACATCGGCCTCCGGCGCCACCTGCGACTTGCCGGCCTTCAACCCCACGCTGTCGGACACGATGGATGCTGAACCATCGCGGCGCTTGAAAGCAATGATCTCCCGCTGCCGTAGCGCTTCAGCGTTCCAAGACCTCTCGAATCTTCGTAGCCAGGTCGTCAAAGGTGAACGGCTTGGTGATGAGCTGTACGCCGGGGTCCAGCCGCCCTTGATGCACGATGGCGTTGCGTGCATACCCGGTCGTGAACAAGACCTTCAAAGTGGCATGCATCTTCGTAGCCTGGGCAGCCAGGTCCTCGCCGGTCATGCCGCCGGGCAACACCACGTCGGTGAAGAGCAGATCAACGCTGGTGACGCGCAGGACACCCAGGGCGGCTGGCCCGTCAGCCGCCTCGATGACCAAGTAGCCCAGCTCGCGCAACGCACCGACTGTGTAGGCGCGCACGTCCGGGTCGTCCTCCACCACCAGGATGGTCTCGCCATCGGCTTCCGGCGCCGGGGCGGCCTCCTGTGCCTGATCAGTGGCCGCAGCCGCGTGGAACCGTGGCAGGTAGATCTTCACCGTGGTGCCGCTGCCCACCTCCGAGTACAGCTTGACGTGTCCGTTCGACTGTTTGACGAAGCCATAAACCTGGCTGAGGCCAAGGCCCGTTCCCTTGTCCGCCGGCTTGGTGGTGAAAAACGGCTCGAACGCCCGGGACAGTGTCTGTGCGTCCATGCCATGCCCCGAGTCGGTCACGCAGATCACGACGTACTGGCCTGGCTTCACTTCAGGGTGGCGGCTCGCGTAGGCCTCGTCGAGATGCGCGTTCGCAGTCTCGACGGTCAACTTGCCGCCCTCCGGCATCGCGTCCCGCGCGTTGACGGCCAGGTTGACCAGCGCGCTTTCAAGCTCGTTCGGGTCGACCTCCACACTCCACAGGCCGCCGGCCAGGACCGTCTCCATCTCCACCGTCTCACCGAGCGAGCGCCGAAGCAGTTCGGAGATGCCTTGAACGACGACGTTGACGTCCAGGGCCTTGGGATCAAGCGGCTGACGCCGGGCGAAGGCCAGCAACCGTTGCGTCAGGGTCGCCGCGCGCCGAGCACCCGACATCGCCGACGCGGCGGCGCGCTTGTGGCGTGCCATGCCTTCCGGCAACGTGCGGGTGAGCAGTTCGAGGTTGCCGACGATGACCTGCAGCAAGTTGTTGAAGTCGTGGGCGATGCCACCGGTGAGCTGGCCGATCGCCTCCATCTTCTGCGCCTGCCGCAACGCTTCGCCTTGCTGGACCAATTCTTCGGTTCTGTGGCGAACCTGCTCTTCCAGATGAGCGTTCAAGTCGCGCAAGGCGCCTTCCGCGCGTCGCCGCTCCGCCACTTCCCGCTGTGTTTCCTCGTTGAGGCGCACGTTGTCTATGGCCACGGCAGCCTCTCCAGCCAGGCCGCTCATGCTCTGCTCGGAGTCTTCGGTGAACACACCCGGCCGGGAGTGCCCGAAAAAAAGGCCGCCGATCACCGTGCCGGACCGGGAGATGACCGGCACCGCCAGGTAGCTGCGGACCGGCAGATGCCCTGCGGGCATCCCTTCATGAGGTTCGTTGCGGCCGTAGCGCGGGTCCAGGGTGATGTCATGCGACCTGACGATCCCCTGGCCGCCGAAAGTCGACGCAAAGATCGCGGTGTTGCGTGGCATCGGGAACTTGGAGAACGCCTCTGCCGGCACGCCCGACAGGCTGTAGAGCATGTAGCTCTCGCCAGACTCGTTGACCTGGTTGTAGAAGAAGGCGCCGAATTCGGCGCCAGTGAGTTCCACACCGGCATCGGTAACGGTCTTGACCAGCGTGTCCAGGCTCGTTTCGCGTGCCAGGCTCGCGCCGGTGCGGTTGAGCAACTCGAGAGCCCGCGTTTGTTCAGTGAGCTTGATCTCGTCGCGCCGACGTTCGGTCCGGTCCCTCAGGACCTTGACGAAACCTGCATCCGGGTCGCCTTCGTAAAGCCAGCTCGTTTCGCCGATGGCCCAGATCAATTGGCCGTCCTTGCGACGACGCCACCCCTCCGCACCTGCCGATCCACTTTGTCGAGCTTCTGCGACCTCCGCCTCCCACGCCGCATTGCCGCCTTCTTCCGCAGGAAACACGCGAGCCAGCGACTGTCCCAGCATCTCTGGCTCGGTCCACCCGAGCATCGCCGTTGCACCTTCGCTCCAGCCGGTGACGAAACCTGCGGTGTCGACGGTGATGACCGCCGTCTGAACGGCACGGTTCAGGATGCGGCGGTATCGGTCGATCACCGCGTCCTTCCATTCAACCGTTGAAGTCTCCAGCGACAGGCTGAAGGTCAGGGGAATCTGGTCGAGAGGCTTGGACATGGGCGCAGCAGTCAGAGAAGCCGCCTAGCGGCAACTGAAGCAGCCTGCGGAATGAACGCGCAGCATCGTGCAATTCCCCTGTGTGGGGTGTAGGACGACGCCCAAGACCGGCGTGCCGCGTTCAGCCTTGGGAACCGACGTCGGGTCGCTCCGGCGCAGCCCTGGTTCAGCCCCACCGCCCTTTCTGCGTGCTCCATCTCGTACCCCTCGAGCGGCGAGCGCGCAGCCGCCGCGCCTGAAGCGGGTCACAGCAGCTCTTGCAGCTTGGTCAGAGCCGTCGTCGCCAGCCCGTGCCACACCAGATGCGTAACATTCCTGCGCACCTTCGCCGGCACTTCATGCTGCTGCACTTCCTGTGACGACTTGAGCGTCGCCAGCAGCGACTTCGGTACGAGCGCGAACCCGGTGCCGGCCGCCACGCAGGCCACCATCGCCTGGTACGACGAAAACTCCAGCGTGCGCGCAGGCATCACCGACGACGCGCCCAACCAGTCCTGCATGCGCTTGCGGTAAGAGCAGCCGTCAGCAAAGGCGATCAGCGTCATGCCAGCGAGGTCTGCCGCGCGCGTGACCGGTGCAACGCCGCGCGCGGTGATGCACACCAGCTCTTCCTCGAACACCTTCATTGCATTGAGGCCGGGGGCCGTGAAGGGCTGCGAGACGAACGCCGCGTCCAGCTCGAAACTCGACACGCGATGCACCAGGGCGCTGGTGGTGCCGGTGGCCAGTTCCACCACCACGTCGGGGTAGAGCGCATGGAAGCGCGACAGGATGGGCGCGAGCCGACTGCCCGCCGTGCTCTCCAACGAGCCCAGACGCAGCACGCCTGCGGGTTTGCCGCTGCGCAACTCGCTTTCGGCTTCGTCAGCCAGGCGGAACAGTTGATGCGCATAGGCCAGCAGCCGCTCGCCCTCCGGAGAAAGCACCAGCCCTCGGCCCTGCCGCCGGAACAGTTGGCAGCCCAGGCGCTGCTCGAGCTGCTTCACGCGTGTGGTCACGTTGGACTGCACGCGGTTGAGCTTCTGCGCCGCGCGGATCACGCCGCCTTCCTGTGCAACGGCGCGAAAGATCTCCAGCGAGTCGAGGTCGATACTTCTCATGGAGAGAATGGTTAGTCAGGAATATTCATTTGTCGATGGCATCGATTCTCGGTCTACTGCAAAGCCATGGCAACCGCAGTCCGCCCCCCATCGACCTTCGCGTTGTGCATCGCGGGTGCACTGTCGCTGGCGGTTGCGATGGGCATCGGCCGCTTTGCCTTCACGCCGGTGCTGCCGCTGATGATTCGCGAGGGCCAGCTCGACATTGCAGCCGGGGGCTGGGTCGCGGCCGCCAACTACGCCGGCTACCTCGTGGGCGCGCTGACCGCCCGCAAGCTGCCGGGGCGCGCCACCCAGCTCGCGCTGCTGGGCCTGGTGCTGACGGTTGGGCTGACGGCGGCCATGGCATGGCCTGGCACCTGGCTGTGGGGCACATGGCGCTTCCTGGCAGGCATGGCTTCTGCGTGGGTGTTTGTTGCGACTGCCGTGTGGTCGCTGGGGGCACTGGGCCAGGCGGGCGAACCGCAGGCGGCCAGCCTGGTCTATGCAGGCGTTGGCGCGGGAATAGCGCTCGCCGGACTGCATGTCTGGGCGGCCGGCGCGACCCACGTCACCGCGCCCACACTGTGGCTGCAGCTTGCGCTGCTGGCGCTGGTGTTGTCACTGCCCGTCGTGTTCGTGCTGCGCCAAATCTCGGCGCCGGCTCTGGCGCCTGCACCGACCGCCCCCGCTGCGCCCGTGGCTGCAACGGGTGTTTCGTGGGGCCTCATGTTCTGCTACGGCGTCATGGGATTTGGCTACATCCTGCCGGCCACCTTCCTGCCCGTGCTCGCGCGCAACGTGGTCGACGATCCTGGCTCGTTCGGCCTGGCATGGCCGGTGTTCGGCGGCATCGCCGCACTCTCCACCATCGTCGCCGGCCGCTGGCTACAACGGCGACCTCACATCGAAGTGTGGGCGGTCTGCCAGGCGTTGATGGCCGTCGGGACGCTGCTGCCCAGCCTCTGGACCCACGGCTTCGTCATCCTGCTGTCGGCGCTGCTGGTCGGTGGCACCTTCATGGTCGTCACGCTCGCAGGGGTGCAGGTTGCGCGCGCCCGCGCCCTAGGAGACCCGCGCAACGCGGTCGGCCGCATGACTGCGGCGTTCGCCGTCGGGCAGATTGCCGGCCCCGTGGCGTCGGCCCTGCTGCTCAACGTGCCATCTCTGCGCACGAACGGTCTGGACATCGCGTTGCAGGTCGCAGCAGCATCGCTCTTCGCCACCGCTGCGTGGCTCTTGCGCGAGTCGCGCGCCTCTTGCCAGTCAACGGAGAACTAGCCATGCCCACTGAACAAGGATTTGCCGCGCACGCTCAAGAGCGCTTGCCCATGCCCGCCGCGGAGGCGATGAACGACGCGCAACGCGCTGCGGCGCAGGCCCTCATCGACGGGCCGCGCAAAGGCGTCTACGGCCCCTTCCTGCCGCTGCTGCGCAGTCCGGACTTGCTGGAGCGCATTGCAAAAGTCGGTGAGTTCCTTCGCTTTGGCAGCTCGATCGATGCGCGCGTGCGCGAGCTCGTCATCTGCGCCACCGCACGCCATGAGGGCAACCAGTTCGAGTGGCTGATGCACGCGCCATTGGCGGTGCAGGCGGGCGTCAATGCCGACGCGGTGGAGGTCTTGCGGCTTGGGGCGCGCCCCAAGGGACTGCAGGCCGACGAAGAACTGGCCCTCGACTTCGCCCGCGAGCTGCTGCACACGCATGGCGTGAGCGATCCCACCTATGCCGCGGCGATCACGACGTTCGGTGAGCAGGGCGTGGTGGAACTCACCGCGCTCATCGGCTATTTCACGATGGTCAATTGGGTGATGAACGTCGCGCGCACGCCGGCGATGGCCGGCGCGAATGGAGAGCCGCTGCAGGCCTTTCCGGCATAGACGTGCTTTTCACATGATCGCTACGTCCGCGACCGCCTGATCTCTTTTCGCGCTTTGCGCACTCGGGTGCTGAAGGGCCCCTGGCATCACGATCGCCTGTCCAGCAGGTGCGAGACGCCGTGCCGCTCCGTATCTCAGGGCGCCTTGACGACGATGCGGTCTCCCGAGTAGGTCACCGGAACAGCGGGCGCATCGAAGTCGACGGTCCGGTCGCCGGGCTTGAGGAAGCGGACGTTGAAGGTTCGCTTCGTCACCATGCCCGCGTAGGCCCCGGCGCGCGGCCCGATCGTGACTTCGCCGCGCTTCGCGTCATAGGCGAAAGGGATGCGCGTGAACTGGCCGGCCTTGTAGGAATTCGAGACGCCGTCGTCTTCATAGAGGCTGTAGCTGCCATCGGCGCCGGTGTAGACATGGAGGGTCAGCGGCGCATCGGGCTTCTCGTCCACATATTGCATGACGGGCCCCATGGGCACGATGGCGCCCGCCTTGATGAAAAGCGGCATCTGGTCCAGCGGGGCAACCACGGTGCGCGTCTCGCCGCCCTTGACCGCCTCGCCCGTCCAGGCGCTGTACCAGATCGACGTGCCGGGGAAGTAGACCGAACGTGACGTCGCGCCATAGCGCGTCACCGGCGCCACCAGCATCGACTTGCCGAACAGGTACTGGTCGGCGATCTTCTTGGCCGTGGCGTCTGCCGGGAAGTCCAGGGCCAGGCCCCGCATGATCGGCGCGCCCTCGTAATGGCTGTCTGCGGCGGCCGTGTAGATGTAGGGCATCAGCCGGTAGCGCAGCTCCAGGAACCACAGCAGGTTGGCCCGCATGGCGGAGCCCTCGGGCGAGATTTCATGGATCTCGCGCTTCACGCCTTCGCCGTGGCTGCGCATCAGCGGCGAGAAGGTGCCGAACTGCCACCAGCGCTGGTTCAGCTCCTGCCACTCCTTCAGATCTTCGGCGGTACGCGTGCCACCGCCGGTGCGGTTCTCCTGGAGCCCCGCGACCGACTTGTCCTGGAACCGGGCTTCCTGCGAATAGCCGCCGATGTCGTGGGTCCAGTTGGGCACGCCCGAGAACCCGGTCTGAACCCCGGCCGAGATCTGCTTGTGCAGGTTGTCCCAGGTGCCGACGACATCACCCGACCACAGAGCTGCGGCATTTCGCTGCACGCCTGCAAAGCCGGAGCGGGTCAGGATGAAATGGCGGAGGTCCGGCCGGTCGCGTTTCAGGCCGTCATGGACGGCCTGGGTGGCCATGGTCGCGTAGGCGTTGGTCACCAGCGCACCGGGCCCCATCTGCGTCGGCGTGATCAGTTCGGCGATCTCTTCGGGGCTGGCGTTGGAGCGCACGTCGGGTTCGGTGTTGTCCATCCACCAGGCGTCGAAGCCGAGGTCGACCAGGGGCTTCTTCATCTGGCGGTAGAAGATGTCGCGCGCTTCCTGGCTGTAGGGCGAAAAGTGGCTGTTGAGATGGCCGGCCCCGACCCAGTCCTTCATGCCGAGTTCGACATTGCGCCGCCACATATGGCCCTTGGCGTCCAGCTCCTTGTAGTTGTCGGTGTTGGGGTAGAACTTGCCCCAGATCGAAATCATGAGGCGGGCATGCTGGCGATGAACTTCATCGACCATGCCCTTGGGATCAGGGAAGCGTGCCGGATCGAAGGCATGGCTGCCCCACTGGTCCTCCGGCCAGTAGAACCAGTCCTGCACGATGTTGTCGATGGGCCAGCGATTGGCGCGGTAGGTGTTGAGCACGTCGAGCAGCTCGGTCTGCGTGCGGTAGCGCTGCCGCGATTGCCAGAAGCCGTAGGCCCATTTCGGCATCATGGGTGGCACGCCGGTGACGTGGTGGTAGCCGCGGATGACGCCCTGCATCGAATCGGCGCCGATGAAGTAGTAGTTCAGGCCGGTGCCGGCTTCCGAAGCGAAGCGCAACGAGTGCTTGTCGGCGGCCGGCTCGGGGTCGGAGTGGTGCAGCGAGATGAGGCCACTCGTCGGCAGCCATTCGACATGCAGGCTGACCGGCTTGCCCTTGCTGAACGGCTGCTCGAAATTGTTGTACCAGCCGTTCCAGCCCATGCGCCAGATGCTGTGGTCGAAGAGCGTCTTGCCGTCGACCTTCAGCGTCACGTAGTCGGACGCGAACAGGCGCATCTTGTGCAGCCCCGGCTTGTCCGAGGTGGCGGTGCCTTCCCAGACGACCTTGACCTTCTTGCCGCGGGTGGCTGCCTTGCTCAGCGCGGGCTCCGTGGGCCAGTGTTTGCTGACATCGCTGAGGAACTGATAGCGGATGTCCGGCTCCACGCGGGTCAGGATCAATTGATCGTCGACGTAATACTTTGCGGTCAGGCCGCTCGAGCCGTCCAGCGCGGTCAGCTTCAGGTCTCGGCTGGCAAGGCCGAAGCGCTGCGGGTTGCCGAAGCGCGTGACGGCGTTGTTGTCCCAGAGCACGCCGTAGTTCCTGTCGGACACGACGAACGGGATGGCGATGTCCATGTTGTGCTGGCGAAGCTCGACGTCTTCGCCGTTCAAGTCCATCAGGGCGTTCTGGTGCTGCCCAAGGCCGTAGAAGGCCTCGGTCGTGCCCTTGTTGAACTGGGCGGACGGGGCCACAAAAGACCGGCCCTCGACCGTGACCTGCCGGATGTCGGCTCTGGCCGTCTTCAGCACGGCGACACCCTTGGCATCCAGGAAGGTCACCAGGCCATCCTTCAGCGACACCTGGGCAGACGCCCTGCCTGCATCGAGCGTCACGGTGTCGGGGCCCGTCTTCACCGTGAAGCGCCCGCTCGGTTTGGCCACGGCCATCAGCGACTCGAGCTGCGGACGCGCCGGATCGTCGACGCCGATGACCTGGATGATCGAGTCGGTGATGGCGTTGAGGCGCAGCTCCTTGACGCTGCCCGCATCGGGCCGCACCAACACGCCCGTGGGCGTTTGCTGGTAGGTGCCGGCGAAGGAAGCGGTCGTCGCGAGCAAGGTGGCGGCGAGCATGGGAAGCGAGCGGAGCGAGCGGGGTGAGCGGGGTGAGGTCATGTCGTTCAGGCCGCGGCGACGGTCAAGGTGGTGGTCTTCAGATCGACGCTGTTGGGGCCGGTCATGATGGTGAAGCTGCCCGGCTCGACGACGCGCTTCATGTCCATGCCGTAGAACTGGAGTTCTGCGGTCGTGATCGTGAGGGTGACCGTGCGCTTCTCGCCGGGCGCCAGCGTGACGCGGGCAAAGCCTTTGAGTTCCTTGACCGGTCTCGTCACCGACGAAATGTCATCGCGGATGTAGAGCTGCACCACCTCATCGCCCGCCCGCTTGCCCGTGTTGGTGACGTCCACCGAGACGGTCACACTGTCCGTCGGCGCTATGGTGGCCTTGGACAGGCGCGGCGCCGACAGTGCAAACGTGGAGTAGCTCAGGCCGAAGCCGAAGGGATAGAGCGGCGTGTTGTCAGCACCCAGGTAGCCGCGGCTGGCCGTGGGCTTGGCGTTGTAGTACACGGGCAGTTGACCCGCGTTGCGCGGGAAGCTGATCGGCAGCTTGCCGCCCGGGTTGGCGCGGCCGAACAGGATGTCGGCAGCCGCATGGCCGGTTTCCTGGCCGAGGTACCAGCCTTCGATGAGGGCGCTGGCCTTCTCCTGCAACAGGTTGATCGCCAGCGGCTTGCCATTGAGGAGGAAGACGACCGTCGGTTTGTTCAACGCGAAGATGGCCGCGGCCAGATCGTTCTGCTGGCCGATGAGTTCCAGCGAGTCCCGGTCGCCCAGATGGGTGTCCGACCAAGCCTCGCGGGTGGTCTGTTCGTTGTCGCCCAGCACCATGACGATGGTGTCGGCCGCCTTGGCGGCCTTGACGGCCTCGGCGATGAGGCGGGCGTTGACCGCCGGCGCTATGAAGCGCACTTCGTCCGTCGCCCACTCGCGCTTCTCGGTCAGCCGAACCGCTTCACGGTATTCGAACGCAAAGCCCTGCGACTTCGCTTCGCTGGCCAGCGCGTCATGGATCGACACCACGTGGCGAGGGATGTCGGAGTAGCCGCCGATGGGCGTGTCCTTCGCATGCGTGCCGAGCAGCAGCAGCTTGCCGACCTTCTTGCCGTTGAGCGGAAGCACCCCGTCGTTCTTCAGCAGCACGACCGACCGCACCGCCGCTTCGTGCGCCAGGGCCACCGCGTCCGGCGTGGCGGTCAGGCCGTCCGCCTTGGCGGCGTCGACATACGGGTCTTCGAACAGTCCGGCGAGGAACTTCAGCTCCAGGACGCGACGCACCACCACGTCAAGCTCGGCCTCCTTGATGCGGCCGGTCTTCACCAAGCCGACAAGTTGCGGGAAGCCACCCTCGTCCGGCGTTTCTATGTCGACCCCGGCGGTGAAGGCACGGTAAGCCGCCTCCGTCATGTCGGGCGCCAGGTGGTGGCGCGACACCAGATCGCCGATGGCGAAGTAGTCGGAGACCGTCAGGCCCTTGAAGCCCCATTCCCCGCGCAGGATGGTCTTCAGCAGCCACGGGTTGGCATGCGAAGGCACGCCGTCGATCTCGTTGTACGACGGCATGACGGCCGCGATGGGCGTCTCGCGGATGATCTTCTCGAACGGCGGGAAGAAGACCTCGCGCAGCACCCGCTCGGAGATCTGCGCCGGCGCGGTGTTGATGCCGCGCTCGGGCTGGCCATGCCCGGTCATGTGCTTGAGCGTCGCCATCACCTTGCCGGCGGCAAGCTTGCGCTCGGTGCCGGAAAAGCCGATCACGGCGGCCTTGCCCAGCACTCCCATCAGGTAAGGGTCCTCGCCGAAGGTCTCTTCCACGCGGCCCCAACGCGGATCGCGGCAGACATCGACGACCGGCGCCAGGGCGAGGTTGGCACCGCGGGCCCGCATTTCGCGGGCGCAGACCGAATAGATCCGTTCGATCAGCGCCGGGTCGAAGGACGACGCCAGGCCGATGGCCTGCGGGAAGCAGGTCGCATCGCGCGCCGCGTAGCCATGCAGGCTTTCCTCATGCATGAAAAGCGGAATGCCCAGGCGCGTCTGTTGCAAGGCCCAGGCCTGGGCGGCATTGACGTAGGCGGCCGTCTCGGCGGCCGTGCGGTTGGCCGTGTTGGCATCTGCCCCGGCGTTCAGGTTGTCCATGCCCTTGCGGTCACTCGGGCGGGCCAGCATGCCCAGGCCGTGCGGCAGGGCCTGCGCAGCGCGCGCCGCGTCGAAGTCGCCACGTTCGTTCTGCACGCGGTTCTTGGCTATCCAGATGCACATCGTTTGGGCCACCTTCTCCTCCAGCGTCATGCGGGAGAGCAGGTCGTTCACGCGCAGCTCCACGGCCGCAGAAGCCTGCTTGTAGAGCGGCTGATCGCCAGCGGCCGACACCACCTGGCCTGCGGTGGCCAGCCCGACGGCACCGACGCTCTGGACAAAATTTCGACGTGTCACACCGGCATTCCTCATAGTCTCTTTCGTGGGCGGTTCAGTCTGGGCGCGCACCTAGCCCAAGGTTGCTGGGCGTGGCGAAGGCCGGGGCGGAGTATTACAAGCCGCCAAGCCGCCAAGCCGCTGACCGATGATGAGCGCGGACCTAGGCGATCCGCGCGTAGACCGCCGTGTCCCTCGGGTGCCCATCCACCCCGAGCGCCTCGCACCTCAGCACACCTTCCAGCGTGAAGCCGCAACGCTCCGCCACCGCGCGACTCTTCACGTTGCGCGCGTCGCAGCGGATCTCCACGCGGCGCGCGGCCAGCAAGCCGAAGGCCAGCGCCGTCAACAGGCCCACCGCCTCGCTGACGTGGCCCTGCCCCGCCGCCTCGGGCCGTATCCAGTAGCCGATCTCAAAGCGCCGCACGGTCCAGTCCATGCGGTGCAGGCCGGTGCCACCGAGCAGGCGACCCGCGCTGCCGTCGGCGCGGCGGGCGTAGATCTGCCAGCTGAGGTCGCGCCGGGCGATGAAGTCGGCCTGCATGCGCCGCACGACCAACTCCGCGCTCTCGGCCGTCGGCGCTTCCTGCGCCCAGGGCATCCAGGGCCGCAGGTGCGACAGCGACTGCGTGACGACGACAGCCATCTCGGCGCCAAGCCCCGCGCACGGCGCCTGGAGCACGGTGCGCTCGCCGTCGAGGCGCTCGGGAATCTCAAGCAGCAGCGGGTCCGTCATGTCGTCATCACTTCGACCGGTTTGGGCAGCTCGCGCACGCCGCGCAGCACCGGGTTGTTCCAGGCCCACACCGCCGTCAGCACGCAGCCCACGCCGGCAAAGGCCAGCGCGGTGCGCAACCCGAAGTGCTCGCCCAGCCAGCCACCGAGCAGCGCGCCCGGCGCGGCGGGCAGCAGGATGAGCCAGCGCACCGTGCTGGTCATGCGGCCCAGCATGGGCGCAGGCGTGACGGCCTGGCGCATCGACAGGAAGTTGATGAACATCAGCACCGCGCCCACGCCCCAGGTGAACAGCATCAGCGCAAAGCTGGCCACGCCCCAGTAGCCCGAAGGCGCGAAGGCGAGCTGCAACCAGGCCAGGCCGCACAGCGACAGGCCCAGCACCATGCAGGGGCCCGGCCCCATGCGCCGGCTGATGCGGTGGCCGAAGATGCTGGCCAGCACCGTGCCCACGCCAATGGCCACGTAGGACCAGCCCACGGTCTGCGGCTCCAGGTGCAGCTCGCGTGTCGCGAGCAGGATCTGCACCACCAGCGCCGCGTTGTGGAAGACATGCCAGCCTGCCACGGCAATGGCCATGCTGACAAGCAGCGGCCGATCCCGCACGAACTGGATGCCGGCCTTCAGCTCGGCCCAGAAGTCCTGCGTCTTGCGCTCGGGCAACTGCTCTTTGACTTGCACGCCGCGCAGGATCATGACCGACAGCACCAGCATCACCGCGTCCACGGCAAGGGCCAGCGGCGCCCCCAGCAGCTTGATCAACAGGCCCGCAAGGCCTGGCCCCGCGACATCGGCGCCCGACGAAGCCAGCGCATTCTTGGCATGCGCCTCGACGAGCCGTTCGCGCGGCACCACCTGCGTCAGCACGATCTGCGCGGCGCTGCCCGCCGTCGTGTTGATGGTGCCGATGACGAAGCCGATGAAGTAGAGCCAGCCCATGCCGAGCACGTCCAGCCAGGCCGCGATGGGCACCGACACGACGGCCAATGCCATCACGGCCTCGCCGCCGATGTAGACGGGCAGCTTGCGCACGCGGTCCAGCAGCACGCCGGCGGGCAGGCAGAACAGCGCGAAGGGCAGCACCTCGAGCGCCTGCAGCACGCCCATCTGCGTGGGCGTGGCGTGCAGCAGGACGGCGGCCGTCAGCGGCAGCGCCAGCAGCGTGATCTGGCCGCCGAGGGAGGAGCAGAGGATGGAGGACCACAGCCGTCGGTAGACGGGCTCGCGCAACAGGTCCTGGGGCGCGAGCGTGAAGAAGGCAATCAGGCGAGAAAACATGACGGCAAGGGCTTGAGGGCTCGACGGGCGGGAGGCGTCCCGCAGGGGCTGGACGGCGCAGGCAGGGCCGTCAGTCGAGGTCGAGCAACTTGGTCATCGCTGAATGCTAGCAGCGCGGCTTGACGGTGAGTTCCGCGTAGCCGGTGGCGGCGTCGAACTCGCGCGACAGCGTGCCGGCGGGCACGGATGCCACCAGCAGCTCGGCCGTCGTGCGCACCATGCAGCCAGCGCAGACATGGCCACCGAGCACGCGGCCCGAGGCGTCTGACACGCTGGCGTGCAGATGCGCGCCATCTGGCGACAGGCTGCCGCTGAGCGTCAGGACCTCCAGCGGCCCGGCGATGTGCGTGGGCCCAGGTTCACCGGCAAAGCGCAGCTGAGCTTGCGCGAGGCTGCCGATGCCCGCGACGACAAAGCCCGTGCGCCCGCCGGCCTCGAGCGCGCCGCGCAGGTCGTCGCCCGGGTTCAGGCGCAGCGCCTCCACGCTCACCAGCCCACCGCCGCGCCGTCGCGCCGCGGGTCACTGG
Source organism: Roseateles sp. AC306 (assembly GCF_979253795.1). Taxonomy (NCBI): domain Bacteria; kingdom Pseudomonadati; phylum Pseudomonadota; class Betaproteobacteria; order Burkholderiales; family Sphaerotilaceae; genus Roseateles; species Roseateles sp. AC306. Next base: position 628,522 of record NZ_CEEDEB010000002.1, read on the forward strand.
CGGCCACATAGCCCTCGGCGCCCGGGTCGCCCAGCCGCCAGATGAACTGGCCGGCGCCGAAGTCCTGGTAACTGTCGTGGATGTCACCGATCTGGTGGCCGCGCGCACGCAGGCCCTCGATGGTGGCCGCGGGCATGTGGGCCTCGACGTTGATCGACAGGCCTTCGTTGAAGCGCCAGCGCGGGGCGTCGCAGGCGGCCTGCGGGTTCTGGCCGTAGCAGAGCATGCGCACCAGCGTCTGCATATGGCCCTGCGGCTGCATGTTGCCGCCCATGACGCCAAAGCTCATGACGGGCGCGCCGTCCTTGGTCAGGAAGGCCGGGATGATGGTGTGGAAGGGGCGCTTGCCCGGCGCGACCTGGTTGGGGTGGCCGGCCTCCAGCGTGAAGCCGTGACCACGGTTCTGCAGGCTGATGCCGTAGCCCGGCAGCACCACACCCGAGCCGAAGCCCATGTAGTTGCTCTGGATGAAGCTGACCATCATGCCGCTCTCGTCGGCAGCGGTCAGGTAGATGGTGCCGCCCTTGACGGGGTTGCCGGCACCGAAGGCCTGGGCGCGTTGTGGATCGATCAGCTTGGCGCGCTCGGCCAAATAGCCCGGGTCCAGCAACTGCTCCGGGCTGACGGTCATCGCACCCGGTTCGGCAACAAAGCGGTAGGCGTCGGCAAAGGCCAGCTTCATCGCCTCGATCATCAGATGCTGGGCCTCGGGGCTGTCGACCGCATGGGCCGTCACTCCGCAGTACTCCAGCAGCCCCAGCGCGATCTGCGCGGTGATGCCCTGGCCGTTGGGCGGGATCTCGTGCAGCGTGTGGCCGGCAAAGTCCTTGGCCAAGGGCGTGACCCATTCGGGTTGATAGGCGGCGAGGTCGGCCTCGGTCAGAGCGCCGCCGGTCTCGCGCGCGAAGCGGGCCAGCGCCTGCGCGATCTCGCCGCGATAGAAGGCCTCGCCGCGGGTTCCGGCGATCAGCTTCAGGCTGCGCGCCGCATCGGCAAAGCGGAACAGCTCGCCCACCGCGGGCGCGCGGCCCTGCGGCAGGAAGGCCTGCGCAAAGCCGGGCTGAGACGTGATCTCGCTCAAGGCCGCGGCCATGGCCCATTTGCCCTGCACGATGGGCGGCACGGCATAGCCACGCTCGGCAATCTCGATGGCGGGCTGCAATAGGTCGGCGAACGGCAGCTTGCCGAAGCGCTCGCTCAATGCGGCCCAGGCTCCCACCGCGCCGGGCACGGTGACCGAACCCCAGCCTCGCTTGGGCATGACCTGACCCTTGAAGAACCCAGGTGTCCACGCTGCGGGCGCAGGGCCCGACGCATTGAGCCCGTGCAGCCGCTGGCCGTCCCACAAGATGCAAAAGGCGTCGGAGCCCAGGCCGTTGCTGCAGGGCTCCAGCAGCGTCATGCAGGCCGCGGTGGCAATCGCCGCGTCCACCGCGTTGCCGCCCTGCCTCAGCATCTGCAGGCCGGCCTGGGCCGCGAGCGGATGCGAGGTCGAGACGATGTTGCGGGCAAACAGCGGGCTGCGCCGGCTCGGGTAGCCGGCGGTCCAGTCGAAGTGGGTGGCGGTATTCATGAGGGTTGATTCTGCGCGGTGTAAGGCTTTGCAAGGGAACTGGGCCTCGTCAACGCGGTGAGATGAGGCGTCGTTGTGGACACAAGCTTTCGCGAAGCCCCGAGCAAACCCAAACACCCTGGAGCACCCAAGATGAACACGCTGAAGACCACCATCGCTACTGCCCTCATCACGCTCGCCTCGGGCGTCGCCATGGCCCAGACCGCCGCACCGGCTGCAACCGCTACTACGACGGCTGCTCCTGCCACCGCAGCCGCCCCGGCCACCGCCGCCACGCCGGTCGTAAAGCCCGCAACGGCTGCCACGCCGGCGATGCCTGCCACCCCGGCCGTCGCAGCCGCACCGGCCGACGCTGCCAGCGCTGCCAAGCATGCCCACAAGGCGGCGAAGAAGCACGCGGCGGTCAAGACCGAAGCCAAGACCGAGACCAAGACGCAGTAAGCGCGAGAGCGCTCCGCGCAGGCCGCAGCTCCAAAAGGGTTGCGGCCTTTTTGTATTTCAGCCGCTGTCATTCGTGTTGACCCCTTGGCGGGCCGTTCGCTAGTTCGCGTCGCGACGTGGGCCCAGATACCAACCGAATCTGGTCATCTCATCCCAGTGCCGGCCCATTTTTTGGTAGTGCCCTCGCTGCATCGGCAAGAGGAAGCGCTTGGCAATCGCGTTGTCGATGGACGCTGCGACGGCGTTCATGAAGCCTTCGCGGCTGCCGTAGCGCTCTTCGGATCGACGGCATAGCGCACCGTGCCACGGAGCACTTCGTAGGTGCCCACGTCCCCGAAAGCTCTGCCGTCAGCCCATGGCTGACGATGCGTGACTTCCACAGAAACCACCTCGGCCTGCGCCGCTGTGGACGCGCTAAGGCACGCGAGCAAGACACGTCGCTTCAGCATACGGGTCCGGTACGGGCAGGCTTGCCTGCGAAAAAGAAAGCCGCGCGGCGGGCCGGCTCGGCGCCCGCCACGAAGACCACGGATCAGCGGATCGGCGCCACCTCGCGCAGCGCCTTCACCGCGCCAGCGCCGACCGCCGCGCCAAAGCGCTTGGCCAGCCGCTCGGCGACGTTGTCCTTGGGCGTGTAGTCGATGACGTCCTCGGCTTTGACGACCTCACGGGCCACGAAATCGAGATTGCCGTAGTGGTCCGCCAGGCCCATTGCCACGGCCTGCTCGCCGTTCCAGAACAGGCCCGAGAAGGTCTCCGGCGTTTCCTTCAGCCGCTTGCCACGGCCCTCGCGCACGACAGTGATGAACTGCTGGTGGATCTGATCGAGCATGGCCTGGGCAAAGGCGCGTTGCTTCGGTTGCAGCGGGCTGAACGGGTCCAGCATGCCCTTGTTCTCGCCGGCGGTCAGCAGGCGGCGCTCGATGCCGACCTTGTCCATCAGTCCGGTGAAGCCGAAGCCGTCCATCAGCACGCCGATGGAACCCACGATGGAGGCCTTGTCGACATAGATCTCGTCCGCCGCGGCGGCGATGTAGTAGGCGCCCGAGGCGCACATCTCCTCGACGACGGCGTAGACCGGCTTGTCGTAGCGCTTCTTCAGCCGCTTGATCTCGTCATAGACGATGCCCGCCTGCACCGGGCTGCCCCCGGGCGAGTTGATGCGCAGCACGACGGCCTGGGCCGCCTCGTCCTTGAAGGCGTCCCTCAGCGCGGCCAGCAGCAGTTCTGCGCTGGCCTCTGAGTCGGCCGCGATCTCGCCGCGCACCTCGACGAGTGCCGTGTGCGGCGCGGTCGTCGTGGACACATGCCTGCCCTGCTGCCAGAGGCTGTAGATCAGCAGCGCGGCAATCAACAGCCAGAACAGGCGGAACACCGTGCGCCAGCGCCGCTCCAGGCGCCGCTCGCGCAGGAAGTCGCGGGCCAGTTGTGCCAGCAACGTTTCGTTGTGCGGTGTGAGCGATGGGCTTGGCGAAGGCGGCACGCCGACAGGTTCTTCCATGGGCGGCGGCAGGGAGTCGTCGGAGGTGCTGCTCATATCAATCTTCAAAAGCGGGTTGGGTGTCGCGTGTCGGCTGCCAGTAGACCTCGCCGTCGCGCTCGGTGACTTCGATCTTCGTCAAGCGCCCGCGGTTGCAGGCGCCCATCACGCACTGGCCCGTAAGGGGCTCGTAGACGGCGCCATGGATGCTGCACATGATGAAGCGCTTGTCGCCGTCCAGGAACTCGCCTTCCTGCCAGTCCATCTCGGTGGGCACATGGGCGCAACGGTTCAGGTAGGCGACCGCCTGGCCATCGAAGCGCAGCGCGAAGGCGCGCACCGGCTCCCGCCACTGGATGACGTCGAAGCTGACCGCCTTGCCGCGCTCTTCCAGCTCGGCGGAGGCGCACAGACGCTGCGGCGGCTTGACGCTTGGCTCAGGCATTGGCGATCAGCCAGTCATGCAGCTCACGCGTCGAATGGGCGACGAACAGCGGCTTGAACTCGGCGAAGGTCTCGTGGTCGTGGGCGCCGAAGCTGACCGCCACGCAGGGCGCGCCGGCATTGGCCGCCAGCTGCAGATCGTGTGTCGTGTCGCCGATCATCAGCGTGCGATCGGGCTCCACACCGAACTCCTTCATCAGCTCGAGCAGCATTTGTGGATGCGGCTTGGAGCGCGTCTGGTCCGCCGTGCGCGTGGCGTCGAACAGATGGCCCAGTTCGCTGGACGCCAGCACGCGGTCCAGGCCCACGCGGTTCTTGCCGGTCGCGACGGCCAGCCAGTGGTGGCGGGCCTTCAGTTCTTCGAGCATGGCCAGGCTGCCCTCGAACAGGGACAGCTCGTGCTCGGAGGCGAGGTAGTGATGGCGGTAGCGCAGGCCCAGTTCGGGGTAGCGCTCCTCGGCCAGGCCGGGCACCGCATGCTCCAGCGCATCGCGCAGGCCCAGGCCGATGACGTAGCGGCAGTTTTCGAACGCGGGCTCAGGCAGGCCGATGTCCACAGCGGCGCGCTGGATGCAGCGGGCAATCAGCGCGGTGGAGTCGAACAGCGTGCCGTCCCAGTCGAAGGCGATCAGGTCAAAACGTTGAGGTCTCATGGGGTCGTCAGCTTGGCACAGTCGGGCGGCAGCGGTGCTTCCAGTGTCATCTCGGCACCTGTGGACGGATGGGTAACGCGGAGTTGTCGCGCATGCAGGAACATACGATCAAATTTGGCGGGCCCGCGCGCCAGCTCCCGGTTGCGCTCGAAGTCGCCGTACTTGGGATCGCCGACGATTGAATGGCCGGCCTGCTGCAGGTGGACGCGGATCTGGTGGGTGCGGCCGGTCTTGATGGTCACGTCCAGCAAGCTGAACTGTGGCGTTCGCTGGACAACCTTGACCAGGCTGATCGAACGCTTGGCCTCGGCTTCCTCCAGCTTGCCCGGCCTGACCCAACGCTCGCCGTCGCTACCGACAAACTTCACCAGCGGCACGTCGATGACCTTGAGCTTGGCCGGCCAGTCGCCCCAGACCAGGGCGGCGTAGGTCTTGCCCGTCTCGCGCTCGCGCAGCTGGTCCTGCAGCGCCACCAGCGCGCTGCGCTTCTTGGCGATCATCAGCAGGCCGGAGGTTTCCTTGTCCAGCCGGTGCACCAGTTCCAGGAACTTGGCCGTCGGCCGGGCACGGCGCAACTGTTCGATGACACCAAAGCTGACACCTGAGCCGCCGTGCACGGCCACGCCGGCCGGCTTGTCGATGACCAGCAGGTGCTCATCCTCGAAAACGACCGGAAATTCGCGCGCCGGCGCCTCGGGCTGGGCGGAGCGTTCCGGCAAGCGCACGGGCGGGATGCGCACCTCGTCGCCGATCTCCAGGCGCGTGTCGGCGTGGGCGCGCCCCTTGTTGACACGCACTTCGCCTGCGCGGATGACGCGGTAGACATGGGTTTTGGGCACGCCTTTGAGCTCGCGCAGCAGGAAGTTGTCCAGCCGCTGCCCGGCCGAGCCTTCATCCACCGTGACCCTGCGCACGGCGGGTGCCGTGGCAGGGGTTTGCGTGGTGTCGGGCGGCACTTGGCCTGCCCCTATAATCCTTTTCACCACGTTGCAGCCGTAAGTATTTGATTTGCTTGATTTTAGCGGCGGTAACGTGTGGCTGACGGGCGCAGGCCCGGCGGCCACAGGCGATGCAACGCGAACGGTGGTCGGCAGGTTTCCTCCCTGAGTGAGTGAACGGCCCACCGCCCGACGCGGCAGAGCGATGACACAAGAACCCGCGAGCCCCGCAGCCGACAAGCCCACGGCGCTCGCAGACAACAAGGTTTCCATGGCGACAGAACGCCAAGGCCCTCCGGCCTCAGCGAGCTGTCACCAGCGTCCAGCAGCCCACGCGGATGAGCATGCCCCTCCCCCCACACGCACCTCTGCGGCCCCGGCTTGATGCCGGTGTGGCCGCCCTGCCCCAGCCATTGGCTGGGCGGGTGCGCGCGGGAGCCGGCGGCTCGGCTCGCTTGAGTGCTGCTGCGGCGCACGCGCCAACGCCGACTGCGCGCTGACCCCCCGGTCAGTCGCGCTTTCGGTCCAGGGCGATTCCTTCCTCGGTTCTTCTCGTCGCCCGTGCATCTTGAGCTGCTCTCGGGCAGCGTGATGAACGTGCGCGTTTTGCGGCGGCCAATGAGCCGCCCGGCGCGCGAGGAGATGACATGAAACGCATGCTGATCAATGCGACGCAGCCGGAAGAGCGGCGCCTCGCAATCGTTGATGGCCAGAAACTGCTGGACTTCGAGACCGAAATCGAAGGCCGCGAGCAGCGCAAGGGCAACATCTACAAGGCCGTCGTGACGCGGGTCGAGCCCTCGCTCGAAGCCTGCTTCGTCGACTACGGCGAGGACCGCCACGGCTTCCTGCCGTTCAAGGAAATCTCGCGCCAGTTCTTCCGCGAAGGTACCGACGTCAAGAACGCGACCATCAAGGACGCGATCAAGGAAGGCCAGGAACTGCTGGTCCAGGTCGAGAAGGAAGAGCGCGGCAACAAGGGCGCGGCACTGACGACCTTCGTGTCGCTGGCCGGCCGCTACCTGGTGCTGATGCCCAACAACCCGCGCGGCGGTGGCGTGTCGCGCCGCATCGAGGGCGAGGACCGCGAGGAACTCAAGGAAAACCTCGACCAGCTCGAGTATCCCAAGGGCATGAGCCTCATCGCCCGCACCGCAGGCATCGGCCGCACCGCGCCCGAGCTGCAGTGGGACTTGAACTACATGCTCAAGCTCTGGACCGCGATCGACGACGCGGCCAAGGGCGGCAAGGGCGCCTACCTGATCTACCAGGAGTCGTCGCTCGTGATCCGCGCGATCCGCGACTACTTCACGCAGGACATCGGCGAGATCCTGATCGACACGGACGACCTGTTCGAGCAGGCCCACCAGTTCATGAACCACGTGATGCCCGACCAGGGCCATCGCGTGAAGCGCTACCGCGACGACGCACCGCTGTTCAGCCGCTTCCAGATCGAGCACCAGATCGAGACGGCCCACAGCCGCACGGTCAACCTGCCCTCGGGCGGCGCCATCGTCATCGACCATACCGAAGCGCTGGTCTCGGTCGACGTCAACTCGGCCCGCTCCACCCGCGGCACCGACATCGAGGAAACCGCGACCCGCACCAACCTCGAAGCGGCCGATGAGATCGCCCGCCAGATGCGCCTGCGCGACCTTGGCGGCCTGATCGTCGTCGACTTCATCGACATGGAGGAGAGCAAGAACCGCCGCGACGTGGAACAGCGCCTGCGCGACGCGCTGCGCAGCGACCGCGCCCGCGTTCAGTTCGCCTCCATCAGCAAGTTCGGCCTGCTCGAAATGAGCCGCCAGCGCCTGCGCCCGGCCCTGAGCGAAGGCAACCACATCACCTGCCCGCGCTGCAACGGCACCGGCCACATCCGCGACACCGAGTCCTCGGCGCTGCAGATCCTGCGCATGGTCCAGGAAGAGGCCCTGAAGGACAACACCGCCGCCGTGCACGTGCAGGTGCCGGTTGAGGTCACGTCCTTCCTGCTGAACGAGAAGCGCACCGAGATCACCAAGATCGAGCTGAAGCAGCGCGTGACCGTGCTGATGGTGCCCAACCGGCACCTTGAAACGCCGAACTACAAGCTCGAGCGCCTGCGCCACGACGATCCGCGCCTGGAGAATCTGCAGGCCAGCTACACGATGATCGAAGAGCCGACCGACGAGGTCGGCATCACGCGCCGCGGCGACATCGAGAAGAAGAACCGGCAGGAGCCGGTCATCAAGGGCATCCTGCCCGAGCAGCCCGCACCGATGCCGGCACCGGCCGTGATCGCCCCGCCGCCGCCGGCCCCGGCCCAGGTCATCGCGCCCCCGCCGCCCGCCCCGGCCGCCGAATCCAAGGGCTTCTTCAGCCGCCTGTTCAGCTTCTTCGGCGGTGGCGAAACCGCTGCGCCGGCTCCCGTGGTCGCTCCCCCGCCGCCGGCTCCGGCCGCCGGCACGACGGACAAGCCCAAGCGCGAAGGTGGCCGTGACGGCCGCGGCCGCGATGGTGGCCGCCGTGGTGAACGCGGCGAGCGTGGTGACCGTGGCGAGCGCGGACAAGGTGGTCAGGGTGGCCAGGGTGGCCGCCGTGACGGCAAGCCGCAGGAAGCGCGCGCGGACCGTGGCGATCGGGGTGATCGTCCCGAACGCGGCGACCGCAAGCCGCGTGGCGAAGGTGGCGACAAGCCGGAACAGCAGCAAGCGCGTCCCGAGCGCGCGGAACGCGCCGATCGCGGCGAACGTCCGGATCGCCAGGAACGTGGCGACCGTGGTGAACGTGGCGAGCGCCGCCCGCGCGGTGATCGCCCGGAGAAGGCGCCTGTCGAGGCCGCCCTGCCGTTGTCCGCACCGCTGACCGAGGAGCAGCAGGCCGCCATCCATGACGCGCCGCCCGCCTTCGTCGACAGCCAGGCCGAGTCCGGCCTGCCCCCGACCGGAGAGACGCCGGTGGGCGAGGAGCGCCCGGGCCGTGGCCGCCGCCGCCGCCGTGGTGGCCGCGACCGTGGTGACGAGCAAGGCGCACCGGTTGACGGCGAAGCCGCACAAGAAGGCGACGTTGAAGCTTCTGTCGCAGCCCCGGCCGAAGCCGCCGCCGCCGTGGCCACTGACGCAGCGCCCGCTGCCGAGGGCGACGACGCTGGCGATGGCCAGGGCCGCGAACGCAGCCGCCGTGGTGGCCGCAATCGCAACCGCAACCGCCGCGAGGAAGGCGCTGTCGATGGCCAGGAAGCCGTTGCGGGTGACGACGGCGCTGTCGTCGCAGCCGCTCCCGAGGCCGCCGCCCCGGCCCAGGGCTCGCTGATCGAGAACGCGATGGCCGGCGTCCACGCGCCAGTCCAGACGGCGTTCCAGGCACCGGCGCCTGCGCCGGTGGTCGCCGCTCCGGCACCCGCGCCGGTGGTGGCTCCGCCGCCGCCGGCCCCGGCTCCGGTCGTCGAAGCTTTCAAGCTGCCGCTCAGTGACCTGCACGCCGTTGCCGAAAGCGCCGGCCTGAGCTGGGTCAACTCCGACGCCGACAAGATCGCCGCCGTCCAGGCTGCCATCGCTGCCGAGCCGGCACCGGCGCCGCTGGGCCGCGAGCCGGCGGCAGTCGTCGTCGCCGACGAGGGCCCGCTGGTGCTCGTCGAGACCCGCAAGGACCTGAGCCAGGTGAAGCTGCCGTTTGAGGCCTGACAAGGCCTGACCACCCGTCCTGACGTCCCCCTGAACGCCGCCGGCCACAAGCCGCGCGGCGTTTTCTGTTGCCCCAACCCAAAGGCTTCCATGACGACCACTTCAGCCGCCGCCACAGCGGCCAAGATGCCGCCGCAAATCCCCTACATCATCGGCAACGAGGGATGCGAGCGCTTCAGCTTCTACGGCATGCGCAACATCCTGACGGTGTTCATGATGACCAGCCTGCTGCTGGCCATTCCCGAAGAGCACCGCCGCGCCGAGGCCAAGGAGGTGTTCCACACTTTCGTGATCGGCGTCTACTTCTTTCCGCTGCTGGGCGGCTGGCTGGCCGACCGCTTCTTCGGCAAGTACCCGACGATCTTCTGGTTGAGCCTCGTCTACTGCGCCGGCCACGCCTGCCTGGCCGTCTTCGAGAACAACATCCGCGGCTTCTACTTCGGCCTGTTCCTGATCTCGCTGGGCTCGGGCGGCATCAAGCCGCTGGTGAGCAGCTTCGTCGGCGACCAGTTCGACAAGAGCAACCGCTCGATGGCGCAGAAGGTCTATGACGCCTTCTACTGGATCATCAATTTCGGCAGCTTCTTCGCGTCGCTGCTGATGCCCATCGTGCTGAAGAGCTACGGCGCCAGCGTCGCCTTCGGGCTGCCGGGCGTGCTGATGGCCCTGGCGACGCTGATCCTGTGGAGCGGCCGCAAGAAGTACATCCACCAACCGGCACGCGGCGCCAACCCGCACAACTTCCTGAAGGTGGTGTGGACGGCGCTCAAGGGCGGCGGGCTGGGCATGGCCATCGCGGCGGTGGGATTCCTGCTGGCGGCGTACAGCCTGAGCCAGATGGCCAGCTTGGGGCTGGTGGCGGCTATCTGCCTGGCGCTGGTGCTGGTGATGGGTTTCGGCGGTGTCGGCGCGTCGCTGCAACTCGACCGCGCGCGCGGCATCCATCCCGACGAAGCCGTGGACGGCGTGCGCGCCGTGCTGCGCGTGCTGGTGTTGTTTGCGCTGGTCACGCCGTTCTGGTCGCTGTTCGACCAGAAGGCCTCGACCTGGGTGCTGCAGGCGGACCAGATGGCCAAGCCCGAGTGGTTCCAGTCGTCCATGATGCAGGCGCTGAACCCGGCGCTGGTGATGATCCTCATCCCCTTCAACAACCTGGTGCTCTACCCGGCGCTCGAGCGCATGGGCCTGAAGGTGACGGCGCTGCGCCGCATGGGCTTCGGCATCGCGCTGGCCGGTGCGGCATGGATCGTCGCCGGCGTGCTGCAGCTGTGGCTGGACGAGGGCTCGACAGTCAGCATCGTCTGGCAGATCCTGCCCTATGCGCTGCTGACGCTGGGCGAGGTGCTGGTCTCGGCCACGGGGCTGGAGTTCGCCTACAGCCAGGCGCCGCTGGACATGAAGGGCACCATCATGAGCTTCTGGAGCCTGTCGGTGACGGTGGGCAACCTGTGGGTGCTGCTGTCCAACGTCAGCGTCAAGAGCCCGGGCGCCCTGGCCGCCATCAAATCCAGCGGCTACAGCGAGACGGCCTGCCTGATGTTCTTCTTTGCTGGCTTCGCGCTGGTGGCTGCGGCACTGTTCGCACTAGTGGCGCGGCGCTACCCGATGCAGGACAACTACCGCGCGTGACGTTCGACGGGTGGCGCGAACGACATCGTGGGTGATGCCGCTGCCTGCTGCCGCGAGGCGACCGACGCCTAGTTGTCGCTCGGCAGCGTGATGCCCTTCAGCAGCTGCCGCATGGATTGGTCGACATCAAGGCTGCGCACCCGCTGCTTGCGGCCTCCGGAGGCGAGTTCCCTGATGAACGCCAGCAAAGTCTCGACGTCATAAGGCTTGGGCAGGAAGACGTCGTAATCCCCAAACGACTTCTGGACGACCTCCTCATTGGTTCCGCTGATGAACAAGAAGGGGATGTCGGCCCAATTGGAGTTCTGGCGGATCGCCGTCCCGAGTTCACCGCCGTTCATGTGGGGCATCATGAAATCGGAGACGATCACCGCAGGCCGCTCACCACTGAGGGTCTGAAGCGCATCACGCCCGTTGGAGGCGGATGTCACGCGGTAGCCGTTCGCTTCGAGGATGAGCTGCAGAATTTCCGCGGCCCCGTACTCGTCCTCCACGATCAGAATGAGCTGCATATGCAGTGGCTCCTGTCCCCGTTGTCCTCGCATCGAGGCGATCAATCTCGCAACGAGATGACTGTCGCTTCGCCATGTTGCCCTCTCAACTTCCGTACGACCAATTGCCGGGACGCCCTCGCGTCCGGTGGCGCCTCGAGTGCCAGTACGTTGTCGAACAAGGCAGCCAACCCTGGGGCAAGCGGCGTGCCGCTGGCCACGCTGATCTCCGCCGGGTCCAGGGTGAACAGGGCGGTGACGGCTCGCCGACGCAGCTCCATAAGCAGTCGCGCCAGGAAGCGATAGCCTCGATCCTGGAACGCGCGGGTGTCGGCAAGAGCCGCGAGGCTGTCCAACACCAGGCGCCTGGCCTTCGCCTCGTCCACCAGACGCAGGATTTTGTGGCCCATCTCGTCCAGCGACTCATCTGACTGCCCGAGAGTCTCCACGCGGAGCCCACCGCCGAGCATCGCGGCCTCGAGACCAATGTGGAAACGACCGGCCAGATGGCGGGCACCGGACTGCGTCTCGGGAGCCCCGATCAAGAGAAGTCCAGGTTCCTCAGGGGTGGATGCAGCGGCGAAGCGGTAACCCATGAGGGTCTTGCCAGCGCCACTTTCTCCGACGACGAGCGAAATGCTCCCCTTCAACACCCCTCGCGCGCTCAAAGCGGCGTCGATTTGGGGAGTTCCCATCGAGACACTTGGCCCGTCGGCGAGTTCGCCGTCAAGGAAGGGCATGCTTTCCAGCCGCGGGAAAAATCTCAACCCTTCGTCTGTGATGCAGAAGGAGTGCTGTCCGCGCACCACCCCGCTGCCGCGGAATTTCCTGACTTGGACGACACGTTCTGCTCTGCCCTTGAACAGTTGATCCTCGAACGAGAAGATGCCATCGACCATCGTCTGTTCGGCGCTGAGCGCGTTGCCGCGACCGGTGGTCAAGACCAGGCAAGTGCAGGTCATCGCCGAGACCAGGCTCTGCAGCTCATGGACGAACTGGCGAACGCTCTCGTCGATGCCCGTCGCACTGAGAACCAGCCCGTCGACGACGAGCAAGGTAGCACCGCTGCGGGCAAGTTCACTGCGCAGAAGGCTGAGCACCCCCTTGAGGCCCTCGGTTTCCAGTTCTCGATAACCGCTCACGTAGAACACGGAAGCGTTGACCGCCGCCTTCCGAAAGAAGGTCTGGTTGCTCATGTGCTGCACCATCCGTGCATGCGATTCGGCAAGCATGGTCACGTAGAGCGTCTTGTGGCCGGCAGTGGCCTGGTTGTATGCGATCTGGTTGGCGAGCGTCGTCTTGCCAACGCCGGGCGGACCTTCGAGGATGTAGACCCCGCCCTCGAACAAGCCGCCGCACAGGATGTCGTCCAAACCTGGAACGGTCGATGGAAACCTATTCATGAGATGTGCCTGATATCAGAAAAGTGATGCACGAGCTGGCCCGTTGGCAGGACACCGCCGAAAGCCACTCCCCGCTGTCCATTTCTTGAAATTCTAGGAAAGATCGAAGCATCGTCGAACTGAAGGTGACCGTCTCGCCGTGCCGTCAAGTTGCACGAGGCGGTGCTCGGGCATTCGGGAGTACGCCGATTTCGCTGAGCGGGTTCCAGCTCAACTCACCGTGAGAGCTGCACACCGGACGTCGAACAGCGCATGGTTGAAATTGCCCACATTTCCGAAGCCAGCGGCATCTGCAGAGCTATACGATGCCGCCCGGTTGCCTCATCGGGCGGCATTTTTCAACTCTCGGCCGCACGATGAACGACACGCCTCCCCACCGTCCCTACGTCGATCCAACGACGGGTGGCGCGCCTACCGCGGCACGGCCCGCTTCAGCGCCGGCCGCCTGGCAGCAGGCCTCGCACCGCCCGCGATCACCGGGCGCTGCCCCACGCCGCCGCGTTCACGTCAATGACGGGCCGAAGACGGGTTATTTCAAGAGCCACTGGCGCGGTGAGCAGACTCTGGTGCGCAGCTACTGGCTCAACAACTTCCTCGTCGCCACGCCGCTCGCTTTCTTGCTGACGGGGCTGATGAGCTGGATCAGCGTCAAGGGTGACTCGCTGCAGATCAGCGCTATCGCCACGCTCGTCGGCTTCCCGCTGCTGCTGGCGCTGGACGCCTGGTGCATCGTCGGCGCCTGGCGCTCGGCCACGGCCTATCTGCGCGACCATGGCTCGGTGCTGTGGGGCTGGCTGGCACGCATCACGCTGGTGCTGGGCGCGCTGCAACTGATCATCTCGGTGCTATTCGGCCTGCTGCCCAACCTGGGCGAGTTCTGGCAGATGGCGCGCGGCATCGACCCCATCGGCCAGGCCAAGTTCAGCTTCTCGGCCGATGGCCGCAGCCTGCGCCTGGACGGCGTCATCGGCATGGGCGACGGCGAGCGCCTGCGCGCCCTGCTGGGCAGCGAGGCCGCCCGCGACCTCAAGCGCGTGGAGCTGTCATCGCCCGGCGGCCGCGTGCGCGAAGCCGAGCGCATGGCCAGCGCAATGAAGGCACACCGCCACGAGGCCCGTGCCGTGGGCACCTGTGCGAGCGCCTGCACGCTGGTGTTCCTGGCGGGCAGCCCGCGCCAGCTGGCACCTGAGGGGCAACTCGGCTTTCATCGCGCCTCCACCGGCACCTACAACCCGGTCTTCGAGGAACTGGCCAACCAGCAACTGGCCAAGACCTACCGTGAACTGGGTCTGCCGGAAACCATGATCGACACGACGTTGCGCACCTCGTCGCGCAGCATGTGGTTCGTGCCGCGCGAGGAGCTGCATGCCCACGCGCTGATTGCGCCGTCGCCGCGCACGCTGGCCGTGCCGCTGCCGCCCGCCGATGCCAGTTTGGCCGACTTTGACGACGCGCTGCGCATGCATCCCGTCTGGGAGGCGCTGGAGCGGCGCACCGAGGGCACCATCGCCACGGTGGCCCAGCGCATGTGGGCAGCGCGCTCGGCGGGCGCGGCGGACGAGGACGTGCAGGCCGCCGCCCTGGCGCCGCTGGCGCGTCTGATGCCGGCCCTCATCAACGGCACGGACGCCGTGCTGCGGCGGCGTTATGTGCAGATCGTCGGCGAGCAACTCAAGGCCCTGCGCACGCCGCCACAACCCGGAGCGCGGCCCGCCTGCCGGGACCTGCTCGACGGCCGCCTGGGCGCCCGCCAGCAACTGCCGCTGGCTGCCCAGGTCAGCGAGGCCCAGTGGCTGCTGGAGGTTGCCAACAGCGCGCCGCCACGCTGGCTGCCCAAGCCACCGAGTGCCATCGAGATGGAGGTGCTGGACCGCTCCGTCGGCAGCGCCGCCTTGGGCATGCTGGGGCGGCTGTGGGCCGATGCGCCCGCCGGCGCCGGCGCGCCCTCCTGCGAGCCCGTCATCGCCATGCTTGAGCGCCTGCCCGCCCAGCCACCGGCACGCCGGCAGTTGGCAGAGCGGCTGCTGTTCCAGGGCCGGATCTAGGGCCGAAGCGGTGGCGCAAGCTGCTGCCGGGCCAGCGCCAGGGTTAAGTCTGGTCTCCGCAGCGCCCAGTGCGGGCACCGGCGTGGCAGCCTATGCTGTTCCGACGGGCCCCCAGCCAGGCAGCTTCACGTAGTAGCGGGTCGAACGGCCGGCACCCGCTCGCACGAGCAAGCCAAGCGCTTCCAGGCCAATGAGTTCGCGCGATGCGCTTGCTCGTGAAGTGCCCGTGATGCCCTCGTACTTCTTGGTGCTCATGCCGCCCTCGAATCCGTTCGGCCCGGCGTCAAGAAGCAGGTTCACGGCCTTGCGTTGTCGTTCGTTCAGGTCCTTGTTGCTGTGGTCCATCCAGAACCGTGCCTTGGCCAACGTGTCGTCGATGGACTTGGACGCTTCCTCACAGGAAACCTGAACCTGCTGAATGAACCAGCACACCCAGTCGGTCACGTCCAGTCCACCGTGTTGGGCTCGCGCCAACTGATCGTAGTAGTCGTTCCGCCGGTCCAAAAGGCGTTGCGATGTCCTGATGAGGCGGCTGGCGTCGCCGCTGTCTCTGGCGAGGACGAGGTCAACCCAAATCCGCCCGACCCGGCCATTGCCGTCTTCGAAGGGGTGGATGGTCTCGAACCACAGATGGGTCAGGGCGGTCCGAACCAGGGTATCGGCCTCGACGCTCGCGTTGAACCACTGAAGCAGTTGATCCATCTCTTCGAAAATGCGGGCAGAGCGAGGCGCCTCGTAGTGCACGCGCTCTCGTCCGACCCGCCCACTGACGATCTGCATGGGTTCGACATGCTCGCGGTACCCGCCGACCCGAATCTTCATCATCCCGGAGTAGCCGGTCGGAAAGAGGGCAGCCTGCCAAGCGTGCAGGCGCTCATGCGTCACCTCATCGGCGCAGCGCGTCAGAGCGTCATCCATGATGTCCAGCAGACCTTCGACATTGCGCGGGGCGTTGGGGCCGTCCTGTTTTCCGACGCCCAGGCGCCGTGCCACCGAACTGCGCACGGCAGCCAAGTCCAGGCGTTCACCTTCGATGGCGGCCGTTGCTACGGCCTCCTGGCTCCAGGCTTCGGCGGCCAGTTCCAACCTCTGCTCAAACCCGAGGGCGGCGAGCTTGCCTTCAACCATCCCCTGGGCACGCCGGGCGCTGGAAAGTGCTGCGCCGACCCGGACCGAGTCATAGCGAAGTGCGGGCCAGCACTTCTGCTGCCAGATGAAGGTGGGTTCCGCAGTCATGGGGCGAGATGAGGCAATTGCGCGATCATACGACTCTGATTGTGAGTCGATTATCGCCCGCAATCGACTCACAGTCGCAGCAGAGCCTGCAGCTGGTCGTCGCTCTTATCTGACGTCCGCATGCTCGCGGGCTACTCCGTGACGACGGCGACAGCCGCAATCGGTTCGATTTGTCACGCCACGCGGCGCTCGACGACGACGAAGGCGACGGCGTAGTCCTGCTCGTCGCTGACGGTGACATGCGCGCTCAAGCCGCGCTCGGCGAACCAGGTGGCCAGCGCGCCATGCAGCGCAATCTCGGGTTTGCCGCTGGGCGCCTTGACGACCTCCATCGCGCGCCACGTCATGGGCATGCGCATTCCCATGCCGATGGCCTTGGAGAAGGCCTCCTTGGCGGCAAAGCGCGTTGCCAGATAGGCCTCGCCGCGCGCAGCCACCTTGGCGTGGCGCTCGCGATAAACGGCCAGCTCATGCGGGCCGAGCACCTTCTCGGCAAAGCGCTCGCCGCGCCGCGCGAGGGTCTCGCGGATGCGGCGGATGTCACAGAGGTCGGTGCCGATGCCGTAGATCATGCTGTCGCAATCGCGCGCAGATAGGCGCGCACCGCCTCGGCATAGCCCAGCTCCAGCGCGTCGGCGATCAGGGCGTGGCCGATGGACACCTCCTGCACGCCGGGCACTGCGCTCAAAAAGGCGGTCAGGTTGTCGCGATTCAGGTCATGGCCGGCGTTGATGCCGAGACCCGCCTGCAACGCCGCCTGGGCCGTGGCCGTGAAGCCAGCGAGCACTTTCGCCTGCCGTTCCGTGCCGAAGGCGCTGGCGAAGGTCTCGGTGTAGAGCTCGATGCGCTCGGCACCCAGCTCGGCGACGGCCGCCATGGCAGATGGATCCGGATCCATGAAGAGGCTGACGCGCACGCCAAGATCCCGGCACTCCTGGATCAGCGGCTTGAGCCGCTCGGCATCCTGCGGCAACGTCCAGCCGTGGTCGGAGGTGAACTGCTCTTCCGAGTCAGGCACGAAGGTGACCTGGTGCGGCCGGTGGCGGCGCACGAAGTCCATCAGGTTCTGCGTCGGGTTGCCTTCGATGTTGAACTCGGCGTGGGGCCAGTCCTTCAGGAAGACCGCGAGGTCGTCGACATCGCCCGGGCGGATGTGGCGCTCGTCGGGCCGGGGATGCACGGTGATGCCGTGGGCGCCAGCCAGCAGGCACTGCTCGGCCGCGCGCAGCACGCTGGGAATGCCCAGGTGGCGGGTGTTGCGCAGCAGCGCGACCTTGTTGACGTTGACCGACAGGGCGCAGTGGGCACCGGGCTGTGCGAAAGGATTCATTTGTCGAGCAGGTTCTGCACGTCGAGCATCAACGCCCGCGTCCGCAGCGGCTGGTGGCCAAGATGGTAGTTGAGCAGGCCGCGCAGCGTCGTCTTCAGGCCCGTCTTCTTGTCCTGAGGCTCGGCGGCGCAGGCCTGGCGAAGCGCAGCCATGCTGCCGTGCAGCAGCGCGGCCTGCAGCTGGATGAGCAAGCTGCCGGGCAGGTTGGCGTCGCCACTGGGCGGGATCACGCCGGACTCTGGCGAGAGCTGGTAGCGGCGCTCGGGCGCTATCGCCGCCTGCGTGGTCGTGACGACGCTGAGGTCCGGCAGCAGGCCCAGTTCCAGCAGCAGCTTCAGCTCGAAGGCGCGCAGCGCAGCGTCGCCCTCGGGCAGCGCGGCCAGCGTGTCGGCATAGGCGTCGAAGAGCCGCGCGTGCGGGTCATGGCGGGCGAGCAGCTTCATCAGCAGCTCGTTCAGGTAGTAGCCGGAGAACAGCGCCGCACCGGCCGGCATCGTCGCGCCGCCGCCCCATTCCGCCGTGCGCAGCGTCTGCACCTCGCCGCCTTCCGCCTTGGCGGGTTTGCTGAGGCTGACGGAGATGCGTTGAAGTGGCAGCAGCACCGCGCGCAACTGCGAGTAGGGCCTTTTCGCGCCCTTGGCCGCGACGGCGACGCGGCCGGACTCGCGTGTGAACAGGTCCAGGATGAGGCTGGACTCGCTCCAGTCATGCTGGTGCAGCACGAAGGCCTGCTGGACCGCCGGCGGGCGCGTCAGCCGCATCGTGTCACTCGTAGCCGTACGACCGCAGATGCTCTTCCGTGTCCGCCCAGCCCGAGCGCACCTTGACCCACAGCTCCAGGAACACGCGGCCATCCATCAGGTGCTCCAGCTCCTGGCGCGACTCGGAGCCGATGCGCTTCAGGCGCTCGCCGCCCTGGCCGATGATCATGCCCTTGTGGGCGTCGCGCTCGACGACGATGCTGGCGCTGATGCGGCGCAGCTCGCCCTCCTCTTCCCACTTGTCGATGATGACGGTGGAGGTGTAGGGCAGCTCGTCGCCGGTCAGGCGGAAGAGCTTCTCGCGGATGATTTCGCTGGCGAGGAATTTCTCGCTGCGGTCGGTCAGCGCGTCCTCGGCATAGAACCAGCCCTGCTCCGGCAGATAGGGCTTGAGGATCTTGAAGAGGCGCGTGACGTCGGACTCCTTCTTGGCCGACAGCGGCACGAACTCCGTGAAGTTGCGGCGCTCCTGCATGCCCTTAAGCCAGGGCGCCAGTTCGGCGCGGCGGTGCACGGCATCCAGCTTGTTGGCGATCAGCACGACCGGCTTGTCCTCGGGCAGCAGGCCCAGCACCTTCGCGTCATCCAGGCCGAAGCGGCCGGCCTCGACGACAAAGAGCACCAGGTCCACGTCGGCCAGCACGCCGTGCACCGTGCGGTTGAGCGTGCGGTTGAGCGCGGCGTTGTGCTTGGTCTGGAAGCCGGGCGTATCGACGAAGACGAACTGGGCTTCCTCGACCGTGCGCACGCCGGTGATGCGGTGGCGCGTCGTCTGCGCCTTGTCGGAGGTGATGCTGACCTTCTGGCCGACAAGGGCGTTCAGCAGCGTGGACTTGCCGACGTTGGGGCGGCCGACGATGGCGATGAGGCCACAGCGCTGGGCGGGGCCGTCAGCGGCGACAGCTCCAGGAGAGACGGCGGGAGGAACTGCGTCGGTGGTCATGGATGGCCTTTGTTAGGCGGTGTGTCTGCTTGCAAACGGTCCAGCAGGCGGCGGGCGGCCTCCTGCTCGGCGGTGCGGCGTGATCGGCCTTCGCCCAGTTCAGCCACGTCGAGGGCCGGCACGGCGCATTCGACCTCGAAGGTCTGCGCATGGGCCTGGCCGCGGGTGGCGACGATACGGTAGCTCGGCACGGCGATGCGGCGCGCCTGCAGCCATTCCTGCAATGCGGTCTTGGCGTCCTTGCCGAAGTCGCCGGAGCCGGCGGCCGTGTCTATGGTCTCGGCAAGCAGCCGGCGCACGATGGACAAGGCCGCGTCGTAGCCGGCGTCGATGTAAGCGGCGCCCAGCACGGCCTCGACGGCGTCGGCCAGGATGGACGGCCGCTGCGCGCCGCCGCCACGGGCTTCGCCGTCGGACATTTTCAACACGGCCGGCAGGCCAAGGGCCAGACCGAGCTTGTGCAGGCTGTCCTCACGCACGAGGTGGGCGCGCACGCGGGTCAGGTCGCCTTCGTCGGAGCCGGCGTAGCGCTCGTAGAGCAGGCTGGAGACGGCCAAGCTGAGCACGGCGTCGCCGAGGAATTCCAGGCGCTCGTTGTGGTCCGCGCCGTAGCTGCGGTGGGTCAGCGCGCGCGCCAGCAGTTCAGTCCGCTGAAAGCGGTGGCCGAGGCGGTGTTGAAGGGCGTCGAGGGCAGCGGCGTTCATCGTTGGGGCGCCGGCGGCAACTCAGTCAACCTGACTTGCCCCGGTACTTGATCAGCAGGAAGACCGGCCCGAAGACTTCGACCTCCTTGTCCCAGCCGAACTCGATGACGACCTTGTCGTTGTTGTCCTTGCTGACGACGAGGTCGCTGCTCTTGATGCTCTGGATGGAGTATTCGACCTGCGTGGACTTGTCGAATTCCTGGCGCACCTGAGGCACCGTCGACGGGTTGCCGGCGGCGATGCGGTTGACGATACGTTTGACCGTGTAGTACTCCAGCACGGTCGGGAAGACTTTCATCCCGACGACAGCCGTGACGGCGACGATGGCGCCCCAGAACAGCAGCCCGATCAGGGACAGGCCACGCTGGCGGCGAGGGGAGGACGACATCGAACGGCTAAAGCGGCTCATCTGGGCATCAATCGAAGAAGGTACCGATGCGCTTGAGGTTACCGAAATTCATCCAGACCATGAAGGCCCTGCCGACGATGTTCTCGTCCGGCACGAACCCCCAGAAGCGCGAGTCACGCGAGTTGTCGCGGTTGTCGCCCAGCATGTAGTAGTGGCCTGCAGGCACCTTGCAGGTGACGCCCTCGATGGTGTAGCGGCAGTTTTCCTGGAACGGGAAGGGGCCGTTGGCGCGGTCGGGGCGGAAGAAGCGCTGGGCTTCCGGCTGGACGAGGATCTGATGCTCGCGCTCGCCCAGCTTCTCCAGGAAACGCTGGCGGTAGACACGGGCGTCGTCGTCGTAGAAGTTGCCCTGAGGCTGCAAAGGTGCCGCCTGGCCGTTGATGTAGAGCTTCTGGTTGATGTAGCTCACCTCGTCGCCGGGGATGGCAGCGACGCGCTTGATGAAGTCGGTGCTCGGGTCTTCGGGGTAGCGGAAGACCATCACGTCGCCACGCTTGACGTCTTTGTTGGCGATGATCTTCTTGTTCAGCACCGGCAGGCGCACGCCGTAGTGGAACTTGTTGACGAGGATGAGGTCGCCGACGAGCAAGGTCGGCACCATCGAGCCCGACGGGATCTTGAAGGGCTCGAACAGGAAGCTGCGCAGCAGGAAGACGACGAGGATGACCGGGAAGAGACCGGCGGTCCAGTCCAGCCACCAGGGCTGCTGCAGGATCTGCTGGCGGGCGGGCTCGATGTCGCCGTCCACGCGGTTGATGCCCTGTGTGGCCAGGGCCGATCGGCGCTTGGCATCGCCATCGACCAGCGTCTGCGCCGCCCTGTTGCGCGCCGGCGCAAAGTAGAAACGCTCGGCCAGCCAGTACAGCATGGTCACCGAGGTCAGCACGAACAGCAGCAGCGCGAAATTGCCGGTCCACCGGCCGACGTACCAGCCGCCGAGATAGGCCACCAGGGCGGCGTACAAGATACCGGTCAGAGCGCTCATCAGGGAGGTTTTCAAGGCGGAGGTGCTGGGGGGAGGAAGCAGGTCAGTCGTCGACCTGCAGGATGGCGAGGAAGGCTTCTTGAGGCACTTCGACGGAGCCGATCTGCTTCATGCGCTTCTTGCCGGCCTTCTGTTTTTCGAGCAGCTTGCGCTTGCGGCTGATGTCGCCACCGTAGCATTTTGCCAGCACGTTCTTGCGCAGCGCCTTGATGTTCTCGCGGGCGATGATGTTGCCGCCGATGGCCGCCTGGATGGCCACGTCATACATCTGGCGCGGGATGTGTTCGCGCATCTTGGCCGCCACGCCGCGGCCACGGAACTGGCTCTGCACGCGGTGGACGATGATGGACAGCGCGTCGACCCGGTCGCCGTTGATCAGGATGTCGACCTTCACCACGTCCGACGCGCGGTACTCCTTGAACTCATAGTCCATCGAGGCATAGCCGCGCGACACGCTCTTGAGCTTGTCGAAGAAGTCCAGCACGATCTCGGCCAGCGGCATCTCGTAGGTCAGCATGACCTGCTTGCCGTGGTAGGACATGTTCAGCTGGTTGCCGCGCTTCTGGTTGGCCAGCGTCATGACCGGGCCGACGTAGTCTTGCGGCATGTACAGGTGCACGGTGACGATGGGCTCGCGGATCTCCTGGATCTGGCCCACCTCGGGCATCTTGCTCGGGTTCTCGACCAGGATCACCGAGCCATCGCCCTGCACCACTTCGTAGACCACGCTGGGCGCGGTCGTGATCAGGTCCTGGTCGAACTCACGCTCCAGGCGCTCCTGCACGATCTCCATGTGCAGCAGACCCAGGAAGCCGCAGCGGAAGCCGAAGCCCAGCGCCTGCGACACCTCGGGCTCGTAGCGTAGCGAGGAGTCGTTGAGCTTGAGCTTCTCAAGCGCGTCGCGCAGCTGGTCGTACTCGCTGGCCTCGGTCGGGTACAGGCCCGCAAACACCTGGGGCTGGATTTCCTTGAAGCCAGGCAGCGCCTCTTCGGCGGGGCCGAGGTTGTTGGGCAGCTTCTTTTCGAGCGTGATGGTGTCGCCGACCTTGGCGGCCTGCAACTCCTTGATGCCGGCGATGATGAAACCCACCTCGCCGGCATTGAGTTCCTGGCGCGCTTCCGACTTCGGCGAGAACACGCCCAGGTTGTCTGCCGGGTAGACGGCGTTGGAGGCCATCATGCGGATGCGCTCGCCTTTCTTGAGCGTGCCGTCGACCACGCGCACCAGCATCACCACGCCGACATAGTTGTCGAACCAGCTGTCGATGATCATCGCGCGCAGCGGCGCCTCGACCACGCCGTTGGGCGGAGGCATGCGGGCGATCACCGCCTCGATGATCTCGTCGATGCCCATGCCGGTCTTGGCGCTGCAGGGGATGGCGTCGTCGGCGTCGATGCCGATCACGTCCTCGATCTCGGCGCGCGCGTTTTCCGGGTCTGCGTTCGGCAGGTCCATCTTGTTGAGCACCGGCACCACCGTCACGCCGAGGTCCAGCGCCGTGTAGCAGTTGGCCACCGTCTGCGCTTCGACGCCTTGCGAGGCATCGACGACGAGCAGCGCACCTTCGCAGGCCGACAGCGAGCGGCTGACTTCATACGAGAAGTCCACATGGCCCGGCGTGTCGATCAAATTCAGGTTGTAGACCTGGCCGTCCTTGGCCTTGTACTGGAGGGCGGCGGTCTGCGCCTTGATCGTGATGCCACGCTCGCGCTCGATGTCCATCGAGTCCAGCACCTGCGCTTCCATCTCCCGGTCGCTGAGTCCGCCACAGCGTTGAATGATGCGGTCGGCCAACGTGCTCTTGCCGTGGTCGATGTGGGCAATGATGGAGAAGTTGCGGATGTGGTTCATGGAGTCTTGTTCTGCGCTGCCGGACGTCGGTCACAAGGGCGGGAGCTCTTGCAGCGCAAGCTCATTCGCGTAGGCGATATGAAGGCGCAAAGCGCCGTGCTGAGGCTAAAAAAAAGGCACGTCGAAGAGGCGACGTGCCTTCCAACAAAGGTTTGGCAACTGCTTGTTGGGACTTCATTGTAGCCAAAAGGGTCGGCCGACAAGCCGCACCAGCATTGGTTTTCCGCCCGTTGCAGGCCGCCAACAAGGATTTTTAACCACAGGTTATCCACAAGTTCTTGTGGATGGCCTGTGGATCAAATCCAAGCGTTGCCGACAGCCTACGATTGCATTGCCAGACACCGCTTTCGGGCGGCGTCAACGTCGCATTTTAGCGGCCAGCGCAAACAATCCCACTCAAAGCGCAAAAGTTAGCCGGCGCCAACTTCCGCAACCGGTGGACAACCTTGGTCACGCCAGGCCCGGCGCTTGCCGCATCGCGGAAAGCCCGAGCGGCCGGCACTGTTATCCACCTGAATCAGGGGACAGGCTTAAGCAGCACGAAGCTGGTGACGTCCTCACGGCGAACGACGAGGTTCATGGACTTGGTCTTGTCCGCCTTGGCCAGCTGGGCCTGCAAGGCCTTGACCGAGTTCACCTCGACGTTGTCGACCGACAGGATGAAGTCGCCCTCGCGCAGGCCGGCGCGGGCCGCGGCGCCGGTGGCACCGTCCACCTTAACGCCGGACTTGAGCTTCAGCTCCTTGCGCTGGGCATCGGTCAGGTCGGACACCTTCAGACCTAGCGCCGCAGTCGGGCCGGTGGCGGGCGCCGGTTCCTTGCTGCTCTCGGTGCTTTCGCTGCCCGGCTTCTTGCTGCGCTCGTCCTCGCCGATGGTGACGACGATGTCCTTGGTTGCACCGCGGCGGAACACCGTGAGCGTCGTCTTGGCACCGGGCTTGACGTTGGCCACCAGGCGACGCAGGTCGGCCGCCTTGTCCACCGTCTTGCCATCGACCTTGGTGACGACGTCGCCGCCCTCTACGCCGGCCTTCTCGGCCGGGCTGCCGGCGATCACGGAGCGGATCACGGCGCCCTGCGGCTTGCCCAGACCGATGGCCTCGGCGATCTCCTTGGTGATGTCGTCAGGCAGCACGCCCAGGTAGCCACGCACGACGCGGCCACCGGCGCGCAATTCGTCGGCCACGCGGACGGCGTCGGCGATGGGGATCGCGAACGAGATGCCCATGTAGCCGCCGTTCTGGCTGTAGATCTGCGAGTTGATGCCGATGACCTCGCCGCGCATGTTCACGAGCGGGCCGCCGGAGTTGCCCGGGTTGATGGCCACGTCGGTCTGGATCAGCGGCAGCAGGTCGCCGGTGTCGCGCTGCTTGGCGCTGATGATGCCGGCCGTGACGGTGTTTTCCAGGCCGAAGGGCGAGCCGATGGCCATGACCCATTCGCCGACCCTGGCCTTGTTGCTGTCGCCCATCTTCACGAACGGCAGGCCCGTGGCCTCGACCTTGACGACGGCGACGTCGGAGCGCACGTCGGCGCCGATCAGCTTGGCCTTGAGCTCGCGCTTGTCGGTCAGCGTGACGATCACCTCGTCGGCACCCTGCACCACATGGGCATTGGTGAGCACATAGCCGTCGGCGCTGAGGATGAAGCCGGAGCCGACACCGCGGCGCATCGGGCCGTCATCGTCCGGCGTACCGCCGCCGCGCGGCGCGCCACGGCGCTGGTTGGGCACCGGAATGCCGAAGCGGCGGAAGAACTCCTGCATCTGCTCGTTCATCTCCGCCTGGCCCTCGGGCACCTTGACCTTCTCGGCCGTGCGGATGTTGACGACGGCCGGGCCGACGCGCTCGACGAGTTCGCTGAAGTCAGGCAGCTCACGGGACTGGGCGACAGCCGGCGCCTGGCCAAGGGCGAGCGCAAGAGCCAGCGCCGTGCCAGACAAAAGCAGGCGCTTGCGCGCGATGGGGAGGCGGTTCTCAGCGTGCATGGGAAGTTCCAGGTTCAACGGGCAGAGGAGAGTTGCGTTGCTTCAATGCGCGGGTCGGGAGGCCGCCTGCTCAGGCAGGGCGAGCCCCCAATCGATGATCTCAGGCGGTAGTGCCTCGACCGACATGCCAGTGTCGCGCGAGCCGCCCAGGGACGGCAGCGTACGGCCTGCCGCCGTCTGGGCAAAGCTCATGCCCGCAAGCCCCTGCGCGCGCGGTGTTGTGAATGGTGCAGCAGCGGCGAAGTTTTCCGGCTGCGAGGGCGTGCGCAGTTCGCCAAGGCCGATGGCGACCACAACGAAACCGGCAGCGACGGCGAATGGCGCGAACCAGTCGCGGCGCCGGGGACGCGAGGCGACGCCCGCCGGCATCTGTGCATGCAGGGCGTCGAGCAGGGCCTCGGGCTTGCGATGCAGCGCGGGCAACTCGGCCGAGCGCAGCCCGTCGCCAGCCGCATGCCAGAGCGCCCAACGTTCGCGCAGCGCGGGGTCGGCAGACCAGGCGATGTTCACGCGCGCCCATTCGGCCGCAGTTGCACGGCCGTCCATCACCGCGGACAGCGCCTCGTGCAGCACGTCATTGTCGGAACGGGTCATCGCCACCCTCCCCCGCTCAGCAGCGGCCGCAGCCGCACGGCCAGCGCCTCTCGGGCGCGGAAGATGCGCGAGCGCACGGTGCCGGGCGGGCAGTCCATCAAATCGGCGATCTCGTCGTAGCTCAAACCATCCACCTCTCGCAGCAGCAACGCCCGGCGTTGATCCTCGGCCAGGTCTTCGACCGCCTCGTTGAGCCCACGCGCCAGCTGGCGGCTGGCAAGCAGGGCTTCGGGCGTCGCATCGTCGGTTGGATGCGCGGCGGTGCCGAAAGTTCCCTCGTCGTCGTCCAGGGACTCGACGGACCGCTGGCGGCTGCGGTGACGCTGGGCGGCGTTGATGGCGATGCGGTAGACCCAGGTGTAGAAGGCGCTGTCGCCGCGAAAGGTCGGCAGGGCGCGGTAGGCAGCCAGAAAGGTCTCCTGGCAGAGGTCGGCCACGTCGGCGGGGTCGCGGACGCTGCGCGACAGCAGGCGCTCGACGCGGCGCTGGTATTTCAGCACCAGCATGTCGAAGGCGGCACGGCTACCGGCCTGGGCCTCGCGCACCAGCAGCGCGTCGGTGTCCTGGCCCTGGGCGTTCATGGCTGCACCTGCGGCGCGGCGAACAGGGTCGCGCGCAGGGCGCCCCAATGGGCCGGCTGCTGGCGTCGCGCCAGCGGCAGCCAGCGCGGGCCGGGGCTGGCACGCAGCAGCAGCCAGGCATCAAGATCGATCAGCACGACGAGTTGGACAGCGGTTTCTTCATCGCGATCAGCGTCGGCCAGCCACCAGGCTTGGCCATCCCAGCGCAAACGGCGCGGCAGCACGGCGGCTGCGCGCCAGGCGTAGACGACGGTAACGGGCACGGCCAGGAGCACTGGCCAAGCCGACAAGTGATGGCCGATGGCCCAGGCGGCCAGGCCGCCCACGGCGAGCGCTGCTATCAGGGCCACGACGGCCTGGACAGCGGGCTGGCGCTGCAACTGCACGACGACGGGCGGCGTGCGGCGCATTGCCAGCGGCGCCTAGACCCGCTTGAAGATCAGCGTGCCGTTCGTGCCGCCGAAGCCGAAGTTGTTCTTCGCGGCGATGTCGATCTTCATGGGCCGCGCCTCGTTGGCGCAGTAATCCAGGTCGCACTCGGGGTCCTGGTTGAAGATGTTGATCGTCGGCGGCGCGACCTGGTCGCGGATGGCCAGAGCCGTGAACACCGACTCGATGCCGCCAGCGCCGCCCAACAGGTGGCCGGTCATGGACTTGGTCGAGCTCAGGACCATCTTCTTGGCATGGTCGCCGAAGGCCAGCTTGATCGCGTTGGTCTCGTTCACGTCGCCGAGCGGCGTGGAGGTGCCGTGGGCGTTCATGTACTGGATCTCGTCGGGGTTCAGCCCGGCATTGCGCAGCGCCGCGCGCATGGAGCGCTTGGGGCCGTCGACGTTGGGCGCCGTCATGTGATACGCATCCGCACCCATGCCAAAGCCGACCAGCTCGCAATAGATCTTGGCGCCGCGCTTCTTGGCGTGTTCGTACTCTTCGAGCACCAGCACGCCGGCGCCCTCGCCGAGCACGAAACCGTCGCGGTCCTTGTCCCAGGGGCGGGACGCGGTCGCGGGGTCGTCATTGCGGGTGGACAGTGCGCGGGCCGCGGCAAAGCCGCCGATCCCCAATGGCGACACCGCGCCTTCGGCACCACCCGCCACCATCACGTCGGCATCACCGTATTCGATGAGCCGGCCGGCTTCGCCGATCGCGTGCAAGCCCGTGGTACAGGCCGTCACGATCGCCAGGTTGGGTCCCTGGAATCCGAAGTTGATGGAGACGTGGCCCGAGATCATGTTGATGATCGAGGCCGGGATGAAGAACGGCGAGATGCGGCGAGGGCCGCGGTTCATCAGCTCGGTCTTGGTTTCTTCGATCAGCGGCAGGCCGCCGATACCCGAACCCACGAGCACGCCGATGCGCTCGGCCTGCTCTTCGGTCAGTTGGTCTCCGGTGGGAATACCGGAGTCGCGAACCGCCTGGAAAGCCGCCGCCAGCCCGTAGTGGATGAAGCCATCCATGTGCCGGGCTTCCTTGGCGGGGATGTAGTCCTCGACATTGAAGCCCTTGACCTCACCCGCGAAGTGGCACGCCAGGTTGCTGGCATCGAAGCGGGTGACGGTGGCAATACCGGAACGCCCGGCGAGGATATTGGCCCAACCTTCGGCAACGGTGTTGCCAACAGGACTGATCAGGCCAAGGCCGGTGACAACAACACGGCGACGGGTCATGCGGTACGGATCAGAGTTGCGAGAAAGAAGGCGCTCAGGCCTTCTGGTGCTTGACGGCGTAGTCGATCGCCAGCTGCACGGTGGTGATCTTTTCGGCCTCTTCGTCCGGGATCTCGATGCCGAACTCGTCTTCGAGGGCCATCACCAGTTCCACGGTGTCCAGAGAATCGGCGCCCAGGTCGGCCACGAAAGCCTTCTCGTTGGTGACGTCGGCTTCCGCCACACCGAGTTGCTCGGCGATGATTTTCTTGACTCGTGCTTCGATATCGCTCATGACACTCCTCCAGGAGGGGTTTGCAGAAAACAGCCCAGCATTCTAAGGGCTCTAGATGGGCGCCCCTAAATGAGGGCTCCCGGGCCAAACTTTCGGATGACCTTCGTGCTTTGCACTCCGGTTTCGCCCTTGGGGCGGCCCGGCGGGCTCAGGCCATGTACATGCCGCCGTTGACGTGCAGCTCCGATCCGGTGATGTAAGCACCGCCGGGTGACGCCAGGAAGACGACCGCCGCAGCGATCTCCTCGGGTGCACCCAGACGGCCCAGCGGGATTTGCGACAGCAACGCGGCCTTCTGGGCCTCGGGCAGCACATCGGTCATGTCGGTGGCAATGAAGCCCGGCGCCACGCAGTTGACCGTGATGCCGCGGCTGCCGAGCTCGCGGGCCAGCGAGCGGGTCAGACCTGCCACGCCGGCCTTGGCAGCGGCGTAGTTGGCCTGGCCAGCATTGCCGGAGGCGCCGACGACGGACGTGATGTTGATGATGCGGCCAGAGCGCTGCTTCATCATCGGCTTGGTCACCGCGCGAGAAAGGCGGAAGACCGCCTTCAGGTTGGTGTCCAGCACGGCGTCCCAGTCGTCGTCCTTCATGCGCATGGACAGCGTGTCGCGCGTGATGCCGGCGTTGTTGACGAGGACATGCAGTCCGCCTTCCTTGGCGACGATATCGTCGACGGCGGCCTGGCTGGCGGCAGCGTCGGTGACGTTCAGCGCGATGCCTCGGCCACCGTGGGCGGCGAGCGCCTCGGTGATACCGGCGGCACCGGATTCGGTCGTCGCCGTGCCGATGACACGCCAACCTTCACTCGCGAGGGCCAGCGCAATGGCGCGGCCGATGCCTCGGCTGGCGCCGGTGACGAGGGCAACGCCCTTGCTCGTAGATTCGGTCATGTCAGCCAGCTCCCAGCAGATTGCGGGCTTCTGCAAGTGAAGCCGGGTCGAAGACGCAGGCGGCCTGCAACTCGGCGTCGATGCGCTTGGCCATGCCGCTCAGCACCTTGCCGGGGCCCGCTTCGATGAGGTGGTTCACGCCGCGCGCCTTCAGCGCCTGCACGACCTCGACCCAGCGCACCGGGCCGAAGGCCTGGCGGTACAGCGCATCGCGCAGCGCATCGACGTTGTCGGTCACAGCCACGTCGATGTTGTTGATGACGGGGAAGGCGGCGGGCAGGAACTGCACCGTCGCGAGCTTCTCCTTGAGCCGCTCGGCGGCCGGCTTCATCAGGCTGGAGTGGAAAGGTGCGGACACCGGCAGCGGCAGCGCGCGCTTGGCACCAGCGGCCTTCAGAATCTCGGCGGCCTTCTCGGCGCCGGCCTTGCTGCCGGCGATGACGGTCTGCTTGGGGTCGTTGAAGTTGACAGCCTCGATGGCCTCCCCGGTCTCGGCGGCGGCCTGGGCGCAGCCCGCGCGAACGGCCTCGCCGTCAAGGCCGAGGATGGCGTACATTGCGCCGACACCCACGGGCACGGCTTCCTGCATGGCCTGGGCGCGAAAGCGCACCAGCGGCAACGCGTCGGCCAGGCTCAGGGCGCCAGCGGCGACGAGGGCCGTGTACTCGCCCAGCGAATGGCCAGCCGCAGCCACTGGCGCGGCGCCAGTCTCGGCGACGAAGGCGCGCCAGCAGGCGATGCCGGCAGTCAGCATGACGGGCTGGGTGTTGGTCGTCAGGTCCAGCTGGTCCTTGGGACCGGCATGGATCAGCGCGCCAATGTCCTCGCCGAGGGCGGCGGAGGCCTCTTCGAGCGTCAGCCGGACTTCAGGATGGTCACCCCAGGCGTCGAGCATGCCGACGGCCTGCGAGCCCTGGCCGGGGAAAACAACAGCAAACGGTGCGGTCATCGAAATGAGATTCAGTATTTGAGAAGGGCAGCGCCCCAGGTGAAGCCGCCACCGACGCCTTCCAGCATCACGGTGTCGCCACGCTGTATTCGGCCACTGCGCACCGCCACATCCAGCGCCAGCGGCACGGAGGCGGCCGACGTGTTGCCATGCTCATCGACGGTCACGACGAGCTTGTCCAACGGCATGCGCAGCTTCTTGGCGGTGCCCTGCATGATGCGGATGTTGGCTTGGTGCGGGATGAGCCAGTCGATGTCGGCATCGGTCATGGCGGCCTTCTCCAGCACCGAACGGGCCACCTTCTCCAGCACGCCGACGGCGAGTTTGAAGACGGCCTGACCGTCCATCCTCAGCAAGGGCGAACCCAGAACCTGCCCGCCGGACACGGTACCCGGCGTGCAGAGGATGTCGGAATGACGTGCGTCGGCATGCAGCTCGGTCGCGAGGATGCCCGGCTCGTCACTGGCGCCGAGCACGACGGCGCCGGCGCCGTCGCCGAACAGCACGCAGGTCGTGCGGTCCTTGAAGTCGAGGATGCGAGAGAACACCTCTGAGCCGACAACGAGGGCCTTGGTGGCGGCGCCACTCTTGATCATCGAATCGGCCACGCTGAGCGCGTAGATGAAGCCCGAGCAGACGGCCTGCACGTCGAAGGCGGCGCAGCCGAAAACGCCGAGCTTCTTCTGCAGCAGGCAGGCGCTGGACGGGAAGACCATGTCGGGCGTGGAGGTCGCGACGATGATGAGATCCAGCTCCTCGGCCTTGATACCGGCGGCTTCGAGCGCCCCCAGTGCGGCGGGGAAAGCCAGGTCGCTGGCGCCCTGGTCGGCTTTGGCGAAGTGGCGGGCGCGGATGCCGGTGCGCTCGACGATCCAGTCGTCCGAGGTCTCGACACCATCGGCCGCAAGGCGCTCGGCCAGCGCCTGGTTGGTCACCCGGTCAGCGGGCAGATAACTGCCGGTGCCGAGGATGCGCGAGTAGCGGGGAGTGGTGTGTCCAGAAGCGCTCATGCGGCCTGGGCGGCAGGTGCCGCCTTGTCTCCAGCATCGGTCGACCCTGCGCCTGTTGAGGCCTGCAGCGTGGCGACGATGCGGTCGTGTACCCGGTCCAGCAGCCGGTTGCGGGCGGCATCATAAGCGCGTGCCAGAGCCTGCTCGAAGGCGAAGGCATCGGCCGAGCCATGGCTCTTGAAGACCAGACCGCGCAGGCCCAACAGCGCCGCGCCGTTGAAGCGGCGGTGGTCGACGCGGTGCTTGAACGCCTTCAGCACGGGAAGCGCCAGCAGCGCGACGAGCTTGGTCAGCGGAGTGCGACTGAACTCTTCCTTGATGAAGGCGCCGATCATGGTCGCCAGACCTTCGGAGGTCTTTAGCATGACGTTGCCGACAAAGCCGTCGCAGACGACGAGGTCGGTCGTGCCTTTGTAGATGTCGTTGCCTTCGACGTTGCCGAAGAAGTTGAGCTGGCCGGCCGCACCGGCCGCGCGCAGCAACTCGCCAGCCTGTTTGATGGTCTCGCTGCCCTTGATGGCTTCCTCGCCGATGTTGAGCAGGCCGACGCTGGGCTCCTCGATACCTTCGACGGCCGACACGAGCGCGCTGCCCATGACGGCGAACTGCAGCAGGTGCTCGGCCGTGCAGTCGACGTTGGCGCCGAGGTCCAGCACGGTCGTGAAGCGGCCACGCTGGTTGGGCACGACGGTGGCGATGGCCGGGCGGTCGATGCCGTCCAGCGTCTTCAGCAGATAACGGGCCACCGCCATCAGAGCGCCGGTGTTGCCAGCAGACACGCAGGCGTGAGCCTGGGGCGGATTGCCGTCGCGGTTCTCTTTCAGCTGCTGGATGGCGATGCGCATGGACGAGTCACGCTTGCGGCGCAGCGCCACCTCGACAGGGTCGTCCATCGTGATGACCTCGCTGGCCGCAACGATCTGGCAGCGTGGCCAGGCCGCAGCAGCAGTCAACTCCTCGGGCTTGCCGACGAGGATGAGCTCTGCGCCAGGGTGCTTGTCCAGAAAGGCGCGGCAGGCCGGTAGCGTGACCGAGGGGCCATGGTCGCCGCCCATGCAATCGACGGCAAGGCGAACGGGATCAGGCAAGGTCGCGTGGGTCATCAAGGCAAATGCGGTTCAGAAAAGGCCAAACCCGGCGCTGCGCGTGGCGCAGGCCGGGTCGGCAGATTCGTCGGTGTGCACCGGGGCGAGCGCGGCGCGGGGCCGCAGGCCTTTCAGAGGCCTGAGCGGCTTCAGGCCGCGTCGGCCTTGCTCTTCAGCACCTTGCGGCCACGGTAGAAACCGGTCGGGCTGATGTGGTGACGCAGGTGCACTTCGCCCGTCGTCGGCTCGATGGCCGTGCCCGGGGTGTCCAGAGCATTGTGCGAACGGTGCATGCCGCGCTTGGAAGGCGACTTCTTGTTTTGCTGAACAGCCATAAAATTCTCCGAAATCTGCGGGGTTTGGGTTTGCGACCCCTGGAAAAGTCTCAAGCGGGAACACAGCTCGAGCCCCAGGCCGCAGAAAAGCCCACGAGTGTAGCAGCGAATGCCTTGATCGCCAAGCCAGGCTGGCCAATACGTCCGCCAAGCCGAGCCGGCTCATGGCCTCAGGCGCTGCCGCCGCGCTTAAGCGCCGCGAGTGCGGCGAAGGGATTGGGGCGCTCGCCCTCCCCGTCTTCAGCGGCCGGCTCGTCGATGTCGTCCACATGGGTCAGCGGCTCGGGGCAGACCTCATGGCGGGGCACCAGCGGCAGGGCCAGCAGAACTTCGTCCTCGATGAGCTCGCGGGCGTCCAGGTGGCGCGGCATAGCCAGCACGTCGTCGTCGCTGTCTGCGTCCAGCGCCGCAGCTTCAGCCTCGGTGTCGACGAAACGGATCCATCGGTCGATGTCGACATGCTCCTCGACGGGTTTGAGGCAGCGCTGGCAGGTCAGCGCGACCTCGACCTTTGCCGTCACGTGCAGCCAATTCTGGGCCTTGCCGCCCTTGGCCTGGCGGGTCTCGCCCAGCAGGCCCCAATGCAGCGCCGGCCAGCCTTGCGCAGGCGCGTCGGGCGCGGCGGACTCAGCCAGCCTCTCCAAGGACGCGGCGGGCCAGTCGCCCTCCAGGCTGGCACCGTCGTGGATGAAGGCAGCGAGATCGAGCTTCTCGGGAACAAAGGCGCGCGGTTTCATACCGCCAAGTTTAGGCGGGCGAGAATGATCCGATGCCCCAGTTGATCCTCGCCTCGACATCCCGCTACCGCCAGGAATTGCTGGCCCGGCTGCGCCTCCCCTTCGAAGCGGTGGCGCCGGAGGTCGACGAGACCGCCCTGCCCGGAGAAGCCCCCGCGGCACTGGCAGAGCGGCTGGCGCTGGCCAAGGCCCGGGTCGTGGCGGCGCGCTTCCCCGGCGCCATCGTCATCGGCTCGGACCAGGTGGCCGATTTGGATGGAGAAGCTATCGGCAAGCCCGGCACGCACGAAGCCGCCGCGGCTCAGCTGCGCCGCATGAGCGGCCGCGACGTGGTCTTCCAGACCGCCGTGGCCATCGTCGCGCCCGGCCTGGCGGCCATCGAGCGGACCGCGGTGCGCGTGCGCGTGCGCGAGTTGAGCGACGCCGCCATCGAGGCCTATCTGCGCGCAGACCAACCCTATGACTGCGCCGGCAGCGCCAAGGTCGAAAGCCTGGGCATCGCGCTGCTGGACGCGGTCGAATCCGACGACCCGACCGCGCTGATCGGTCTGCCCTTGATTCGCACCTGCGCCCTGCTGCGCCGCGCCGGCCTGGAGCCCCTCGCATGACCCTTGGAAAACTGATCCTGATGCCCAACACGCTGGACTTCGGCGTGGACGATTCGCTGGACCTGCGCGAGGTGCTGCCGCAGCGCGTCATCGAAACGGCAGCGCGGCTGACGCACTGGGCCGCCGAGAACGCGAAAACGACGCGCTCGCTGCTCAAGCGTGTCGACGCCGTTGCACCGCTGGTGCAGCCGCTACAGGCCATGCAGATTGCCGAACTGCCCCGCCCACCCAAGGGCGGCAGGGGCGGCGGCGATGACGCGACCGCGTGGCTTGCGCTGCTGGACCCGGTGCATGCCGGACATGACCTGGGCCTGATCTCCGAGGCCGGCCTGCCCGCAGTGGCGGACCCCGGCGCGCGACTGGTGGCGCTGGCTCACGAGGCGGGCATCGACGTGGTGCCACTCTCCGGGCCCAGCTCCTTGCTGCTGGCGCTCGCGGCCAGCGGCCTGAACGGCCAGAGCTTCGCGTTCGTCGGCTATTTGCCGGTGGACGCCAGCGCGCGCACGGCACGCATTCGCGAGTTGGAGGCGCTGTCCGCCAAGTCCCAGCAGACCCAGTTGCTCATCGAGACGCCCTACCGCAACGAAGCGCTGAACCAGGCCTTGCTGGCCACGCTGAAGCCCGCCACGCGGCTGTCAATCAGCGTCGGCCTGACCTTGCCCGGCGGCTGGACACAGACCGCCACGGTGGCCGACTGGCGCATCAATCGCACGAAGTTGTCCGACCGCATCCCTGCGGTCTTCTCGCTGCTGGCCTGAGCCCGTGGTTTAAGACTCGGCCTCAGCCGGCTTCTTCGCGCCGAACAGCGCCGCGACCTGCTTCTTGGGCTTGATGTAGCTCGACAGCCCCTTGACCGGCGTGGCGCCCTTGGCCTTCTCCCAGGCCGGTGGCTCGTCGCGCGAGCTCGATTCGTAGGGCTTGTTGAAGAAGGGGTCACCGGACGGCGCCGGCGTGCGCAGGGCCGGGCTGGTCGTGCGAGCGGGGCGATCCGTACGCTCCGTACGCTCCACACAATCCGGCACATCCTCTCGCGGGCGACGCTCGAAGCGCGGCTTCTCGCCTTCCAGCTCGAAGGGGTCGAGCTCAATCTTGCGCTTGATCAGCTTCTCGATGTCCGCCACCAGGCGGGCATCCGACTTCGTCACCAGAGTCACAGCCAAGCCCGACGCGCCCGCCCGACCCGTGCGGCCGATGCGGTGGACGTAGTCCTCGGCGTTGAACGGCACGTCAAAGTTGAAGACGGCCGGCAGGTCGGCAATGTCCAGACCCCGGGCGGCCACGTCGGTTGCCACCAGCAGATCGACATCGGCGCGCTTGAAGGCGTCGAGCGACTTCAAGCGCTCGTCCTGCGACTTGTCGCCATGCAGGGCCGCTGTGCGCAGGCCGTCGCGCTCAAACGTGCGAGCGAGGCGGGCCGCGCCCAGCTTGGAGTTCACGAAGATGATGGCCTGCGTGATCGAGCGATCCTTGAGGATCTGCTTCACCACCGCACGCTTGTCATCGTCCGTGCAGGCGATGAAGCGCTGTTCGACGTTGGTCGCGGTCTGGTTGGGCCGGGCCGTCTCCACAAGGATGGGGTCTTGCAGATAGCTCTGCGCCAACCGCTTGATCTCAGGCGAGAACGTTGCCGAGAACAGCAGCGTCTGGCGCGTCTTGGGCAGGTAGCTGAGGATGCGCTGCAGGTCGGGCAGGAAGCCGATGTCCAGCATGCGATCGGCCTCGTCGAGCACAACGTACTCGACCTGGTTCAGCACGCAGTTCTTGGCTTCGATGTGATCGAGCAGGCGGCCGGGCGTAGCGATCAGCACCTCGACACCGGCCTTGAGAGCGGCCGTCTGCGGCTTCATGTCGATGCCGCCGAAGACGACGACCGAGCGCAAGTTGGTGTGCTTGGCGTATTTCTTGACGTTCTCTGCGACCTGGTCCGCCAGCTCGCGCGTCGGCGCCAGCACCAGGGCCCGCACCGGGTGCCGAGCCGGCGACACGCTCGGGTTCTCGTGCTTGAGCATGCGCTGCAGCAGCGGGATCGAGAAGGCGGCAGTCTTGCCGGTGCCGGTCTGCGCAGCACCCATGACGTCCTTGCCGGCCAGCACGATCGGAATCGCCTTGGCCTGGATGGGCGTCATCGTCAGGTACCCGGAATCCGTGACGGCACGGATCAGCTTGGGATCCAGGGGAAGGGTGTCAAAACGAGCCGGCGGCGCGTTCTCGATTTCCGGAGAATCCTGCGATTCGGGCAGAGGGGCGTTTTCACTCATAGCCGCCGATTATCGCCGGCAAGGGTCTTTCGCGTGTTTCAGCGGTTCACGACCAGCCATTTGGGGGTTTTGAAGCGGACGATGCGGCGGTACAGCGCGACGTAGGTGACGCCGAAAAGCACCATGCAGGCGGCGATCAGTGGGGTGGAGTCCCAAAACGCTAGCGCGGGTACCAGCGATGTCACACAGAGCATCCACAGGTAGGGAGCGGTCATGGAGTTGCGACGCGTCATCGCTCGGGCGTCCCGAGCGCCGATGGCCCAGCGCATCAGGCGGCGGTAGATCAGGGAGTGAAGGTGAATGCCGTCAGGTAGGCCAGTCGGCACGGCCCGGATGACCTTGCGCCGGTACATCGAAAACAGGGTCTCGAATACAGGATATACGCAGACCATCAGCGGGAAAAGCGGCGACACCTCGGCATTGCGGGCGATCAGCAGGATGCCGATCTCAGCGAGGTAGAAGCCTAGGAAATAGGCGCCGCCGTCACCAAGGAAAATCAGGCCGGCTGGGAAATTCCAGACGAAGAAGCCAAGCGCCGCGCCCACGCCAGCCAGGGCCCACAAGGCGAGCGGAATGTCGCCCACCTGGTAGGCTACATAGGCGAAAACCAACAACATCAGGCTGACGCACATGGACGACAGACCGTTGAAGCCGTCGATAATATTGACGGAGTTGGCGACGCCTGCCACGGTAAACGCAGTTGCAATCCACGCACCCACCGCAGTAGAAACCAACCAATCAAGGCCAGGCACATCAGTTTTGGTGATCGTCGCGTCAAGCAACCAGATGCCGAGTGCAGCGGAAATGACGGTCGCTAACAGCCGCTTTGCCGGAGAAACGCGCTTAGTAAGATCCTCGGTCAGTCCGGCAAGAAAGGCCGGCAGGCCGCAGATCATCAACAGCGCGCCAAATTTCCAATCCGGATGCTTGGCAAAGGCCGCTACACCAATGCAACAGGCTAAGCCAGTGAACATTCCCATTCCACCAATCCGCGGAACCGGGGTGGCATGAAACTTTTGCGGGCCAGATAGGTCTGTATCGGCCGACAAATGCGCATGGCTGCGCGAGGAGTGGATGACCAGCAGCGTCACCATCGCGGCCACAAAGAAGGACACCAGGAGATAGAGCATCGGGCGAAGTGTAATGAGCCGCTGCGCCCGCTCTAGAATCCGCGACCTTTTCCCTAGGCGCTTCTCGTCGCCTGGCACGCCGTCTATGACCCACCCATCAAGGAATTCCTTGCGCCGGCATTCTCTTACCGGCCTGTTGGCCGGCGCCTTGCTTGCCTGCATAACTCCAGCCCATGCGGCGCCTCAAACAGCGGATACCGAAAGTCAAAACACCGCCGTTCAGGGACCGATACGTCTCGGTGCCAGTCCATCGCGCGCTGCGGGATCGAACGATGAATTCGGCGCAGGTCGATCCGTCGCTGGAGATGACGCCTTGATTGATCCGCGACAACGCGTACCGATGCCAAGGGTGCCCAGCGAATTCGAGGCTTATGCTAGCGAGCTTGCAGGCACGCCAATCCAGCGCTTGGGTAGCGACCTGATGGCGCCAGCACGCAACGGTGCCGCTGTCGAAGCCAACCGTCAGGTACCCGCCGACTATATGGTCGGCCTCGGCGATGAAATCCAGCTGACTCTATGGGGGTCGGTCGACGCAGATCTGCGGCTTACTGTCGATCGTTCAGGCAGCATCATCATTCCGCGCGTTGGCCCCGTTGTTGTCGCAGGCCTGAAGCAAGCTGACCTCAACGATCTGCTCAGTCGGAGGGTAGGTCAGGTATTTAAGAATTTTCAGCTTAGTGCAACGCTAGGTCGCCTGCGCAGCATTCGATATTACGTAACCGGATTCGTCGCCAAGCCGGGCGCCTACAGCGTTAGCAGCCTTGCAACCGTCATGACTGGACTAACACAGTCAGGGGGACCGTCGGCTGCAGGCAGCTTCCGCAATATCGAATTGCGCCGCAATGGTCAGGTTGCTGGCCGTTTCGATCTCTATGACCTTCTGGTGCGAGGCGACAAGAAGGGCGACTTGTCGCTTCAGGCAGATGACGTTCTCTATGTCGGCCCTATCGGCCCGCAGGTTGCACTGATTGGGAGCGTGAATCAGCCGGCAATCGTGGAACTCTCTGGCAGTGAAACGGTCAATGATGCACTGCGCTATGCGGGCGGACTGTCCACAGTGGCCGACAGGAGCCGAGTTGCCATAGAGCGTCTGAGCGAGCGCAATGACCGTCGAGTGGTGGAACTGCGTATGCCGCAAGACGGTACCCAGCGCGTGAGCAATGGCGACGTACTGCGCGTATTCAATGGCGTTGTTGCGGCGCTGCCGCAGGCAAAACAGTACAAGCGCATCCGCGTCGAAGGAGAGGTCGCACTTCCCGGTGACTATGTACTGCCGCCGGCCAGCACGTTGACGGACGCGTTGAAAGCGGCGGGCGGACTCACCCCGCATGCGTATCTGTTCGGAACCGACTTGTCACGTGCGAGTGTTCGCAGGGTTCAGGAGGTGCAATATGACCGAGCCCTGCGTGACCTAGAGACTGACTTCACGCGCAACACCTCGACACAGCGGGTGGCCAATGCAGAAGACGCTGCTGCGCAGAATCAAAAGCAGGCAGGCACAACCCGCCTCATTGAACGTTTGCGAGCCGTTCGGCCGAGCGGCCGACTAGTGCTCGACTTGACTGCATCGTCACGAGAGTTGCCCGCATTGGAGATTGAGGACGGTGATCGTCTTTACATTCCCGCTCACTCCAGCACCGTCGGCGTGTTCGGCAGTGTTTTCAATGGCGGCAGCTATCTTCTCAAGCCGGGGGCATCTATAGAGGACGTTCTGAAATTGGCCGGGGGGCCAACGCGGGGTGCGGATGTCAGCAGCGTCTTCGTGATTCGCGCCAATGGCACGGTCGCAAGCACCCTACAGGGTCGCAGCGGCTGGCTATCTTTCGGTTCGAACATGGCTGGCTTGCAGGCATTGCCGGGAGACACAGTGTTTGTGCCGGAGGAAATGAACAAGACCACGTTCATCCAGGAGGCAAAGGAATGGACCCAGATCCTGTATCAGTTCGGCTTGGGTGCAGCGGCCTTGAAGACCATTCGACAGTGACCTCTCTGGAGAGCCATTTGACTTCGCGCAACTCAACCGACGCAACGCTGCCGGAACAGTCCTCCCTCAATGACGATCTCGATCTGCAAGCCATCGCCCAAACATTGCACGCTCGCTGGCGCCTGCTGCTGTTAGCACCCACGGCGCTGAGCGGCTTGGCATTGGCGATCAGTTTTCTGATCCCTCCCACGTTCACCGCAAGAACAATCTTCCTGCCGCCCCAACAACCGCAGAGTGCAGCGGCGTCCGCATTGGCCTCGCTGGGCGCCTTATCCGGGTTGGCAGGCAGCGTGGCTGGCATCAAGAGCCCTGCGGAACAATACTTGTCCTTTATGCAGAGTGTCAACGTGCGAGATCCAATCATCGACAGGTTCAAGCTCATGGACTTGTATGACGTTAAATATCGCTTCCTGGCACGAAAGCGCCTCGATGAAGACGTTCGAATCTCACTTGGCAAGAAGGATGGCTTAATCACAGTGGAGGCAGATGCAGGATCTGCCCAGTTGGCGGCGGATCTTGCAAATCAGCATGTGGCAGAACTGCGCAGGCTTTCGAGTCAACTCGTGCTGACAGAGGCGCAACAGAGACGGGTTTTCTTTGAGTCCGAACTGAAGCGCACACGGCAACAACTCGATGAAGCGCAGCGCAATTTGCAAGGCAGCGGGTTCAACCCTGGCGCACTGAAGGCCGAACCTAAGGCCGCCGCAGAAGCTTATGCGCGACTGAAGGCCGAAGTTGTGGCCGCTGAAGTGAGAATCCAGTCGCTTCGCACGGTGATGGCCGAGTCGGCACCTGAGGTCAGGCAACAGATTGCATTGGTGAACAGCTTGCGCGCGCAACTCTCGAAGCTGGAATCCTCCGACAACGGCGCCGCGGGTGCCGACTACATCAGCAGCTATCGCGACTACAAATACCAAGAGACGCTGATGGAGTTGTTTGCTCGCCAGTACGAACTTGCGCGACTGGACGAAGCGCGCGAGGGTGCTTCGATCCAGGTCATTGACGTCGCCCAGCCGCCAGAGCGAAAAAGTAAGCCCAAGCGCGCGGTAATTGCCGTCACGGTGTGGCTCGTCGCGCTTGCAGCAGTCAGTGTGGGACTGGTGGCCGCACGTCGCCGCAAGGCCTGAGCGGCCAGGCCAGCGGGGAACTTGGGGCGCGGGATTTGGGCTACATTACTGCGTTCAATGATTGAACGCAGTACTTCCGACCAGCCGCAACACGAGTCAGCTACACCGCTGGAAGGGCACAGTCTGGCTGCGTTGCGTCTCCTAGCAAGCGATCCCCAGCAATCACAACGCGAAGTCGCCTCCGCCCTCGGCATGAGTTTGGGGCGGGCCAACTTCGTACTCCGCGCGCTGCTGGAAAGGGGCTTCGTGAAAGTTAGCAACTTTCGGCAAAGCAACAACAAGCTTGCATACGCCTACGTTCTGACTCCTTCGGGATTCACAGAAAAACTTCGACTGACTCGACGCTTTATCCATCGCAAGGAACACGAGTTCGAGGAACTCCGCCAAGCGATCAGCGAGCTCAGGAACGAATTGGACAAGGTCGCCGAAGCCACCGACAGGGAGAAAATGTAATGAAGGTCACGGTCATCGGATCAGGCTATGTCGGCCTGGTCACTGGAACCTGCCTGGCGGACGTCGGCAACGACGTCATCTGTCTGGACATCGATGAGGACAAGATTCGCATATTGAATCAGGGCGCCGTCCCCATCTTTGAGCCTGGCCTGAAAGAACTCATCGAGAGCAACGTGAAGGCAGGTCGGCTGCGCTTCACGGCTGACTCCCACACAGCTATCGAACATGGCGACGTGCTCTTCATCGCGGTGGGCACCCCCCCAGGCGAGGACGGCTCCGCCGACATAAAGCACGTGCTTTCAGCAGCCGCCAGCATAGGCCGGCACATGCGTGGCAACCAAGTCGTCGTCAACAAGAGCACAGTACCTGTAGGAACGGTGGACCGCGTGCAAGCCGTGATTGAGAGCGCGCTGAGTCACCGAGGCGCCGCGTTGAAGTTTTGCGTGATGTCGAATCCCGAGTTCCTCAAGGAAGGCGCAGCCATTGACGACTTCATGCGCCCCGACCGCATCGTCATCGGTGGCAGCG
This sequence comes from Roseateles sp. AC306, assembly GCF_979253795.1. Lineage (NCBI taxonomy): Bacteria > Pseudomonadati > Pseudomonadota > Betaproteobacteria > Burkholderiales > Sphaerotilaceae > Roseateles > Roseateles sp. AC306. The sequence goes on from NZ_CEEDEB010000002.1 coordinate 669,703, forward strand.
GAGACTGGGGCCTGGAAATGCTCAAGGCGCTGTATGCACCTTTCGAGCGCAACCATCCCAAGGTCCTGGTGATGGATGCCCGCTCTGCCGAGTTGACCAAGTACGCAGCAAATGCGATGTTGGCGACCCGCATCAGCTTCATGAACGAACTGGCCCTGCTGGCGGACAAGATCGGGGCCGACATGGATTCGGTGCGCATCGGCATCGGCTCCGATCCGCGCATCGGCACCCACTTCCTGTACCCCGGCTGCGGCTACGGCGGCTCCTGCTTTCCCAAGGACGTGCAGGCCTTGCTGCACATGGGTCGGCAGAGCGGCCAACCGCTGCTCGTGCTTGACGCGGTTGAGCAGGCCAACGAACGGCAGAAGCATGTGCTGGTCGAAAAGGTCTGCAGCCGCTTCGGAAACGATCTCTCGGGCCTGCACTTCGCGGTGTGGGGCCTGGCCTTCAAGCCAAATACCGACGACATGCGCGCCGCGCCGAGCCTGACGATCATGCCGGAATTGCTCCAGCGCGGCGCCACGCTTCAGGCCTACGACCCCGTTGCGACCGAGAACGCGTCCCGCCTCCTGCCCGCCAGCGATGCTCTGCGCTACGTCGACTCGGCCGAGGCGGCGCTGCAAGGCGCGGATGCGCTGCTGATCATCACCGAGTGGAAGGCGTTCCGAAGCCTCGACATGCAGCACCTGGCCCGCGTGCTCAAACAGCGGACCATTTTTGACGGCCGCAACATCCTTGACGCCAAGCTCGCTCGCGCAGCTGATCTCACGTATATCTGCATCGGAAGACCATGATCAATTTCGCCATCATTGGCTGCGGCCGCATCGCCAAGCGCCACGCTGAACTGCTCGGAACCGGCCAGATTGCCGGTGCACGGCTCGCCGCAGTCTGCGACATCGACCCGGCCCGTGCGAAGGCCTTTGGCGAGCGCTTCGGTGTGCCGGCGTTCACCAGCATCAGCGAGCTGTTGGCCGCGCCCGGCATCGATGTCGTGGCCGTGCTGACGCCGAGCGGCATGCATGCCGAGCACGCCATCATGGTAGCCAACGCGGGCAAGCACATCGTCGTCGAGAAGCCGATGGCGCTTCGTCTTGAAGACGCCGACGCGATGATCGCGGCCGCCGACCGCAACAACGTCCGTCTGCTGGTGGTCAAGCAGAATCGCTTCAACGTGCCGGTCGTCAAGGCGCGCGAGGCGCTCGATGCCGGGCGCTTCGGCCAACTGGTGCTGGGAACGGTGCGCGTGCGCTGGTGCCGTGACCAAAGCTACTACGCCCAGGACTCGTGGCGCGGCACGTGGGCACAGGACGGCGGCGTGATCGCCAACCAGGCCAGCCACCATGTCGACATGCTGGGCTGGTTCATGGGCCCGGTGGAGAGCATCCACGCCCGCGGCCTGCGTGCGCTGGTAGACATCGAGGCCGAGGACACCGCGGTGGCCACCGTCAAGTTCCGAAGCGGCGCCGTCGGCGTCATCGAAGCCACCAACGCGACGCGCCCAAAAGACCTGGAAGGGTCGCTGTCGGTGCTGGGGTCGGGCGGCACGGTCGAGATCGGCGGCTTTGCCGTCAACAAGATTCGTCACTGGAACTTCGTCGAGTCCCGCGCCGAGGATGCCGAGGTCATGGATCGCTTCTCCGTGAACCCGCCTAATGTCTACGGCTTCGGGCATCAAGCTTATTACGAACACGTCGTCGCGGTGCTGGAAGGGCGCGAGCAGGCGCTGGTCGACGGCCACGAAGGCCGAGCCAGCCTGGAACTGGTCGCCGCGCTGTACGAGTCGATGGCGAGCGGCCTGGAAGTGAAGCTGCCGCTCAAGACCGAGCACAGCAAGCTGGGCGGCGCCTGACATGAGCCACGCTCCGACGTTGCTTAAGGCATCGGTCCGGGACGTCCGCTGTGGCGAGGGCGTCAAGATCATCGAGCCGGCCAACGTCTACGAATGCACGCTGGGTGACGGCTGCTTCGTTGGTCCGTTCACTGAAATCCAGAAAGGCGTCACGATTGGCGCGCGCACGCGCGTGCAGTCGCACAGCTTCGTCTGCGAGCTGGTGTCGATCGGCGACGACTGCTTCATCGGCCACGGCGTCATGTTCATCAACGACGTGTTTTCAGTCGGCGGCCCGGCCCGCGGCCGGCGCGAGTTGTGGAAGTCAACCGAGATTGGCCATCGCGTCTCCCTTGGCTCCAACGCGACGATCATGCCGGTTCGGATCTGCGACGACGTTGTCGTCGGCGCCGGCGCCGTGGTCACCCGAGACATCACCGAACCCGGCTTCTATGTCGGGAACCCGGCACGCCTGCTGCGTGCCATGCCCAACAAGGATTGAACTGCCATGGCCGACAACGTCCAAGTCCCCTTTGCCGATTTGCACGCGCAGTACCTGACCATCAAGACCGAGATCGACGCGGCCATCGCCGACGTGATAAGGACATCCGCCTTCATCCGCGGCCCGTACGTCGAAAAGTTCGAAGCGGCGTTCGCCGACATGATGAACGCAAAGCATTGCGTTTCGTGCGCCAACGGCACCGATTCGCTGTATATCGCGATGCACGCGCTGGGCGTCAAGCCGGGCGACGAAGTGATAGCGCCGGCGCACAGCTGGATATCAACCACCGAAACGATTACCCAAGCCGGCGGCAAGGTGGTGTTCTGCGACACCGATCCCGTCACGCACACCATCGATGCGACCAAGCTCTCCGCTCTGGTCACGCCGCGCACGATGGGCATCATCCCGGTCCACATCTACGGCCAGCCTGCCGACATGGACTCGATCATGGACGTCGCTCGCCAGCACGGACTGTGGGTGCTGGAGGACTGCGCCCAGTCGCACCTGGCGCGCTACAAGGGCCAACTGGTGGGCACGTTCGGCAATGCCGCCTCGTTCTCCTTCTATCCTGGCAAGAACCTGGGCGCGATGGGCGACGCTGGTGCGGTGACGACCAACGATCCCGAATTGGCCAAGCGCATGGCGATGTTCGCGCGCCACGGGGGCCTCACCAAGGGAGACCATCAGATCGAGGGCATCAACAGCCGCCTCGACGGCCTGCAGGCCGCGATACTGTCGGTCAAGCTGCCGCACCTGCCGCAATGGACGCAGGCTCGCCAGCACTGGGCGAAGGTCTACACCGAACGCTTGGCCGGCATCCCCGGTGTCAGCATTCCGGCCGTCGCAGAAGGCCGCGAGCCGGTGTGGCACCTGTACGTGATCCGGCATGAGAAGCGCGACGCGCTCGCCGCGCACCTGAAGGCCAAGGGCATCCAGACCGTCATCAACTACCCGGTGGCCCTGCCCTTCCTGCCGTGCTATGCGCCGATGGGCCACCAGCCGTCGGATTTCCCGAACGCGCATCGCGACCAGAGTCGCATATTGTCGCTGCCCATCTTCCCCGAGATGACGGAGTCCCACGTGGACGCCGTCGTCGACGCGATCCGCAGCTTCGACGGAGTTACCGCATGAAGCTTGCTGGCAAGAAGGTCCTCGTCACCGGCGCCGATGGCTTCATCGGCTCCCACCTGACGGAATACCTGGTGCGCCAGGGCGTCGACGTCCGCGCCTTCGTCTACTACAACAGCTTCAACTCCTGGGGCTGGCTGGACGAGTCCAGCGAGGAGATCCGCAAGTCGCTGGACGTGTTCGCCGGCGACGTCCGCGATCCTAACGGCGTCCGCGCCGCGATGAAGGACTGCGATGTGGTGCTGCACCTGGCCGCCCTGATCGCGATCCCCTACTCCTACCACTCGCCAGACACATACGTCGACACCAACGTCAAGGGCACCCTGAACATCGTCCAGGCCGCACGCGACCTGGGCATCGAGCGCGTGGTGCATACGTCAACGAGCGAGGTTTACGGGACGGCACGCTTCGTCCCGATCACCGAGGAGCATCCGCTGCAGGGCCAGTCGCCCTACTCGGCCAGCAAAATCGGCGCCGATCAGATCGCGCAGAGCTTCTTCCATTCGTTTGACACGCCGGTGACAACGATCCGGCCGTTCAACACCTACGGCCCGCGGCAGTCCGCCCGCGCGGTGATCCCCACGATCATCACGCAGATTGCAGCCGGTGCAAGCCAGCTCAAGCTCGGCGCGCTGCATCCGACGCGCGACTTCAACTACGTGCGGGATACCGTGCGCGGCTTCGTGGCGCTGGCTGAATGCGACGAGGCCATTGGCCAGGTCGTGAACGTCGGCAGCAACTACGAAGTCTCGATCGGCGAGACCGCCTCGCTGATTGCTGAACTGATGGGCCGCGAGGTGGAATTCGTCAGCGACGAGCAACGCCTCCGTCCCGCCGGCAGCGAGGTGGAACGGCTGTGGGCCGACAACGCGCGCGCCAACGCACTGGCCGGCTGGACGCCCGAGTACCCCGGCGTCGAGGGCCTGAAGCGTGGCCTGGGCGAGACCATCGACTGGTTCACCCAGCCAGAAAACCTGCGTCGCTACAAAGCTGGCGTCTACAACATCTGACCGCAGGATCGGCATGTCCCTCGCAGCCACCGTTCTCGAGCGCGTTCAGCGCGTCACGCGTGCGCCAAAGGTCTCGCTCCATGAGCCGACCTTTGGTGGCAACGAACTGAAGTACGTGACGGAGTGCATCCAGACCGGCTGGGTGTCTTCGGTGGGTGAGTACGTCAACCGCTTCGAACGCGAGCTGGCGAGCTTCACGGGTGCTGCACACGCCGTGGTGGTGAGCAATGGCACCTCAGGCTTGCAGATTCTGCTGGAGCTAGTTGGCGTCAAGCAGAACGACGAGGTGCTGGTGCCCGCGCTGTCGTTCGTGGCCACGGCCAATGCCGTGCGCCACGTCGGCGCGTGGCCGCACTTCGTGGACAGCGACCGGCGCACGCTGGGCATCGACGTCGAACAACTGGACGCCTACCTGCGCGAAGTGGCCGAGGCTCGGCCCGAGGGTTGCTTCAACCGCCGCAGCGGCCGCCGCATCGCCGCGATCGTGCCGATGCACACCTTCGGACATCCCGTCGACATGCCAGCGCTGATGGTGTTGGCAGAGCGTTACGGGCTGGAGGTCGTCGAGGACGCTGCCGAATCGCTGGGGAGCTGGATCGGCGATCGCCACACAGGCGTCTTCGGCCGCTGCGCGATGCTGAGCTTCAACGGCAACAAGATCGTGACCACCGGCGGCGGCGGCGCGATCATTACCAACGACAGCGCCCTCGCCAAGCGGGCCAAGCACTTGACGACGACGGCCAAGCAGCCGCACGCATGGGCCTTCTTCCACGACGAGGTGGCCTACAACTTCCGCATGCCCAACCTGAATGCGGCACTCGGCTGCGCGCAACTGGAGCGCATCGGCGGCTTCCTGGAAGCCAAGCGCCTGCTGGCCGAGCAGTACGCCCAGGCCTTCAGCGACGTGCCGGAGGTTAGCGTGTTCCTCGAGCGCCCGGGCACCAAGGCCAACTACTGGCTGCAGACGCTGCTGCTGGCCCACGAAGTGGCTGAGCAACGCGATGAGATCCTGGCATTGACGAACGCGCACGGGCAGATGACTCGGCCTGTCTGGGAGCTGCTTTACACGCTGCCGATGTACGCCTCATGCGAGCGCATGGCTACGCCGGCGGCCGACGACCTGGGACGCCGCATCGTCAATCTGCCGAGCAGCCCGCAGCTGATCCCGGGGGTGGCGTGAGCGAGCGCCGGAAGATCGCCGTCGTCACGGGCAGCCGTGCGGAGTACGGGCTGCTTTACTGGATCCTGCGCGATCTGGAGGACCACGCCGCAGTCGAGCTGCAACTCATCGTGACCGGCATGCACCTGTCGCCGGAGTTCGGCTTGACGGTGCGGGAAATCGAGCGCGACGGCCTGCCTATCGCGGCGCGCGTCGAGATGCTACTGTCGGGCGACACGCGCTGCAGCACGGCGAAATCGATGGCCCTGGGCCTCATGGGCATGTCTGACGCGCTGGCGCGATTGGCGCCCGACGTCCTGCTCGTGCTGGGTGACCGGTTCGAGATCATGGCCGCCACGCAGGCCGCCATGATCCATAACATCCCGATCGCGCACATCGCGGGCGGTGATACCACCGAAGGCGCGTTTGACGAGGCGATTCGCCATGCAATCACCAAGATGTCCCATCTGCATCTGGTGACCACTGACTCCTCGGCGGCCCGCGTGCGCCAGATGGGCGAGGACCCCGCGCATGTCCACCTGGTTGGCAGTCCCGGCCTGGACCATCTGCGCCGGCGCCCGCTGCTGGATCGCGCGACGCTCGTCGAATCGCTCGGCGCCCCGTTGGGTCGGCGCAATCTCCTGATCACTTTCCATCCCGTCACGCTTGAGGCCGGCGAAGGGCAGCGCCAGCAGCAGGAGCTGCTGTCGGTGCTCGAAGGCCTGGACGAGGACACCGTTTGCTGGTTCACGCTGCCAAACGCCGATACCGGCGGCCGGGCCCTGGCCGCAGATCTCCAAGACTGGGCCGCAGGGCGGCCTAACGCGCGTGTCTCCGCCTCGCTGGGGCAATTGCGCTACCTGAGCCTGATGTCCTTCGTGGACGCCGTCGTCGGCAATTCGTCGAGCGGCCTGTACGAAGCGCCGTCGTTCCAGCGGCCGACAGTCAACATCGGTGACCGCCAGCGTGGCCGGCTCGCGGCAAGCTCGGTCCTGCATTGCGAGCCGCAGGCGCAGAGCATTGCCGCAGCCCTGGACCGCGCATGGACGCTCGACTGCACCGGCGTCATGAACCCTTATGGCGACGGTCGATCCTCCGGCCGAATCGTTCAGGCGCTGCTTGATCTCGAGCTCGGCGAATCGCTGCTCAAAAAGCAGTTCCACTTGATCCCCTCGACCTGAAAAGAGCCTGCCGTGAGCCATTCCGTGTTCTTCATCGCCGAGGCCGGCGTCAACCATAACGGGTCGCTGGACCTGGCTCGCCAGCTTGTCGACGTGGCCGCCGATGCCGGGGCTGATGCCGTCAAGTTCCAGACCTTCAAGGCAGAGCACCTCGTTACCGCGTCGGCCCGCAAGGCCCAGTACCAGATCGACAACACCCAAGAAGACGGCGGCCAGCTCGCCATGCTGCAGCGGCTGGAGCTGAAGCCCGAGGACCACAAAGCGCTGCTTGAGCACTGCCGCGCGCGCGGCATCGCTTTCATGTCGACCGGCTTCGACGCGGAAAGCCTGGCGATGCTCGGCGAATTGGGCATGCCGGCGGTCAAGATTCCGTCGGGCGACATCACCTGCGGCCCGCTGCTGCTGCAGGCCGCGCGGCTGCGCCAGAAGCTGATCGTCTCCACCGGAATGTCCACGCTGGGCGACATCGAACGTGCACTGGCCGTGATCGCCTTCGGACTAACGCGCGAAGGCCTACCGGCGTCGCAGGCCGATCTGGATGCGGCCTACTCGAGCGCAGAGGGCCGTCAGGCGCTGCGCGAGCACGTCACGCTGCTGCACTGCGTCACGCAATACCCGGCGGCACCGGCCTCGGTGCATCTGCGCGCGATGGACACCATGCGCGACGCCTTCGCGCTTCCGGTGGGCTACTCGGACCACACGCTAGGCATCGAGGTCTCCATCGCCGCCGTGGCGCGCGGCGCCACCGTCATCGAGAAGCACTTCACCCTCGATCGCTCGCTTCCCGGCCCCGACCACGTCGCATCGCTGGAGCCGGCGGAACTCACGCAACTCGTGCGTGCCATCCGCAACGTCGAGCAGGCGCTGGGGAGCAGCATCAAGCAACCGGCGCCGGAGGAGCTGCCCAACCGCAAGGTGGCCCGGCGCAGCATCGTGGCGGCAGTGCCCATCGCTGACGGCGAGGCGTTGACGCTGGACAAGCTGGCCTTCAAGCGCCCTGGCGACGGCATTTCGCCGATGGACATCTGGTTCCTGGCAGACCGCGCCGCTCGGCGCGGTTACGACGCCGACGAACTGATCGAGCCATGACCTCGCCACAGGCCATCATCGTGATAGGCGCCGGCGGCCACGCGCGCGTCGTGGCCGACGCACTGCTGTGCGCAGGCGCCACGGTGATCGGGTTCACCGATGCGGACCCCGCCGCCTGGGGCCGGACCCACTTCGGTCTGCCGGTGCTCGGCGGCGACGATGTGCTGGCCCGTCACGACACCTCGGCCGTGCGTCTCGCCAACGGCCTGGGCATGGTGGACGTCCGTGGATCAGCGCTGCGGCGGCGCGTGCAGGACGAATTGACGTCGCGCGGCTGGTCGTTCGTGGCCGTGCGCCACCCGTCAGCCATCGTGTCCCCCCGTGCGCACTTGGCCGTCGACGCACAGGTCCTGGCCGGCGCCATCGTGCAGCCCGGTGCATCAATCGCGGCAGGCGTGATCGTCAACAGCCGCGCAGTGATCGAACACGACGTCAGCGTGGGCGGCTGGTCGCATGTCGCTCCAGGTGCGGTGGTGTGCGGAGACGTGCGGATCGGTGAGCATGCGCATATCGGTGCCGGTGCCACGATCCGGCAGGGCGTGAACGTGGGCGATCGGTGCCTCATCGGTATCGGCGCCGCCGTGGTGTGCGATCAGCCCGCCTCGACGATCGTCGCCGGCGTGCCCGCCAGGCGTCTCAAGATAAAGCAATGAAGAACTGGAAAAGCACACTGGTCGCGCCCGACACGACGCTCCGTCGGGCACTCGAGACCATTGATGACGTCGGCTGCCAGATGGCGCTCGTCGTCGATCAAGAGCAGCGGCTGCTCGGCACGCTCAGCGATGGCGACGCGCGGCGCGCGCTGCTGCGCGGCTTGGCGCTGACCGATCCCGTGTCCGAGGCGATGCACCGCACGCCGACCGTCGTCCGCTCCGAGGACGACCGCGAAACGCGCCTCGGCCTGATGAAGCGGCTCGGGCTGCACCAATTGCCCGTGGTGGATGCCGAACGGCGCGTGGTGGGCCTGGAGGTCGTCGATGATTTCCTCAACGCGCCGGAGCGCGAGGAATGGGTCGTGATCATGGCGGGTGGCCTCGGATCTCGACTCAAGGAGCTGACGCGTGAGACGCCCAAGCCAATGCTCAACGTGGGTTCGCGCCCCATCCTTGAGACCATCATCCGTTCGTTCGCCGAGCAAGGCTTCCGGCACTTCTATCTGGCGGTCAACTACAAGGCCGAGCAGATTGAGGCGCACTTCGGGAACGGCTCGCAGTTCGGCATCCACATTCACTACCTGCGCGAGGAGCAGCGTCTCGGCACGGCAGGCGCGCTCAGCCTGCTTCCGAGTTTGCCTCGGTGCCCCTTCATCGTGACCAATGCCGACCTCCTGACCAAGGAGGACTACTGTGCGATGGTCGACCACCACGTCGCCGAACGCGCGGACGCCACGATGGGCGTGCGCAAGTACGAGATGCAGGTGCCGTTCGGCGTCGTGCGCGAAGCTGAAGGCCGCATCTCGGGCATTGAGGAAAAACCCGTCCACCGCTTCGTCGTGAGCGCAGGCATGTATGTTCTATCGCCTCGCATGCTGGAACTGGTGCCAAAAGGCGCCTTCTTCGACATGCCTTCGCTCTTCGAATCCGCCATCAGTCAGGGTTTGCAGATGCGTAGTCACCACGTGGACGGCTACTGGCTGGACATAGGCCGCCCTGCCGACTTCGAGCAGGCCAACAACGACTTCCATGAGGTTTTCAGGTGATAGGCGATCGCAGGGTGCTCGCCTTGGTCCCTGCCCGTGGCGGGTCCAAGGGCATTCCCGGGAAGAACATCGTCGACCTCGCGGGAAAGCCGCTGATCGCCTGGACTATCGACGCCGCGCGCGCCAGCACGTACGTCGACGATGTGGTCCTGAGCACTGACGACAACGCGATCGCTGACGTCGGCCGACGCTGCGGCGCTACCGTGCCCTTCATACGCTCTGCGGCGTTGGCCACCGACGAGGCGTCCACGATGGACGCCGTCTTCGACGCGCTGGACCGCCTGCCGGGTTACGACGTAGTCGTACTCTTGCAGCCGACGTCGCCGTTGCGTACGGCCGCAGACATCGACGCCGCCTTAGCTCTATTGAAGGGCGCACCGTCAAGCGTCAGCGTCCGCCCGGCTCAGGACCATCCCTATCTGACCTTCCGCATCGATGGTCACCACCAATTGGCAGCTTTCGCTGAAGTTCCTCAAGGCCAGTCGCTGCGGCGGCAGGACCTCCCCAGCGCCTGGTGCCTGAACGGTGCCGTCTATGCCGCCGACATCGCCTGGCTGCGCGCGCATCGCAGCTTCATTTCCACCCAGACCGTCGCCTATCCCATGCCGGCCGAACGTTCGATTGACATCGACACACCGACCGATCTGCGTGCGGCAGAACATCTATTGCGCCCTCAGCGACAGAATTGAACGAAGGAAGACCATGAAAATCGGACCGCACTCCAGCACTGACCTGAGCCGCTTCGACAAGCCTCAAGAGGACCTCGAGGTTTACTACGGCCTGCCGCGCTACGTGGCGTTCTGCAAGGCCTGCAATATGTCGAACCAGCAGCCAATGTCGAGCAACGAGTACGCGCACGGCAAGGACTCGACAAAGACAACGCTGAGCTTCGATGAAGAGGGCATCTGCCACGCGTGCCGCTTCAACATGCTCAAGGAAGACGGCGAGATCGACTGGGACGAACGCGAGCGGGAGCTGATCGAACTCTGCAACCGTTTCCGCAAGGACGACGGCAGCTACGACTGCATCGTCGGCGGCAGTGGCGGCAAGGACAGCGCGATGCAGTCCCACTTGCTCAAGTACAAGTACGGCATGCACCCGCTGACCGTGACGTGGTCGCCGCACCTGTACACGGATATCGGCTGGAAGAACTTCCAGAACTGGCTGCACGTCGGCGGTTTCGACAATTTCCTGTACACGCCCAACGGCAAGATCCACCGACTGCTCACCCGCAACGCAACGATCAATCTGTTGCACCCCTTCCAGCCATTCATCCTTGGCCAGAAGACCTTCGTGGCGAAGATGGCAGCCCAGCTGAACATCCCGCTCATCTTCTACGGGGAGATGCCTGGCGAGTACGGCGAAAAGATCTCGCACAAGACGACGGGCTACGACAGTGGGGAAGGCAAGGCTGAGAGCGAAGGCTTCTCGCTGGACTACCTGGCCGGCAAGGACGTGAGAGACGTGCTGCTCGGCGGCAAGTCGATCGGCGAGTATCTGGACGAGGGCGTTCCGATGGCCGACCTCAAGAGCTACCTCCCGATGGACCCGGCCGTGCTGCGAAGCAAGGGCATCGATTTCAAGTATCTCGGCTACTACAAGCGGTGGGTTCCCCAAGAGGCTTACTACTACGCCGTCGAGAACACCGGGTTTGAAGCCAACCCGCTGCGCACCGAAGGCACCTATTCCAAGTACAACAGCCTTGATGACAAGGTGGACGGCTTCTTCTACTTCACGCGCTGGATCAAGTTCGGCGTGGGCCGCACGATGATGGATTCCGCCCAGGAGATCCGGAACCACCACATCAACAAGGACGAGGCGATGGCGCTGATGCGCCGCTACGAGGGTGAATATCCGGCGCGCTACGAGAAGGAGTTCCTCGAGTACATCAGCATGTCCCGCGAGGAATTCCTCGCGTTGTGCGACCGCTTCCGCTCGCCGCACCTGTGGAAGGTCGACGGTGGCGAATGGAAGCTGCGCCACACGCCGTGGGATGGCATGGAAACGACTGCATGATGCGCACGCGGCTCATCCCGCGCCTCGACGTCAAAGGCAAGAACCTGATCAAGGGCATCCATCTGGAAGGCCTGCGTGTGATCGGTGATCCGCAGGAGTACGCGCGCAAGTACTACGAGCAGGGCGCGGACGAATTGCTGTATGTCGATGTCGTTGCCAGCCTGTACGGGCGCAACAGCCTGCACGATATCGTTCAGCGCGCTGCGCAGGACGTCTTCGTCCCGCTGACCGTGACAGGTGGCCTGCGCTCGGTGGACGACGTGAGGGAGATGCTGCGGGCGGGTGCCGACAAGGTCGGCATCAACACTGCAGCGACGAAGCGCCCCGAGCTGATCAGCGAGGTTGCGCGCAAGTTCGGATCGCAATGCATGGTCCTGTCTATCGAAGCCAAGCGGGTGGCACCCGGCCGCTGGGAGGCCTACACCGACAACGGCCGCGAGCCGACCGGGCATGACGTCGTCGAATGGGCCCGACGTGGTGTGGAACTGGGCGCGGGCGAGATCCTGCTGACCTCGGTGGATCAGGAGGGCACGCGCGATGGCTTCGACCTGGCGCTCATCTCCGCGGTCACGGCGGCTGTTCGGGTGCCCGTCATCGCCAGTGGCGGCATGGGCAACCCGGGCGATGCGGTGAAGGCAGTGCGCGAAGGCATGGCGGATGCCGTGGCCATGGCAGACATTCTTCACTACAACCGGGCCACGCTCAGCGACGTCAGGGCTGCGGCGCTGGCGGCCGGGGTGGACGTGAGAGTCGTATGAGCAAGACAGTAACCATCATCGACTATGGCGTTGGCAACCTGCTGAGCGTGAGCCGGGCGTTCGAGCATTGCGGCGCGGTCGTGACACTGGCGCATGACGCCAGCGCGATCGAACAGGCCGAACGACTGGTGCTGCCAGGTGTCGGTGCCTTTGCGGACGGCATGCAGGGCCTGCGGGAGAGGGGTCTCATAGAGCCGATTCGCCGCTATGCGGCCTCAGGCCGCCCGCTCATGGGCATCTGCCTAGGTATGCAGATGCTAGCCTCGGCCAGCGAGGAATTCGGCGAGCACGAAGGGCTGAACTTGATACCGGGCCGGGTTCGAGCCATATCGCGCGTAGCGGTAGACGGCTCGCCGCTGAAAACACCGCATATCGGCTGGAGCGTGCTTCAACGCCCCGACACGGGCGACTGGCGCAACACCATCCTCAAGGACACGGCGCCGCAAAGCTCCGTCTACCTTGTGCATTCATACGCCATCGAACTCGACGATCCGGCGGATCTGCTGTCTTACTGCGTCCACGGTGGTCACCGCATTTCGGCCGCGATTCGACGCGGTGCGGTCTATGGCTGCCAGTTCCACCCGGAGAAGAGCGGCCCGGCCGGGCTCAAGATAGTCGGCGGTTTCATCAGCCTGAGCGCTCCAGGCCCGACGGCGACCGCGTAGTGGCCTCCTTCCTGCGCAGCGGCAGCATCTACCTGGGTGCGGCGGCAACGAACGCGATCGTCCCGTTCCTTGCCCTGCCGCCTCTTGTCCGAACCTTGGGGCCGGAAGAGTTTGGCAAGGTCGGCGTCTACCTCGCGCTGATCAACATCGCCACCGTGCTGGCGGGGCTGAGCGTGCACGGCATCGTCAGCGTGGTGCACTTCCGTGATGGGCCGCAGGCCGTGCCCGCATACGCCCGCAGCGCGGTGCGGACCGTCGCGTTGACCGGATTGCCTCTGCTGCTGGCCAGCCTCGCGCTGGCCCACACCTTCGAGCGGCTGACAGGACTTCCCGGCAAGTGGGCCTGGACGATCGCGTTCATCGCGGTTGCGCAATTCCTGGTCTCACTGGGCATGGCCGTTTTCCAGGCGCGGGAGCAGCCCATGCGCTATGCAATGCTGCAAATTGGCGTGACCATGGGATGGGCAGCGACGTCTGTCTTGCTGGTGTGCGGTGCCGGCATGGACTGGTCGGGGCGCGCGCTAGGGCAGTTGGCCGCGGTCACTGCTATGGCCGTATCGTCCCTGTACCTGTTGCAGCGCGAAGGCATGTTCGCCCCTTCGGCAGGCACTGCACCGCTGTCCGCCATGTTGCGCTTCGGTCTGCCGCTCGTGCCGCATTCCATTGCCGGCGCCGTCATGGCGGGCGCAGACCGCCTGCTCCTGTCGCACATCGGCACGGCGGAGCTCTCCGGCCAGTACTTTGCCGCCTTCCAGATCTGCGCTGTCATCACGGTCGGCGCAGCTGCCATCAACCAGGCCTGGGTGCCCTGGATCTACCGTCGCCTGGCATCGCCCTCGCGAAAGTCGGCCGTCGACATCGTGCGCGTCACCTTCATGCTGAACGCTGCATTGATGCTGGCGGCGCTGCTGTGGGCGATGGCGGCGCCCTGGCTGATCGGGCTCGTGGCCGGCGACCGCTATCTTGCAGCCATCCCGGCGATGCGCTGGCTGGCGCCCGCTGCTGCCTTTTCCGGCATGTACTACTTCGTCACCAACTACCTCTTCTATCACGGCAGAACCGGTGTCCTGTCCGCAATCACGCTGTGCACCGCCGCGCTTCAGGTCACCCTGCTGCTGGTCTGCGTGCCGCGCTGGGGGATCGACGGTGCCGGCTTCTCCGCGCTGGTCGCTGCAGCGGTCTATTGGCTGGCAACGTGGATAGCGGCCCAGAATATCTCGCCGATGCCATGGTTCGGCGCCCTCCGCAAGGGTGTGGCCGCATGAGTGCCTCAACGCTGGACGCGCGCAGCATCGCGGCGCAGATCCTCACCATCGAGCAGGGACTCGAGCTCGACGCGCCCGACTGGCGCGTCGACGACGTGCATCTTTGGCCGCTCTACCGCCTCGAGCTCTATCGCCTACTGTTCGTCGGCCAGGCTGGACCCGTGGCCGGCGGCCGGCGCACGCCAAAGCTCGGCCCTGCGCTGCGCGCATGCGAAGCCGCGCCCGCCCTGGCGGCCGGCGCCGCCCGGGTCTGGCTGGTTTCGGACGGCATCTCCTTCGCCACGCTAGGCGACGACCAGGTCGAACGCTTCTGCAGCCCACTCCACGCCGCGCTGTGCGGCCTCGGTATCAACTCGGTGCTGATCGACCGGGGAAGCCCCGGCAGGCGTCGCAGTGCCACGCCGACGCGCTGGTGGATGCCCATGACGCACCGCGCCAAACTCTCGGGCGCGCTGCGCGCCGCACTGCTGCCGGACCGCAGACACGATCGGCTCGTTGAGCGGATCGGACAGGTCGCTCGGCTTGCGGGGATCGAACTGCCGGCGCTGAGCGCGAGACGCTTCGATGCCATGGCCAACGCCGTACTCTCGCTGGCCTCGACCCTCGAGACCCGCATGCGACGTGAGCAAGTACAGGCGGTGTTCGTTGTCGGCTACTACGACGTGGGCGGCTATGCGTATGTCCTGGCGGCCCATCGTGCGGGCGTGGCCTCCATTGACGTGCAGCACGGTGTGACGGGCGATCTAAACATGGCCTATGCAGACTGGAAAGTCCAGCCTGCGCGGGGATTCACGCTGCTGCCCACGTATTTCTGGTGCTGGACCGACGATGACGCCCGCGTCGTCCAGCGGTGGGCAGTGATGCACGGCAATGCCCGGCACAGTGCCTTCGTCGGCGGCCATCCGTTCATGGAAGCCTGGCGAACCGGCGCGATGCGCCTACCCAGTCAGGGAAATCAGATGCTGGAGCGGCTGCAGATCGACGCTGGCGGGCGGCCCGCAATCCTGGTCACACTGCAGCCGCACCTCACGTCGGCGTCGTCGCTGGCTCCGATGCTGCAAGCCTGGCAACGGCAGCCCGACGTCGCCTGGTGGCTCCGGCTTCATCCGCTGGCGATGCATGACCGCGTCGCGATTGAGGCCCTCCTGACCAGCCACGGCGTGACCCACTGGAACATCGAGGCGGCCACGTCGTTGCCGCTGCCGGTCCTTCTGCGAGAAGCGGCCTTGCATGCCACCCACAGCTCCAGCACCGTCATCGAGGCAGAGCTTCTCGACATCCCATCGGTGGTGTGGTCCGATTACGGCGAGCAGCTCTTCGAAGCACACATCCGCCGCGGTGCTGCGGTCCGCGTAGCGGACGGAGATGCCTTCCTGCGCGCGCTGCCCGGTCGACATCGACGCCCGGCCGGGTCGCTTGCCGCTCCCACACCTTCGCGTCTTCCCGGCGCCCTGCAAGTCATCCTCGGAACCGGATCATGATCGTCATCGTCGACTACAAGACCGCGAATCTCGGCTCCATCGTCAACATGTTCAAGCGCATCGGCGTCGCCACGCGTGTCGCGGAGAAACCGGATGAACTCGACGGCGCCACCCACATCCTGCTGCCGGGCATCGGACACTTCGACACCTGCGCGCGCAACCTGCGCCAGCTCGGATTCGCCGACGCGCTCCATCCCTTCGTGCAGGAGCGCCGATTGCCGCTCCTGGGCATCTGCGTGGGCGCACAGCTGCTGACGCGCGGCAGCGAGGAGGGTGCCGAGCCCGGACTAGGCTGGATCGACGCGGACACGCGGCGCTTCCCGGCCATCGACCGGCCGGACTACAAAGTACCCCACATGGGCTGGAACCTGGCGCAGCCGCCGGCCCCTCATCCGCTATTCGCGGGATTCGACAGACCTGCGCGCTTCTATTTCGTCCACTCCTACTTCATGACCGCCGACCGACCGGAGTCGGTGCTGAGCCGCACGACGCACGGCGTCGAGTTCGCCTCTGGCATCACCCGGGACAACATCGCCGGCGTGCAGTTCCATCCCGAGAAGAGCCACCGCTTTGGCATGCAGCTGCTGCGGAACTTTGCCGCCTCGGGCAGCGTCGAGGGAATTCGCTGACATGCTGCGCGCACGATTCATCCCCACGCTGCTGCTCAAGGGCAGCGGCCTGTACAAAACGGTCAAGTTCAAGAACGAGACCTACATCGGCGACCCGATCAACGCGGTCAGGATATTCAACGACAAGGCGGTCGACGAACTCATCCTGCTGGACATCGACGTTCACCGCCGCGGCACCGGCCCGAACTTCGAACTCATCGCCGACATCGTCAGCGAGGCTTTCGTGCCGCTGTGCTATGGCGGCGGCGTCACGTCGCTGGCGCAGATCGAGAGGCTGTTCAAGCTGGGCATCGAAAAGGTCGCCATCAACTCCGCAGCCGTCGGGCCGCTCGAGTTGATCTCGCAGGCATCGAAGATCTACGGCAACCAGAGCATTGTCGTCGGCATCGACGTCAAGAAGAGCCTCTTCGGCAGCGTCGAGCGATACGTCAATTCCGCCAGCGTCAACACCAAGGAAGACCCGGTCCAGCTGGCAAGGCGCGCCGAGCAGGCGGGCGCCGGCGAGCTGATGGTCTACAGCGTCGACCGCGACGGCACGATGCAGGGCTACGACGTCGCGCTGACCCGCAAGGTGTCGCAGGCCGTGCATATCCCCGTCATCGCCTGCGGCGGTGCGGGCAGCCTGGCAGACATGATTCAGGTCATCAACGAGGGGCATGCCGCGTCGGCGGCGGCGGGCAGCTTGTTCGTCTTCCAAGGAAAGCACCGCGCGGTTCTGATCACCTATCCTGAAGAAGCCGCAATTGCCGAAGCCTTCCGCAATAGCAAGAACAACTGAGTACCTATGAGCCGCCAATACCAAGTTTGCACACGCTGCGCGATGGACACGTCCATCGCAGACGTCACATTCGACGACACCGGCGTCTGCCACTACTGCAAGATCCACGAAGAGAAGGTCGCGATGACGCCCTTCTCACAAGGCGCCGCTGCGGAGAAGCTGCAGGCATTGGTGGCAAAGCTGCAGGCCGACCGCAAGGGCGATTACGACAGCATCGTCGGCCTGAGCGGTGGCGTGGACAGCTCCTATGTCGCCTACCAGGCTATCAAGCTGGGCCTCAAGCCACTCGCGGTGCACTTCGACAACGGCTGGAATTCCGAGCTGGCCATCAAGAACATCGAGCAAATCGTCAAGAGGCTGGGCCTGGACCTGCTGACGTTCGTCATTGATTGGGAGGAGTTCAAGGACATCCAGCGCTCGTTCTTTAAAGCGAATGTCATTGATATCGAGATGGTCACGGACCACGCGATTTTCGCCGCCATGTACGCGCTTGCCAATAAGCACAAGATCCGCTATATCCTGTCGGGCACCAATGCCACGACCGAGTCGATCATGCCGTCGGCCTGGCAGCACTTCAAGTTTGACCTGCGCAACCTAAAGGCAATCCATCGCCGCTTCGGCACGCGCCCGATCAAGAACTACCCCACGCTGAGTGTCTGGGGCATGGCCTGGAACCACTATGTGCGCGGCGCGCAGTCGGTGAGCCTGCTCAACTACCTCCCCTACCGGAAGGATGAAGCGATGCGCACGCTGCAGGCCGAACTGGGCTGGCAGTACTACGGCGGCAAGCACTACGAATCGACCTTCACGAAGTTCTACCAGGCGCACATCCTTCCGCAGAAGTTCGACGTCGACAAACGACGCATCCACTATTCCGACCTGATCATGAACGGCGAAGTGTCGCGCGACGAAGCCTTGGCGGAGATTGCCAAGCCGCTCTACGATCCCATCCAGCTGGAACAGGATCGCGAGTACGTCTGCAAGAAGCTATCGTTCACGAAGGACGAGTTCGCTCAGTACATGCAGGCGCCGCCGGTGAGCCACTTCGAGTACCCATCGTCGGCCAAGCTGGCCCAGCAACTCGTCAACATCCACAAGCGCCGCCGGTATCGTTGATGAGCACTCCGGCCGTGGCGTTGAACGACCAGCGGAGCGGCAGGTACTACGACCTAGCCATCGGCGGGTTGATGTACCTGTCGACGCTCTACTTCGCCTCGAACGCGGTGTTACTCGGTGTGCTCGCGCTGATCGCCTTCAGCGACCCGCAGCGCAAGTTCAAGAGCGACTTGGTGCTGGTGTGGGTCTTCGCGCTGCTTGCCTGGGTCAACATCGTCCTGCACCTAGGGGCGTTCGATTCGTCCAGGCACGGCTCGTCGCCGGCGGTGGTGCTGGTCGCCTTGACGGCCATGCTGGCGCCGGGCGTGCGCGTGCCGGCGTTCAAGGTTTTCGTGCTGCTGACCTGCGGCGAGATTGCCATCGGCGCCTACGAGTACGCCATGGGGCAGGTCGCACTGACCGAAGCCCAGGCCAGCATCGCCAACCAGGAACTGGCCGCCGAGTCGCTGCTGCTGTACGACAATCGCGTCTTCGGCCTGTCCTCCAACTCCAGCATCTTCGCCGAGAAGATCTTTCTCTCGTTGCTGCTAGTGGTTGCGGTGCCCGGCATGTTCAAGCGCCGCACGCTGCCGTTGATGCTTATCGCGGCGGGTCTGTTCTTTTCGTTCAACCGCACGGCAATCAGCTCGACGCTGTTCTTCCTCGTGCTGCTCGCCACCGCTGGCCGGATCAACTGGCGCAATCTAGCGCTAGGCGTCGGGGGGGTTGCCGTCGTCGGCGCCGTCATCGCCGTCAACATGGACGCCCTGGTGCTCCAGTTCACCCGCGGCGGCGATGAACTAAGCCATTCCGAACTCTCGCGTCTGTACTTCTGGCAGAAGGCGCTGGAGCTGCTGGCAGAGGATCCGATCTTCGGAAACGGGTCACTCACCTTCCGCGTCGAGGACTTCGTCACCGGCCTGCCCCAACACACGCACAACTCCTTACTGATGCTGTTCGCGACGCATGGACTGCTGGTTCCGTTACCGCTGGTCGCGTACATCCTGCTGAAGCTGCGGGCCACCAATTGGCGGGTCTTGGCCGCGATGTTCAGCTTCTCGCTGACCCAGTATTTCGTGTTCTGGAACCTCTCGGTGCCGGACATCGTCTTTTTCTATTTCCTCGGGCGGCAGCTGCCGGCTTTCAAGCCCCGCGCCGCAGCGCCTGCCGCCGCCCCCGTGATCAGCCCGGTGGGCGCCACTTCATGACCATCCGACGCGTCGTCGCCTTTTTCCAGCACATGCCGCCCTACTCGGGCGCCGCCGCGCTCCGTGGCAAGTCCATCATGCAAGGGCTGGCGAAGTTGCCCGAGCTCCGCAGCGCGGAGATAACGGTCTATACCTCGATTCCGTCCCCTCTGCCCATCGAAGGCGTGCGGGTATTGACGCTGGGCACGCCCGAGGTGGAGAACTCCTTGTCACTGAAAAGACGCCTGCTGGGCGAACTGCACATAGGCTGGGTCGCAGCGCGGCGCCTTTTCGCAGGTGCCGGGCGGCCGGACATCGCGATCATCTCGTCGCCCGGCTACATCGCAGCGTTGGTCATCGCCGCTGTCGCTCGCTGGCGCCACATTCCTTACGTACTAGAAATGCGCGACATCTATCCCCAGGTCTATGCCGAAGCCGAGTTGATCCGCCGCGAGTCGCTGCTGTACCGCTTCTTTGCCGAGCGGTCCCGCAAGCTGTACAGCGGCGCGCGGCTGGTCGTCGCCGCGACGCAGGGGCTTGCCCGCGAAGTGCGCCAGGAGGTGCCCGCGGCCAACGTCAGCTGCGTGTACAACGGCTTCCCCGTGGAGTTGATGAACCGCACGCCGGTCAAGCATGAGCGCTTCACCGTATGCTTTCACGGCGTTCTGGGCTTCTTCCAGGACGTGGAGACGCTGCTGAAGGTCGCCGAGCAGCTGCTGCCCCATCGCGTGGACGTCGTCGTGATCGGCTATGGCCGCAAGGAAGAGCCGCTGCAGAAGACCACGCTCGCGAACGTGCGCTTTCTTGGCCGCCAAACGTTCGACGACACCATCAAGGAGGTCGAACGCTGCCACCTCGGTCTGTGCCTTCGGCTCGACGACGACATTTCCAAAGATGCATTCCCGGTCAAGGTCTGGGAGTACCTAGGCATGGGCATCCCGAGCATCATCACCCCGCCCTGCGAGGCGGGCGACTTTGTCGCCGAGCACCGCTGCGGGCTGGTCCATGAATCCGGCGATGTCGACGCCATTGTGTCGGCGATCCTGTCGCTCAAGGCCGAGCCGGCCCGCATCGGCGAGTTGTCGGGGCGTTGCCGTGTCGTCGCCGCGCGCTATACGCGCGAGCAGACCGGCTTAGCAGCGGCAACGCTGATCGCCGAAGCATCGGCCGGCGCCCGCGCGGCCTGCTAGGCCGGATCCCATGGCAGTGGTTGCGGCCTTCCTCAGACTGGTGGGCGTGCGCGCAGCCAGCCTGGCGGCCGGGATTGCACTGGCCGCTTGCGGTGGCGGTAGCGGGGGTGACAGCGGTGCAAGTGGCGAGCCGCCGTCGCCACCCGTGACTCCCAAGCTCACCGTAGAGGCCGGGAGCTGTCGCTCGATGATGCGCGACTCGGGCAAACTCGTCTACATCGTGCTGGACCGCGCCTGCACTGCCGTGGACACGACGATTAACGTACGCCTGCAGTACGGCGCCAGTGCGCCCGTCACGCTGTCGCTGCGCCTGCAGCAGGAACTGCCGGGCATCGCGATTCCCGGCCTTGGCACGCGCCAGATCGGTCTTTTCAAGTCGGGCCAATGGCGCAGCTTCCCTAACGAGAGCAGCTGGGTGTCCCGCGATGGTGCCGGGCTGCTGGTCCTGAACGGCAGCCTGTACCTGCTCGGCGGTTGGGCGAATGGGCCGGTCACCAGCGAGGTCTGGCGGACCGACGACATTACCAACTGGACCTTCCTCGGCCATGCGCCGTGGCCGGGCCGCCATGCCGCTGCCTGGCTGACCTACAAGAACAGGATGTGGGTGATCGGCGGCGACCTCTACACCGACGTCTGGTCATCGTTTGACGGCGTTCAATGGGAGCTGATGACGGCAAATGCCGGCTTCGGGCAGCGCTACACGCCAAACGCAGCGGTCGTGGGCGGCAACATCGTCCTATACGCCGGCCAGGACTGGGAACCCGTCGAATGGTGCAACAGCCGGCCCGACTGTAGGGCGCGAGCCGATCGCAGCGTCTGGACAACCAGCGACGGCAGGACTTGGTCTAAGGTGCTTGACCAGGCCCCATGGCAGGGCCGCGGTCTCATCCACGGTTCGGCAGTGTTCCAAGACCAGATCTTCCTCATCGGCGGTGGGCTGAAGGTGGCTCCGCCGGATGAGCGTTACCAGGAGACGATTGCCGAGTACATAGACATTTGGTCATCGCCGGATGGTGTCCTCTGGACGCAGCGCTCTAGCAAGTTTTCGTTCCCCGGTCGCACCCACTTTTCAGTCCTGGGCACCGCCCATGGTTGTTACGTGTCCGACGGCTCGGTCGGAAGCCAAGCCAGCCTTTCCAACGACCTCTTCTTCGCGCCGGACTGCATCAACTTTAGCCAAGTCCCTGTGCCTCCGGAGTTGGGGACGCGCCATGCCAGCGCGCTTGTCGATTTCAACGGCTCGCTGGTGTTGCTGGGCGGACCGCACTACGGCACCGCCGGCACCACGGTCTGGCAATACTTCCCTTGACCGACTCGACTGGGACACCGATCGGCGGTAGTCGAGCTTGATACTCGTACGCCAATGAGGCTCGGTTTAACTTAACGTCCGATTCGCGTTTCATCGTGGCACCGGGGGGTACTTAAAATGCGCCCCGCGCAACCGCCGGGCGCGCTTGCGGTCGCCGCTGGCGCACACCTCCCGCTCGACCAGCAAGGCGCAGCTTAAGCTCGTGGACATGCTGTGTGATTTGTCGCTTCGCTACATCAGCGATGGCATCAGCGATGGCATAGCGCCTGGATCTGACTGCCGACGGTGCCGCTTGGGTTGGTGGCATCAGGAAAAGTGCCAGATTGATGTTCAAGTGTGATTTGCCTGATAAATTCACCGCTCTGCGCACGCCCATGCATCTGCCATACAGCAGCCGGGCGCAAACCACCCATTCACTCGGGTTCTTCATGGCCCATCGGAACTTTTTTAGATGTTTGATGGAACGGGGTTGCCGCGCGCTTACATATTTGTGGGGAGTGGCGCTGCTGGGTTCGTGTGGCGGAGGCGGTACCGCCTCACCCAACCCGTCGCTTCAATTGAACGCAGTAACCGAGAAATGCGGCGCCGCATCGGCATATGACACTGGCTACACCATCTACCTTTTAGTTGATCGCAATTGCTCGGATAGAGGCGGCATCAACGTTTCAATTACTGCCACCAAAGGCAAATCAAGTTCAACTTATAAATGGTCATTTCCTAGCTTTAACCAAGAATTCAGCACCTTTGATCTACCGGGAGGGCGGCGTATCGTTTCGGTTCATTCCCGAGGCAGTTGGCGGTCGTTTCCAAATAGTGATAGTTGGGGCTGGCGGGATGGAGCCGGGCTGCTCGTTAAGGACGGAAAGCTTTTTCTTTTAGGTGGTTACAGAGCAGGACAGGGCAGCCAAAACGAAGTTTGGAGCTCTACTAATGTTTACGATTGGCAGCTGCTTACAGATGAGGCGCCCTGGTTTGGTCGCCATGGTGCAGCTTGGGTTGTCCATAACGACAGACTATTCGTTATCAGCGGCGACCTCTATGACGACGTCTGGTCATCGGCTGACGGCCTCAACTGGCGAAGAGATATTATTGGGGCACCCTTCGGAAAACGCTATACACCTAACGCAATCTCGGACGGCAAACAAATCGTCTTGTACGGTGGCCAGTATTGGAAACCTTACGACTGGTGTGCGTTTCAGCCCGAGTGCAGCGCTGTCGGGCTCAATGACGTTTGGGCCAGTGCTGACGGCAAGTCCTGGACTGCTGTGACTCAAGCAGCGCCTTGGCCTGGGCGAGGTCTCGTTCACGGCACCGCCTTTTTCAAGAATCGCATTTACGTCGTTGGCGGGGGACTGAAGATGGGGTTGCCTGGTCAGACAGTTGCCGAGACTGTGAAGGAATACAGCGATATCTGGTCATCGGCAGATGGGCTGGACTGGCGCCGAGAAGCCACGTCTCTAGGATTTGCGCCGAGGACACATTTTTCTCTCGTCTCGACACCCCAAGGTTGCTTCGTCTCGGATGGCTCAGTGGGCCTGCAGGGGAATTTTTCGAATGAAATCTTTTTCGCTCCAGATTGCATTAAATTCACCCCAATCCCCGACTCCATTCCAATGCAGAAAAGGCATGCAAGTTCAGTCGCCTATTTTAATGGCTCCTTGATAATCCTCGGAGGCCCCCCTTATGCTGGCCCGGAAACCACCGCAGGAACTGAAATTTGGCAGTATTTCCCCGACTCATAATAGATCGATTTAACGCTGACGTGTACGCGGAACGTATCAATCGGCTTCAGTTTGCCGTCGGGCGGTATTCCTGAATCTGCGAACGCAAGAATGACCTTACTGACTCAGCAGTTCGGTCCGGTCCGGCGTCCAAGTCGGCACACGCTTTAAGCAACAGCGCAACGCTTTCGGCGGTTGGAGGTTGCAATTTGGCGACACGTAACTGAGCATGCTTGGTAGGCACCGTCGCGTCGGCATCGGTGAGCAGCTCTTCGTACAGCTTTTCACCCGGCCGCAAGCCCGTGAACACGATGGGTACTTCGCTAACCGCATGTCCAGCCATGCGGATCATGTCCCGGGCCAAGTCCACAATCCTGACCGGCTCGCCCATGTCGAGCACGTAGACCTGACCCGTCTCGCCGATCACCGCAGCTTGCACCACCAGACGCGCAGCTTCCGGGATGGTCATGAAATAGCGGGTGATCTCCGGGTGTGTCACGGTGATCGGCCCACCCTTGGCGATCTGCTCTTTGAACTTCGGAATCACACTGCCGCTGCTACCGAGCACGTTGCCGAAGCGCACTGCCATGAACTTCGTCGAGTAACCGCGGCTGCCCATGTCGCTGATGGTGAGCTCTGCAGCGCGTTTGGTCGCGCCCATCACGTTGGTGGGATTGACGGCCTTGTCAGTCGAGATAAGCACAAAGCGCTCGACCGAGTTCTCCGCCGCGGCTAAGCATGCGTGGTAAGTCCCCAGGGTGTTGTTGCGCAACGCGGCCCAGGCGTTTTCATTCTCCATTAGCGGCACATGCTTGTAGGCGGCCGCATGGAACACGATCTGCGGCCGGTAGCGAGCGAAAACAACTCGCAGATGCGCCAGGTCTTTCACATCGCCGACCAGACGCACCAGCTCGATGTGGGGGAATGTCTCGCCGAGTTCCTGCTCTATCTGGTACAGCGCAAATTCGCTCAGCTCGTACAGCACGATGCGCGACGGCCCGTAGCGCGCGAGGCGGCGGCACAACTCGGAGCCGATCGAACCACCGGCGCCGGTGACCATGACGACCTTGCCTCCGATGCACTCGCTGATGCCACCCTCGTCCAGCGCCACCGGTTCGCGCCCGAGAAGATCTTCGGGCTCGATGTCGCGCACTTGGTTGACCGCCCGGCCGGCCATCAGCTCCTGCTGGTTAGGCACAGTCAGCACGACGAGCCCGGTTCTCGCGGCCAGATCGAGCGCCCGGCGCCGTTGCGACGCCGTCGCGCCAGGCATCGCCACGATCACGTGCGTGATGCCGTGCAGCTCTGCCTGCCGTGTCGCCTCCTGCAGTGAGCCAACCACCGGCACGCCGGCAACGCGGGCACCGCGTTTGCTCAACGCGTCGTCCAGATATCCCACCACGACCCAGCCTTGCTGGTGCTGGATTCCCGCCACAAGCAGCCGGCCGGCATCGCCGGCGCCCATGACCAGCGCGCGCCGTTGCTCCCGCGCGCTGCCGTTGATCCGGCAACGCATGTGCTCATAGAGCATGCGATAGCCCATGCGCATCATCGCCAGCGCCATCAGCGCGAATACTGGATGCAGCGCCAGCACGGCGCGAGGCACAGCGAGCAGCTGGGCCATCAACACCACCGCTGCGGCGATGAGGCCTGCAGTGACACAAACGACAGACAGCCGCTTCACTTCACCAAAGCCACTAAAACGCCACATGCCCTTGGGCACATTGAAGAGACTGAGCAGCAGCCCGTACAGAACGACGATACCCAGCATCACCCAGCGGTCGTATCCAGGCCGGGCGCTGAACCAGCGTTCAAAGCCAAGGCGGAACAGATACGTCGCCTGCCAGGCGACCGCCACGGCGGTCATATCCAGCGCCAGGGCCAAGGCCTCCCGGTGCGGGCGGACGCGCGTCAGGAACGCATCGAGCGACAGCCAGTTCATCGTTTCCAGTCTTTCGTCGACGGCGCTCGGCGCGTCAGGTCTTTAGCGCACCAAGCGTCGCCAGAATCAGCCGCACGTCGCCCGCAAGGCTTGCAGTGCGCACGTAGTCGGCCGCGAGCGTGAGCTTCATCGGCATGACGACCTCGACGTATTCGCGCTCGGGGTCGGCGGCATTGGCGAGCAGCTCGTTCTCGTTACGAAAGCTCAGCGACGCAGGATCGGTGATGCCGGGGCGCACTGAAAGCACCACGTCGCGCAGCGCGGCCGGATAGAAGGCCACATAGCGTGGCACCTCCGGTCGAGGCCCGACAAGGCTCATCGCGCCGCGCAACACGTCCCACAGCTGCGGGAATTCATCCAGCTTGGACGCACGCAGGAGGCGGCCGGCGCGAGTGATGCGCGGGTCGGCGCCGATGGTGATCTCTGCACCCGGCTGCACCCGCATCGTGCGGAACTTGTGGATCGTGAACGGCACGCCGTTGCGGCCGACGCGGGTCTGGCGGAACAGCGCCGGGCCGGGCGAGTCAAGCTTGATCCAGATCGCGACCAGCAGCAACAGCGGTGCCAGCAGCAGCAGGCCGACCGCCGAGAGGATTACGTCAAAGCCGCGCTTGGCCACCGTCGGCATTCAGGCCAGCAGCGCGAACACCGCAGCGATGACGCGCGCCACGTCCGCGTCGCTCATCGCCGTGTACAGCGGCAGGCTGACCGCAGTTTCGAACGCATTCTGCGATTGCGGGAACTGGGATGGCGTCAGGCCGTAGCGGTCGCGCCAGTACGGGTGCAGGTGCAGCGGCACGTAGTGCACGCTGCAGCCGATACCGGCGGCAAACATGCCTTGGATGAAGGCATCGCGTGTGAGGGGCGCACCGTCGGCCAGGCGCACGACATACAAGTGCCAGGAGTGCGTGTCGCCTTCGGGCGCGGCCGGCGGCAAGATCAGCGGCAGGTCGGCGAAGGCGGCATGGAAGCGGGCGGCTATCAATTCTCGGCGAGCCTGGAACGCGGGCAGCCGCTTGAGCTGGTGCAGCCCCAGCGCCGCGGCAATATCCGTCAGGTTGTACTTGAACCCCGGCGCCACGATCTCGTAGTACCAGCTCGGCACCTTGGCGGTGAAGCGGTCGAATGCATCGCGGCTCATGCCGTGCAGGCGCATGATGCGGGCACGTTTCGCCAACTCCGCATTGCGCGTGACAAGCATGCCGCCCTCGCCCGTCGTCATCGTCTTGTTGGCGTAGAAGCTGAAGACGGTGGCGTCGCTGCCGAGTGTGCCGATCAGTTCCTTCTCCAGTGTCGCCGGCAGCGCGTGAGCAGCGTCCTCGATGACGCGCAGGCCGTGGCGGCGGGCGATGTCGAGGATGGCGATCATGTCGACCGCCAGGCCCGCGTAGTGCACCGGCAGGATGGCCTTCGTCCGGGGCGTGATCGCAGCTTCGATGGCCGCGATATCGATGTTCAGCGTCGCGGGATCGATGTCGACGAGCTTCACGTCTGCGCCTAGGTAGCGCACGACTTCGGCAGTCGCCGTGAACGTGTGGGTCGTCGTGATGACTTCGTCGCCAGGGCCGAGGCCGATGGCTTCAAGCGCCAGGTGCAGGCCAGCGGTCGCCGAGTTGACGGCGATGCATTCGATCTGCGGGTCACCCAGGAACTCGGCAAAGGCTTGCTCGAAGCGCTTGGCCTTCGGGCCGGTCGTGATCCAGCCGGACTTGAGCGTGTCGACAACTTCGGCAATCTCGTCTTCGCCGATGTCCGGAAGCGCGAAGGGCAGGAAATCAATGGACATGCTTCAACCGTACCGCTTGAGAAAGTCTGAATACGCCAGAGCAATGCCTTCTTCCAGGCCCGTGCTCGCCCGCCAGCCTCGGCTTGCCAGCAGACTAACGTCCATCAACTTGCGTGGCGTGCCGTCAGGCTTACTGGTGTCGAATACCAGTTCGCCGCTGAATCCAACTGCCGCGCAGACAAGCTCGGCCAGCTGTCGGATCGTGACGTCGTGTCCGACGCCAACGTTGACCAGCACGTCCTCGGCCGCGGTTTCCATCAGATGGACACAGGCATCCGCCAGGTCATCCACATACAGGAATTCACGCAGCGGCGTGCCGGTACCCCACACCACAAGCTCGCTGTCGCCACGCTGCTTCGCTTCGTGGGCCTTGCGAATCAATGCGGGCAGCACATGGCTGTTCTGTAGGTCGTAGTTGTCGTTCGGGCCGTACAGATTGGTCGGCATCGCACTGACGTACTGCCGGCCGTACTGCCGGCTGTAGCTCTCGCAGAGTTTGATACCGGCGATCTTGGCAATGGCATATGGCTCATTGGTCGGCTCCAACGGGCCGGTGAGCAGGCTGTCTTCCCGAAGCGGTTGCGGTGCCAGCTTGGGATAGATGCATGAGGAGCCGAGGAACATGAGCCGCTGAACGCCTGCGAGATGCGCGCCATGTATGAGATTGCCCTCGATCATCAGGTTCTGGTACAGAAAATCGGCGCGGTAGACGTTGTTGGCCTGGATGCCGCCTACCTTGGCAGCTGCAATGAAGACGTAGTCCGGCTTCTCGCTCTGCAACCAGGCGTGCACGCCTCGCTGGTCCAGCAAATCGAGCTGCTCACGGGCCGCGGTCAACACATTCGTATATCCGCCCGCTTGCAGTCGGCGCACCAGCGCAGCGCCCACCATGCCGCGATGGCCGGCAACAAAGATCTTTGCGTTCTTGTCCATCGACGAAGGGCCGGCTCTCACTCGTTGTAGTCGTAAGCCTGGAAGCCAGCCATCTTGACGAGGCTATCGCGACGCGCGGCGGTGTAATCAGCCTGCACCATTTCAGCCACCAGCTCCTTCAGGCTGGTCTTGGGTACCCAGCCGAGCTTCTCCTTGGCCTTGGTCGGGTCGCCCAGCAGCGTCTCCACTTCGGTGGGGCGGAAGTAGCGCGGGTCGACCCTGACGATGACGTCGCCGACCTTGCACTTGGCCTTCTTGCCTTCCACGTTCGCCACGCGACCTATTTCGCTCTCGCCTTCGCCTTCGAACGAAACAGTGACGCCCAATTCAGCGGCTGCGAATTCGACAAACTGACGCACGCTGTACTGCACGCCGGTGGCGATGACGAAATCGTCGGCGTGGTCCTGCTGCAGCATCAGCCACTGCATTTCGACGTAGTCCTTGGCGTGACCCCAGTCACGCAGTGCGCTCAGGTTGCCCAGGTACAGGCAGTCTTGTAGACCCAAAGAGATGCGCGCGATGGCGCGCGTGATCTTGCGAGTGACGAAGGTCTCGCCGCGCCGCGGGCTTTCGTGGTTGAAAAGGATGCCATTACACGCATACATGCCATAGGCCTCGCGGTAATTGACCGTGATCCAGTACGCGTACATCTTGGCCACCGCGTAGGGGCTGCGCGGGTAGAACGGCGTGGTCTCCTTCTGCGGAATCTCCCGCACGAGGCCGTACAACTCGGACGTCGAGGCTTGATAGAAGCGCGTCTTCTTTTCCAAGCCGAGGATGCGAATGGCCTCCAGGAGGCGCAGCGTACCCATGCCATCGGCGTCGGCGGTGTACTCCGGGCTTTCGAAGCTGACCGCGACGTGACTCATCGCACCGAGGTTGTAGACCTCGTCCGGCTGCACTTCCTGGACGATGCGGATCAGGTTGGTGCTATCGGTCAGGTCACCGTAGTGGAGCTTGAAGCTCTGATGGTCGACGTGCGGATCCTGATAGAGGTGGTCGACACGGTCTGTGTTGAAGGACGAAGCACGGCGCTTGATGCCATGCACTTCGTAGCCCTTGGACAGCAGGAGCTCCGCCAAGTAGGCACCATCTTGGCCGGTCACGCCGGTGATCAGGGCTTTCTTCGGGGAGGCGCTCAATCGGTACTCCACTGATTTTTATGGCGAATATCCAGATGATAAATGTCTAGCCCGTCTTCTCGATCAGCACGAGCCGATGTGTGCGCAACCAAGGGACAAGGTTAAAGAAGCCGTAGGCACTCGGCAGCACGCGGGCCAACGGTGGCGCCAGCGTCACCCGGCGGGCGGTGAAGTGCCCCTGCGGGAAGAGCTCGCGCACGCGCTTGAGCGGCACGCCGCGCACGTCGGGGTTGCGCGGGTTGTTGAAGGTGAAGTCGTACCAGACGACGGCGCCGCCGGGCTTGAGCCAGCGCCACATCGCATCGGCCACACGCTGTTGCAGCGCGTCGTCGAGGATGGACGAGAAAACAGTTGATTGCAGGACGAGGTCTTGGCTGGCCGGAGGTACGTCTGCTGTCGCCGCATCGCCGGCCAGCAGGCGCACGCCTTCCGGCAGGGCTGCGCGGGCGGCGGTGAGGCGTTCTGGCAGCAGTTCGATGCCGGTCAGTTGGGTCGGCAGCAGGCCCAGGCGGAGCAGGTCCAGCAGGTTGCCGCCGGCGCCGCAGCCGACCTCGGCGGCGTGCCAGTCGGCGGGCTGACCCGGGCGCCTGGCGAGCAACTTCAACAACTCGCGCTGGCGCTCCTGCCACATCTGCCAGACCTCGGGGCGCAGCAGGCTGTAGCGGTCGCTCCCGCCACGTCGGGCGTAGCGTTGAGCGATCGCGTCCAGTTCGCTCACTTCAGGGCCGTGATGAAGCGTGCGGCAAGCACGGGGTAGGCGTGGTGCGCCATCGCAAAGGCGCGGCCGCGCTGGCCCATGGCGACGCGCTCGTCCGGCGGCAGGGCGGCAAGCATCAGCAGGCCGTGGGCAACGGCTTCAGCGTCCTCCGGCGGGACGGTCAGGCCCGCGCCGGCTTTGGCCACCGGGTCGTTGCCGGCCTCGACCGAATGCAGCACCGCGCGGCCAGCCATCAGATAGTCGATGAGCTTGTTGGGCGCGATGCCGAAGCGGTAGATGGGCGTGCGCTGCCAGCCGATGTAGGCGATGTCGAAATGTGCAAGCAGCGTCGGGATCTGCGCCTTGGGGATCGGAGGGAAGAAGTGCACGTTCGTCAGGCCTTCGGCAGCAGCCCGTTCAGCCAGGCGCGCGGCTTCGTGGCCGCTGCCGACAAGGACGAAGCTCAGCGACGAATCCATCACGCGCGCTGCGGCGTCCAGCAGCACGTCCAGCGCGTTGGGCAGGCCCATGGAGCCGGCATAGCCGACGATGACGCGGCCGGCTGCGCGTTCGGCGTCCAAATGAGCCGCGAGCGTCTCATTCAGCGGTGCCGAGTCGCCCTGCCATTCCTCCGGCGCAAAACCGTTCGGCACGATGTGCAGCTTGCGCAGGTCCAGGCCCCGCGACGCCATGTGCTCATGCACGCACGGCAACATGGAAACGACGATGTCGGCGTCCCGGTAGCCGTCCGCCTCCGCTTTGCCGCAGAGCATGGCGAAAGGGTGGCGGGGCGACATGCCGGACAGCTCGATCAGCGACAGCGGCCAGAGATCGTGCACTTCGTAGACGAGCTTCGCCCTGGCGAGCCTGGCCAGCTTTCTGGCGACCCAGATGTCCATCGGATACGTACTGGAGGCAATGACGGCATCGGGCTTGAACTCGCCCGCCAAACGCCGGGCATCGGCGCGCAGCTGGCGCAGGAAGGACAGGATGTTGCGCAGGCGGCCGACGCCGTTGCCCAGGTAGGCGGGCACGGGCAGCCAGCGGTAGCGGATGCCGTCGATGAATTCCTCGCGCGGCTCACCCGCCACCTCGGGTTGCACGGCGCGCACATGCGAGTGACTGGCGGCGACGATGGTGACCTCGTGCCCTGCCCTCACCCATTCGCGGGCCAGGTAGTAGGGGCGGAACTCCATGCCGTGGCGCGGCGAACCGGCATAGTGGTTGACGAGGAGGATCCTCATGCGGGGGTCAGCTCTTTCAGTCGCGTCAGGAAGCGCTGCACATGGGGCTCGAACAGGCCGTTGGCGGTGACCCAGTCACGGTTGACGGCGGCGACCTTGGCGGTGTCCAGCGCGGCCATGCGCGCCGGCAGGTCGTCCAGCGAGCCGACATTGCCTGCCACGATCAGCCCTCGCGCCGAGTCGCCGATGACCTCGCGGTTGGCGGGCAGCTCGGACAGCACTGGCACGCAGCCATGGGCCATCGCCTCCAGCACGGAGACGGAGACGGAGTCGCTCTCGGGCAGGCTCAGGAACCAGGTCGAGCGGGCGTAGTACGACGCCTGCGTTTGCGCATCCAGACGGCCGACGAAGCTGACTTTCTCGGCCAGGCCACGCGCGATCACCTCGGCTTCCAGCGCCGCGCGCATTGAACCGTCATTCGCGACGACGAGGCGGGCCTCGGGCTGGACCGCGGCGATGCGCGCGAACGCGTCCACGACGAGTTGCGGCCGGTAGCTCGCCTCCAGGCCCCGGTTCGCAAAGCACAGCCAGGGCTGCTTCTTCGCGTTCTGTTTCGGCATGGCCTCCAGGCCGAAGGGGAAGGTCATGACCTCGCCCGCGCCCAGCTCGCGCATGCGCTCGGCCATGTGAAGCGAGTCCGAGGTCGTCAGCGCGCAGTTGCGCAGCACCTTCTTGGTCATCCAGCGCCAGGCGCCGCCGCGCTGGGGCGTGACGAGGATGTCGCTGCCCCAGGCGGAGCCGGCGATCTGCGCGCGCAGTCGCCAGCCGAGCTTGGCGGCCCAGGCGAGGGAGCCGTGCGAGGTGAGGTAGTGGGCATGCAGCCAGTCCGCGTCGGTGTCGGCCAGCCAGGCGCCGATGCGCGGCAACTGCTTGATCAGCGCGACATTGCCGCCGGCATGGTCGGGCTCGGTGTTCAGTGCCAAGCGCCGCGCGTCGGGCAGCAGTTGATTGAACTCGGGCAGGAAACCGCGCGACGAGATGGCGTGCAGCTGCACGCGTGGGTTCAGCGCACGGGCCCACTTCAGCAAGTGCGGGCTTTCGCCATCGCCGATGAGGACCAGCTTGAGGCCACCGCCGAGGCTCATGGTGCTGCTCCCGCCCAAGCCTCATAGGCCGCGCGCAATTCGGGATGCAGGGCCAGCAGCGCCGCGTCGCGTTCACGGGTATCACCGATCTGGCGGGCGGGTTGCCCGGCCATGATGGCGAAGTCGGGTGCCGTGCCGCGCAGCTGCGAATAGGCGCACAGGATGGCGCCCTTGCCCAGCGTGCTGCCCGGCTCGATCAGGCTGTGCGGGCCGACAAAGCTGTAGGCACCCAGGCGAATGGCGCCCTTGCGATAGCCCGGCAACTGACCGCCCAGCGTGGCGCTGCGGCGGCCGTTGACGCGCAACGCATCGTGGGTGCTGTGGGTCACGATGGAGCAGAAGTTGCTGATCTGCACGCCCTCTTCGATGACGAGGCCCGCACCCGCATCGATGAAGTTGAACTGGCCGATGAAGACGTGGTCGCCCAGTTGCAGGCTTGCTTCACCCTCGATGCAGGTGCTGGGCGCGATGCGCGAATGCGGCGCGCCGGCCTCGCCGAACAACAGGCGAAAACCCAGCAGCCGCACGAGGCGGCGGCGCAAGCGATTGAGAAAGACGCGCATCAGTCCCAGGTCCAGAGCGACCAGAAAAAGTAGCCGAAGTAGAGCAGCATCGCCGCCGATACGCCCCAACCCGCGCCGGCAAGGCCGCCCAGCTGCAGCCCCGCCGCCAGACCGCCGACGAACAGCACCTGCCCCACCAGCGCCAGCTTCAGCGCCCAGGCCTGCGCGCCCCAGGCCATCGTCACGACCGACATTGGCGAGGCGATGAAGTGCAAGGCGATATAGGGCGCCAGCGACCGAGCCAGCTCGCCGGCACCGCGCCACTCAGGACCAAAAACGGTGGCGAACAGCCAGGGCCCGAAAGCCAGCAGCGATAGCATCAGCGGCAGCGCGATAGCCGCAAGCAGCAGCATGTTGTGGCGCACCAGTGTGCGGGCTTCCAGCAGGTTGCCCGCCTGCGTGAGGCGCGGGTAGAGGGCCTGCGACAGCGAGCCGCCCACCAGGCTGGCCGGCGCCTTCAAATAGCGCAGGGCCAGCGCCCAGGCGCCGGCCTCTGCCGCGCCCAGCCAGGCCGCGAGCAGCGCGATGGCGACCGTGTCCTGCAACGCGCCGGCAAAGGCATGGGGCGTGTTCAGCAGCGGGAAGTCGCGGTGCTTGTCGGCAAACTCGCGCAGCGGCTGGGAGTCGAGCAGCCGCCGCCAGCCTCCTGCCGGTGCCGGCCGGGCCTGCAATGCGGCTGCGGCCGCCGTGGCCAGCGCCGCCCCGCCCACCAGGCCCCAGGGCCCCGCCTGCATCAGCCCGAAGCCCACCTGGGCCACCGCAGCGCCGCCCCATTGCAAGACGCGACCCCACGCCAGCACGGCGAAGCGCCCTGCCCTTGCCGCCCATTGGGCCAGCGCCTGGCTGGCCGCCAACGCCAGCACGACCAGGGGCAGCGCTGCTGCGAGGGACAGGTCGGCCCACACCATCCACGCTGCGCCGACGAGGATGGCCATGGCCGTCATCGCCAGCAGCATGCGCAGGCACAGCGCCAACAGGGCCGCGGCGCCCTTCTCGCCCGTCTCCAGGGGCAGCGCGAACTCGTAGCGCGCGCAGCCAACAACGGCCAGGTTGCTCGCCACCGTCCACACGAGCGAGAACTGGCCGTACTCCGCCGGCGTGTACAGCCGCGCGATCCAGGGGCCCAGCAACAGCGGGATGGCCTGGGCCAGCGCGCTGCCGGCAAGCAAGGTGAGAGTGGCGCGCTTGAGGCTCATGGGGCGCGGGATTGTAGGAAGCGCCGGACCTCTCGCCCGGGATTGCTCCGGTAGTTCCCTAAAATCCTGGATTCACCAAGGCCCGCAATGACCCAAACGACACCGCCCATCCCAGCTGCTCCCGCCGCCGACGAAAACCAACTGATCGCCGAGCGCCGCGAAAAGCTGGCTGCGCTGCGGGCCACCACGGCCGTGCCCTTCCCCAACGATTTCAAGCCCCAGCACCGCGCCTTGCCGCTGCAGGAGCAGTACGGCCCTCTGGAGAACGAGGCGCTGGAGCCGCAAGCCATCAAGGTCACCGTGGCCGGCCGCATGATGCTCAAGCGCGTCATGGGCAAGGCGAGCTTCTGCACGCTGCAGGACGCCACCGGCCGCATCCAGCTGCGCGTCACCATTGACAACGTCGGCCCCGAGGTCTACGGCGCCTTCAAGCATTGGGATCTGGGCGACATCATCGGCGGCGAAGGCGCGCTGATGAAGACCAAAACCGGCGAGCTGACGATCACCGTCACCACGCTGCGCCTGCTGACCAAAAGCCTTCGCCCGCTGCCGGGCGACTTCTACGGCATGAGCGACCAGGAGCAGAAGTATCGCCAGCGCTATGTCGACCT
The DNA here is from genome assembly GCF_979253795.1 of Roseateles sp. AC306. Classification (NCBI taxonomy): domain Bacteria; kingdom Pseudomonadati; phylum Pseudomonadota; class Betaproteobacteria; order Burkholderiales; family Sphaerotilaceae; genus Roseateles; species Roseateles sp. AC306. The sequence goes on from NZ_CEEDEB010000002.1 coordinate 704,592, forward strand.
CATCACGGACGAGGCCGCACGCAAGCGCTTCGTCGCGCGCAGCCACGGCGTGTCGGCCATCCGCAGCTTCATGGTGGACCACGGCTTCCTGGAAGTGGAGACGCCGATGCTCCACCCCATCCCGGGCGGCGCCAACGCCAAGCCGTTCACGACCCACCACAACGCGCTGGACCAGGAGATGTTCCTGCGCATTGCGCCCGAGCTGTATCTGAAGCGGCTGGTGGTGGGCGGCTTCGAGCGCGTGTTCGAGATTAACCGCAACTTCCGCAACGAAGGCATCTCGGTCCGCCACAACCCCGAGTTCACGATGATGGAGTTCTATGCGGCCTACTGGACGCATCACGACATCATGGACTTCACCGAGGCCGTGCTGCGCCATGCGGCCATTGCCGCAACCGGCAGCGCCGCGCTGACCTACGCCGGCAAGCCGGTGGCGCTGGACAAGCCGTTCGCGCGCGTCTCGGTACGCGACTCGCTGATCCAGTTCGCCGGGCTCACCGGCGAGGAAGCCGATTCAGCCGAGTTGCTGCGCGCGAAGATCGTCGCCGCCGGGGAAGAAGCGCCCGCCCGCTGGAGTCTGGCCGAGTTGCAGTTCGGCCTGTTCGAAGCCGTCGTCGAAGAGAAGCTCTGGGAGCCCACCTTCATCATCGATTACCCCGTCGAGGTGTCACCGCTGGCCCGGGCGTCGGACGACAACCCCAAGATCACCGAGCGCTTCGAGCTCTTCATCACCGGCCGGGAGTACGCCAACGGCTTCTCGGAGCTGAACGACGCCGAGGACCAAGCCGCGCGCTTCCAGGCGCAGGTGGCCAACAAGGACGACGGCGACGAGGAGGCGATGTACTACGACGCCGACTTCATCCGCGCGCTGGAATACGGCATGCCCCCGACGGGCGGCTGCGGCATCGGCATCGACCGGCTGATGATGCTGATCACGGACTCCCCGTCGATCCGGGACGTCATCCTGTTCCCGGCGCTGCGTCGAGAGGGTTGAGGCGGTTGCACCGCGCCTGATCCTGGCTCGCTCATCGGCCGAGAGCGCAGCTGAAGGGCCTGATTTCATACCCGGTCTTCGGATGGCCGGGCACACGGTTTGCCGCGGATTCCATGCGGGAGTGCCACGGACGGCTACGTTATCGTGGCGCTGCGCATCGAACCCACCGGGAGCGGCACCATGCCCTTGAATGCACGGCAAGCCCAAGTCGCCAAGCTGCGACGAACGAGCATTGCCGCTCTGCTTGCAGGTCTGACCATCGCAGGGTGCGGTGGTGGTGGCGGTGGTGGTGGCGGCGACTCGCCCGCCGAGCCCCCGCCGCCCAGCACATCCCGCAGTTGGTTCGTTGACGCCGACGCTGGCAACGATGCAGCTGCGGGCAGCCAGAGTTCTCCGTGGAAGACGCTAGCCCGGGCCAGCACCCAGGTTCTGGCATCCGGCGACTCTCTGCTGCTGAAGTGCGGCGGCACCTGGCGGGAGTCAATCACGCTGGCAGCCGCTAACGTGCCCTCAGGTGGCGCCACGCTGGGCGCATGGGGTGATTGCACTGCGGCCAACCGACCCATCATTTCAGGGGCGAACCTCGTAGCTGGCAGCACCTGGACCGTCGCGACGGGCCTTGGCGGCAAGCCGGTGTACGTGACGAACTGGTCCCGGCCCGTCACCAGCCTGTACTTGAACGGAACCAGGCTGACACGCGCTCGCTACCCGAACTACGGGGGCATCGGGCACGAGTTCAAGCTGATCGATTCGGTGTCCAGCACGACGAGGTTCGTGATCAAGCCGTTCGATGCCAGCGTGTTGGCGGGCATGGATCTGGCGGGCGCCAAGGCTTACATCCGTACCAGTCCATGGCTCGTCGAGGCTCAGGACGTGGCCGGTTCCACCGGCACTGGCGCCATCACACTGGCCGCCGCCCCGACCTACGCACCGCAGGCGGAAGAAGGTTATTTTGTCGAGGGAAAGCTGGCTTTGCTGGACACCGCGGGCGAGTGGTTTCATGACGCAGCTGCCGGGCGACTCTACGTATGGACACCCGACGGCAGCAGCCCGCAAGGCGCTGCACTGGAGAGCGTGGAGCGAGATTTCGGCGTGACGCTTTCCGGCATTTCCGGCATTCGGGTGGACCAGATCGCGTTTGAACGGCAAGCGCAGGCAGGCCTGCACATCGTCGATGCGCCACGAACGGCCGTGACGGCCATCCGGTCACGCCATGCTGGAGCCCATGGCATCTTGATCGCGGGAAGCAGCAGCGATCAATCGAGCGGCACGACCGTGCAGCGCAGCACCATCAGCAATGCCGGCGTGAATGGCATCAGCGCGACAAGCCCTGGAGTCGAGATCGTTGGCAACGACATCGAAAGCACCGGAGTGGGTGCGAGCGACACCGGCGTGTCGGCCGGTGTTTACATGAAATCAACGGGCGGCGCGATCCGCGACAACCGGATCTCGGATTCCGGCTACGCGGCAATCCTGCTCTCGAACGCCGCCGGCACGACCGTCTCGGGCAATTCGCTGCTCAGGGCCTGCCGCCGCTTCACCGATTGCGGCGCGGTCTATTCCGGGGGCGCCCCGGGCACGTCGCAACGCGCATCGATCACATCCAATGCGATCAGCGACCTGGTCGCGAATGTAGAAGGCGCCGTGGGCGGCGCCACCGCGCTGGTGGCCGGCATCTATCTCGATGAGGGCAGCGCAAACCACGATGTGCTCAACAACATGGTCACCCGGGTCGGCGTCGGCATCAATCTGCACAACAGTGCGAACCATCTGATCCAGTCGAATCAGGTCTGGCTGGCGGATCAATCGTCGATCCGGGTGCACAACAGCCTTGCAACCGACCGCGTGCGCGGGAACGTCATCCAGGACAACGCGTTGTATGCGTCAAGCCATCTGATCGCTTCAGCGGCGAGCACCACCGCGCCCGTGTCTCGCCTGGTCTACGCCCAGGCATGGGTGCATCCGAGCGACGCGAAACTGATGTTCAGCGGCGCCGAACCCAATATCGTCCGCCGCAACAGCGTCGCCAGCCTGACTGCGGCGTCCGCCGTGCGCTGGGCCTTGGTCAGCGGCTTCACGCCTCAGGTGCTCGACGAGGCGCAGTGGGCCGCCCATGCCGCCGCGGAGAGCGTCAAGGTCCTGTATGCAGCACGGCCCTTCCTGGTCACCGACGGCGGCGCAAATCTCATTCCGAACAGCAAATTCCAGGTCGCGGGCACCGGTTGGTCGCTCGAGCGGGCCACGGCAGGTTCTGCGGGAACGCTGACGTTCGGAACCTGCGCGAGCGAAGGCTGCGCAGACTTCAATCCTTCGGGCCCGAGCGATTTCCTGACGAGCGGCCCCTTTCGCATGTCGAGCTCAAGCGGCAGCAATCTGTATCAGCTCCAGGTCCGTGCGGAGAGCGCCGCCGGCTCGGTGTTGACGATGGCCATCAACCGCGACGGCGGCGACTTTGGCCAGTTGGGCGTGGTGTTGACCGACCAGCGGATCGGCGCGGCGCAACAGGTCGTCGGTGCGTTGTTCAACGCGACGGGAGATGATCAGGCCCGGCTGAACTTCTCCGGGCAGGCGGGCAAGCCGGTTCGGTTCCGGGAGGTCGTCGTCTCGCAAGTCAGGAGCTACGAACTGCTGTCGCCGTCCCGCGAATCAGTGCTTCTGACCAACGAAACCGGCGCAGCAAAGAATGTGGATTGCCCGTCTGCCGTTTTGCGTACCTGCACTGTTTCCGATCTCTCCGGACAGGCGATCACCTGGCCCGTGACGCTTGCTCCGAACACGGCAAAGGTGGTGTTGAGCGCCGATGATCGCTGGAAGCCGTGACGGCAGCAGCGCCCGCTCTGCCGATCACGGCTTCCACCTGCTGTCAGCACTCACCACGACTTTCGAGGTGTTCGCAGGCAACGTGACGGGCCACGTGACGGCCTGCCCGGAGAGGTCCGAGACGACACAGGTACGCATCACGGTCGACGGACAGGGGATGCTCTTCGCAACCGCCGTCTCGTTGGACAGCAAGGTGGACTCGCGACTCGGAGCCATCAGCTCGTAGGCACTCACCTGCGCCACAGTGACGTCGCGAAGCCGGACAGGCTTGCCGGCCAGCCCGGTCAGGTTCAGACGCGCGATATCGCTGCTGGTGGCATTGAACAGCGCGTCGACCGAGGTGTCGGCGGCGCTGTCGATCGGTTGGGACATCAGGACCAAGCCAAGTTGCGCCCAGTCACCGCCCGCGCGGTTGATCGCCATCGTCAGGCTGGCGCCCTCGGCCAGGGCGCGTGCGCGCAGGCGCAGTTGGTAGAGGTTGGCGCCGTTCGCGCTGGACATCTGAAACGTGTTGCTCATCAGGAAATCGCTGGTCGAGCCGGGCGCGAAGTCGCCGCATCCGGAAGTACCACAGGTGCTGTAGGTCATCGTGCCGCCAGCGGCGGGCGTCGGTGACCAGAACAGCCAGTTCAGGCCGGCGGTTTGCAGCAGGCTGTTCTGAACCAGGTTGGCCCCGCCGGAGGTGACGATGAAAGGCCGCGCCGCATAGGCCGCCTTCACCGTTTCGCCGCTCGCGTAGGCAGCCCATTGCGCGGCGTCGGGCGTCTGGTGGGTCCAGCCGCTGAGCAGTGACCAGCGCACCAATGCGGGTTGGCTCATCGTCGCGGTCACGTTGCGGCGCGAGACATTCGGGTTGACGCCGGCAAACATCAGGGCGGCGTTGCTGTCATGCACCCATTCCTGCGGATAGACCTGGCGGGTCGTCGGCGCGGTGGTCGCCGGGGTCGACGCCTCCAGATGCACCGACGCGAAGAGCTCGTTGTCCTGGATCACATTGCCGCGCACCGTCTCGGCTGCGCTGCTGTTATGCACGCGGATCGAGGCGCGGCTGGTCAGCCAGACGCGGTTGAGCTGGATGGTGTGCTGGCTGCTGTTGTGAAGATTGATGCCCACGCCGGCGCGCGTGATCATGTTGTTCGTGACGTCGTGGGTGGCGCTTGCCTCGTCGAGGTAGATGCCGGCAACGAGCGTCGTTGCGCCGCCGACCGCGCCTTCAGGATTGGCGACGATGTCGCTGATGGCGTTGGAGACGATGGTGCTGCGTTGGGCCGCGCTCGGCGCACCGCCTGAGTAGATCGCGCCGCAGTCGGTGAAGCGCTTGCAGGCCTGCGTCAGCGTATTGCCGGAGATGGTTGCACCCGTGGCGTTGCCCAGCACGATGGCGGCGAAGGCGGAATTGGTGATTCGGTTGTCTTTCACCACACCGCCCACCGACTTGAGGTAGACGCCCGCCGACACGCCGCTGCTGGAGGTGCCCAGCCCCGTGCCGTCGATGACGCTTTCGGCCACGCGAACGCCGGCACTGGCAACGTCGATCCCCATCGTGCCCGCATTCGTGATGGTCGTGCGGTCGACCGTGCTGCCATTGGAGCGGCCGGTGCTGGTGCCCTCGATCAGGATGGCCGTCGAGCCCGCGTCGCGCGAGGTCACGTCGGTCACGGCGGTGCGCTGTGCATCGACGATGTGGATAGCCTGGCCGGTCTGGCGCTCGAAGGTGACCTTGTCGATGCGCGTGGCGGCGATCTTCGACACCTTGACCCCCACGGTGCGCTGGGCCGATTCGAGAACACCGGTTGCGGGGCTCTGGCCGTTCGGCGCCCACACGAAAAGCAGCCCGGTCGCGGTGTCGTGGAACCACTCACCGGCCACGTCCAGCAAGGCCAGCTTGCCCTCGACAAAGTAGCCCTGGCCGGCCTGCGGTGGATAAGTCCCGAGTGCCTTCAAGGTGACCGCGCCGGTGCTGTCGCTGCTGGCGATGTCATGCGCCTCCACCAGCCACGGGTTGGTGCGGATGAAGGCCTTCGCGCCGGCCAGCGGCACGCCGCCGAGCGCGGCGGCAATGGCCGCGTCGGGCCGGAATGTCTTGGCGTCGCGCATCGATGCAATCAGGCTGAACTCATGGCCGATGCCGGCGTGGTTGGGGTAGCGCGCCCGGGTCAGTGGCGCGCCGTTCCAGTAAAGCGCCGACACCGCCTTCGACCAGGGCGTCACGTACACCGGCTTGCCACCCATGTCACCCGCCACCGTCCAGCTGCCAGACACGATGTCGGCGCCCGAGATCACGGGTCGGTTGCTCGGCGTGCAGCTGCCCCAGGCACCCAGCACCGCAGCGCCGGCCGGCGCATTGACTGCATTGAGCGAGAAGGATTCGCGCCAGACGCCGCCGCATTTCAACAGCAAGGCGTCGTTGGCGCCGAGTGTCTGGGTCGCCGCACGCGACAGCGTCTTCCAGGGCGCGGCGGCCGTGCCGGCGGCGCTGTCGCTGCCGGTCACTGAATCGACGAACCAGGCGCGGCCGGTATAGGCCGTGCCTCCGGTCGAAACCGGGTCGGTCGTGGCCGCTAGCGTTGCTTGCACGGGCACTTTGGGCCGAACCGCTTGCGCGGTCACGTCAGCGCCGGCCTCGGCAGTCACCGCAGCGGAAGCGTCCGCCCCGTTCTTCGCATCTCCCCCGCCACAGCCCGCCAACGAGATCGTGACCCCAAGCGCAAACCCAATGGTTTGCAGGCGCGGTGGCGTGTTCCGTTGGACGCGGAGAAAAGCATGAGGCAGGCGGGTCATGAGGCTTGGGCAAGGTCGATTGAAGCGGCGAACTACGCGGGGTTTGCCGGACCTTTCGGCCCGCATCCCGGCGTGAGATGACTTTCGCCGCCACCCCCTAGAAAGTTGAACCACTTGCCGTAAGCCGTGTAACGAACTTACCTGGAAAGTGCCTCTAAAGCCTCGTCGCGTGATATGCATCACTGGGATCGGAACGTTCCGATCAAGGCAAAGTGGCATCGCCGCGCCTCAGCATCTCTGGTCAACCTGACCGAGTGGCTGCGTCCTTGCAATGCACACGGTTCCCGGACGTCTGCCTTGCGACTCGCGCGGAACCGGGTGAACGTGAAGCAGACTCATCACGAGTCTGTCCATGCTTGCGGCAGTGGCGCTACCAGCGCCAGCTGCCGCAACAGAAGGTGGACCGACTCAGGAGGGCCGCCGACGGCGAGCCAGCGAGCCGACGCATGCCAGACCCGCCAGCATCATCGCATAGGTACCTGGTTCGGGAACCGCGGTGATGAACGAGGTGTAGGTGTAATGGCCGCCCAACGTGTCCGAGCCGGTACCTTGAACGACCGCTGCGTACAGGCCAGCGCCGGAAGACGACGGATTGAATGTGCTCCCGGTGCTCGCGTCGTAGCTGAAGCCGGTGCCGGGCAGCAAGGCATCATCCGCCGTGCCGAAGCTGCCGTCTGCGCCCGCAAAGACGACGAAATACTTTCCGTCGGCAATTGCGCGATCAGGCCCCCCAGTCGACACCACCACGCTGCCCATGAAGGCAAAGCCCCCGGGTACCGTAAACGTGTAGGTGTCGGCAAAACTGCCGGCGGCCACGTCCGTCTCCGTGAAAAGGAAGGTGTCGGGATGGGCGCCGAGGTCGGCAAACGCGGCGTGAGCTGACCCACAGGCCAGTGCCACACTCATGGTTGCCAACAGCTTCTTTGCGAGATGTGAGTTCATTGATTGCTCCTATGTATGCCGCTGTGTGTTGATGCGTGCATTTGTGTTTTTTCGTTTGCGGCGATTCTGAACCTTTTGCCCAAAATCGCGCACTTCATCCTTGGGGGAGCATTGAGGTTGGGCGCGCGGCTTGCACCACTCGTCTGTGCCCTCTACGCCCTGTAGCGCCTCTCAGCGCCAGGCAATGAGGGCGACGCCGCCGAGGATCAACGCGGCCCCCGCCACTCGGGTGAGGTGGACGGCCTCCCCAAGCCAGATGAAGCCCGCAGCCATCGTGAAAACATAAGACAGCGCGACGAATGGGTAGGCCTGGCTCAGATCCAATTCCGAAAGCGCGCGCAGATAGACGACTGCGGCCAGTACATACAGGCCAAGTCCAAGAAGCACCAGTGGCGAGCCGAGCATCGAGACGAATCGTTCGATGACGCCCGCGTCCGTTGTCTGCATCGCATTCCGAGCGCCGGTGGTGCCGAGCTTCATCACGACTTGGGCCACCGAAGTCAGCATCACGATGCCGATCATGATCAACAGGTTGGTCAGGCCCATGGCTCAGCCCGGTTGCGACACAACGCCACGGCACCACTCGTAGGTCTGGCGAAGGCCTTCGGTGAGCGATACCTTTGGCTCCCAGCCGAGCACCTCGAGCGCCTTGCTCCGGTTGGCCGCACGGTCGCCGTCGCCCTCGCGGCGCGTCGGGTCGTAGGTTATCTCGATGTTCTTGCCCGAGATGGCGGCGACCGCCTCAGCCAGTTCGCGGATCGACGTGCTGTAGTCGGGCCCGATCTGGATCACCCCCTTGCCGAGCCCGGCCCCTGCCACGCGCAGCAACGCGTCCACCACGTCGGCCACATAGACGAAGGCTCGCCGCTGTTTTCCGGAACCCCAGACGATGTACGGCTCCTCGGGATGCCGCAGCGCCTTGCGGATCAGCGCCGGGATGACCTGAGAGCGCTCGGGCGACATCTCGCAATGGGGCCCATAGACGTTGTGGAAGCGCAGCAGGCCGACCTTCATCAGCCCTTCGTTCATGGCCAGCTCGGCCTGGTACTCGCCCATCAGCTTGGACCAGCCGTATGACGACTCGGGCAAGGCGGGGTAGACATCCTCTTCTTTGAAAAGCGGCGTCCTGCCTTGCGCGTCGGGCACGGACATCGCGGCCGGGTAGCTGCACGCCGTGCCCACGTACACGTAGTTGGCCACCTTGTTGGCAACTGCCGCATGCAGCATGTTGGAGTCGATGCGCAGGTTGGTGTTGAAAAGCGAGAACTGATTCCCGAACACGTAGTTGATGCCGGCCACCACGTCGGCCAGGTGGTAGACGAGGTCGCAGCCTTCGGTCACGCGAGCGCAGGCCGCCGCGTCTGTCAGGTCGACGTGATGGAAGTCCCGCTCCATGTCGATCAGCGGCGTGCCGCCGGGCGCGAGGTGTTCGCGCTTGCCGCGCCACAGGCTGTCGGCCACGCTCACGCGGGCGCCGCGCTGAACCAGCGCGGCGACCAGGTGGGAGCCGATCTGGCCGGCGCCCCCAGTGACGAGCACGTGTTTTCCTTTGAAGTCGGCTTCAAAGCTCATGGAGTTCTCCCGCAGGTGAAAAAGTGAACGTGGCACCGGCCGAAGGCCGGGCCTGCAATCGATTCGCCAGCCGCAGCGCGAGCGCGACGACGGTCAGCGTGGGGTTGGCATGGCTGCTGGTGGGCAGCATCGAGGCGCTGGCAACGTGCAGGTTCAACACGCCGTGCACCCGGCCGTGCGGGTCGACCACACCGTGGCGCGGGTCGCTGGACATGCGCGTGGTGCCGATATGGTGGCCGAGCACCGCCTTGATCTCGGCCAGTTCCTCGCGCGCCGCGGGGTTGAAAGTGAGTTCGCCGACCCGCTGCGTGCGCAGTTCGTGGGCCAGCAGTTCGTGTGTGCGCCAGATCGCGTCCAGGTCCTGCGGCTGTACCTTGAAGTCCAGGCGCATGCGCTGCTGGCCTAGCGCGTCGCGCTCGTCCAGCAGTGCAAGGCCGGCGCCGCGGTCGGGCACCTGTTCCGCCTGAAAGTACAAGTGGAAAGTGTTGGACCGGGAATCAACCGTCAGCGAAGGCAGGCGGCGCTTTTGCAGGAAGCGGCCGCGCGCAAACTTGGGCAGCACCGAGACGACCTGCGGCGAGCCTGCCAGCACATTGCGCAGGTGGCGCCAGTAGATGGCGTACTTGCCATTGCCAAGGCTGCCGTCGTCACGCTGGCGTTGAAACAGCTTCTTGGCGAGGAAGGCCGCCGATAGCACGGCGCTGCCGTGGCTGGGGTCGTCGATCAGTGGCCGGTCGAGCAGCATGTAGGTGTTGAGCAGCTCCAGTTCACGCTGGGTCTTCTCGGAGACCCACAGCCGCCGGCGCACGAACACGCCGTCGCTGTCCTGCTCATACCCGGAGATGACCGGCTGGTTGGCGTTGAACTTCAGCGTCGCGATCACGCCGTGCACATGCGACATATAGCCCCGGCCCAGCCAGCCGCCTGCGGCGCCGATGCCTTGCTGCTGGCCTTGGCGGGACGTCATCAGCAGCCGCGTCGTTTCCAGGCCGCCGCCGGTGAGGACAACCTCGCGGGGACGAACGCTCAAACGCCGCCCTCCGACACTCGCGGCGTGCCCGACCGTGACGCCTGTGACGCGCTCGCCCGCGGCGTCGGTGCGCAGTTCGACCGCCGCCGCCTCCATCAGCACGCGCACGCCCTGTGAGGCTTGCAGCGTCTTGCGATGGACCTTGCCGAAATGGGTGGGCGGGCTCCAGCGTTCCAGCGAGCCGGTGTCGATCGCGCCGTCTGCAAAGCCCGGGACCATCGGTCCGGCGGCAGGGCCGAGCACGCGCGCGGCGCGGTAGTCGAACGCGCCGCATTCGAGCCAGCCGTGCGCCTGCGCATAGAACGCATCCAGTTCCGCGCGATCGATCGGCCAGCCGCTGTGTGGAACCCACGGCCGGTGCTCGAAGTCGATAGCGTCGTAGGGAATGCAGCGACCGCCCCACAGCGCGCTGGTGCCGCCGAGCTGGCGGTACCGGGCCTGGTCGAGGGGCAGGTGGCGGGCGGTGTCGTTCAGTTCGCCCGCGTACAGAGCCTGCGCCGCGCCGGCCCGGTTGAGCTGGCCGGCTTCGAGCAGCAGCACCGAGCGGCCGGCGCGTTCCAGCGACAGCGCCAGCGCGATGCCGGCCGGGCCGGCGCCGATCACGCAGACGTCGCAATCGAGCGTCGTGCCGTCAGGGATGTCGCCGGCGCGTTCGATCATCGTGCGGCCTCTGCCAGCGCGTTAAGGTTGTCGTTCAGGTGTGACCGGCAACCCATGCCGACCAGCGCGACGCCCACTGCGGGTGCAGACAGCACCGCCGCGAGCGCGTCACCACGCAGTGCCGGCCGGCCGGCCAGCGTGCCACCGCCGAAGACCTCTCGGGCGATCACGCCGATGTTGCGTGCACGCAGGTCGGCCAACAGCGCCAGCACATCGGCAGGCAGTTGCGCTGCGCCGCCGACGGCATTCACCGCCGGCGTGAGCGGCAGTTGCAGGCAGCTGAGGCCCGCCCACGTCGCCCAGCGCGGCGCGTCCGGGAGCTGTAACGCCGAGACGCCGAACCAGCGCACCCTGCCCGCATCACGCAGCTCGTGCAGCAGCGCCAGCACGTCATCGCGCTCGGCGACCTCGACCGGCGGGCTGTGCAGCAGCAACAGGTCGATGCGCTCCACGCGCAGGCGCTTCAGGCTCGCCTCCACGCGGCCACGAAGATAGGCCGGCTCGAAGCACTGGCGTTCACTCGCCCGCCGCAGCTCGGTGCTGCGCGCGCGGCCACCGCGCCAGCGCCGCAGCAACGGATTCAGCACCGGCTTGACGAGGCGGATCACCTGCTGCGACTGCGACAGCCTCATGCCGACCTTGGTGCACACGACAAGCTTCTCGCGCCGGCTGGCCAGCACATGACCGAGCAGGCGCTCGCTGTCGCCCTGGCCGTACACGTCGGCCGTGTCAAAGAAGTTCACGCCCTCATCCACGGCGGCGAGCAGCGCGGCCCGCACCTCGGCCGGCGCATGCCGGGTGGCCAGCGACGCGATGGTCGAACAGCCGAAGCCCAGCCTTGACACGGACAGGTCGGTCGGCGGGAAGGGGTGTGTGGCCAAGCCCATGCCTCTCGCCGTGCTCAAGCGGGCACCAGTTGCTGGTACACGGTTTCGGTGGCGCGAACGAGCGAGGCCCAGCCCTGGTCAATCGCGGCCTGGCGCAGCAGCGGCTGCATGCGTTCACGCAGCGCGTCGTCATCCAGCACGCGCAGCAGCGCCTGGCTCAGCGCCTCGACATCGGCCGGGGGGATCAGCAGCCCGGTTTCTTCGTGGATGACCGCCTCGGCCGCGCTGGCGATGGTGGTCGCCACCACCGGCTTGGCATACCCCAGCGCGACCGGGATCACGCCGCTGTTCCAGCCCGACTCATAAGGCAGGACGACGGTGTCGGCGCGTTCGAACCAGCCCGCCATGCGCTCGAAGGACACGTATTCGGCCACCAGGTCGACATGACCCTGCATGCCGTGACGCGCAATGGTCTCGTGAAGCGGTGCGAGATCCATGAACGGCTTGCCGACCACGGCCAGGTGGGTGTCGGGCCGCGTCTGGCGCAGCCGGGCGAACGCCTCGAGCAGCGTGCCGATGCCCTTGCGCGGCTCGATCAGCCCGAAGCACAGGATCAGCGCCCGGCCGGCGGGAATGGCGGGCGGTTCGGCCTTCACGTCCCGCCGCACGAAGTCCAGCAGATCGGGCACTGCGGCCACGCTCGACTGGTCGACATCGATAGCCCACGAGCGGCGCACGAAGCCGCGGTTTTCTTCGGAGTTGAAGAAGACGTGCTGCATGCGCTTGAGCAGCCCTTGCGCGGCCTTGTCGTGGTGCTTGCGGCGGTTGTTGGAATGCAGGTCCTGCGGGGTGTAGACGGCCACCGCCGGGAACAGCAGGCGCAGGGCGCGGTCGAGCAGCCACAGCATGTCCGGGTGCTGTCCGCCCTGGTAGTGGATGACCTGAGGGCGCAGGCGCCGCAGGTGCATCCACAGCCGCCACCACAGCACGGGACGCGGCCGGAAGCGGTCGATGGCCTCGAGCACGGTGTAGTCGCGTGCATACCGGCCGAGCTCGTAACCGACGCCCGTCAGCAGACTGACCTGATGACCGTTGCGGGCGAGGTGGGATGCGAGGTTGTGCGTGTACTGAGCCGTGCCGGCGCGCGCCGTGGGGCTGACGAACAACACGCGTTTGGGGCTGGCGGCGGGTGCGGTGGTTGTCGGCATGCTTATGCCTCCGCAGGGGCCTGATAGGCGTCGAGCTGCGCGAGCGTCAGCGCGCGCATGTCCTGCCCCTCGGCGCTGGCGCGGAACCATTCCACGGTGCGCTGCACGCCCTCGGCCAACCGCCAGCGCGGCTGCCAGGCCAGCAGTTCGTGGGCTTTCGTGCAGTCGAGCTTCAGGAAATGCGCCTCGTGCGGCGCGTCGGCCGGCGGGTTGTAGGCGACCTGTGCGCCGGGCCAGTGGCCGGTAGCCAGGTCGGCGACCTCACGCACCGAACGACAGTCCGCGTCCTCGGGACCGAAATTCCAGCCCTCGGCGAACGGCTGGCCGTGTGTCGCCAGTGCCTCGGCCAGCAGCAGATAGCCACGCAGCGGCTCCAGCACGTGCTGCCAGGGGCGAATGGCGTCTGGCGAGCGCACCTCCAGCGCGCGGCGATTGCTGAATGCACGCATCGCGTCGGGCAGCAGCCGGTCCTCGGCGAAGTCGCCGCCGCCGATGACGTTGCCGGCGCGCGCCGAGGCGATGAAGGTGTCGCCGTTGCTAAAGTAGGAGCGCCGCATCGCGCTCGTCACCAGTTCAGCGCAGCCCTTGCTGTTGCTGTACGGGTCATGGCCACCCATCGCATCGCCTTCACGGTAGCCCCACATCCACTCGCGGTTCTCGTAGCACTTGTCGCTCGTCACGCCGACCACCGCACGCACGGCGGGCTGGTGGCGTATGGCCTCCAGCAGATTGACCGTGCCCATCACGTTGGTGGCGTAGGTCTCGACCGGCTCGCGGTACGAGCGGCGCACCAGCGACTGCGCGGCCAGGTGCAGCACGATCTCCGGCTGCGCGCCGGCCAGCGCGCTCTTCAGCGCGGTCAGCTCGCGCACGTCGCCGTGCAGGTGCGTGATGCCACGCGCCACGCTGGCGAGCGTGAACAGGTTGACCTCGCTCGGCGGCGCGAGCGAGAAGCCGGTGACCTCGGCACCCAGCGACTCCAGCCACAACGTGAGCCAGGCGCCCTTGAAGCCGGTGTGGCCGGTCACGAACACGCGCCGGCCGCGCCAGAACGCGGGGTCGGGCAGGCGCTGCGGGTCGAGTCGGGTGGCGTTCATTGCCATGTCTTCCAAGGTGCCCGGCCCTCGCTCCACAGCAGCTCCAGCGCCTGCTTGTCGCGCAGTGTGTCCATGGGCTGCCAGAAGCCTTCGTGCTGGAAGGCCGCCAGCTGGCCGTCGCGGACGAGCTTCTCCAGCGGCTCGCGCTCCAGCGTGCTGTGGTCGCCCTCGAGGTAATCGAAGATCCTCGGCTCGAAGACCAGGAAGCCGCCGTTGATCCAGCCGCTTTCGGTGATCGGTTTTTCGGCGAAGCGCTTGACCTCGCCGTCATGGATGTCAAGCGCGCCGAAGCGTGCCGGCGGGCGCACGGCGGTGATCGTGGCGACCTTGCCATGCCTGCGGTGGAAGGCCAGCAGCGCGGTGATGTCCACGTCGGACACGCCGTCGCCGTAGGTGAGCATGAAGGTGCCGTCGGTCAGCCAGGGCTTCAGGCGCAGCAGGCGGCCGCCGGTGAGGGTGTCCAGGCCGGTGTCGATGACGGAGACGTCCCAGTCGGTGTCGCTCGCGTTCAGCAACTGGCGTTCGCCGTGCTTGAGGTTGACGCGGTAGTCGTTGTGGAACAGGTTGAAGTTGAGGAAGTAGTGCTTGATCATCTCCGCCTTGTAGCCACTGGCGACGATGAAGTCCTTGTTCCCGTGGCCGGCGTAGCCCTTCATGATGTGCCACAGGATGGGCTTGCCGCCGATCTCGATCATGGGCTTGGGCTTGCTCTCGCTTTCCTCGGCGATGCGGGTTCCGCGGCCACCCGCCAACAGCACTGTTTTCATGGTGTGAGTCCTTCCCTGGTTGGCTTCAAATGGTTCTAGACAGCGTCACGAGCAGGCGGTTGCCCCGTCGCTGCACCGAGGTGTCAAGGACGCGGTCGGCGATGCCCTGGTAGCGCAGGGCCAGCCACGTCCGGGCATCGAGCGGCAGCGTGCCGGTCATACGCGGACGCAAGGTCCGTACCGGGCCGAAGCCGCCCGGGTCGTTGCCGATCGGGCGGTACTCGGCGCCGACCAGGGCCACCTCCAGCCGGCCACGGCCTCCGACACGCAAGGCGGCACCGATGCGGGCGCCGCGCAGTTCATAGAGGCGCCCCAGGCCGGCCGGCGCGGTGACATCGCGCTCCAGCGCGATGTCCCACTGGCCGATGGCGAAGGTCTGCGTCAGGCTCGCGCGCCAGACGGTCATGGCGGGGCCGTGCCCGTGAGCGGTGCCGACAGCGGCCCGGCTCATGAGGGTCGCGCTCCATTGGCGTTCCGCTTCGAGCCAGGCGGCCCCATAGCGGGCGTCGGCCCTGCCTTCGAAATCGGCACGCCGCTCGCGCAGCAGCACGCCCAGGCGCAGCAGTGCGTCGTAGCGCCAGTGCGCGCCCAGCTCGATGTCGTTGCCCTGTGTACCGGCGTAGTCGGGGGCGCGTGAGTTTGCCCAGGTGCCGACCCAGCGTGCCGCCAGATGGGTGCGCGGCCCGGTGCGCCAACTGGCGTCGAGCGCATGTCGCTGGTAGCTGGCAACGAAGCGCTGGTCGGATGTTCCGCCCGGCACGGGTGCGGCCGGGGTGTTGCCCATCGGGTCGTGCGAACGCAGCAACGTGCCAAGGTAGTTGACCGCGGTCGTCTCGCTGCTTCTGAACGCTGCGCTGGCCTGGACCGTCGATGCATCGACGCGCTTCGCGTCGTAGTCGCCCTGCACACCGTGCAGCAGTTCGGCCGACGCATCCATCTCGATGCGGTGGCGCGCGCTTTCCTGCTTCCAGTTGAGGCCCGGCGACACGATCATGGCCGCGCCCTTGCGCCGTTGGTCGATGGCCAGCAGCAGGTTGTCGTCGGCTTCGAGCGCGGCGCTCAATCGTGCCTGCCAGGGCGAGCGGTCGACGCGCGGCGGAACCAGCGCACGGTTGCCGGGTTCGCGCAGCGCCTGCGACTCCGCCGGGATGCGGGCGCTGTCTATGCCGTTGCTCCAGGTGCGGAGCTCGCCAAACGGCAATGTCTCCACGGGGGCGGGCGGCGGCTCGTTGAACGTGTCGGCATCGGCCGCGCGCACCGGCGCACTGGCCAGCCCAGCGAGGCAGGCCAGGGGCAGGATGAGCGCGCCATGCCGTCTCATGGATGTCTCATTGAACGATGACGGTGTCGCCCGGCTCAAGCACGGCGGGCCCCTGGCCGCCGCCTTGCACATAGGCGTCGTAGTCGAAGGTCTCGCGCGTCTCGGTGCCGCCGCGGCGGCGCACGATCAGCAGCTTGTCGCGCTTGGCGAAGGGTGTGAAGCCATTGGCCATCGCCACCGCCTGCACCACGCCGACAGGCGCGCGCAGGATCAGCTCGCCGGGCCGCAGCACCTCGCCGAGCACGTAGACGCGGTAGCTCTGCACCTGCACCAGGCTGACCGTGACCAGCACCTCGCGCAGTTCCTCGCCGAGCTTGGCCGTCAGCGTGGCTTCCACCTCGGCCAGCGTGCGGCCTTGCACATCGATCTGCCCGGCCAGCGGGTAGCGCAAGGTGCCGTCCGGTGCGACAGGCAATTGCATGCTGAGAGCGGGCTGCTTCCAGACCGTCACGCTCAGCACGTCGCCCGGCCCGAGGCGGTAGGCGGCCTGTGCAGCTTGCCCAGCTTGCCCAGCTTGCGCGCGGGCAGCGCCGCCGAACGCCAGCGCCAGGCAGCAGCCGATGAGCAGGGCGTGAAGAACACGCAGAAGGGTCTTCATGATCATGTCGGCACCTTGATCGCCACCGCGCTGTGCTGCTGCACGCGCAGGCGCATTTCCAGGCGAGGCAGGCCCTGCTCGCGTGAGCGCAGCACCTCGCGGTAGATGGCCGTCGTGCGCGCAGCCATCGCGGCCAAAGTAAAACGCTGCTCGACACGCTCGCGCGCCGCGCCGCCGAGGCGGCGGCGCAAGTCGGCGCTGGCCAGCAGGGCGCCGGCCTCGCGCACCAGCGCGGGCACATCGCCCGGCGGCACGATGAGGCCGCTCTCGCTATGCACCATCATTTCTCGGTTGCCGCCCACATCGGTCGCGACGATGGGAAGCCGCATGCTCATCGCTTCCAGCAACGAGTAGCTGAAGCTCTCGACGTAGGACGACGAGATCAGCGCGTCAAGGTTGCCCAGCACGGCCGGAATCTCGCTCGACGCCACGTTGGTGAGCAGCGCGCGGCCAGTCAGGCCCAGTTCGCCGATGGCGCGCTGGACCTCGGCCTTGTACTCGCCCCAGCCGGGCGGTGCGTCGCCAATGATCAGGAAGCGCGTGCGTGGGTCGCGGGCCGCGATCTCTCGCGCCATCTTCAGGAACTCGATCTGGCCCTTGACCGGATGCACCCGGCCGACCATGCCGAAGACGAAGCAGTCGGGCGTGCCGAAGAAGCGCTGGCGCATGTCCGGCACCGCCGCGCCGGGCTGGAAGCGGGAGATGTCCACGCCGTTGTGCACCACCACCACGGGCGAGCGTTGCGCGCCCGCACCGGCAAAGGCGGCCATGTAGCCGGAGTCGGTGATCACGGCATCTGCGCGCGCCTGCGCCTTGCGGTCGGCCCAGGTGTAGAGCGCGCCGCGCGTGAATCGGCCGCTGAAGTTGGTCCAGCCGAAGAAGGCGTTGACGAGCGCAACCTTCTCCAGCCGCGCGGCGAGCAGGCCGATGATGTCGGCCCGGTGGTCGAGCGCGTGCACGATGTCGGCCTTCTCGGCGCGGATGCGGTCGCGCAGCAGCGTGCAATCCTGCAGGCCGAACTTGGACTTCACCTCCACCAGGTCGAGCGGCAGCTTGCGGCGGCGCGCCTCGATGATCCAGGGCGTGTTGTCCATGCCCGGCTTGATGGCGGCCACCAGCCTGGCCTGCACGTGCGCCGGATCGAGCGCCTGCAGCAGCGCGAAGGCGTAGCTCTCGGCACCGGTCACGTCGTTGATGCCGCGGGCGTTGCGGAAGTAGAGAACGCGAAGAGGTCGTGTCGCCATGATGGGTGTCAAGCGGTAGGAGGAAGGCCAGCGGCGTCTGGCGGCGCGCTGCGCTGGCGAATGGCATGGAAAACCAGCGCGACGATCAATGCGGCTTGCAGCACCCGCGAGCCGGTGGTGGCCCAGGCCGCGCCGAGCACGCCGTGCTCGGGCACCAGCCAGGCGGCCAGCGCGCACCACACGGCGAGCGCGATCACGCCCGAGAGGGCATAACCCTGAGGCCGGTCAAGCGAATACAGCACCAGGTACAGCGGGTGGCTGAGCAGCGTGGCGATGAAACCCGGCAGCAGCGCCCGCATCACGGCGGCGCTGTCGGCGTAGGCCTGGCCGTAGACGATGCCGACGATCAGGTCGGCCAGCGGCATCAGCATCACGAGCCCCAGGCTCACGGCCAAGAGTCGCGGGGTCAGCTTGCGCACATAGCCGCGCAGCCCGGCCAATGTGTCGATGCGCGAGGTGGACGGCAGCTTGACAGTGAGCAGCGCCACGGTGAACTGGTCGACGATCAGCAGCAGCGTGGCGGCCGCCGCGTACACCCCCCCGGCGGCGGCGCCCTTCACATGCGTGAGCACCGGCACTGCGAGGTAGGCCTGGAGCAGGAAGCACAGGTTGGCCAGCGCCGTCCACTTGCCGAAGCTGAACAACTCGCGCAGCGTGTGAGCGTCAAAACGCATGCGGCGCAGGTCGGCGCTCAACAGGCTCATGCCGATCCCGGCGACGAGGACGAAGCACAAGGTCTGCGTCCAGATCAGTGGCCATGTGCCAAGCATGCCGGCGAGCCAGAGCAGCGGGACGCAGGCCAGCCGCAACACATTGCCGAGCGGCGTGAGCAGCGCGTAGGCGAGGAATCGCTCGCGGGCCTGCAGCACGGCAAGCGACAGCGTCGCGAAGCTCGCGGCAATCGCGGTCACCGCGCCCACGCGCGCGACCTGGGCCACCTCGGGCTCAAGCCACCAGGCGCTGGCGGCCCAGAACAGCGCCAGCATCGGCACGATCAGCAGCGCGCGCATCACCAGCGCCGAACCCAGCACCGCCGAGGCGCGCTGCGCGTCGGCGCCGTGGTACCTGGCGTAGAAGCGCACGACGCCGGGATCGAAGCCTTCGCCGATCAGGTTGTGAGCCCAGATCGTCACGACGGTGAAGGTCGTGAACAAACCGAACTCGGCCGGCCCGAGCACCCGCGCCAGCAGCAGGCCGACGAGGAAGGCGCAGCCGGCCTTGAGCATGTTGGCGGCGAACACCAGCAGCGCCGGGCTGGCGGCATGGCGGCGCGTCGCCCGCCAGAGGTGGCCGTCCGATGTGGTGGGCGTGACCGTCATGGCGCGCCTCCCTCCGCCGGGACCGACTTGACGGCGAGGAGCTCGAACGACGCGTTGCGGAACACCACCGGCAAGGCGGCGCCATTCGCTGCGGCGAAGCGGGCCAGGTCGTCGGGGTGCTCGTAGTCCATTTCCTTGGCGAGCGCGCCGCGGCCGACCACGATATGCGTCACGCCGTGCTGGCGGATCAAGCCCCACAGTTCGGCGTCGGTGCGATAGCCATAGGGCGAGACGGCGCGCCGCTGGGTATAGAGCGGGAAGGCGCGCGCCCGGCCCACCAGCAGCATGGCGTCGGCCGGCGTTTGAGTGCGCACATGGGACAGGACGGCCTGACCGTCCGCATCCGTCAGGCTGGGTGCGACGGGGCCGCGTGGTGCCGTCGCGTAAGCGCTGACATAGGCGATCAAGGTGCCGCCGGCCAGCAGCACCAGCAGCCCGCGCGCCGGCGCAGGGCCGAAGCGTCGCCGCAACACGCCCAGGCCCGACCAGGCGTGGTACAGGTAGATGGGGAACAGCGGCAGCATGTAGCGCTGCTGGATCATCGTGCCGACCCAATAGACGATCAGCGGCGCCATGTACATGACTGGAGCGATCTCCAGCACCGTGACGCCGCGCCGCAGGTTGGCGACGAATCCGATTGCCGCGAGCAGCGAGACGCCCACGAACATCGCGGCGCGCAGCCCGAAGTCCCACGGCGCGGGCAGGCCGTTGCTCCACAGCAGCGACAGGCTGGCGACGTAGCTGCGGGTGTTGTAGACGACGGTGTGCGGGTCGAGCGTGATGAGGCTGGCGTAACCGCCGTCGGAATGCAGCGTCAGCGACTGCAGCGCCGCCAGCAGCAGCCAGGTCGGCAGCGCAATCGCCAGCACCGGGCCGATGCGGCGCAGGCGCCAGGCCTCGGTTGCGATGAGTGCCGGCAGCAGCACCATGCCGACGCTGCGCGTGCCGTAGGCCAGGTAGGCGACAAGGCCCAGCACCAGGCCTTGCGCGATGCGCCGCCGATCCCATGGCTGCGGCATACCGCTCCAGCGGTCCCCCAGCCACAGCGTCAGCAGGAAGAACAGCAGGAACAGCGAGTCGGCTCGCACCTGATTGCCGAAGTCGATCAGGTAGGGGCACAGGCCGATCAGCGCCACGCCCGCCAGCCCTGCCGCCTTGCCCACCCGGGGACGCAGCAGGGCGTAGCCGGCCGCCAGGCCGCCGCCAAACATCGAGATGCCCAACACCTTGAGCATCTGGAGATCGGCGCCCCAGATGGCGATGGCCGGCATGATCGCCAGTGGATAGACCGGCGGGTAGGTGGCCGGCCCGGGCACCGCCCAGGGGTTGGCGGTGTAGCCGGTGTCGCCGTAGGGGTGACCGGCCAGCAGGTTCATCGCATGGGCGACGTACATCGCGAAGTCGTCCGACCACTCGTGCCCGGGCCGCAGGCTCAGCACGTGCAGCAACACGATCGCAAGCACCAGCGCCGCGAGCACCACCGTCTCGCGGCTGCCCGTGCGCGAGGCGGTCTCGTGGTGTCGCAGCGTGGTTGATGTCACGCGGCCTGCTCCAGCTTGCCGACGTATTTGGCGCAGCGGCGGATGCCCACCCTGTGCAGCACGTACTCGCCCAGGATGGCCAGGATGGAGAAGCCGGTGCGCCAGATGTTGAGGTGGTTCTCCTCGTCGCCGTAGTGGGTGGGGATGGGCACCTCGACAACGCGCAGGCCGAACACGCGGCACTGGATCAGGATCTCCACGTCGAAGTGGTAGTAGCCGGCGTTGCGCTCCAGCGGCAGCCGTGCCAGCGCATCGCAGCGGTAGGCGCGGTAGCCGGAATGGAACTCCGAAAGACGCCAGCCGAGCACGAGGTTGGCGATGCCGGTCAGGAACTTGTTGCCGAGAAAACGGTGCAGCGGCATGTTGCCGGCCAGCGCATCGCCGGCCAGGCGCGAGCCGAAGCACATGTCGGCCTCACCCCGCACGAGCGGGCCGACGATGTTGTCGAGCAGCTCGGGCGCGTACTGGCCGTCGGCATGCAGCATCACGACGATCTCGTGGCCCTGCTTGATGCAATGGCTGTACGCCACCTTTTGCGAGCCGCCATAGCCGACGTTGCCCGGATTGCGGATCAGCGTGAAGCGCTGCAGCCCGAGTTCACGCGCGGTCTCGCGCGCCACGCCCGAGGTGCGGTCGGTGCTCGCGTTGTCGACCACGATGACCTCGGCGGTGCGCGCGAGGAACTCGGCCGGGATGCGCCGCATCACCTCGCCGATGAAGCGCTCGGCGTTGTATGCCGGGATGTAGATCGCGATGGTCATGTGCGCTCCCTGGACCTGGTTTTCATGATCTGCCCGAGGGCGGCGCCCAGCGGCACGGTGAACCACACGTCGCGGACCATCGGGTTGAGGCAGATGAACACGAACTGGCCGACCAGCACGACGAGCAGCGTGCGCGCGCAGGCGCCGAGCACCGGGTCGTGCCAGGCCGCGCGCACGCCGCGCAGCGCCAGCACCCACAGCGCGATCAGCGCAGCGAACGCGAACACGCCGGCGTCGGCGGCCACGCCGACGAAGGCGTTGTGGATGTCCTGCGGGTGGAACGGGCTCTCCGCCCAGGCCGGCAGATAGGACTGGTAGTGGTGATAGGTCTGGCCCAGCCCCATGCCGGTGAGCGGGTGTTCCAGGAACAGGTTCCAGCCGCCCAGCGAGGACTCCATGCGGAACTGCAGCGAGCTGGCGGTGGAGCTCAGCTGATCGGCGCGCAGGTCGCTGCCGATATGGCGAAGTTCCTCGATCGTCTGGGCGAGCTTGGGCATGCTCCAGCCATGAGCCGCCAGCGCGAGCACGAACCCGACCGCACCGGCCACCACCAGCGCGCGGCCGGGCCGCGACCAGATGCACAGCGCGGCGGCCGCCATCGCAACCAGCCCGAGCATGGAACTGCGCGAGATGGCGCAAGACCACGCGTACATCAGCAGCGCAACCGCGCCGAGCGCCAGCAGCCGCCCGCCCAGGCGCGCCTGCACGCCCAGCAGCATCGCGAACGGCAGCACCATCTGCAGATAGCCCGCCAGGTAGATCGGGTGCGGCGTGGTGCCTTCGGCGCGGAAGTCTCCGCTGGTGCCTTCGACATTGTTCACCGCGGCGGAGCGCCAGTCGCCCGGCAGCACGAGGCGGAAATGCACTTGTGCGACCACGACCAGCGCCTCGGCGACGCCCGCGACGACCAGCGCGATGGTCGCGGCACGCACATCGTCGTCGTTGCGCACCATGCTCAGCGTCAGCAGGAACAGGATCATCCGCGTGATGTAGCCGGTGAGTTCCTTGTTGACACGGATCGCATCGACCGATGCCCCGTTCAACACCGAGGCCATGACCACCGAGACGGCAATCGTCGCCATGAACAGCGTGCCCGTCAGTGCCGCCGGCGTGGCCACAGGGTTGGGCCAGGGGCTGCGCCGCAGCACCGCGTTGCCCAGGATGGAGGCGACGACGAGCGGGATCACCAGCCTCGTGACCGTGAGGCCGGAGCCGAAGTCCACCGTCACCGGGATGGATGCGATCAGCAGCCAGAAGCTCCAGCGCGGATGCATCATCAACAGCACCACCACTGGCGCGGCGATCACCAGCGCCAGCGCCTTGGTCCCGAACTCGGCCGAGGCGAAACCCAGCGCGAGCGCGAGCGCCGCCGCGGCCAGCGGGCCGGGGTTCAGGCGAAGGGTGCGCAGGGCCGTCATGGGGTCAGGAAGGCATGGATCAGGCGTCGGGTTCGAGCAGCGTGATGCGGCGCTCGTCGGGCGCCTTCGCGTCGTATGGATCGTCGGCGTAGGCGAGCAGCAGCATCATCTCGGCGCCGTCGTTCTTGAATGCATGCGCCACGCCGGGAAGCACCTCGATGATCTCGGGCCGGTCGGCGCGCAGCTCGGTAAGGGCTGACTCGCCGGTCTCGATGACGCGGGTGGCCATCGTCGCGGTGCCCTGGATCACGCAGAACCATTCGCGGGCATGCTCGTGGTAGTGGTTGCCCTTGACCTGGCCGGCGTGGGCGGCGGTGATGTAGATCTCGCCGAACTCGCGGTGGCCTTCGGCGATGTGCTCGCGCATCAGCAGCTTGATCAGCCAGCCGCGGGCGTCCTCGCGCCGCAGCAAGGGGCGTCGCGTCACGCCCGGAAGGATGGTGTTGTCGGTGTCGCTCATCTGCTGTCCTCAGATCAAGGTGCCGGCGGCCAGGGCCCGGCGGTACCACGGAATGACCTCGGCGATGCCGTCTGCGAACTTGATGCGTGGCTGCCAGCCGAGGATCTCGCGCGCCCGGCTGGCGTCTCCGCAACTTCGCCAGAGCTCGGCCTCGCGGTACTTGAGCAGGCCGAACTGCGGCTGGCCGCGGCTTTCGGCCAGCCGGAAGATCAGCGCCACCGCGTCGCGCACGGAGGTCTCTTCGCCGCTGCTGAGGTTGAAGATCTCGCCCTCGATGCCGGGCACCAGCGCCGCGCGCAGATAGCCATCGACCATGTCGTCGACATGCGTGAACTCGCGCGTCTGCTCGCCCAGCGTCATCGGGAATTCGCGGTCGCCCAGGGCGGCCAGGATGGCCTGCGGGATCAGCCGCACGGCCTCCTGCTCCGGGCCGTAGCTCAGAAAGGGCCGCATCGTCACGACCGGCACGCCGCGCGCGCGGTAGGCCATCTCGCACCACATCGACGCGGCCGCCTTGGAGGCCGAGTAGGGCGAGACCGGGCGCAGCCGGGCGGCCTCGGTCACCGGCGGCTCGGTGTCGCCGTATTCCTCGCAGCTGCCGGAGTTGACGATGCGCTGCACGCCGCCATCGGCCAGCGTGTTGACCAGCCGCACGGTGCCGATCAGGTTGACGTTGAGCGCGAGTTCGTCGTTGCCGCGGTCGCGGCCCACGTTGGTGAACGCGGCGAGGTGGAAGGCATAGCGCGGCCGCACCTGCGCCACCACCCGCGCCAAGGCCTCGGGGTCGCAGAGGTCGGCGCGCAGCACGGTGATGTGATCGACCAGCGCTGCCAGCTTGTCCAGGCGCGACGAAGGCCGCAGCAGCACGCTGACCTCGGCGCCCAGCGCCACCAGCGCGCGCGTCAGGTGCGCACCGATGAAGCCGGACGCGCCCGTGACGAGCACGCGCTGCCCGGCAAAGGATTTGAGATCGACTGAGGTGGGTGTCATGCGTCCCTGGGGTTGCAGCGGCGTGCGCGCCATCAGCGGCCGGGCGCGCCGGTGCGCACGCGGAACTGGTAGGCCGGGTTCTCGCCAACACTCTTGCGCCACGCGATGCTTTCGCCAGCGAAAGGCTCGCCCAACCGAGGCACCTGGCAGCAGATTTCGGCAATCAGGAAGTCGGCCAGGGTCAGCGCCTTCACGCGCGGCATGGAGGGCAGCACCTGCGTCATCACTTCGGCCAGGATTGCCGAGCGGTCCAGCTTCTTGTCGCCTACTGCGGCGAACTCCGGCAGGAACATCGGCCGCTGCGTGACCTCGCTCCACGCCGCGTAGCCGGGGGCGAGCGCATCGGCGATCAGGCTGGCGTCCTTGCTCGGCGAGCGGCCCCATTTCGGATCGATGAAATAGGTGCTCTGGCCCACCCAGTCCATGTAGTCGTCGCCGGGGTAGCTGAACCTGGGGTGCAGCCAGACGCTGTAGTCGGCGCCCTTGGGGTCCATATAGCCGCTGTTGGCGTACATGAACCAGGTGACGTTCTTGACACCCTCCTCGCGGAACAGGTCGATGACGTGACGGTGTGCGTCGCGCAGCCGTTCCGGGCCGTCGGGCACGCGCGGATCGCCGTACTGGCCGCAGAGTTCGTCGGCCTCGGAAATGCGCGTGATGCCGTCCTTGCCGAACATCATGGCGGCCTGCCAGTTGAACTCGCTGAACAGGGCCAGCATCATCGGCTTGCCATAGGCCTTGACCTCGCGCGCCGCCTTGCGGACGTAATCGTCGAAGTCGCCTTTCAGGAGGCGCGGCACCGTGACCTGCGTCTTGCGCAGCCCGAACCACCAGGCATAGGAGGCGAAGTCGCAGCACTGCATGGCCCAGGTCACGGCCAACACGGACCCTTGCGCCTCGAGCTGGCGGGCCAGCTGGATCGGCGTGACGCCGCGGTCCTCCATGTCGTCGTTGAACGTGCGCAGCTTGGGCGTCTTGCTGGCGAAATCTTCGTCGGAAATCCAGTCGTGGAAGGTGAAGACGATGGCCGGCGGCTTGCCCGTCTTGCGCGTGAAGGCCTTCACGTCATCGCGCGTGGTGCCGATGCTGTAGACGCCGGCGTAGATGCCGTTGGGCGAGGGCAGGACCTTCACCGCATCAGGTGCCTCGCGCGTCCTGGAAGCCGGCAGCTTGGGCGTCTCGTTGCTGCACGCTGCTGCCGCGCGCTCGCTCTTCATCCGGAACTCGTTCTTCTCGGCGGCGGCGGCTGCGCCTGCACCGAACAGCAGACCGCCGGCCAGCAAAGCGGCCAGCAGCATGGCCTGCCTGCTCGTCTCAGCCATGCCCGGGCGTCGCCGCGCGGCGATCGAACTGAACCACCAGGAAATAGCCGAACTCGCGTACCCATGGCAACTTCTGGCACAGCTTGTCGGCCGCGTTCAGCAGCCAGCTCAGCGGCGGCACGCGGCGGCGCAGCACATAGAAGTCGACCAGCCGGAAGAACACGAACTCGGGGTGGTGCACCTGCACCGTACCGTCGAAATGCGCGCGCATCTTCTCGAAGTCAGACGCGCGCAGCGGGTGTTCATGGTCGTCGCCATAGCGCGGGATGCCCATGCGGCCGACGATCTTCTTGCGCGCCCACATCAGGATCGGGTTGCGCGCCGAGTTCTCGACGAAGACCGCGCGGCTGCCCGGCTTCATCACGCGCTGCAACTCCTGCATCGCGCGTGGGATGTCCACGTGATGCAGCACGCAGGCGCCGAACGCGAGGTCGAACGACGCATCGGGGTAGCTCAGTTCCTCGAACACCAGCGTGCTGATCTTGATGTCCACACCGTTGGCCATCGCCAGCCGGGCGGCGATGGCCAGTTCGGGTTCGGAGATGTCGAAGGCGTCGACCTTTGCGCCATGCTTGGCCAGCATCACGGAGGTGTGGCCCTTGCCGCAGCCACAGTCGAGCAGGTGCTTGCCACGCATGTCGCCCAGCAACGCCAGCGCGTGGTTGTATTGGCCGTACAGGCCGCACAGCGTGAGCCAGTAGTCGTGCGGCTGGTAGAAGCCGTCGTTGCCGACCCAGTCCGGATCGGACGCGGAACGGGCAAGCGAGATGGTGTTTGCGTTTGCGCTTAAAGACATGGAACGCTCCTACGTGAATCAGGTTCGCATTGCGTGGCGGGGCGACAGCAACCAGCCGTACACCCAGCCGGGAATGACGAGACGGCGCCGGTTCAACACCACGCCCATCAGCCGGCCACCGGCGGCCTCGACGATGCGCAGCGTCTGCGTGGCCTTGAAGCCGGTGGTGTGCTCGGCCTGCACGACCAGGATGACCCGGTCGGCGATCTCTGGCAGCCACAGGCCAATGCCGGAACTGCCGACTGCCGGACCATCGATCAGCACGGTCTCGAACTTTTCGCACAAGATGGCCAGCGCCTGCCGCGCTGCATCGATCGCCGACGCATCGTTGCGCGACATGTCGATTGCCGCCATGCCGTCGGGCAGCGTCATGGTGGCCCCGGAGACTTCGATGACCGCGCACGCCTTGTCGCGCCGGCTGAGCAATGCGGCGAGCTCGCCAACGACAAGCGACTTGCCCTCGCCCGCGCTGGTGCTGGTGACCAGCACTGCCAAGCCCCGTTCGCTGCCGGCGCGTTCCTGCCGCAGGGCCTCGACGACGCGCCGCAGCTCGATCTGGTTGACGGCGCCGCTTGCCTTCTCGCGCTGCTGATCGAGCAGGCTGGCCAGAACAGGCACCCCGAGTTGTTCGGCGGCCTCTTCACGCGTGGTGATGGTGCGGCGGAAGTATTCGCTCAGAAAGGCCAGTGCCAGCCCGGCGACCAACCCGGTGCCCAGGCCGATGAAGGTCACCAGCGTGACGCGCGGACGCGCGGGCCGATCGGCCGGGGTGGCTTTCTCAATCGGCACCACGTCACTGACGCGGCGCTGGTTGAGTACGCTGCCCAGGTGCTCTTCGCCTTCCTTGCGCAGCGAAGCGCGCAGGCCCTCTTCCTTCAGGTCGACATCGCGATTGGCTTCGCGAAGTTGCACTTCCAGGCCGTCGAGCTGCTTGAGTTGATCGCGGTAGGCGTCGATCTGGCGCCGCAGATCGGCGCGCGAAGAGAGCGCACTCAGCTTGCCACGCTCGGCCAGCAAGCTGCGCTCGACATCGCGGTAGGTCGTGTCCACACCCGACACACGCGAGCTGTTCACGCGTTCCTGCTCATTGCGCAGGCGTGCCTGCACGCTCTCGATCTCCACGTCGATCGAGCGACCGGCCGGGCTGTCCGGGCGATAGCTGCCACGCTCGATCTCGAGTTGCGCGAGCTGCTGCCGCAAGGTGTCGATGGCCGGGTTGCGCGAGGTGGTGGTCTGCAACTCGACTTCCGGCGAGCGGCTCGCCAGTTGACGCTCACCCTCCGAGATGCGGCGGGTGCTTTCGACGGTCTCTATTTCAGCGCGCGCCAGTGCCGACTCCGCGTCGCTCAGCCGCTGCATCAGCAGTTGTTTCTGCGTGCCGACGTCCACGACACCGGCGCTGGCCTTCAGCGCCTGCTGGCTGGCCGACGCCATTTCGAGTTCGGCACGCAGCCGGCCCGACTCGATGGCGTACACGCCCGAGTTGGCATTGCCCTGGCGGACGGCGATGTGGTGGTCCAGGTAGACGTCGATCAGCGTGTTGACGAGCAGCGCGCTGAATTCGGGATCGGGGCTTTCGACCGAGACCGTGAACACCGCCGCCTCGCGCACCGGCTCCAGCGACATCAGCGCACCGATGCGCCGCATGGCCAGCGACACAGGCGGCTGCGGTGCACCCGGCACGACGCCGAAAACTTTCGACGCAATCCACTGCTTCGGTGGGTCGATCACGCGACTGGGCAGCTCGCGCAGCCAGTCCCAGCGCCATCGCGTTTTCTCAAGAACCTTTTCGGGCCCGAGCCGGAGCACGGTTTCGGCCAGCACGGACGGGCTCGACATGATCTCGATCTCGGTGCGCACCTGCTCGCTTCGATTGAGGCCGAAGGGCGCGTCCTGACCGACCGCAGCCGAACCCACGCGCACCGATTGCCGGTTCTGCTGCACCACGATGCGGGCCGCGCTCTCCCACACCTTGGACTGCAACAACGCCACCACCAGGCTGGCCGCCGCGCACAGCAGCGCGACGCCGACGATCAGCTTCTTGTGCCGGAACAGGGTCGAGAGGTTCTCTCGCAGCCCGAACTGGCTGGCCGATGTCTTGACGGAACGGGTCTCTGCGGCCGCATGGCGTGGCCACTCTTCACGAGGGATCATCGAGCAGACTCATCACGCGGTCTCATCAGGCTGCAGCAGCGGCTGTGGACAGCAGCTTGTCAAAGTAGTTGATCGTGCGCCCCAGGCCTTCGCGCAACGCCACCTTCGGCTCCCATTTCAGAGCTTCACGGGCGCGGGAGATGTTCGGGCAGCGTTGCATCGGATCGTCCGCAGGCAGCGGCCGGAACACGATCTTGGAACTCGAACCCGTCATCTCGATCACCAGCTCGGCCAGCTCGCGGATCGTCGATTCCACCGGATTGCCGATGTTGATCGGGCCGATGACGTCGTCGTCACTGTCCATCAGTCGAATGGCACCGTCAATCAGGTCGTCCGCGTAGCAGAACGAGCGCGTCTGCATGCCGTCCCCTTGCAGGGTGATGTCCTTGCCGGTCAGCGCCTGCGCGACGAAGTTGGAGACGACACGCCCGTCGTTCGGGTGCATGCGCGGCCCATAGGTGTTGAATATGCGCATCACCTTGATGCGAACCTTGTGCTGGCGGTGGTAGTCGAAGAACAGCGTCTCGGCGCATCGCTTGCCTTCGTCATAGCACGCGCGGATACCGATCGGGTTGACGTTGCCCCAGTACTCTTCGCGCTGCGGATGCACGGAAGGATCGCCGTAGACCTCGCTGGTCGAGGCCTGCAAGATCTTTGCGCCCACCCGCTTGGCCAGGCCCAGCATGTTGATCGCGCCGTGCACGCTGGTCTTCGTGGTCTGTACCGGGTCGTGCTGATAGTGCACCGGCGACGCCGGGCAGGCGAGGTTGTAGATCTCGTCGACCTCGACATAGAGCGGGAAGGTCACGTCGTGGCGCATCAGCTCGAAGCGCGAATCCCCCAGCAGGTGCTCCACATTGCGCTTGTCACCCGTGAAAAAGTTGTCGACGCAGATGACCTCGTTGCCACGCGCCAGCAACTGTTCGCACAGATGGGAGCCAAGAAATCCGGCTCCGCCGGTGACGAGAACCCTCTTGCGCATGACGCTGAGCGAGTCGGTGGCGACTTTCATGCTGGATCCCTTTCTGCCATGGACGCGTCGGCGTGGGACGAATCGAACATGCTGGTGGCCCACGATCCGGGGCTGTAGCGATCAATCATTGCGTGCGCTTTCTCAGCGGTGTAGGGGCGCATGAGCCGCAGCACGATCAGGACCGTGTAGAGCAGGATCAGCACGTCCAGCCGCGCCGAGTAGTTCTGATCGGTGGCGCGGCAGTAGTGGCACTCGAGCTTGAGCCGACTCAGGTCAGAGATCTCTTCCCGGCCAATCAACTGGGTCAGCCCGGTCAAGCCCGCCGGCGTCCGGAATCGCTCTTCCACATTGGGATAGATCTCGCGCAAAGACTCGATGACGTTCTCAGGCAACGGGCGGTTGCCAACGATCGTCATCTGTCCCGCTATCACGTGGAAGATTTGTGGCAGTTCGGTAATCTGGCAACGCTCGATCCAGCGGCCGAGCCGGGTGTAAAGCGGCGAGTCGGAGGGGGTGTTGAGGAATCGCTGGTTCGTCACCGGGACCGAGTCGCGATTGAAGACGGATTCGGCGTTCCGCACCATGGTGCGGAACTTCCATATCCGCATACTGCGATGACGCTGGACCCGCCGCTTGGACCCGTAAAAGATCGGTCGCCCCTCGATGATCGCCATCAGCAGCATGGTGATCAGGAGCACTGGCAGCCAG
This sequence comes from Roseateles sp. AC306, assembly GCF_979253795.1. Taxonomy (NCBI): domain Bacteria; kingdom Pseudomonadati; phylum Pseudomonadota; class Betaproteobacteria; order Burkholderiales; family Sphaerotilaceae; genus Roseateles; species Roseateles sp. AC306. The sequence goes on from NZ_CEEDEB010000002.1 coordinate 734,895, forward strand.
ATCGGCGACGTCAAGATGATCGCAATCAAGTCCAACATGCGTTTTGACATGAGATCTCCCTAAAAAGAACGCGTCACAGGCGATCGTCAATCGTTGAATGACGGGTTGTGGATTCAGGTCGGTACGCCCTTGGCCTTTCGTCCGCCGATCTCGTAGTGTTCGATTCGCCCGAACATTCCCAGGAAGGTCCCCCATCCGATTGCGCCCGCCTGTACGACCAGGAAGAACGGTGCCAGCAATTTCAGGCCAAGCGACCCCTTGAGTCGCAATGCAAATGGCAGCGCGGTGGCAAAGGTCAGTGCGAAAGCCAATGCCGCCACCCAAAGCAGCGCTGGAGAAAAGAGGCTGGCGACGAGAGTCACCGCGAACAACCCCATCAGCAGGATCTGGAGCTTGAGGGTTTGCGGCGTATAGCTGTCGGACTTGAGTTTTTCTGGATAGCGCTTGAACACGAGCGTGCGCCAATAGCCGCGGCCGATTTTCTTCTTGATGTAATCGCCCAATGTCGCGGGGTGCTGGTGATACACGAGTCCTTTGGGCGCAAAGACAATCGGGTGCCCGGAAACAGCGAGCCGATACGACAACTCAAGATCATCCGCATTGTTGGGAATGCGTTCATCGAATCCTTTGGATTGAAGGAACGCAGTCTTTCGCACGGCGGCCGAATGAGTGAAAGCGATGTCGACGTATTTGTATTTGGCGACATGCCGGTAGCGGTCTTCGAATTCGGCCTGCGCGAGCCTGGCCACTGCGCTCGCCTGCTTGGTGAGGTAACCCCCGGCGACAGCCTGAATCGACGGATCGGCCAGTGGCTTCATCATCTCGTCTATCCATGTCGGCACCGGTTCGCAATCGGCGTCGGTGAACAGCACCACTTCACCCCAGGCTTCGGCGACGCCACGATTGCGAGCAGCGCCAGCGCCGCCCCAGGGCTTGCGGATCAGCCGGAGTCGGGTCTTGATTGAAGCGGCCTGCCACTCGGCGGCCATGGACTCGACCATCTTGGCGGTGCCGTCGGTGGATTCATCATCAATGACGATCACTTCGAAGAGCTCGGCCGGGTAGGACTGGGTCTTCATCGCGTTAAGACAAAGAGGCAACACTTTTGTGCCATTGCGAACGGGCACCACGACGGTAACGGTCGGCTGACTCATCAAACCCCCAGATTGCTAACTCTCGCCAATAGCTCAACTGCCGCGCCGCCCAACACCACATGCAGGCGCGCGGGCTTCAGTTGCGCTAATCCAGACCCAATGGCGTTGCTGTGGCTTCATGCAGGTTTTGTGCCTAGAGATCGGCACGAGGCTGGTTGAAACGCGAATTGCCTATCGGTCAATTTCGAGTGTTGACGACGGTGCATATCGCGTCCATCCCCCAGGACGCAGGGCCTGTCGACGACCGCAGCGACACAACTCCGGGGGGTATTTCCATACTGATTGATGAAGTCTGTTGATTGCCGCGCCAAAGCGCCCGGCGTTCTGTGTCAGGCCTTTGAAACTTCGGAGATCGCTTGCCATCCGTCGCCCGTACGAAGCGGAAACGCCCTAGGTGGTTTCCCTGTTCGACGCCGTGCCGCCCTCAACAGGGCATACCGCGCTGGTTACGGTGCATTTGTGCGGAACGAACTGCGCGACTGTGGTGCAAAGGCCTGATTTGGAACGCGCCTATGCAGCGATCAGGTGCGTTCATTGGATCGCCTCCAGCGACTGGCAAGTTGCGGGCTGTCGTGCATGCAAGCCGCTACCTCGCTGCGCCCGAAACACGGGACGCCTCCGGGCTACTGCGGCTTGCCGTTGCCATTGACGACCACGTCTGCCAGCAAATGCCTGGCCAGATGCTCTGACGCAATCGGCGTCAGATGCCCGTAGTCCGATGAGGTGATGCCGGTCATCCGGTCGGAACCTATCCTGGTCAGGCAACCTTCCGCGTTGCAGAAGTGGTCGATGAGGTCGACCAGATAAACGCCCTGCTGAGGCATGAAGCTTTGGCGCAATTCGGTGTTCGCGGCCATGACCTGCTTGTCGATACCGACCAGCGTCCGCTCCGGCGTGTCGGGCCAGAGCCTGCGCAGGATCAGGTTGGGCAGGTTCGTCGTCCAGTGAGGGACGGGTCCGGTGAGGACGATCCTCGGAACTCCCAGCGCCTTCAGACTGGCGACAGTGCGCTCCATGTCTGCCTTGTTGTGGCCGAGGTTCTGGGCGACGATCACGACGTCAGGCTTGGCCTCCCGAATCACTTTCATCGCGAACCAGTTGGAACGCATGCAGTGGTCGACGGCGGAGTCGGTCAGGCCGCTGGCGTCGGGTATGCAGTCCGAGCTGGCCACCTGAAGGATCTGCCAGCTCTTCGGCAGCACCTCGTTCAAGCCGAAGAAGAGCTGTTGGGCATGCGAGTCTCCCCAGATCATCACGGCACGTTCACGCGTCGGGTCTCGTTCATAGCAGGCGGGATGGATCCTTTCGAGCGGCACTCGCGTCGCCTGGCCGTCGCGGAATCGTGCGATGTCGTAGAAGTTGCACTCGACGCGGCTTGTCTTGAACGCTTGCGTCCGTTCGTAGTACTTCCAATCGGGAAGGCTGTTCTCGAAGTGGTTGGCGAACTCGCGTGTTCCTGCCGATCTCAGACCATGGCCGTCGAACCCGTCGCGTCGATAGCACTCGAGACCGGCCGCGCCCACGAGCACCATCAGCCCGACCAACACACCGACCTTCATGGCGCCGCGCCCGCCCAGCCGAATCGGCCGCTCGACCAGCCGGTACGTCAGCCACGCCAGCACGATGGCCAGCAGGACCAATGCCGTCCTTGTCGCCCGCGAAGGCATTTCGCTCTCGACGATGCGGGCGAACGTCAGCAGCGGCCAGTGCCACAGGTACAGCGGAAAGCTGATCAGCCCGAACCACACCGCGAGCCGGTGCGCCAGCACCTTGCGGTTGATCCAGGCGCCGCTGCCGGCCGCAATGATGAGGGCGGTGCCGACGGTCGGCAGCAAGGCTCGCCAGCCTGGGAACGGCTGCGCCTGGGAGATCGTCACCAGGCCAATGCCAATCAGGGCCAGGCCGACGGCGGACTGGACATCGGCAGCGCGCGCGAGGCCGCCGAACATCACCGTCGCCCGATACCGCGAGACCTGCGCCAGCGCGGCGCCGATCAGCAGTTCCCAGACGCGGGTCTGGGGTGCGTAGAACGACGCGGTCTCGTCGCTGCTCAGGACGTGCAGGCCAAGTGCGAACGAAGCGCCAGCGACGAGCAGCGTGACCGCCAACGCGTGAATGCGTCGCCGAGCAACGAAGCACAGCAGCACCGGCCAGGCGATGTAGAACTGCTCCTCGATGCCCAGCGACCACAGGTGCAACAGCGACTTGGTCTCGGCTGCGCTGTCAAAGTACCCGCCCTCACGCCACAGCACCAGGTTCGAAACGAATCCCGCACCGCCGGCGATGTGCTTGCCCAACTGTTCGTACTCGTCGGCCAACAGCAGGAACCAGCCGCCGACCCAACAGCTGGCCAGCACGAGCAGCAAGGCAGGGAAGATGCGCCGGATGCGCCGACCGTAGAAATTGGCAAGGCTGAATCGGTTGTCTTCGAGACCACCGATGATGATGCTGGTGATCAGGAAGCCGGAGACGACGAAGAAGACGTCGACGCCGACGAAGCCGCCGCGAAGCCAGTAGGGAAAGGCGTGATAGCCGACGACGGCGAGAACGGCGAGGCCGCGAAGTCCATCGATATCTGCCCGATATCCGCCGTCCGTGCCACTGGCACTTCCATGCAGGGCATGGGCCAGGTCTTGCCCTGACGCGCCAGAAGTCGCCTTCATTCTTGTTGTCTCCAACTTGCGCGAGGCCCGAAAGATCGGACGCAGCCCTACTTGTTTATTTATGTAACAAGGGTACTGAGCATGGCCGCTTGCAGCAAGCGTGCACCCCGCGAGTGCGGGGCTCAGAACGGCTTTACGGAGCACTTAGGCCAATGAACTGCCGCGAACCTTTGCGCTTCAACCACCGCCGCCGGCTCGGCCCTTGCGGCCGCGTGCCCCTCGCTGATTCGACGCCAACTGCTATCGAATCGTTCTGTCTCCGGCCACCGCAGACGGAATCCATGCGAGCGTTGCCGCAGGTTCACGGGCAGCCATACTTGGGTGGCGTCAAATTTGCATTGCTCCTGCGCATATGGCCCGAACCGGTCGTCGCCAGACGCACAGGATGCGAGTCAATCATGCATTTCCAGGCCGTTCACTGCGCAGTGAACGGCTCAAGACGAGCCCTGCGAGCATCGCTCGCGTGTCGAAGCCAAAGGCGTTGTAGCAACGATGACTGACCTGTTTATCTTCGGCGGTAGGACGAGACTGGCCAGAGAGCTGTATCTGCGGGCGACGCAAGCAGGGCTATCGACGTTCGTCCTGTGCGCGACGCCAGCTGAGCGGGCGCTGTTGCAGCAGCATTTCCCGGACGGCGCCATCGTTGCAGGTCTGCCGACCTCTTCAAGCCACATCGCTGTCGTCATGTGCGCACTGGGACTGGTGCATCCGACATCGCCCGACCCCGAGCGGCACCTGGGCGCTTTCACTGCGGAGTGCCGATATCTTTCGGAACTCGTGAGTGCGTATGACGGCACCATTCATTTCGTTCTTGTCTCTACCGTCATAGCGCTGCTGCCGCCACGTGAACGTGCCTATTACGCAGCCTTTAAGAATCTGGCCGAAGCCACAGCGGCTGCTACGTCACGAACTCATCCGGGTTCGCTCTTCTCGGTCCTCTATCCAGGGCACTTGGTTGACAAACGAGGCGGTCGCGGAATGTCGAGCCGACTTGCGACACCTTACGGCAGCCTGGTGATTCAGTTGCTTGAGACGATCGGCTCAAGAAAGCAGATTGCACGGGTCGTCGGCCTCGATGCCAGGCTTTGGATCGTTGCACGGGCATTCAGCCTGCTTGCCAGCGCTTTGCGGCCCAGCCTCCCGAGGACTCTCACGGAATCACGGGACGGCGCGCCGACGCAAGCGGTGAAGGATTCAGTCAGGCGCTAGCCCAGACACGGCAGTAGCACGCTCGCGCAGCCGCTACGGCACGGGGCACGGGGCACGGGGCACGGGGCACGCGAGGAAATTTGGCCGGCATCTGTTTCTCATCCCAGTCAAAACATCAGTTTTGAACAGAATGAAAAACATCAGGCCGTTGCGACCGCCGGTGCCTTGCCCGCGATGATCATCGCCAGCACCTCGTCCTCCGTCACGTCCGCCGTACGGCAGACGCCCACCATGCGGCCGTTCTTCATGACGGCCAGGCGGTTGGACAGCGCAAACACGTCGGGCATGTCGTGCGTCACAAGCAGGATGCCAACGCCCTCGGCCGCCAGCCTGCGAATGAGGTCGTGGACCATCGCCGTCTCTGAGGGGCCGAGCGCCGCGCAGGGCTCGTCCATGATCAGCACCCGCGCCTTGAACTGCAGCGCCCGCGCGATGGCGACCACCTGACGCTGGCCGCCTGACAGCGACATCACCGGGTCGGCGATGTTCTTGAAGTTCGGGTTCAGGCGCGCGAACAACGGCACGGCGGCGGACCGCATGGCAGCGTCGTCCAGCAGACCCAGGCGCGTGCGCAGTTCGCGGCCAAGGAAGAGGTTGGCGACGGAGTCGAGGTTGTCGGCCAGGGCCAGCTTCTGGTGGATGGTCTCGATGCCGGCGGCACGCGAATCCGCCGGGCTTGCGAACTTCACTTTTTCGCCGCTGAGCACCAGCTCGCCGCCGTCGAAGGGCAACGCGCCGGCGATCATCTGCATCAGCGTCGACTTGCCCGCGCCGTTGTGCCCCAGCACGGCCAGCACCTCGCCCGGTGCCAGGCTCAGGCTGATGCCGTCGACCGCATGCACGCCGCCAAAGGATTTGCGCGCATCGCGCACTTCAAGCAGGGCCGTCATTTCTGCACCACGCGATCAAAGACAACTGCGGCAACCAGCACCTGGCCGAGCACCACCATGCGCCAGCCTATGCCCACATCGGTCAGCAGCAGGCCGCTGTCGATGCTCTGGATGATCAATGCGCCCAGCACCGTGCCGCCGACGCTGCCGCTGCCACCGGCCAGGCTCACGCCACCGATGACCGCTGCTGCGATGACCGTCAGCTCCATGCCGGTGCCCATCGAGTTCGTGCCCGCGTTCAGGCGCGCCATCGCGACGATGGCAGCCAGGGCCACCAGCGCTGCCAGCAGCAGGTTCAGCTGGATCATCACGCGCTTGACCGGGATGCCGGCCAGCCGTGCCGCATCAGGATTGCCGCCGATGGCGTAGACGTAGCGGCCGAAGCGCGTGTGCTTGGCCACAAAGCCCAGCAACAGCACGACGGCCACCCAGATCACCAGCGGCATCGGCAGTCCCTGCCCCTGCTCCTGGCCTTCGAGGCGGTAGGCATTGAAGACGGCCACGCAGCCGAAAACCGCCACCGCCGCAAGGCCGCCCTTGATCAGCTCATGCCTGATGTCGCCCGGCACGCCGCCGGCGCGCTGCTGCGCCCGGCGCTGCACGGCCTGCCAGCCCCACAGCATGGCGATCAGCCCGACGCCCAGCAGCCAGCTGCCGCGCTCGCCCAGCGAACCGTCGATGCCACCGCCCAATGCCAGCAGCCAGGGCTCGCTGACCGGCTGCGTCTTGCCGTCGGCGATGAGGAAGGCCACGCCGCGCAGAGACACCAGGCCACCCAGCGTCACAACGAAAGACGGGATACCGATGACGGACGACAGCCAGCCCTGGAACAGGCCGACGACGAGAGCCAGGCCGAGGCCGGCGAACAAGGATGCGCCGACCGACCAGCCCTGCGTGTATTGCAGCCAGGCCATCAGCACGCCGACGGCGCCGAGCAACGAGCCGACCGCGAGATCGATCTGCCGCGCGACGATGATGAGCGCCATGCCGGCGGCGACGATGCCGACAACCGCCGTCTGCTGCGCGATGTTGTAGAGGTTCTCGGCCGTCAGAAAGCTGCCGGTGAGCACATGAAAGCCGATGGCGATGGCCACCAGCACGGCCGCCATGACGGCAAGCCGCTGGGTCTGGGCATTCATCGCTGTCCTTACTTGCAGGCCGCCGGCGCCTTGGCCGTGTCGACACCCTTGCAGACGACAGCCTTCGGCACCCAACCGGCGGTGATGACTTCACCGAGGTTGGCTTGCGTGATGGCCACCGGTGCCAGGAACTTGGCCTGCAGCGTGACCTTGCGCTCACCGCCCGCCCAGGCGGTGGCGCCGTCGACCTTCTGGCCCGCTGCCAGTTGCACTGCAGCAGCAGCCGCCGCCTTGCCGAGCGCGCGCGAGTCCTTCCAGACCGACACCGTCTGCGTGCCCAGCGCCACGCGGTTCAGCGCGGCGTGGTCGGCGTCCTGGCCGCTGACCGGCACACCCTTGATGCCGCGGCCTGCCAGCGCAGCGATGGCGCCCCCGGCCGTGCCGTCATTGCTGGCCACGACCGCATCGACGCCGCCCTTCAGGCGCGTCAGGATCTGCTCCATGTTCTTCTGCGCCACCTCGGGCTTCCAGCCGTCGGTGTATTCCTCGGCGACGATCTTCACGTCGCCTTTCTTGACGGCGTCGGCCAGTGCGTCCTGTTGACCGGCGCGCAGGAAGTCGGCGTTCGGGTCGCTCGGCGAGCCCTTGATCATCACGTAGCGGCCCTGTGGCTTCACGGCCAGCACGGCCTTGGCCTGCAGGCGGCCGACCTCGCGGTTGTCGAAGGTCAGGTAGAACACCTCGGGGGCTTCGATGAGGCGGTCATAGGCCAGCACCGGCACCTTGCGCGCCTTGGCCTTGTTCAGTGCTGGCGCGACGGCGTCCTTGTCCATGGCCAGGATGATGAGCACCTTGGCGCCCTTGGCCAGCAAGGACTCAACGTCGCCGATCTGCTTCTCGGGCGATCCGCCCGCGTCGGCGCTCAGGTAGCTGCCGCCCAGCCGGGCGAGCTCGGCCTTGATGGCGGCCTCGTCGGTCTTCCAGCGTTCCTCCTGGAAGTTGGACCAGCTCACGCCCACCACCGGGCCGGCGGCTGTTGCGCTCATCGAGGCCATCAGCAGCGTCGTCGCTGCCCATACTTGCTGCATTCGCATCTTGTCTCCAACGCCCGTTTGGTCTGGGCTGCGGATTCTAGGAACGCGGGCAACAAAAAAGCGACCCTCCCGGGTCGCTTTCAACCTCTTGAAACCGCTTTGTTTCAGCGGCCGGCTCAGCGACCCGCCAAAGCGGTGGCGCGGCGGGCAACGGGGGCCGGGAAATCCCCGAGTTCGCGGGCAGCGTTTTCGCCGTGGTCTGCAACGACCTCGTCAATGCTGCGGCTTTCGGGCGAACGGACGGTCAGCACGGCCTGGCGGGGCAGCTTGGCGGTAAGAACGGGGGCGGCCTTGGCGCTGGTCGGGGTGGTGATGACAACGCCGGCTTCGCCCTGGATGGCACCGAGTTCTCCGCTGTTGCGGGCGGCAACCAGTTCGGCGATGACTTGCTCGCGGGTCACCGGAGTGGATTGGGCAGATGCGGCACCGGCGGCGATCAACAGGGTGGCGGCGATGATGGTGGACAGCTTGCTCATGACGGGCTCCTTCAGTGGCAGGAACGTCCTGCTTGGGTCATTCGGACAACGCGACCGCGCTGTCCATGGCCTGAACTGTAGGGAGAGCAACTCAGTAGAAACACCAGGCTCGCGGGAACTGACTATTCCTTCAGCGCAAACAGTTATCCCTAGTTCGTCATCGTTTCGCCATACCAAGTCAACGGTGCTCGAAGTTCGGCGCCCGCTTGGCCAGGAAGGCTTCCATGCCTTCGCGCTGATCGTGGCTGCCGAACAGCGCGTGGAAGTAGCGCCGCTCGACAGCCACGCCGTCGGTCAGCGGCGTCTGGTAAGCCAGGTTCACCAGTTCCTTGATCAGCGCGGCGGACGGGCCGCTGAAGCCGTTGATGGTCTCGGCCGCTGCCAGTGCTTCCTCCAGCAGCTTGTCCGCCGGCACGACGCGCGACACCAGGCCGGCGCTCTCGGCCTCCGCTGCGCCCATCATGCGGGCCGTCAGCAGCATGTCCATGGCCTTGCTCTTGCCGATGGAGCGCGGCAGGCGCTGCGTACCGCCGGCGCCGGGCACGATGCCGAGCTTGATCTCGGGCTGGCCGAATTTCGCGGAGTCGGCGGCGATGATGAAATCGCACATCATGGCCAGTTCGCAACCGCCGCCGAGCGCGAAGCCGGCCACAGCCGCGATGACGGGCTTGCGCACCTGCAGGATGGTTTCCCAGTTCCTGGACAGCAGGCCGCTTTTGAAGGCCGTGACGAAGGTGTGGGGCAGCATGGTCGGGATGTCGGCCCCGGCCGCAAAGGCGCGCTCCGAGCCGGTCAGCACGATGCAGCCGATGCCGTCGTCGGCGTCGAAGGCCAGCAGCGCCTCGCCCAGCTCGTCCATGAGCTGGTCGTTCAGCGCATTCAGCGCCTTGGGGCGGTTCAGCGTGATCAGCGCGGTCTTGCGTGGGCCGTCGCCGTGGACGGCGGTGAGGATGCATTCGTAAGTGGTCATTGGCTCAGCCTCCGGGGGATGTCGTTGGTCGATTCTGGCGCGGCCTGCAGCGGCGCGCTCTTGAGCATCAGATCGATGTAGGTCTGCTCGTCCTGGCGGATGACCAGGCGCACGGGCAGGTATTGCAGGGACGGCGCCAGCCAGGCCTCGGCGACCAGGTCGCCACCGCCCACCCGCGCGCGGGTCTGCGCGGTCGGCCGGATGTGCCAGCTGGCGACGGGGCCCATCGGCGTGTCCAGCAGGGCTTCGCCGACCACCTCGTACTGCCAGGCGTACTGCTTTCGCGGCAACACGAGCGGGAACTGCACGATGCGGCCGGCCTGCAGCGGCTCGCGGCCGGTCATGAAGAGCCAGGTCAGCTGCACGAACTGGCTGGCGGAATCCTGTGCGCCGCGCTGCGTAAGCTGGCGCTGGCCGGTGGACAGTTGCACCTCGGCGGGCAGGAAGAAGACGCTGGCGCGGCGGGCATCGCCGAGGATGAATTTCGTCTCTTCGTCATACCGTTGCGGCGCAATGCCCTCGGTGGTCAGCTGGCCCTGGCTGCTCATGCGCCGGGTGATGAAGGGTGCGAAGTTGGGGCCGACGGACACGTCCAGATGGACCTGGTAGTCGGCACCCTTGCGCAGCCATTCGACCTGCGCCTGGCCGTAGACGGGCCCCCGGTAGTTGCCGGTCAGCGCATAGGTCAGCCGTGTGGAGAGCGGCCATTCGGGGCCCGGCTCTGCGTTGGACGCGGCGGAAGCGGCCTCGGCGACGACCGATGCGGCTTCGGCGGGCGCTGACGCTGCCTCGGCCATGCGTTCGGACGGCGGCTCCAGCGTGGGTTCACGTGCCGGTTCAGGCTCAGAGGCCGGCTGGGATGCTGCCTGCGCTGCGGTCGGCGCGGCAGCAGGCTCAGGCTTGCGAGTGGGCTCAGGCGGCGGTGGCGGCACCACACGGACAGCCACCGGTGGCTGCATCGCCAGCTCCTGCACGAACTCGACCTGCATACGCGGCGGCATGGGCGGCGGGCCTTCATGCAGCCAACCCTCCTGGATGCGCTGCACCTCGCGGCCAAGCAGCAGGTGCAGACCCAGCACGGCCAGCACCAGCAGCCAAGGTGGCCGTGGTGTCTTCATGGCAGCGTCTTCAGGCGCCGAGCCAGCGGCGCCGGTGGGGCTGCGCGCCGTCGGCCAATGTGAGGGCGACAGCGGCGGGCCGTGTGGGCGGCAACTCGACCGCCAACTCCACAAGGCGCTGGTCGCGGCTGAGAACCAGGCGCAGCCGCGTTTCGCCAGCGGCCAGCAGACCCAATGCATCGTCCAGCCGGCGCAGCCGCCAGCCGTTGCAGCCCAGGATCTCGTCGCGCGCACTGACGCCAGCCGCCTCAGCCGCGCCGCCGGTCAGCACATGGCTGACCTGAACGCCGGTCAACGCGGACTCTCGCGCCCGCAGGCCGAGGCGCTGGGCGACGCTCTGACGGCCGTCGTCGCGCCAGTCGACGCCGTGCGTGGCCAGCAGCTCGCGCAAAGGCAGTTCGCCCGTGCCATGCACCCAGCCGTGCAATTGCGCCGCGAGCTCGTCGCCGCCCAGCGCCGTCACCGCTGCGAGGATGTCTCCTTCGCTGACCGGCCCACCTGCGCTGCTCGCCCACAGTTGAAGCATCAAGGCATCCAAGCTGGACTTGTGCGCACGCAGGCTCAGGTCCAGGCACAGCGCTACCAGCGCGCCCTGCGCGTAGTAGTTGCTCGTCGCGTTGGGGCTGTTCTCGTCGGGCCGGTAGTACTTGGTCCAGGCCTCGAAGCTGGCTTGCGCCAAGGGCTGCACACGGCGCCCCGGCGCAGCCAGAACGCCGTTGACCGAGGCCACCAGCAGCTTGAGGTAGCGCGACGCGTCGATGAGGCCGGCGCGGTGCAGGAACAGCTCGTCGTAGTAGCTGGTGAATCCTTCGAAGAACCACAGCAGCTCGGTGTAGTTTTCGCGCTGGTAGTCGAAGGTGGCGAACTCGGCCGGCCGCAGCCGCTTCACGTTCCAGGCGTGGAAGTACTCGTGGCTGAACAGGCCCAACAGCCTTGCATAGTTGTCGCTCGGCGCAGCACTCTCGGCGGCCGTAGGCAGCTCGCGGCGTGCGCAGATCAGTGCGGTGCTGGCGCGGTGCTCAAGGCCGCCATGGCCGTCGTCCACGGCCCAGAGCAGGAAGCTGTAGCGCTGGAACGGCACGCTGTTCTTGCCATCACGCCAGAACGCGATCTGCGACTCGCAGATGCGCTGCACGTCGGCCAGCAATCGCTTGCCGTCAAAGCTCGGCCAGGCACCCGCCACGACGATGCGATGAGTCACGCCAGCGGCCGTGAACTCGCCCTGCCAGTGCGGGCCGATCTCGAAGGGATGGTCGACCAGTTCGTCATAGCCAGCGGCCTCGAAGCCGCCGTCGCGCTCGCGCATCTCAGTCGCCACTCGCCAGCCCTTGGGCACGCCTGCCAGCTCGATGCGATGCGCTTCGCCCTCGCGGCCATGCGCCCGCAGGCACACGCTGCTGGGGTTGAAGAAGGCGCGCTGGCTGTCCAGCCAGGCGGTGCGCACTGAGGCGTCGAAGGCGTAGACGTCGTAGCTGACTGTCAAGGCGGCACGCCCTGTGCAGCGAACGCGCCAGCTTGCCTTGTCGAGCTGCTCGACGGCCAGCTCGCGGCTGCCCTGTCGCGCGCTCATGCCGCTCAGATGCTTGGCGAACTCACGCACCAGATAGCTGCCGGGAATCCACACCGGCAGGCTGAGCTCCTCCTCGGCCGCAGGGTTGGCCAGCGTCAAGGTGACGCGGTAGCGGTGGACTGTGGTGTCGGCCAGCTCGACCCGGTAGCGCGGCCCCGTCATCAGCTGCCCGCGGCGGCGAGGAAGCAGCTCAGAGCGCCCACCAGCGTGAGCCGGAAACGCAGCGTCAGCCAGTCGGCAGCGCCCAGCTGCGGGTAGACACGGCGGTCGACGACGTAGCAGGCGATCAGCACGCCGCCATGCAGTGCCAGGCCGGCATAGGGTGCCATCAGCACGCCGAGCCAACCCAGCAGCGCAGCACAAACGCCCCAGACGAGCGGCTGTCGCCCGGGCAGGCCACGAGCAAAGGACAGGCCCCAATGAATGCCGCCGAGAAAGGCGATGACCAAGCCGGCATAGGCCGACATGGCCAGGCTGACAAAGGCGTGCTGGTCGAGATCGCGGTCACCGATCAGCCAGATCAGCAGGCAGCCGAGCACGAAAGGGATGAGGCCTGCGTAACCCAGGCGATGAGCCAGTTCGCGATGTTCAGCGCTCATCGGCATCAGGACTTCCTGGCCGGTGCGGCCAGGGCCTGCAGGCGCTTCTCGAGCTCGACTGCACCCACGGCGCCAGGGATGCGGTTGCCGTCTTCCAGCAGGATGGCCGGCGTGCCGTTGACGTGGATCTTGCGCGAGAGCGCCAGGTTGCGCTCGATGGCCGAGTCGTCGCAGGTCGCGCCGGGCTTGGGCGGCTGTTCGCCCTTGAGCATCCAGCCCAGCCAGGCGCCCGAACGGTCCTTGGCGCACCAGATCGCGCGCGTCTTCTCCGGCGAATCGCCGCCGAGGATGGGCAGCAGGAAGGTGTAGACCGTGACGTCCTTCAGCTCTTGCAACGATGCCTCGAAGCGCTTGCAGTAGCCGCAGTTGGGGTCGGCGAAGACCGCGATGCGGCGCTTGCCGTTGCCGTTCCTCCACACCACCGCGTCCTTGAACGGCAGGGCCGCGAAATCGACGCGGTTAAGTTGGTTGACCCGCTCCTCGGTCAGGTTCTTTTTGGCCTTGAGGTCGATGAGTTCGCCTTCGAGCAGGAAGCTGCCGGTGGGGTCGGTGTAGCGGACTTCGTTGCCAATGACGACCTCCCACAGCCCGGGCATGGGCGACGGCCGCACTGCATCGATCTTCGGCGCGGCGGGCATGCGTTCGGCCAGGATCTTCCGAATGCTGGCCTCATCGACCTTGGGGGCGGCGGACGCATTCGCGGCACGCGCGATCGGCGGCGCCTTGCGAGTGACGGGCTCGTCGGCCGAGGCAGGCAGGCAGGCGGCGATGAGCAAGAAGCCGGGCAGAAAGCGGACGAAGGAAGACAACACGATGCGCGGCGAACCCATGGGAGGTTAGAGCCCGAGGGCACGCTGGGTGAGCCAGCGCTTCACGGGGGTGAGTTGATTGAGCGCGTCCAGGCCGCGGTTGCGCAGGCCTTGGGCAGCAGGAGAAGCGTGGGCAAACAGGCGTTGCAGCATGTCGGTCAGCTCACCCATGGCCAGCGTGGGCGCCAGGCGCTCGCGGGCGTAGCGGCGCAGCAGGCGCTCGTCGCCGAGGGGTCGCCAGGGTTCGCGTTCGGCCAGCACGCGAGCCAGCGCGGCGACGTCACCCAGGCCGAGGTTGAGCCCCTGGCCGGCCAGCGGGTGGACGATATGAGCAGCATCACCCAGCAACACCCAGCCGGGGCCGCTGACCGCGTCGGCACGGGCGAGCGCGAGGGGCCAGCTGGATCGCTCACTGCCGAGCTTGAGTTCGCCTGCGGCGCCGCCAGTGACGGCATTCAGTTCACGCTCGAAGTCCTGCACAGACAAGGCCTGCAACTGTTCGGCTCTGGCCTCGGCGCATGACCAGACCAGGCCGTAGGACGCTCCGGGTGCCGGCCGCTCGAAGGGCAGCAGGGCCAGTACCTCGCCACCCGGCTGGAACCATTGACGCGCGACGCCCTGATGCGGGCGATCCGCACTCAAGCGCGCGGCGAGGGCCCGATGCCCATAGGCGCGCGGCTTGAACTCGACGCCCAGCGCCGCACGCGCAGCCGATTCACGGCCCTCGCAAAGCGCCGTCAGGGCGGCGGGCGTGGTGTCGGCCACGTTGTGCACATGAGGCGAGAAGCGCAGCGCCGTGGCCAGTTGTGCATCCAGCGCACCGGCATCGACGATGACTGCCAGCTCGCGCAAGCCCTGCTGCCAGGCCGAGAAGCTCAGCCGCCCGGCGGGCTGGCCTTCAGTGGCATCGCCACAGACGACCATGTCATAGACCGGGCTCACCGCATCTGCCGGCAAGCTCGCCCAGACCTTCAGCTCCGTCAGCAGAGCGATCGAGGCGGCGTTCAGCGCATAGGTCCGGACATCGTCCGCACGCGGAGCTTCGGGCGAGCCGCTCAGGCCGACGTTGAGGCCCTGGACAGCGAGGCTGAGGGCCAGGCTGCTGCCCACGGCGCCCCGTCCCCTCACCAGCACGTCGACACTTTGCACCACGCTTTGCATCTGGCGATTGTAGGCAGGGGGTACGACCGGATCATGCTTCCGGTCACGCTCACGGACGCAACGCGCCGGCCGACTAAAATCGCCCGCTTCGGCGCCGGCAACGGCCGGACGCCTCTCCCCAACGGAAGCCTTGCCATGAGCCTCAAATGCGGCATCGTGGGCCTGCCCAATGTCGGCAAGTCCACGCTTTTCAACGCCCTCACCAAAGCCGGCATCGCCGCCGAGAACTACCCGTTCTGCACTATCGAACCCAACGTCGGCATCGTCGAACTGCCCGACCCGCGCCTGGCGGCGTTGGCCGAGATCGTCAGCCCGGAACGCGTGCTGCCAGCCGTGGTCGAGTTCGTCGACATCGCCGGCCTGGTGGCGGGCGCCAGCAAAGGCGAAGGCCTGGGCAACAAATTCCTATCGCACATCCGAGAGACCGATGCGATCGTCAACGTCGTGCGCTGCTTCGAGGACCCGAACGTCATCCACGTCAGCGGCCGCATCGACCCGATCTCCGACATTGAGGTGATCCAGACCGAACTCTGCCTGGCCGATCTGGGCACCGTGGACAAGAGCCTTCACCGTTACAACAAGGTGGCACGCGCCGGCGACAAGGAAGCGATCGCGCTTGTGAAGGTGCTGGAGAAATGCGAGGCGGCGCTGAATGAAGCGAAGCCGGTGCGCTCCATCGACTTCAGCAAGGAAGAGCTGTTCATTCTGAAGCCGCTGTGCCTGATCACCGCCAAGCCGGCGATGTTCGTTGGCAACGTGTCGGAGGACGGCTTCGAGAACAACCCTTTCCTTGATCGCTTGCGCGAGTACGCCGCCAGCCAGAACGCGCCCGTCGTCGCCATCTGCGCCAAGACCGAAGCCGAATTGGCCGACATGGCCGACGAAGACCGCGCGATGTTCCTGGCCGAGATGGGCCAGGACGAACCGGGCCTGAACCGCCTCATCCGCGCCGCCTTCAAGCTGCTGGGCCTGCAAACCTACTTCACCGCCGGCGTGAAGGAAGTGCGCGCTTGGACCATCCACGTCGGCGACACCGGCCCGCAGGCGGCCGGCGTCATCCATACCGATTTCGAGAAGGGCTACATCCGCGCCCAGACCATCGCCTACGACGACTTCATCAAGCATCGCGGCGAACAGGGCGCCAAGGACGCGGGCAAGATGCGAGCGGAAGGCAAGGAGTACGTCGTCAAGGATGGCGACGTGCTGCATTTCCTGTTCAACGTTTGAGCTTCTTGATGTCCGTAGGCCGGCCTGTGTGCAGGTTCACAAAGGCCATTCCCCAAGTAGTTTGTGCTCTGTGCAGCCCTTGTAGCTGAGGAGCAGGCTGACATGGCTTGCCACGCATGTCAGCAGTTCGATGGCGTGATTTCCCTCCAGACGCGCTGGGTCGTAGTAGGCCGTCATGTGTGGTGAACTCAACGCCAAAGGCTTCAGGCCGCGTCGCCTCAACCAGAGCACCAGTTGATCTCGCACCGTCAGCACCTGCTGCCGGGTGTCAGCGGTGCAGCCCAGCACGCAAGCGGGATGCGTGGAGAAGCTTTCGAGGTGATCAAATCCGAGCTTGAGCGGCCCGCTGGGTCGAAGCTGAGCTGCCGCCGCCATGGCGTCGTCCAGCACCGACTGCAGCAGTTCGCGTTCGAACTTCGCGACCTCCATCAACGACACGTGCAGTCGCTCGGCGACCATGGGTTTGGCACGAGCGGAGCCATGCTGCTGACGCAGGCCACCGACGCACTGGCCGCAACGAAACAAGTCTGCGGGTGAAGGTCGGATTGCGAAGAACAGGGAGTAGCCGCTGGGCTGGCATCCGCTAGCCAAGACAGGCGGCACAAACATCACCGGCGCTGGCTCTTCACCAAAGAGCCACAGCTGATCGCTCATGGAATTTGCGCTGTAGTTGACTGGACGCGATTTTGACGGGTAAGACGCGGCATCATCGGGAGATGCAGGGCGGCCTGAGCGGGTCGCGGCGAGATTACGGCGAATGCGGTTGCAGCGGAGACATCACTTGCAATCTCGACAAGCCCAGCCCGTTTGATCGAGGCGTCGTCGATCATTCCGGGATGGCAGATACCACACTACGGCGGAATCAGTATTACAGCTCCAAAAGCGAAACCCCCACCATCTTCAAATGGTGGGGGTTGGCTTTAATAACTAGCCTGACGATGACCTACTTTCACACGGGAATCCGCACTATCATCGGCGCTGACTCGTTTCACTGTCCTGTTCGGGATGGGAAGGAGTGGGACCAAGTCGCTATGGTCGTCAGGCTTGACTGGTTGGTCTGTTGACGAGGTCAACAAACCCAATTCGTAGAGTCAGCAAAACCTAGGCGATGCCTAATCTGCACACCACAAGTATGACTACTTGCAGCGGAATCAGCTTTCATTTGATTGCGTCTT
>NZ_CEEDEB010000003.1:0-519143 GCF_979253795.1 Roseateles sp. AC306
AAACCGGCCTGCGCTTCGCCATCCGTGAAGGCGGTCGTACCGTCGGCTCGGGCGTCGTTGCAACGATCCTCGCGTAATCAACTTTTGCTTCGCACCGCGCGCCCGGCGTGCGGCTGCCAGCCTGCTCTTTAAGGAATCGTCATGCAAAAGCAAAAGATCCGCATCCGCCTGAAGGCGTTTGATTACAAGCTGATCGACCAGTCGGCCCTTGAAATCGTCGAGACCGCCAAGCGCACCGGTGCCATCGTCAAGGGCCCCGTGCCCCTGCCGACGCGCATGGAGCGTTTCGACATCCTGCGTTCGCCGCACGTCAACAAGACGTCGCGCGACCAGTTCGAGATCCGCACGCACCAGCGCCTGATGGACATCGTCGACCCGACCGACAAGACGGTCGACGCGCTGATGAAGCTCGACCTGCCCGCCGGCGTCGACGTGGAAATCAAGTTGCAGTAATTCATCGGCCTTCGGGCTGGTGTTCCAAGGCCCCGGCCCTGTCTCGACAGGCCGGGGCCTTGTCCTTTGGGTTGGGCGGCCTGGCACTTGCGTCAGCATCGTCCCGCAGGCTATACTCGCCAGCTTTCCTGGATGGGCCATGCCTGCCCAGGAGGTTCGCGTGGTGATTCGCAAGCGTCGCCACACAAGTCAGCCCGGCCAATCGATGTCGGGTGTTCGCAATAGCTTCCAAGGCGTGGGCGCGAGTTCGTGCGGCGGGGGCTGGAGAAAAAACATGAGTCTTAGCAATCGTCTCGGATTGCTGGGCCGCAAGGTGGGCATGATGCGCATCTTCACGGACGATGGCGATGCCATTCCTGTGACGGTGCTGGACGTGTCCAACAACCGCGTGACCCAGATCAAGACCGAACAGACCGACGGTTACAGCGCCATTCAAGTGGCGTTCGGTACGCGCAAAGCATCGCGCGTCACCAAGCCTGAAGCTGGCCACCTCGCCAAGGCGGGTGTCGAAGCCGGTGAAATCCTCAAGGAATTCCGCGTCGAAGCCGACGTTGCTGCCCAGTACCAAGCTGGTGGCACCGTGCCGGTGACGCTGTTCGCGACGGGCCAGCTGGTCGACGTGCAAGGCACGTCCATCGGCAAGGGCTTCGCGGGCACCATCAAGCGCCACAACTTCAGCTCGCAGCGCGCGTCGCACGGCAACAGCCGTTCGCACAACGTGCCGGGCTCGATCTCGATGGCGCAAGACCCGGGCCGCGTGTTCCCGGGCAAGAAGATGACCGGCCACATGGGCGACGAAACCGTCACCACCCAGAACCTGGACATCGTGCGCGTTGACGAGGCCCGTCAACTGCTGCTGGTCCGCGGTGCGGTCCCGGGTTCCAAGAACGGCCACGTCGTCGTTCGCCCGGCCGTCAAGGTCAAAGTCAAGAAGGGAGCCAACTGATGCAGCTCGAGCTCCTCAACGAGCAGGGTCAGGCCACCTCCAAGGTGGACGCGCCTGACACCATCTTCGCTCGCGACTACAACGAAGCCCTGGTACACCAGGTGGTCGTGGCCTTCCAGGCCAACGCTCGCCAAGGCACCCGTGCCCAGAAGGACCGTGAACAGGTCCATCACTCGACCAAGAAGCCTTTCCGTCAAAAGGGCACCGGCCGCGCTCGCGCCGGTATGACCTCGTCGCCACTGTGGCGTGGCGGCGGTCGCATCTTCCCGAACATGCCTGACGAGAACTTCTCGCACAAGCTGAACAAGAAGATGTACCGCGCCGGCATGGCCGCGATCCTGTCGCAGCTGGCCCGTGAAGGCCGCCTGGCCGTGGTGGATTCGATCTCGATCGAAGCCCCCAAGACCAAGCTGCTGGCCGCCAAGTTCAAGGCCATGGGCCTGGACTCGGTGCTGGTCATCTCCGACGTCGTCGATGACAACCTGCTGCTGGCTTCGCGCAACCTGGCCAATGTGCTGGTTGTCGAGCCGCGCTACGCCGACCCCCTGTCCCTCGTCTTCTACAAGAAGGTGCTGGTGACCAAGGCTGCGGTCGAGCAACTCAAGGAGATGCTGGCATGAGCGTCACCAAGTATTCCGAAGGCCGTCTGGCCTCCGTGCTGCTCGCGCCCATCGTGTCCGAAAAGGCCACGCAAGTTGCCGAGAAGCACAACCAGGTCCTGTTCAAGGTCCTGCGCGACGCCACCAAGCCCGAGATCAAGGCCGCTGTTGAACTGATGTTCAAGGTCGAGGTCGAGGCGGTCAACGTCGTCCAAGTCAAGGGCAAGACGAAGCGCTTCGGTGGCCGTGCCGGCCGTCGTGACCACATCAAGAAGGCCTACGTCTCCTTGAAGGCGGGTCAAGAGCTCAATTTCTCCGGGGAGGCCGCGTAAATGGCCATCGTCAAAGTCAAACCTACCTCGCCCGGTCGCCGTGGCGTTGTCAAGGTGGTGCACAAGCATCTGCACAAGGGCGCGCCCCATGCAGCTTTGCTTGAGCCGCAAATCCAGAACGCTGGCCGCAACAACAACGGTCACATCACGATTCGCCACAAGGGCGGTGGTCACAAGCACCACTACCGTGTCGTCGACTTCGTGCGCAACAAGGACGGCATTCCGGCCAAGGTCGAGACCATCGAGTACGACCCGAACCGCACCGCCCACATCGCGCTGGTGTGCTACGCCGACGGCGAGCGCCGCTACGTGATCGCTCCGCGAGGTCTGGAAGTGGGCGCGACCATCCTGAGCGGCTCGGAAGCGCCGATCAAGGCTGGCAACACGCTGCCGATCCGCAACATCCCCGTGGGCTCGACGATTCATTGCATCGAGCTGCAGCCTGGCAAGGGTGCCCAGATGATCCGTTCGGCCGGTACCTCTGCCGTCCTGATGGCTCGTGAAGGCGTCTACGCTCAGATCCGTCTGCGCTCTGGCGAAGTTCGCCGCGTGCATGTCGAATGCCGCGCCACCATCGGTGAAGTGAGCAACGAAGAGCACAGCCTGCGCCAGTACGGCAAGGCCGGCGCGATCCGCTGGAAGGGTATCCGTCCGACCGTTCGCGGTGTGGCGATGAACCCGGTGGATCACCCGCACGGTGGTGGCGAAGGCCGCACTGGCGAGGGCCAGGTCCCTGTGTCGCCGTGGAACACCCTGACGAAGGGCTACCGCACTCGCAACAACAAGCGCACGCAGACGTTCATCGTCTCGCGTCGCAAGAAGTAAGGGCTAGGCCATGACTCGCTCACTGAAGAAGGGCCCCTTTGTTGACCACCACTTGCTGGCCAAGGTCGACAAGGCGGTTGCCATCAAAGACAAGAAGCCCATCAAGACCTGGTCGCGCCGCTCGACGATCCTGCCCGAATTCATCGGTCTGACGATCGCCGTGCACAACGGCAAGCAACACGTGCCGGTTTATGTGTCTGACCAGATGGTCGGCCACAAGCTGGGTGAATTCGCACTGACCCGCACCTTCAAGGGCCACCCGGCCGACAAGAAGGCCGGGAAGAAGTAAGGATGCCAACGATGGAAACCAAAGCAATCGTTCGTGGCGTTCGCCTCTCCTGTGACAAGGGTCGCCTCGTGGCTGACCTGATCCGCGGCAAGAAGGTGGACCACGCGCTCAACATCCTGGAATTCACCCAGAAGAAGGCGGCCCTGATCATCAAGAAGGCGCTGGAAAGCGCCATCGCCAACGCCGAACACAATGACGGCGCTGACATTGATGAGCTCAAGGTCACCTCGATCTACGTCGAGCAGGGTGCCACGCTGAAGCGCTTCTCGGCTCGCGCCAAGGGCCGCGGCAACCGCATCAGCAAGCCCACCTGCCACATCTTTGTGGCTGTCGGCAACTAAGGCGCAAAGACATGGGACAAAAAATCCATCCGGTTGGCTTCCGCCTTCCTGTCACCCGTAACTGGGCTTCGCGCTGGTATGCGAACAACCAGAACTTCGCCACGATGCTGGCCGAAGATCTGCGCGTTCGTGAGTACCTGAAGGCCAAGCTCAAGAATGCTGCCGTCTCGCGCATCCTCATCGAGCGCCCCGCCAAGAACGCACGCATCACGATCTACTCGGCTCGTCCGGGCGTCGTGATCGGCAAGAAGGGCGAGGACATCGAAGCGCTGAAGGCTGAACTGACCAAGCGTCTGGGCGTGCCCGTCGCCGTCAACATCGAAGAAGTGCGCAAGCCTGAAGTCGATGCTCAGCTGATCGCCGACTCGATCACCCAGCAGCTCGAGAAGCGCATCATGTTCCGCCGCGCCATGAAGCGCGCGATGCAGAACGCGATGCGTCTGGGTGCCCAGGGCATCAAGATCATGAGCGCTGGCCGTCTGAACGGCATCGAAATCGCACGTACCGAGTGGTATCGCGAAGGTCGTGTGCCCCTGCACACCCTGAAGGCCGACATCGACTACGGCTTCTCTGAAGCCAAGACCACCTACGGCGTCATTGGCGTCAAGGTGTGGGTCTATCGCGGTGACCGTCTAGCCAATGGCGATGCACCGGTCATCAACACCCCCGCAGGCGCCGAAGACGATCGCCGCCCGCGCCGTAACGCCCGTCCGGGCGCTCCTGGTGGCCGTGGCCGCCCGGGTAGCGACCGTGGCCCGCGTGACGGAGCAGATCAGCCCGCTGCCGCCGCCCCCACGGGTGACGCAGCCAAGCCCGCTGCCAAGCGCGTGGTCCGCAAGGTCCCCGCAGCCGGTGGTGAGGCCAAAGGAGAATAAATATGCTGCAACCCTCTCGTCGTAAGTACCGCAAGGAGCAGAAGGGCCGCAACACGGGTGTTGCGACTCGCGGCGCCGCGGTGTCTTTCGGTGATTTCGGCCTGAAGGCCACCGAACGCGGCCGCTTGACGGCGCGCCAGATCGAAGCGGCTCGCCGCGCGATCTCGCGTCACATCAAGCGTGGCGGTCGGATCTTCATCCGCATCTTCCCGGACAAGCCCATCTCGCAGAAGCCTGCCGAAGTCCGCATGGGCAACGGCAAGGGCAACCCGGAGTACTACGTGGCTGAAATTCAGCCCGGCAAGGTGCTCTACGAGATCAACGGCGTGCCTGAAGTGCTGGCTCGCGAGGCGTTCACGCTGGCCGCTGCCAAGCTGCCGCTGCGTTGCACCTTCGTGGCCCGCCAGGTCGGTACCTGAGGAAGACACCATGACGAAAGCAACTGAACTCCGCGCCAAGGACGTCACTGCCCTCGAAAAGGAAGTGACCGATCTGCTGAAGGCCCACTTCGGCCTGCGCATGCGAAAGGCCACCCAGCAGCTGACCAACCACAGCGAACTGGGCAACACCCGCCGCGACATCGCGCGTGCCAAGACCATCCTGGCGCAGAAGAAGAAGGAGGCCACGAAATGACTGAGGCCCAAGTCGAAGTGACGAAGAACACACGCACCCTCGTCGGTCGCGTGGTCAGCGACAAGCGCTCCAAGACGGTCACCGTCCTGGTCGAGCGTCGCGCCAAGCATGAGCTCTACGGCAAGATCGTGGCCCGTTCCCGCAAGTACCACGCCCACGACGAAAAGGGCGAGTACAAGAATGGCGACGTGGTCGAGATCAGCGAAGGCCGTCCGATCTCCAAGACCAAGAGCTGGGTCGTGACCCGCCTGGTCGAGAAGGCCGAGATCGTCTAAAGACACCGGTCGCATGACCGCTGCACAACCGGCGCGCTGGGTAACTGGCGCGCCGGTTTTTCGTTTCCGGAACCCACAGAGGACTGACACATGATCAAGATTGGCGACAAGCTGCCTGCGGGCAGCCTGCAAGAGTTCATCGAAGTCGAGGGCGAGGGCTGCACGCTCGGCCCCAACAGCTTCGACATCGAGAAGGCCACGGCCGGCAAGACCATCGCCATCTTCGCGCTGCCGGGTGCCTACACGCCCACCTGCTCGGCCAAGCATGTGCCCGGCTATGTCGAGTCCGCCGAGGCGCTGAAGGCTGCTGGTGTTGACGAGATCTGGTGCGTGTCGGTCAACGACGCCTTCGTCATGGGCGCGTGGGGCCGTGACCAGAAGACTGCCGGCAAGGTGCGCATGATGGCCGACGGCAGTGCCCTGTTCGCCCAGGCCACCGGCTTGACGCTTGACCTCACCTCCAAAGGCATGGGCGTGCGCTCGCAGCGCTATTCGATGCTGGTCAAGGACGGCGTCGTCAAGACGTTGAACGTCGAAGGTCCAGGCAAGTTCGAGGTCAGCGATGCGGCGACGATGCTGGCCCAGGCCACGGCAGCCTGAACCCGTACACAGAAAATCTTGCGCGAGAAGCATTGACGGCAGCGACCTACTCGTTGCATAATGCTTAGCTTCGCCGAACGCCAGCGCACTTGCTACGCAACTGCCCAAAGCTGGCTTCGGATCCGCCCACAACCGTTGGGCAGCCAAGGCGCAACGCCTCAGCTGTTTGACTTACGGGCCCAAGACTGACCGACGCGCTGTGCTGCAAAGCCGGCAACTCGGGGCAAGTTGGGGACAGACATGATCCAAATGCAATCGCGGCTTGATGTCGCGGACAACACTGGTGCGAAGTCCGTTCAGTGCATCAAGGTGCTGGGCGGCTCCAAGCGCCGCTATGCGCACATTGGCGACATCATCAAGGTCAGCATCAAAGAAGCTGCCCCGCGTGGTCGCGTGAAAAAGGGCGAGGTCTACAGCGCCGTGGTGGTTCGTACCGCCAAGGGCGTGCGCCGCCAGGACGGCTCGCTCGTCAAGTTCGACGGCAATGCCGCCGTGCTGCTCAACGCCAAGCTGGAGCCGATCGGCACCCGCATCTTCGGCCCGGTCACGCGTGAACTGCGTACCGAGCGCTTCATGAAGATCGTGTCGCTGGCGCCCGAGGTGCTTTGAGCCCCCACTGTCTGAGGTAAGCCATGAACAAGATTCGTACCGGCGACCAGGTCATTGTGCTGACCGGCCGCGACAAGGGTAAGCGCGGCACCGTGTCCGCCCGCACCGATGTCGACCACGTTGTGGTTGACGGCATCAATGTCGTCAAGAAGCACGTCAAGCCCAATCCCATGAAGGGCACCACCGGCGGCGTTGTCGACAAGACCATGCCCATCCATCAATCCAACGTGGCGATCTTCAACGCTGCTTCCGGCAAGGCTGATCGAGTGGGCGTCAAGCTCGTCGACGGCAAGCGGGTGCGCGTGTTCAAGTCGACCGGCGAAGAGATCAAGGCTTAAGAGGTCCCTCATGGCTCGTCTTCAAACGCATTACCGCGACACCATCGTGCCCGGCCTGGTCGAAAAGTTCGGCTACAAGTCGGTCATGGAGGTGCCCCGCATCACCAAGATCACGCTCAACATGGGTGTGAGCGAGGCCGTCGCCGACAAGAAGGTCATGGACCACGCCGTGGGTGACCTGACCAAGATCGCCGGCCAGAAGCCTGTCGTCACGAAGTCGAAGAAGGCCATCGCCGGCTTCAAGATCCGTGATGCAGTGCCCATCGGCGCGATGGTGACCCTGCGCGGCGTCCAGATGTATGAATTCCTGGACCGCTTCGTGACGATCGCACTGCCGCGAGTTCGCGACTTCCGGGGTATCTCCGGTCGCTCGTTCGACGGTCGTGGCAACTACAACATCGGCGTCAAAGAACAGATCATCTTCCCCGAAATCGAATACGACAAGGTGGATGCTCTGCGTGGTCTGAACATCAGCATCACGACGACTGCCAAGACGGACGACGAAGCCAAGGCTCTCCTTGCTGCGTTCAAGTTCCCGTTCAAGAACTGAGGTGATCTGTGGCTAAAACTTCCATCAAGCAACGTGAACTGAAGCGCGAAGCACTCGTCGCCAAGTTCGCGAAGAAGTACGCAGAGCTGAAGGCCATCATCGACGACAGCAAGAAGTCGGATGAAGAGCGTTATGCCGCTCGCCTGGAGCTGCAGAAGTTCCCCCGCAACGCTTACCCGACCCGTCTGCGCAATCGTTGCGAACTGACCGGTCGCCCGCGTGGCACCTTCCGCAAGTTCGGCCTGGGCCGCAACAAGATCCGTGAGCTGGCGTTCAAGGGCGACATCCCTGGTGTCGTCAAGGCCAGCTGGTAATCGGCTCGATTAGGAGAAATCGCAATGAGCATGAGTGATCCTATCGCCGATATGCTGACCCGGATTCGCAACGCACAGATCGTTGAGAAGCCCAGTGTCGTCATGCCGTCGTCGAAGCTGAAGGTCGCTATCGCCAAGGTCCTGAAGGACGAAGGCTATATCGATGAATTCGCCGTCCGCGGCGAGGCAGCCCGCCCCGAGCTGGAAATTTCGCTGAAGTACTACGCTGGCCGTCCGGTCATCGAACGTATCGAGCGTGTGAGCCGTCCCGGCCTGCGCATCTACAAGGGCCGCCACGACATCCCTCAGGTCATGAATGGCCTGGGCGTCGCGATCGTCACCACCCCGCAAGGCGTGATGACGGACCGCAAGGCGCGCGCTGCCGGTATCGGTGGCGAAGTGCTCTGCTACGTCGCCTAAGCGAAGGAGAGACAAAAATGTCCCGCGTAGGAAAAATGCCGGTCACCATTCCACAAGGCGTGGATGTGACCGTGTCGGCTGAGTCGATCAGCGTCAAGGGTGCGCTCGGCACGCTGGTGCGCAAGGCCAACAAGCTGGTCAACGTCACGAATGACGCCGGCAAGCTGAGCTTTGTGCCCGCCAATGAGTCGTCGGAAGCCGACGCGATGAGCGGCACGTTCAGAGCGCTGGTGGCCAATATGGTCAACGGCGTCAGCAAGGGCTTCGAGAAGAAGCTGAACCTGGTCGGCGTGGGTTTTCGCGCCCAAGCCCAGGGTCAGAAGCTCAACCTGCAGATCGGTTTCTCTCACCCCGTGGTGAAGGACATGCCGGCTGGTATCAAGGTCGAGTGCCCGACGCAGACCGAAATCATCATCAAGGGCGCTGACCGTCAGGTCGTCGGCCAGATCGCCGCTGAGGTGCGTGCCTTCCGTCCCCCCGAGCCTTACAAAGGCAAGGGCATCCGTTATTCGGATGAGAAGGTCACCATCAAAGAGACCAAGAAGAAGTAAGGAGCAGCGCCATGATGACCAAGAAAGAACAACGCCTGCGTCGTTCGCGCCAGACCCGCGCTCGCATTGCGATCCAGCGCGTGGCCCGTCTGACGGTGTTTCGCTCCAACCTGCACATCTACGCCCAAGTCGTCTCCGACGATGGCGGCCAGGTGCTGGCTGCAGCTTCGACGGCCGAGAAGTCGGTTCGCGAGCAACTGAGCAGCAACGGCGGCAACGTCGCCGCTGCCACGCTCGTGGGCAAGCTGATCGCCGAAAAGGCCAAGGCTGCCGGCGTCGAGAAGGTCGCTTTCGACCGCTCGGGTTTCGCCTATCACGGCCGTGTCAAGGCCCTGGCCGAAGCAGCCCGCGAAGCCGGTCTGCAGTTCTGACGCATCAAGGAATACGAAATGGCAAAGTTTCAACCCCGCGGCGCGCAGGCTGAAGCCAACGACGACGGCCTCAAGGAAAAGATGATCGCGGTCAACCGCGTCACCAAGGTCGTCAAGGGTGGCCGTACGCTGTCCTTCGCCGCTTTGACCGTGGTCGGCGACGGCGATGGCCGCATCGGCATGGGCAAGGGCAAGGCCAAGGAAGTGCCGGTTGCGGTGCAGAAGGCCATGGAGTCGGCTCGCCGCAACATGGTCAAGGTCAGCCTGAAGAATGGCACCATCCACCACAACGTGGTGGGTGAGCACGGCGCAGCGCACGTCATCATGGCTCCGGCGCCTGCCGGTACCGGCGTCATCGCCGGCGGCCCGATGCGTGCTGTCTTCGAAGTGATGGGCGTGACCGACATCGTGACCAAGAGTCACGGTTCGACCAACCCTTACAACATGGTCCGCGCCACGTTGGACGCTCTCAAGCGTTCCACCACGCCGGCCTCTGTCGCAGCCAAGCGCGGCAAGACGGTTGAAGAAATCTTCAACTGATCGCGGAGCACAACATGTCTGACAAGAAAACCGTGACGGTCAAGCTGGTGCGTAGCCCCATCGGCTGCCGCGCCTCGCACCGTGCCACCGTGGTCGGCCTTGGTCTGCGTCGGCTGAACAGCCAAAGCACCCTGGAAGACACGCCCGCCGTGCGCGGCATGATCAACAAGATCGCCTATCTGGTGCAGGTGCTCTAAGCACCAAGCACACTGAGGACAAGACGATGGAACTCAACACGATCAAGCCCGCAGAGGGCGCCAAGCATGCCAAGCGCCGTGTCGGCCGTGGCATCGGCTCCGGCCTGGGCAAGACCGCAGGTCGCGGCCACAAGGGACAGAAGTCCCGCGCTGGCGGCTACCACAAGGTCGGCTTCGAAGGCGGCCAGATGCCGCTGCAACGTCGCCTGCCCAAGCGTGGCTTCAAGTCGCTGACGCTGAAGTACAGCGTCGAGATCAACCTGTCCGACCTGCAAGGTCTGACGGGCGAAGAGATCGACGTGTCGACGCTGAAAGCTGTCGGCCTGGTGCCCCAACTGGCCAAGTCGGTCAAGGTCATCCTGTCCGGCGCCATCGAGCGCAAGGTCACGCTGAAGGGCGTGAATGCCACGAAGGGCGCCAAGGCGGCCATCGAGGCAGCGGGCGGCTCGGTCGCCTAATCAAGGGAACTGATCCAGCGTGGCAACCAACGCGAATCAGCTGGCCAAGAGCGGCAAGTTCGGCGACCTGCGTCGTCGGCTTGTCTTCCTGCTGCTGGCCATGGTCGTCTACCGCATCGGGGCGCATATCCCCGTGCCCGGTATCGATCCTGTCCAGCTGCAGCAGTTCTTCAAGGGCCAAGCCGGTGGCATCCTGAGCCTGTTCAACATGTTCTCGGGCGGCGCGCTGTCGCGCTTCACCGTGTTCGCGTTGGGCATCACGCCGTACATCTCGGCTTCCATCGTGCTGCAGCTGATGACCTATGTGGTCCCGACGCTGGAACAGCTGAAGAAGGAAGGCGAGGCGGGTCGTCGCAAGATCACCCAGTACACCCGCTACGCCACGCTCGGTCTGGCGCTGTTCCAGAGTCTCTCCATTGCCTTGGCACTGGAAGGTTCTGCTGGCTTGGTGCTGAGCCCAGGTTTCGGTTTCCGCCTGACGGCAGTGTCCAGCCTGGTGGCCGGCACGATGTTCCTGATGTGGCTGGGTGAGCAGATCACCGAGCGCGGTCTGGGTAACGGCATCTCGATCCTGATCTTTGCCGGTATCGCAGCGGGCTTGCCCGGTGCCATTGGTGGTCTGTTCGAACTGGTGCGTACCGGTGCGATGGGCTACGGCACCGCGCTCTTCATCGTCGCTCTGATCATCGCCGTGACCTATGTCGTGGTGTTCGTCGAGCGCGGTCAGCGCAAGATCCTGGTGAACTATGCCAAGCGCCAGGTCGGCAACAAGGTCTATGGCGGCCAGTCGTCGCACCTGCCCTTGAAGCTGAACATGTCGGGCGTGATTCCGCCGATCTTCGCGTCGTCCATCATCCTGCTGCCGACGACGGTGGTGAGCTGGTTTGCGACGGGTGATGGCCTGCGTTGGTTGAAGGATCTGGCGAGCATGGTTGCGCCGGGCCAGCCGATCTATGTGCTGCTCTATGCCGCCGCGATCGTGTTCTTCTGCTTCTTCTACACGGCTCTGGTGTTCAACAGCCGTGAGACGGCAGACAACCTGAAGAAGAGTGGCGCGTTCATTCCGGGCATTCGTCCGGGTGAGCAAACTGCCAAGCACATCGACAAGATCCTGTCGCGACTGACATTGGCTGGTGCGATCTACATCACGCTGGTCTGTCTGTTGCCTGAATTTTTGACCCTGAAGTACAACGTGCCGTTCTATTTCGGTGGCACGTCTCTGTTGATCATCGTCGTCGTGACGATGGACTTCTGGGCCCAGGTGCAGAGCTACATCATGAGTCAGCAGTACGAATCGCTGCTGAAGAAGGCCAGCTTCAAGTCTTGATCTGATCAGGGCGCGAGCTGTACTTAAGGAAAGATTTGTTTTAACCCACACGAAGTTTTGGCATGTCGAAAGACGACGTCATTCAGATGCAGGGTGAGGTCGTTGAGAACTTGCCCAACGCAACGTTTCGTGTGAAGTTAGAGAACGGGCATGTCGTCCTCGGGCACATCTCCGGCAAGATGCGGATGCACTACATCCGTATCCTCCCCGGCGACAAAGTGACTGTGGAATTGACGCCCTACGATTTGAGTCGTGCTCGCATCGTGTTCCGGGCGAAGTGAGCTGTTTGAACCCCCGGGAAAGCGTGTGAGCGCAAAAGACGTTAGGCCAAGGAGCACACCATGAAAGTTTCGGCATCCGTAAAGCAGATGTGCCGCAATTGCAAGATCATCCGCCGCAAGGGTGTGGTGCGTGTGATCTGCACCGACCCGCGCCACAAGCAGCGCCAAGGCTGAGCCCCGGCTCGCACGACAGGACTAGAGGACAACCATGGCACGTATTGCTGGTATCAACATTCCGCCGCAAAAGCACACTGAGATCGGTCTGACCTCGATCTACGGCATTGGCCGTACGACCGCTCAGCAGATCTGCAACAACTGCGGCATCCCGTTCGACAAGAAGGTCAAGGACCTGAACGACGGCGATCTCGAAAAGATCCGTGACGAGGTCAACAAGTTGACCATCGAAGGTGATCTGCGCCGTGAGCAGTCCATCAACATCAAGCGTCTGATGGACCTCGGTTGCTACCGCGGTTTCCGTCATCGCCGTGGCCTGCCGATGCGCGGTCAACGCACCCGTACGAATGCACGCACCCGCAAGGGTCCGCGCAAGTCGGCTGCGACCGGCAAGAAGTAAGCTGCCCGAACTGAAAGAAGGTCAATATGGCAAAGGCTCCTAACAACGCGGCGGCTCAGCGGGTTCGCAAGAAGGTCCGCAAGAACGTTGCTGACGGCATTGCGCACGTCCACGCGTCGTTCAACAACACGATCATCACCATCACCGACCGTCAAGGCGGCGCCCTGTCCTGGGCTTCGTCGGGTGGCCAAGGCTTCAAGGGCTCGCGCAAGTCGACGCCTTTCGCAGCCCAGGTGGCGGCTGAAGTCGCGGGTCGCGCTGCTCAAGAGCAGGGCATCAAGAACCTGGACGTCAAGATCAAGGGCCCTGGCCCGGGTCGCGAATCGTCGGTGCGCGCCCTGGCTGCGCTCGGCATCCGCATCAACTCGATCTCTGACGTGACGCCGGT
The DNA here is from genome assembly GCF_979253795.1 of Roseateles sp. AC306. Lineage (NCBI taxonomy): Bacteria > Pseudomonadati > Pseudomonadota > Betaproteobacteria > Burkholderiales > Sphaerotilaceae > Roseateles > Roseateles sp. AC306. The sequence goes on from NZ_CEEDEB010000003.1 coordinate 13,087, forward strand.
GCCGCACAACGGCTGCCGTCCGCAGAAGCGTCGTCGGATCTGATCTCCTTCACCCTTCGGTGACAGGGATATTGCAGATTCGAATGACGGTGCGATAATCGCGCGTTTTCCCGGAGCCGGCGGGCACTTCAGTGCCGCGCCGGCTTCAGTTTTGAGTCGGCCTCATTTCGGGGCGGCTCCCAAGCCCACCGTCCAAGCCCATAAAAACACCGGCTGGACTCGCGTCAGGCAACTCGGTTTCGAGCCCCGACGTCAGATTGAACAAGGACACGCAAAGTGGCACGTTACCTCGGCCCCAAGGGCAAACTTTCCCGCCGTGAAGGCACCGACCTCTACCTGAAAAGCGCCCGTCGCGCCATCAGCGACAAGGTCAAGTTCGACAGCAAGCCCGGCCAGCACGGCCGCACTTCTGGCCAGCGCACGTCCGACTTCGGTCTGCAGCTGCGCGAGAAGCAGAAGGTCAAGCGGATGTACGGCGTGCTGGAGCGTCAGTTCCGCCGCTACTTCGCCGAAGCCGAGCGCCGCAAGGGCTCGACCGGCGTGAACCTGCTGCAACTGCTGGAATCGCGCCTGGACAACGTCGTCTACCGCATGGGCTTCGGCTCGACCCGCGCAGAAGCCCGTCAGCTGGTTTCGCACAAGGGTGTCACGGTGAACGGCGAAGTCGTCAACATCGCCTCCTACATGGTCAAGGCTGGTGACGCCGTCGCCGTGCGCGACAAGGCCAAGAAGCAGCTGCGTGTCACCGAGTCATTCAAGCTCGCCGACTCCATCGGCCTGCCGGCCTGGGTGACCGTCGACGGCACCAAGCTGGAAGGTGTCTTCAAGAAGGCGCCTGACCGCGACGAGTTCGGCGCCGAGATCAACGAATCGCTGATCGTCGAGTTGTACTCGCGTTAATGTTTTCCCCCGCCGGCCACGCTCGCAAGAGCGCGGCCGGCGTTTCCTCGTCCGGGCATTTGCCCTTCGAAGGCTCTGCCCGGCTGGTCCTCAGCCTTATCGGTGTAACGAACCGAGGGTATTGAAAGAAAGACCTCATGCAAACCAACTTGCTCAAACCCAAATCCATCAACGTGGAGCCCCTGGGCGGTCATCGCGCCAAGGTCACGCTGGAGCCGTTCGAACGCGGCTACGGCCACACCCTGGGCAATGCCCTGCGCCGTGTGCTGCTCTCGTCGATGGTGGGTTATGCGCCGACTGAAGTGACGATTGCCGGCGTGCTCCACGAGTACTCGGCCATCGACGGCGTGCAAGAGGACGTGGTTCACATCATGCTGAACCTCAAGGGCGTCGTCTTCCGTCTGCACAACCGTGAAGAAGTGACCCTCGTCCTGCGCAAGGAAGGCGAAGGCCCCGTCACGGCGGCCGACATCCAGACGCCGCACGACGTCGAAATCATCAATCCCGAGCACGTCATCGCCCACCTGTCGCAGGGCGGCAAGCTGGACATGCAGATCAAGGTCGAGAAGGGCCGTGGCTACGTGCCTGGCACGATGCGCCGCTTCGGCGACGAGCCGACCAAGAGCATTGGCCGCATCGTCCTCGACGCGTCGTTCTCGCCGGTCAGCCGCGTCAGCTACGCAGTCGAAAACGCCCGCGTCGAACAGCGCACCGACCTCGACAAGCTCGTGATGGAGATCCAGACCAACGGCGCCATCTCGCCCGAGGAAGCCATCCGTGCTTCGGCCAAGATCCTGGTTGAGCAGCTCGCCGTGTTCGCGCAACTGCAAGGCACCGACCTCGTCGATGCCTTCGACGCGCCGGCCCAGCGTTCCAGCAGTTTCGATCCGATCCTGCTGCGCCCGGTCGACGAGCTCGAACTGACGGTGCGTTCGGCCAATTGCCTGAAGGCCGAAAACATCTACTACATCGGCGACCTGATCCAGCGCACCGAGACCGAGCTGCTGAAGACCCCGAATCTGGGTCGCAAGTCGCTCAACGAAATCAAGGAAGTCCTCGCTTCGCGCGGCCTGACCTTGGGCGCACGTCTCGAGAACTGGCCTCCCCAAGGTCTCGACAAGCGTTAATTTTTAGATGGGTGGCGCGTTGACCAACGCCACCCGGTGCACCCGCCAGTACCTGATCCGGCTGGCGGCATTAATGAACTGAAAGGAATAGCACCATGCGTCACCGTAACGGCCTCCGTAAACTCAACCGCACCAGCTCGCATCGCCAGGCGATGTTGCGCAATATGTGCGTCTCGCTGCTGCAGCACGAAGCCATCAAGACCACGGTCCCCAAGGCCAAGGAACTGCGCCGCGTTGTTGAGCCCCTCATCACGCTCGCCAAAGTTCCCACGCTGGCCAATCGCCGCCTGGCCTTTGACCGCCTGCGTGACCGCGACATCGTCAGCAAGCTCTTCAACGAACTGGGCCCGCGCTTCGCCGCTCGTCCGGGCGGCTACACCCGCATCCTGAAGATGGGCTTCCGTGTTGGCGACAACGCGCCGATGGCCTTTGTCGAACTGGTGGACCGCGCCGAAGGCGAGACCGCCGGCGAAGCCGTCGAATAAGTTCAGCTTGCGCTGATCTGCAAAGCCCGCTTCAAGCGGGCTTTTTCGCGTCCGTGCCTTGCTGACGAAGTGCTCAAGGCACGATGTCGAAGACCAGCTTGGCCGCACCGTAGTCCTGACCGCAGTCGCCGCTGGCTGGGCAGACAGGTTTGCCCAGATACGCGGGCTGCCGACCGGCCTGGTCACCGAGCATGCCGGCAGCTTTGGCACCGACTGCCAGTTCGGTCAGGCCGCTGTCGATGCCAATGGTCAACCCGGCCAGGCTGCGTGGCGTCGCGGACACGATCACCAGCAACTGCTCGGCGCCGGCAGGTTCGCTGACGTCCATCGGCATGGCCGGGCCGGGCAGCGTCACGGTCTCGCCGGCCTTGATGCGGTGCTGCTTCAGCATGGCGTTGGGCATCAGCTGGACCAGCGTGCCGTCCGGGCCCAGGGCGAGGACGTGGTAGTAGCCGTCGCGTTCGGAGCGGACGGTGAACGACAGTCGGTCGTGGCCGATGCGCAGCCGCGTCTTCTTCGCGGCGACATCGACCTTGAAGCCGGCGCTCTGGCCAGCCAGGATGCGCTCGAAATCTGCGCCAGGGTCGATGCTGGTCGCTGCTGGTGCAGGTGATGTCGGCGCGGGCGTCGTGAGAGTGGTTTCAGCAGCGGTGGGTGCCGGCGCTGGCGGCGAGGCGACCACAGGCGGAGTCGCCTCGGGCACGCTTCGCTTGGGCGGTGTTGACGTCAGTGACAGATAGGCCACCACGCCCAGCGCCACAAGGCCCAGCGCCCCGGCGCCAACGAACAGCGGCGTGCGGGACGAGGCGCGTGCCGGGGCTGTCGCGGAAATGGATGCGGGCGCAGCGCTGGCCGCAACGCTCGGTACAACACTGGGCGCGAGCGCTGGCGGCGCAGCAGGCGGGAATGCCGGCGCAAACGCGGGCGACGGCGGTAGCGCCGGGGTGCCGGCGCGGACCGGCCGGATGATGGTCCTGTCGTCGTCCAGCCCGAAGTCATCCGGCAGCATGGGCGCCGTGGCTGGGAGCGGCTGATCCAGCTCCGCAATCAGCTGCGCGACGCTCTGCGGCCGGTCTTCTGGCCTGACCGACAGCGCACGGTCGATGGCGTGCAGGAAACTTTCGCTGTACTTCCCCGCTGCCACCTGCCGCAGCGGCACATAGGTGTCGCCCATCATGCGGCCCACCGACGGCGGCGGCGTGCGGCGTGTGATGGCGAAGTAGACGACGGCCGCAAGCGCGTAGATGTCGGTCCACGGCCCCTGCTTCATGTGCGGTACTTCGGCGTACTGCTCCAGCGGCGCATAGCCGGGCTTGAGGATGACTGTCAGCGCCTGCGTCATGTCGCTGATGACGCGGCGGGCGGCGCCGAAGTCCAGCAACAGCGGCCGCGTGTGCCCGCCGAGCAGGATGATGTTGTCGGGCGCGATGTCGCGGTGGAAGCACTGCTCCGTGTGGATGACCTTCAGCGCTTCGGACAGCGGGCTCAGCAGGCCGCGCAGCCAGGCCTCGTCGGGCGGGCCGGGCAGGGTCTTCAGCGTGTCCTTGAGGGTGAGACCCTCGTAGAACGGCATGACCATGTAGGCCGTGCCGTTGGCCTCCCAGAAGCGGTAGACCTTGACCAGGGCCGGGTGGTCGAACTGGGCCAGCAGGCGGGCTTCGTTGATGAAGCTCTTCAGACCCGCCTCGAAGGTGTCGCGGTAGCGCTCGGCCTTGACGCTGACGTTGGTACCCGTGCCGCGCGAGGCCAGCTGCGACGGCATGTACTCCTTCAGCGCGACCTTGCGCTGCAGGGAGTGGTCCATGGCAAGGTAGACGATGCCGAAACCGCCTTCGCCCAGCATGCGGGTCAGCTCGAACTCCGCCAGCCGGGTGCCGATGGGCAGGGAGTTGCCGTCGCCCAGGGCCGCGGCGCTGCTGGCGGCGGGCACGGGGACGGGTGCGGGCGCTGGTGCGGCGGCTCGCTGCGTCTTCTCGAAGGGCGCGGGGCTGGGCTGGATCTGCGTCGGCAGATCGTCGTCGGAGGCGGTCATGAGCGGGCGGGCGCGGCGCCGAACAGCAGCCGCAGGTCGTCGGTTGGAGGCAGGCCGCGGGTGGTCAGCAGGCGTCGTTCGCCGGACTCGCCATCGGCCCACCAGAAAGCATGCCCGGCCGCGGCGTTGCGCCAGGCCTGGGCCTGCCCGTCGGCGATCAAGGCGACGACGGCTTCGGCGCCGGCCGCCGCATGGGTGGACATCGCCATGGCGGTGGGCAGAAGTTGGGTCAGGGCGCTCGGCACATCCCAGCCCGGGCGGGGGCATTGCGCCAGCTCGGCCTCAAGCCGGTCGATGGGCCAGTCGTCCTGCAATGCGTCGGCGGCGAGGTCATCGAGGTCGTGCAGCCAGCTCAGCAAGGTGCGCAGCTCGATATACGTGCGCGGCGCCTCGACCAGCGGCGCGATCAGCGTGAGTGGAAAGTAGCGGCCGATGCGGTCCACCGAGGGCATCAGCACGCCGGCATAGGCCTGGTGGCCGAACGGCGCGGGCAGCAGCCCTGGCATCAGCACGAAGCGCCAGGTCGGGCATGCCAGGTAGTGCTGCAGCCAGCTGTCGGGCGCCTGCTGCTGCAGGCCGGCCAGGCCGGCAGCCAGCCAGCCGTCCCAGAGGGCGATGAAGTCGGGCTCCAGCCGGCGGGCGGCAAAGTCGCCCAGGCTGGGCAGCTTGCCGTGCCAACCGGGGATGACGCCGCTCACATCGCCCCCGGGCAGCGGAACTGCGAGATCTCGCGCAGCCGGAAGGGGTTGAAGACGCTCGCCGCCGTCACGTCCAGGCGGGCGCGGCGGCCCTCCAGGTTGAGCAGCACGCTGAATTTCTCGGGCTGGGCGCCGGGCTGCACCTCGAAGCGCTCGAACAGGCGGAACAGGGCCCACGGGCCTTCGAACACCAGCGGCGCGGCCAGTGCGGGCGTCGTGTTCAGCTTGATCTGCGAAGCCACGCGCGTGCTCGGCCAGGTGACCGTGGTGCCCGCGCCGCCGGGCGTGAAGACCGTGTGCTGGCCGTCGATGTCCAGGCTCAAGTCCTTGAGGCCGTCTGCAAGCTCACCGGGGCGGATGTCGACGCGGAAGCCCGCCGCCTTGCCGCCGCTGCGGAAGAACACCTCGCGGATGCGCGCCGCGCGCTGAAACTCGACCAGCGCAGCAGACGCTGGCGGACGCGTGCCGTCGGGCAGCGGCTTGTAGCTCCAGGTCGCCGTACCGGTGTCCACCAGCGGCTGCAGGCGGCGCTGGAAGAACTCGTCCAGCATGCCGCCGTTGCCGAACAGCTGGCCGAAGTCCTCGGGCAGCACGTCCGCGCGCGAGTTGGGCGCGAAGGGGTAGCGGTTGGCAATGGCGCGCTGGCAGAACTCGGTGATGGGCCGCAGCTCGGCTGTCAGCAGGTCGCGCTCTGCGTTGCGGCCCTGGCGTTCACCGGCATCGGCCAGCGTCTCCAGCACGCCGCGGATCAGCTCGGGCTGCTGGCCCGCGGCCGCCTTGAGCTTGGCGCCGCCGCCACCACCGGCCGGAGGAGGCGCCTTGCTTTTCTGCGCAGCGTCAATGGCCACGAGCTGCAGGTTCAGCTCCTCGAAGAGCTTGCGCGTGTCGTCGATGGGAGCGGGCGAGCCGGTGACGAGGCGTCGGTAGTTGGCGAAGTGGTCGTCCACCATCTGCTCCACCGCCACGCCGCCTGCAGCAGCGGGTGCTGCGCCGCCATCGGACAGCCGCGCCGCGTCGGCCTTGGCCTGGTTCACCTTGTCGTTGAGCGCTGCGGCCGCGCCTGCCAGGCCGGTGGTGGCCGCCGGGGCCGGCACCAGCGTGGTTTCCTCGGCCACGCGCCGGGTCAGCTTGGTCAGCGGCGAGTCGGGCGAGGCGAGCAGGCGCGAGGCCTCGATGCTGCCCGCCAGCCCGCCCAGCGGCACCAGCTTGACGTCGGCGAGGTACTTGTCCCAGACCTTGATGTACTCCTCCAGAAAGAGACGGCGCACGCGGTTGTTGAGCTGGTCGCCCAGCAGCGCATCCTTCTGGCGCAGCGGGTCGGCCGGCACGCCCAGGACCCAGCTCTCCTCGCTGGCCAGCTTGCCGGCCACCAGGGCGAGCGAGGACTGGAAGCTGCGCCGGTAGCCGTCACGCGTGTACAGGCCCGGGATGCCGCGCGTCAGCGGCTCGCCGCTGGCGCGGGTGAAGACCTTGGCCGCATCGGGCCCGGCGGCAGAGGCCACCGAGAACTCGGGTGCATCGCCGCCACGGCTCTGGCGCTTCAGGCGGCTGAACACGCGGTACTCGAGCGGGTAGGCCACCAACATCTCGCGCACGCTGCCGACCAGCGTCTGGTCCATCGGTGCAATGGCCGGCGGCGCGCCGAGCGCCAACAGCGCGTCGAGGTGGGCATCCAGTTGCTGGCGCTGCTCGGCGGTCAGGCTGCGCGCGTACTGCTGGTCCCAATCGCTGCCGATCCAGGCGCGCAGGCCGTCGGCGTCGAAGTGATTCGGCGAGTACAGCATCAGGTAGGACTTGAGCGCCTCGTAGGCGTTCTCGAGGTTGTCCTTGCTGGCGGCGCGCAGGCGCTCGTGCAGGCGCGCGGCGATGCGCGGTGCCATCGCATGCGGCAGGGCGCGTTCGTAGCCCAGGCGGGCACCGGCGTCGAGCTTGTTGCCCTGGTAGAGGCCGAAGGTCGCCAGCGCGGGCGGCTGTGCCACCTCAAATCCATCAGGCGCTGCGGCGGCGCGGGCCTGGGTGAGGGCGGCCAGCGCCACCGTCACATCGCCCTGCGGTGCCGGTGGCACGGCGGCCAGCGCCTGCTGGACCTTGGGCAGGTTGGTGGCGACATCGTCGGCGTAGTGCTGGTTGCGCGTGTAGCTGACGGACCAGCCGACCAGCAGCGCCACCGACAGCGCGGCCAGCGCGCCGGCACCCGACCAGTACAGCAGCTGGCGGCGGCGCTCGGCGCCGGCGTTCCAGACACCCAGGCCGCGCTCGACGAAGACGAGGTCGTGCAGCAGCTGCAGCAGGAAATAGCTGCGCCCCTGGCCGGCCAGGCTGGCGGATGCGCGGCGCGTCAGGCCGAAGCTGCGGCCGAGCGCGCCCATCACGCGGTCGATGGGCGTGCCTTCCTGCGTGCCGCTGGTGAAGTAGACGCCGCGCACCGGCGGCGTGGCCTGCAGGCTTCCGCCCGAGGCGAACACGGTGGCCAGGAACTCGCGCAGTGGGCCGCGCAGCGCGGCGAATTCCTGGTGGAAGCCGAAGGCCGCCGCGCGCCGCTGCGGGTCACGTGTGGCGAGCATGCGTTCGGGCATGCGCTCGCCCAGGCGCTGCTCCAGCCCCGCATAGCCGGTGTCGAAGGCGGCGGTCACATCGGCCGTGGCGCCGTCCTGCCAAGGCAGCGTGAAGCCCCAGACCTGGTCGCGTTCTTCCTTGGGCAGGTCGGCGAAGTTCTCGTTGAAGCCGGCGATCAGGTCGACCTTGGTGACCAGCACATAGACCGGCGCGCGCACGCCCAACTTGGTCTGCAGCTCGTGCAGGCGCTCGCGCAGCTTGGCGGCGTGCTGGGCGCGTTCGGGCGCGCCCTGTTGCAGCAGGTCCTGCACGTTGACGGTCAGCAGCACGCCGTTGATGGGCTGGCGCGGGCGTGTCTTCTTCAGCAGGCCGAGGAAGCTGTCCCAGGCCTGGGCGTCGACCTTCTCGTCGGACTCCTGCAGCGTGTAGCGACCGGCGGTGTCGATCAGCACCGCCTCGCTCGTGAACCACCAGTCGCAGTTGCGCGTGCCGCCGACGCCGCGCAGCTCTGCGCCCTGCTTGCCGTCGCCGAGCAGGAACTGCAGGCCGGCGTTCATCAGCGCCGTCGTCTTGCCCGAGCCCGGCGCACCGATGAACATGTACCAGGGCAGCTCGTAGAGGTAGGCGCCGGGCTGCAGCAGCGAGCGGCCCGACGCACCCTTCAGCCGCGTCATCGCTTCGGCGAAGCGCTCGGCCAGCACCTGGGCTTCACGGTCGCCCGCCGCCGCGCCGCCGCTCATGCCCTGGATCAGCGCGGCGTTCGTGCGCTTGCGCCGCCACGCCTTCCAGATGAGGCGCGCGATCCAGCCCAGCCACAGCAGCGCCAGCACCAGCACGCGCACCCAGGTCGAGTCCAGCGGGCGGCTGTCGCCGATGCCGATCAGCGGGCCGACCCACCACACCAGGGCCGACAACACCAGCACGGCCAACGTGCCCAGCACCACGGGGCTGAGCAGCTTGGAGACGATTCGATTCATGACGTCAATTGCCTTGGACGGCCAGCGTGATTTCGACGCGGCGGTTGCGTGCGCGACCGGCCGGCGTGGCGTTGTCGGCGACGGGGCGGCTGTCCGCCACACCCTCGGCGCGCAGGCGCTGCCCGGTCAGCGTGGGCAGCAACAGCTGCCGCACGGCCTCGGCGCGCTCGCGCGACAGGTCGAAGTTGGACGGGAAGCGCAGCGAGCGGATCGGCTGGTTGTCTGTGTGCCCCGTGACCGTGACCGGCCCCGGCAGTTGCACCAGCGCCGCCGCGATCTCGGCCAGCAGCGGCTTCACCGCACTGGCAACCTCGGCGCTGCCGGGCTCGAAGAAGCCGTCGCCGGCGATGGTGACGATGGACTTGTCAGCCAGGTCCTGCACCTGCAGGGCGCCGCGTGCGATTGCCGCCTGAAGCAGCGCGGCCAGGCGCGGTGCGGCTGCGGGTGGCGGGGGAGGTGGCGTGAGCTGCGTGGCGGCACGCACATCCATGGCCTGCAGCGCGTCGAAGGTGGCATCGGTGCGGGCATGCAGCGACAGCCGCAGCGCGATGAACACCAGCAGCAGCAGGCCGCCCGCCAGCGCGGCCAGCACCCACAGCGGCAGACCGTCGGCGAGCTTGGCCTGGCGCAGGGCGACACCGCGCCACTGCGGCGACAGCTCGCGCAGCGGCGGCCCGGCCTGCTCGCGCAGCAGGCTGGCCAGGCGCTCACTGACGCTGTCGAGCTGCGCCTTGCCGTTGTCGAGCACGCGGTAGCGGCCCTCGAAGCCCAGGGCCAGCACCACCTGCAGCAGCTCCAGCAGCGGGCGCTGGGCGGCGACGTTCTCGGCCAGCTTGCCGAGCAGCTGGAAGACCTTCTCGCCGCCCCAGCTCTCGTTGTGAAAATGCACCAGCAGGCTCTGGCTCGACCAAGCGCCCGAGCCGCCCCAGGGCGTGCTGGAGGCACATTCATCGATGAAGCTGCACAGGATGTAGCGCGAGGCCATCACATGCTCCTGTGGCAGCCCGCGGGCCTGCGCCTGACGCTCGAAGCGCTTCACCGACTCGATCAGCGCCGCGCGCAGCCCCGAGGGGTTGGGATGCTGCGGCATGGCGCGCAACTGGCTGGCGGTCGACAGTAGCGGGCCGGCGAGCTGTAGCAGTGGGTTCAGGCCTTGGGGCAGCGGCAGATCATCGGGCAGCGCTGCTACCGCTGCAGCGGCCGGCGTGGGAGCCTGGGTCTGCGTCGTCGTCGGCGGCGCTGCACGCCCGGCGCCGGGCTTGATGATGGTGCGGTCCTGCTCGAACGCCGAGAAGGGGTCGTTCTCGTTCATTTGCCGGTGGCCTTCAAGGCAGCAGAGGGTTGGTCAGGGCGACGGATCAACGGATCGCCCAGAGCTCGAGTTCGAGCCCGGGAAACTCGCCGGCGATGTGCATCGCCAGGCCGCCGGAGTTTTCGAGCTGCTTCCACATCTCGTTGCCGCGGGTCTCCAGCTCGAAGTAGTTGAAACCGGCGTGGTAAGGGATCTGCCGCGGCGCCACCGGCATCGGCCGCAGCGTGACGCCCGGCAGCTGCAGGTTCACCAGATCGCGGATCTTCTCGGCCGGGCCGATCTTGACCTGCGTCGGGAAGCGCGCGCGCACCGCGTCACCCGGCATCTGCGCATTGACCGCCAGCACGAAGCTGGCACTGCGGCGCAGCTCCGCGTCGGCAATGATGGCGACGCGCACGCCGTACTTGCGGTCCTGCAGCTCGATGGGGATGGCCGACTGCTCCATGACCATGGACAGCGACTGGCGGATGTCGGCCAGCAGCGGCTCGAAGCAGCTCGCCAGGTCGTGGTGGGCATAGGCCGGGAAGCTCGGCGGGCGGCGCTTGTCGCGAAAGCAGGCCAGCTCGCCGGCCAGCGTCAGGCACATCGCATACAGCCGTTCCGGGTGCAGCGGGCGCAACTGGCGGGCATGGTCGAACAGCGGCTCGTGGCGGTTGACGGTCTGCAGCAGCAGGAAGTCGGCGATCTCGCCGACGCCCGCCCGGCCCGGCTGGGCCAGCCGCGCGGCCAGTGCCTCGCCGCGCTGGTGCAGCATGCCCAGCACCTCGCGCAGCCAGCCCTCCAGCACGACCTGCTCGCTGACCTGCAGCATCGGCGGGATGTAGCGCGTGTCCAGCACGACGCGGCCATCCGCGCGGCGCTCGACGATGCGCGCCACGCCCAGGCCCACGAAACCGTTGCCGGCGCGGCTTTCCAGCACCAGCCGCAGGTTGAGCCGGCCGATCTGGATCGGCGCCTCGCTCAGCTTGCGGGCGTGGCCATCGGCCACCGGCAGCTCCAGCGCCCGGTAGCGCGGCGGCATGCCGGCCTGCTCGCCTTCGACATCGCTTTCGACGACGCCCGGCTCGGACCGGGCGATGGCCAGCAGAACGAGCTCGTCGCGAGTATCGGCGGGTATGTCCAGCGCTGGGGGGGCGGGCTCGTCATCCGGCATCGCAAACGCGAGACCGTCGCGCATGACCCCGGTAGCGCTCGTCAGAGCCAATTGACCCTGGAGCAAGGCCGGCTGGTCGATCAGCAGCGTCGCGAAGCCCTCGGGATGCAGGCTTGTGTTGGCCAGCCGGGCATCCAGTTGACGTGAAAAGTAACGTTCCTGCTGCTGGAAATGCTGGGGCTGCAGGAACATGCCCTCCGTCCACATCACTCTGTTATGCCGGGTCATGTTGTTGAATGCAAAGGCTGGCGCTCGGAAACTGGCGGGCGGTTCAATGAATGCAGCTCACCGTGACGGTAGGCGTTTGGCGCGAACGATACACGGCGCCCGTGTCGTCGCGACAGAGGGCCGATCCCGGATACGCACATTTGAGGGTGTCGCCGGAACGCGGCGAGGGCTATGATTTGTGCACGCGCGTCGCTATCCATTGCGGCTGCGCTGTGGTTGGGTTGCCCGATTCTGTGGTAGCCGGCCGTGTTTGATCGGGAGTTCGCCATGTTTGTTCGCCGTCCCCTGCCTCTGTTCATCCTGGCCGCTGGTCTTCTGTCCGGTGCTGCCCTCCAGGCGCAAGAGACCGTTGAAGTCGGCAATGGCCTGCCGAGCGTCGGTGCCGTCAAGGAAGGCCTGTTCCCCGAAGACGCCTGCGAGCAGCTCGTCGCCGCAGGCTTCAAGTGCATGGGTTTCAAGCCCGCTGTGCGTTTCTCGCTGCCTGCGCTGGCCTTCAAGGTCGGCTCGTCCGACATCCCCGACGGCCTGCGCAAGCAGCTCGACGTGTTTGCCGAAGCCCTCGCCAGCAAGCGCGGCAGCGGCAAGACGGTGCGCATCGAAGGCCATGCCGACGCCTCGGGTGCCAACGAAGGCAACCAGGCCCTGTCGCAAAAGCGCGCTGAAGAGGTCAAGCGCTATCTGGTGGCCAAGGGCGCCGAAGACGGCATGCTGACGGCCGTCGGTCTTGGCGCGACGGCGCCCAAGGTCAAGGGCGACCCCTTCGCCGCCGAGAACCGCCGCGTCGAGATCGGCCGCCAGGCACCTCCCTGATCCTGGCCAGCCGGCCTGCTGCAACGCCGCCTTCGGGCGGCGTTGTCGTTTCCGCTAGTTGGACAACCCAAGCCTCTCGAGCAAAGCTTGTATTTCAGGGGATCAGATGGTTGGTCTGGCCGGCGTTGCTGAATTGGATGACGCCGCCCCAGATGCAGATCAGCTTGTGGGTGTTGTCCAGCGCCGGAAAGTTGGCCACCAGCACATTGGGCGTTCCAGTGACCCACGGCGCCGGCGTGGCGGGGACGCAGGGCATGGGTGTCAGCACGCCCATGGCGGCAGCGGTTGCCGCGGCCACCGTCGGGTTGGCCGGGCTCTTGCACACGCCGAAGGGCGGGATGTTGGCCATCGGGATGTGATCCATGATGTTCGCCGCCACCATGTTGTTGGTCATGATCGGCTTGGGCGTGGGGATCAACGAACTCGGTGCAGCGCCCATGCTGCAAGTCATCATTGCGCCCATGCAGCATTGAAGTGGCATCGCAGCCTCCGCTCAGAAATTGGGTTGACTCAGCCACAGCGCCATCGCGCTGAAGTTGTCGTAGCCGGGTTTGCCTTGCGTGGCCACCGTGACCCGCCGGCGCAGTTCATCCAGCCAGGCGCGCGGCGTGGGGGCGCTGGCCAGTGTGGCATCGAGGTCGCGGTCGTCGAGGTTCTCCCACAAGCCATCGCTGCACAGCAGGAAGCAGTCGCCCGCCGCCACTTCGGCAGGGTTGGGGAGGGTGCTGACGTCGAGTTCATCAGGCCGGGCGCCCAGAGCCGAGCGCAGTTCGCTGCGCTTGGGGTGGTGGCGTAGCTCGCCCGCTTCCAGCAGGCCCACTTCCACCAGCCCCTGCACCAGGCTGTGGTCCAGCGTGCGGCTGTGCAGCCGGCGGTTGCGGAACCAGTACAGGCGCGAGTCGCCGGCATGGGACCAGTAGGCCCGGTGCTCCATGAAGTCCACCACCAGGCAGACCACGGTGCTGTGCATGTCGGCCAGCCGGGTGCCGGGCTCGCGGCGATCCAGGATGGTCTGGTTGGTCTGGCGAACGAGCTCGGGGAGCTGGCTGCCGCAGTCGTTCGGGTGGGCCTGCACGGCTGCGAGCAGGTTCTGCACCGCCAACCGCGACGCGACATCGCCGCCGCCATGGCCGCCGGCGCCGTCGGCCAGCACGCAGCAGAGGTGGCGGGCGGAATGCCAGTGGCCGCAGGCGTCCTCGTTGTACTTGCGCCCGCCGGGTTCGGACAGGATGGCGACTTCCATGGCCAGCATCGTGAGGCCTCAGCGACGGGGTGAGGGCGCGGGGCCCGGCTCGGCGTCCAGCGCGATCAGCTGGGCTTCGTAGGCTTTCAGGAAAGCCTTGCCGAACAGGGTGTGGAAGTCGTCCGCCGCCTCGCGCGAGAGCTGGGTATAGAGCTGCTGAAACTGCTCCCAGAGCTGCGCCTTGCGCGAGCCGGGCAGCAGCGAGGCGAGTGCGCCGCGCTTGGTGATGGTGTTGTCCAGCGTCTGCGGGTCGAAGCGGGCCAGCACGCCGTCCAGCGCCGCGCGCATGCCGGCCATGACGCCGATTTCATGGGCGCGCAGGTCGTCGAAGGCGTCGCGCATCGCGCGGGCCGGCGTCATGAAACCGGGCGCAGTCGGCCCGAGCAGATGGTTGAGGGCCGTATCGACGTTGGGCGAGAACTTGAGCGGGTTGTTGCCCTGCGTGACGATCATCGTCACCTCGGCGCGCACTTCCTGCTTGAGCGCGGCGCGCGCGCGCAGCAGTTCGACGGCGCCGCGCGTGGACTCGCGGAGCAGCTCGCCGACGAGCTGCATCGTCGCCGGCGTGAGGCTTTGCAGCGGCGTCGTCGGCAGACCCAGGCCGGTCATCAGCGCGTCCAGAAGGGCCGTGGTGTCGCCGGCAGGAGCGCTGGCCGGCCGCGGCGTCTGGGGGAGCCGCGCGGGTGGAGCGGCGGCGAAGGCCTCGCCGTCGAGATGACGCACGTCCGGCAAGGTGATGACCTTGTTGTCGCGCATCGAGTCGTCCCACGACAGCACCGCACCGGAGGGCGCGGGCGGTGCCGGCACGGACGGCGGTGTCATCGAGGCGGCCTGCCAGGGCAGATGGAGGTCGGAGACGGTGTCGTCCGGCAACATCTGCGGGGCGGCGCGGCCAGGCTGCATCAGTGCGCGCATCGGGTCGCCGTCCGAGGCGGTGTTCGCCGGCGGCGCGGCGCTGAGGATGCCGAGCGGGTCGGCCGGTGCGGAGCCGATGGGGCCGAGCCCGAACATGTCGTCCAGCGACGGCCCGGCGGACATCGGCGACTGCGCCGAGCCCAGGCCGAAGGGGTCGCTGGGCGTGGAGACCATCAGGTCCAGCCCCGGGGCGCTGGTGTGCACCTCAGGGGCGAAGGGGTCCCAGTCGGCGGGGATGGCGCTGGATGCTGCGGGGGCAGGCATCTGCACCGGCGGCGGGGGCGCCATGAAGGCGGGCGGCGCTGGAGCGCGTGCAGCGATAGGCGCGGGCGTGCGGGGCGATGCGCTGCCGAAGAGGTCGCCGAAGGGATCGACCGCCACGGTCTGATGACCCTTCTGCACCTGGATCACATAGCCGCCGATATCGAGCTTGTCGCCCGGCTTGAGCGGCGCCTCGCGGCCATTGCCGAGCGGCATGCCATTGATGCTGATCGCGTTGCTGCCGCGGTCGATGACGACGAAGGCGCCGTTGCGCAGCACGACCTGGGCATGCACGCGCGAGATGGTGCGGTCAGGGTCGGGCAGCACCAGCTGGTTGGTGGCGGCGCGGCCGATGGTGCCGCCCAGTTCGTCGAAGCTGGCTTCGCGCGGCTCGGTCGATGCGCCGTTGTAGCTGCTCACGCACAGCACGATCATTCGCGGGGTCCCCTGGTTTCCTGGTGCTCACGGTGAGCGCTGAAGAGCATACGACAGCCTCGCAGCGCCACGCTTCAGCGCAGCACGTAGAGCCGGCCTTCCACCACGGCGATGCGCATCGGCAGGGCGACGCGGCCGCCATCGGGCCGGTTGAACTGCAGCAGCGGCGCGCCGTCTTTGGTGAGGCAGTCGACCAGGCGACCGTCGGCCGTGGGGCGCAGCATCAGCGTGGCCGCCGTGGGCAGCGGGCCGCGCAGCGCCTTTTGCGCGTGCAGCAGCTGCACGCGGGCGCGCCAGCGGGCCAGGTCGTCCGCGGGATTGCGCTGGTAGGCCAGGGCCAGCTCCTCGAAGCGCAGCCGCGCGGCGACGATCCAGGGCTCCGGATCGCCCTGGGCCAGCGCCACCGCCTGCTCCTGCGCAAAGGCGAGCACAGGCGCGGCGAGGGTGTTCAGGTCGGGCAGGGCGGGCGCGTCCTGCCAGCGCCAGCGCGGGAACTTCACCGGGATGTCTACCGCCTGCGGCACGACGGTGTTCGTCCGGTACAGCTCGCCGTCCGCCACGGCCCAGTCCAGCGTGGCGAGGCAGCGGGCCTGCTCGTCGCTGGCGGCCTGGCCGACGCGCGGCAGCAGCAGCTGGGCGCGGGCGAAACGAGGCCCTTCCGCCAGGCGCGGCTCGGCGTTGATGGCCGGCTCGACGACGAGCTCCAGGCGATTGGCGCCGGCCAACGTGTACTCATGCACCGCCAGCGCCTGCACGCCGCCGGCCGCGCCCAGCTCGGCCAGCGGAAAGCCGTTGAGCCGAGCCTGCGCGGACACGCCGCGGGCCTCTAGGCGAAGGATGAGCAGGCGTTCCATCAGCCCAGGCTCCAATCGAGCAGTGGCAGCGAGCCGAGCAGGGCGACGTGCTGGCTGCTGCGCCCGAGCAACGGGTCCTGCACGGCCATGGGTGCGACCACGGGCTCCAGCGCCAGCTGCAGGAACCACTGCCAGGCGCCGCCGCCCTCGGGGCGGGGCCGCAGCCCGAAGGCGCCGACCAGCGCGCCGGTGGCCGGTCCGAACTCGCTCCAGAGAAGGCCGGTCTCGCCGGCAATGGGCGTGAACTCCAGCGCCACCGGGCAGCGGATGGCTTGCTGCACCGGCGCCAGCGCCTCCGCCAGCGGCGGCTCGGCGGTCTCGCGGGCGAACTGCAGGGCCAGCTCGGTGGCCAGCGAGATGCGCAGGCTGAGCTGGGTGCGTGCGCCGGCCTGCTCGACCTCGCCGCTCAGCACCAGGTCCAGCGTCATGCCGAGCTTGAGGTCGGTGGCCACGCGCAGCAGCGGCTCGGCCACCAGGCCTTCGGGGCGCTCGCGCAGGCCCCAGGTCATGGCGGCATGGCCGTTGAACAGCCCCGCGCGCAGGCTCATGCGCGGCGACTGCGAACTGGCGGACCAGGCAGTGAACAGCTTCTCGGCGCCCGCCAGCAGCGCGGCTTCGATGCCAGGCCCGAAACCTTCCGCCCACTTCGGCGCGGCGCGTGGGGCGCCGTCACGCGTGAGCCGCAGGCGCAGGCCCTGGGAAGCAGGCGGCAGCGGCGGCGCCGAGGTCTGCGGTGGCCACGTCCGTTCAAGCACGCGGTCACGCTGCCAGGTCAGCAGCCACTGCTGGGCCGGCCAGGTCATGAGCTGCAGATGCTGGGACGCCAGCGGCACGCCACGGTCGCGCAGGCCGCAGGTGTTCAGCTCCAGCAGCGTCAGCTCGGGCGAGGGCTCCTGCAGCAGCAGCGCGCCCCAGCCGGGCGGCGCGGCGGGCGGAGGCAGGGCGCCCAGCGTCAGGCTGGTGGTTTGCGCGGCATGGCCATGGGCGGCCATCAGACCGTGGCCACCGAGCCAGCGCAGCTGCGGGTGCGGTGCCGGCAGCGCGCAGTGGCCGTGGCCAGCCTGGCGGATCTGCAGACGCGTCTGCGGGCCTTCGCTGGCGGCCTGGCTCAGCAGGCACAGGCGGGCCACGGCTGGCTGCGTGCTGGCGTCAACGCGCAGCGACGGTGGCGCAGGCGGCCCGGGCAGGTGCTGCCAGGCGCCGCCTTCGAGGCGGTATTCGCGGCGCCAGTCCATGTCCAGCGCGCGGAACTCGATGGCCTCGATGTCGCAGGCCTTGCGGGGCAGCGGGCTGGCGTCTTCGGGAGAGAGCCTGTCGAGCGCATCGACCAGCCGCGCGTCGCTGTTCAGCAGGGCCTGCGCCTCGCCGCCCCGGCGGGCCAGCTCTTCGGCGCCGGCCTGCACGAGCTGGTGCAGCTTGACCCAGTTGTCCAGGCGCTCGTCCACCAGCAGGGCCAGCGCCCATTCGTTCTCGGGCCGCGTCTCGAAAGCCGGGCCGAACGCGAAGCACAGGTTCAGGTAGCGCGCGGCGCTGTTGGCGTCGAGCAGGCCCTGCTGGCGCGCCTGCTCGCCGGCACGTGCCGCAAACGCCTCGCGGCGGTCGCCCAGCCTGACCAGCATGTCGGGCCAGCCGGCTTCGATGACGGCGATCAGCGAGGGGTCGAGGTTGCCAGGGCGGGGGTCGGTCATTGCGCGCGGCGCAGCAGTGGGGGTGCCAATGTAGGCGAGGCCTGGGTCAATCGGTTTTGCCGATCAACCGGGGCCGGTCACTTGCGAACGTTGTCCAGGGTCGGCGGCGGCGTGTAGCCGAGCTCCCGCGCCCGCGATTCAAATTGCGCGGCATACAGGGGCTGGGCGCTGCGGCGGTAGTACAGGGCCAGTTCGTAAGCCGCGATGCCGTTGCCCAGGCCGGCCGCATATTGCAGCCAGCCTTCGTAGCGGCCGGTCGCGCCCGGGGCGCCACCGTCGCGGTAGCGGCGAGCCACGCGGGCGGCGGCGTCCTTGTCGCCGCGGGCCGACTTGTGGATGTCGGACTGCAACTCTTCGGGCGAGCCTTCCGCGGCATTGAAGGCGGTGCGGTACAGGCGCACATCGGAGCGGCGCAGCACCTGGCTGGCTTCCTTGGCACCTTCCCGCGCGGCCAGCGCCGCCAGGGCGCGGCGGCCCTTGGGGTGTCGTTGCAGATAGCCGTCGGCCAGTTGCGACACTTCCTGCGGCCAGGCGCTCTTCTCGACGGCGGCCCAGTCCTCCAGGTCGTCCGGCGCGCGCGGCGGCGGGGCCGGTGGTGCAACGTCCTTGGGCCTGGGGCGGGCGAGAGTCACGCTGCGGCGCACATCCTTGGCGATGAAGGAATCCTGGGCCAGCGCGCGCACGGCCTCAACCGGGTGGTTGCGCATGACGTTGAGCACGTCCAGCCGCACGACCGAGAAGAAGTCCGACCAGGTGGCCTCGTCGTCGGCCGAGTTCAGCATCTTGACCAGGGAGGCCGTGTAGAAAGTGCTGAACTTGTCGGAGTTGGGCGCGATGGCGGGCTTGCCGGCGCCCGTGGAGAAGGCGACCAGGAAGCCGGGCGGCACTTCGATCTGGTTCAGGCCGTCGCTGGCCTGCACGGCGGCGCGGATGTTGGTGCGGCAGGCGTCGATGACGCAGATGGTCAGCGCGTCCGGGCGTGCGGGCATGCGGTCGACGACATCCTTGATGACGTTGACGCTGCTGCGCCCGAGCACCTCGGCCTTGGCCTTGGGGCTGGTGCCGGCGCCGACGAGCAGGCTTTGGGCATCCAGCTGCAGGCCGTGGCCGGTGAAGTAGAAGAAGGCGACGGTATCCGGCGGGCCGGCCTTCACCGAGGCGGCGAAGCCCTCGATGGCCAGGCGGGTCTTGGTGGAATCGGCGTCCAGGGCATCGGTGACGCTGAAGCCGCGCTGCTCAAGCGCACTGCGCAGGTCGTGCACGTTCTTGTGGGTGGGCGGCAGGTCGTCGGGCTCGGGGTAATCGCGGTTGCCGACCAGCAGGGCCAGGCGCCCGGGCAGGACGCCGGTGTCACCCGGCGCCTGCGCGGAAGCCTGAATCGACGTCAAGGCCGGCGCGCCCGCCAGCAGCGCGGGCAGCGTTTCAAGCAGGGTACGGCGGCGGAGTTTGCCGGAGCGGTTGGCGGTCATGGTCGGGTACTTCCGTTGAAGGCTCATTTCTCGCAGCCGAGTTCGCCGGTCGGCGTGCATTGCTCGGGCGGGCGGATGCCTTCCTTGCCGATCGTGGCCGGACGGCCGGCGCCGACTTCCGCAATCACGCCGGAGCGCAGCCGGATGGCGACGTTCTCGGTCCGCACCGCTTCCTCGAAGCGATCCTTGCGGGCGCCTTCCGACACTGCGACGGTGGCGGAGATGGAGCCCTGGGCTTCAGGGGTGGCCGGTGTGGCACCGTTGTACACCACCGGCACTTCGCTGCTGCGACTGGCGCCGTCGTAGAAGAGCCGGTAGCCGTTGGTGCCGATCGCCGGGCCGCTGGCGTAGACGGCGGTGGCGCCCAGACCCGTGGGCTTCTTGGGCAGGATGGTGATGAAGCCGGCCGGTCCGGCAGCAAGGCTGCTGCCGACATCGATGGCGATCATGTCGCTGCCAGAGCCGAAGCTGAGCGATTGCGTGAAGGCCGCCGGGCGCAGCTTGAGCGCAAGGCCGGGCATCTGCACGGCGAAGCCCAGTCCCGGGTTGTAGGGCAGGCGGGCGCGGATGACGCTGGTGGCGGCAGCGCTGCTCAGCTTGGCGGCGTCGATGACGATGAGGTCGCCCTCGACGCCAGCACCGTTGACGCGCATCGTGTCGGCGCTGAGGCTGATGCGGCTTTGCTGGGTGGTCACATTGCCCGCCGAGTTGGCATTCCACGGCGCTCCGGCGGTGCCGCTGACGGCCGAGATGCCGCCGCTGAGGTCGTTGGCGGCGCCGTCGATCAGCGTGATGGAGCCACCGCCCTTGGCCTGCAGGGCCAGCGAGCCGGTGGTGGCGCGGATGAGGCCGCCGGTCTGGGCGATGGTGGCGTCGGCGATGGCGATCTGCTGGGCGTTGGCCGCCTGCTTGCCGGTCTCGGGTGTGTAGACGGTGGGCACTGCGGCAGCCACCAGGGTGGTGGTGCCGCCGGTCAGCGTCACGTCTGCGGTCAGCGAGATCGTGCCGGCCGAGATGCTGGAGTCGGCCGAGAGGTTGACCGTGCCGAGCTTGAGCGCGGCGGCGTCGCCGGTCTTGAGCTGGACGGACTGTGCCGCCAGCGACAGCGGCTGGCTGCCGAGTGTGTTGGCGCTGTTGTTGGCCTCCAGGTGGGCGGCGCTCAGGCTCTGTGCGCCAGCACCGGTCAGGCTGAGCACGCCGCTGATCTTCACGTCGCCGCTGCTGATCAGGTTGCCCTTGAGTTCGACGCTGCCGGCACTGGTCAGCGCGGCCAGGGTCTCGTTGCCACCAAGCCTGAGCGCGGCGCCGGCATCCACGACGACGCTGCCGCTATTGGCGATGCGCTCGTCGCCCGGGGTGACCAGGCTGCCCTTGCTGACCTTGGTGATGCCCGTGGTCTGCAGGGCAGTGTCCAGCGTCAGCGTGCCGGTGCCGGCCTGCTCGACGTTGCCTGTGCCGGTGATGGTCTGCGTCAGGCTGAGGTTGTCGCTGCGGTTGAAGACCAGCGAGCCGGTGTTGCTGACGGCGCCGTTGCCAAGCGTGCCGCTGCTGCCGCCTACGCCGACCTGCAGCGTGCCTTCGGTGATCTGCGTGCCGCCGGTGTAGCTGTTGTTGCCGGTCAGGGTCAGCGTCCCTGCGCCTTCCTTGCGCAGCGCGCCGTTGCCGCTGTAGACGCCGTCGTACTGGCTGCCGCCGCGGCTGCCGATAGCCAGCGTGCCGCCCGTGGCGGTGATGGCGCCGGCGCCGCTGAGGCTGCCCAAAGCCTGACTGCCGCTCAGGGCCAGCGTGGCGCCGGACGCGAGCGTTGTCACTGGAGCGGCGCTGAACTGGTTGCTGCCGTCGACCTGCAGCGTGCCGCCGTTGACGTTCAGCGTCTGGACGCCGGCATTGCCGGAAACGAGGACGCCGCCGCTGGTGTTCAGCGTGCCGCCGCCCAGGTTGGCCACGAACTGGGCGCCCTGGCTGGCTGTGGTCGTGGCGGCGGTGAGTGTGTCGCCGGTACCGGTCCTGGCAAGCGTCCCGGCGATCGTGAGGCTGCCGATGGTCTCGTTGCCGTTCAGCCTGAACGTCGCGCCGGTGACGACGCTCACGGCGGCACCGTCCGCCAAGCGCTCGGCGGCACCGAGCGTGAGCGCGCCGGTGGCGACGCTGACGCTGGTGGTGTCAGCCGTGCCGTTGAGGGCGACGCTGCCGTTGCTGGTGAGCGTGCCGGCGCCGAGGTTGGCGTTGACGACCGCGCCATCGTTCAACGCGTAGGTGGCGGCGGTCAGCGTGTCGGTGGCGCCGGTCTTGGCCAGTGTGCCGGCGGCGGTGAGGCTGCCGACCGTGTCGTTGCCGCCGAGCTTGAGCGTGGCGCCGCTGGCGATGGTCACTGCGGCGCTGTCGGCCAGGCGATCCGCTGCGCCGAGGCTCAGCGTCCCGGTGGCGACGGTGACGGCGGCCGCCGACGTCCCGTTGACGGCGACGTTGCCGTTGCTGGTCAGCGCACCGGTGCCGAGGTTGGCGTTGACGACCGCGCCGTCGTTGAGCGCGAAAGTCGAGGCGCTGAGGGTGTCGTCCGTGCCGGTTTTCGCCAGCGTGCCCGCGGCCGTGAGGCTGCCGACGGTGTCGTTGCCATTGAGCTTCAGCGTGGCGCCGCTGGCGAGGGTGACGGCGGTGCCGTCGGCCAGGCGGTCGGCCGAACCGAGGCTCAGCGTGCCGGTGGCGATGTTGACGGTGGTGGCGCTGGCCATGCCGTTGAGGGCGACGGCGCCGTTGCTGGTCAGCGTGCCGGCACCGAGATTGGCGTCGCTGACCGCGCCGTTGTTCAGCGCGTAGCTTGTGGCGGTGAGGGTGTCGTTGGCGCCGGTCCGGGCCAGCGTGCCGGCAGCGGTGAGGCCGCCAACCGTGTCGTTGCCACCCAGCTTGAGCGTGGCGCCGCTCGCGATGTCGACCGCAGCGGTGTCGGCCAGGCGGTCGGCGGCGCCCAGCGTCATCGTGCCGGTGGCGATGTTGACGGTGGTGGCGGCGGCCGTGCCGTTGAGAGCAACGGCGCCGTTGCTGGTCAGCGTGCCGGCGCCGAGATTGGCGTCGACGACGGCGCCGCTGTTCAGCGCGTAGCTGGCGGCGCTGAGCGTGTCGGCGGCACCGGTCCTGCCGAGGGTGCCGGCAGAGGTCAGCGTGCCGACCGTGTCGTTGCCATTGAGCTTGAGCGTGGCGCCGCTGGCGATGCCCAGCGCTGCGGTGTCGGCCAGGCGGTCGGCAGCACCCAGCGTGAGCGTGCCGGAGGCGATGTTGACGGTGGCGGCGGCAGCGGTGCCATTGAGTGCGGCGGCGCCGTTGCTGGTCAGCGCGCCGGCGCCGAGGTTGGCGTCGACGACGGCACCGCTGTTCAGCGCGTAGCTGGCGGCGGCGAGGGTGTCGGCGGCGCCGGTCTTGCCGAGGGTGCCGGCGGAGGTCAGCGTGCCGACCGTGTCGTTGCCGTTGAGCTGGAGGGCAGCGCCATTGGCGATGGACAGGGCGGCGCTGTCGGCCAGGCGGTCGGCGGAGCCGAGCGTGAGCGTGCCGGCGGCGATGTTGACGATGCTGGCGGCGGCCGTGCCGTTGAGGGTGGCGTTGCCGTTGCTGGTGAGGGTGCCGGCGCCGAGGCTGGCGGTGATGGCGGCGCCGGCGTTCAGCGCGTAGGTGGTGGCGGTGAGCGTGTGGGCGCCGGCCAGCGTGCCTGCGGCGGTCAGGCTGGCTACGGTTTCGTTGCCGCTCAGCAGCAGCGTGGCGCCGCTGGCGATGGACAGGGCGGCCGTGTCGGCCAGGCGGTCGGCCGAGCCCAGGCTCAGCGTGCCGGTGGCGACGTCGACAGTGGTGGCTGCGGCGGTGCCGTTGAGCGCGGCGTTGCCATTGCTGGTCAGCGAGCCGGCGCCCAGGTTGGCGGCGATGACTGCGCCGTTGGCGAGGTCATAGGTGGTGGCGGTGAGCGTGTCGTTCGCGCCGGTCTTGGCCAGCGTGCCGCCTGCCGTCAGCGAGCCGACGCTGTCGTTGCCGTTCAGCAGCAGCGTGGCGCCGCTGGCGATGCCCACGGCGGCGGTGTCGGCCAGGCGGTTGGCAGAGCCCAGCGTGAGCGTGCCACCGGCGACGTTGACCGTGGTGGCCGCCGCCGTGCCGTTGAGGGCGACGTTGCCGTTGCTGGTCAGCGCGCCGCCGCCGAGGTTGGCGTTGATGACGGTGCCGCCGTTGAGCGCATAAGTGGTGGCGGTGAGCGTGTCGTTGGCGCCGGTCCTGGCCAGCGTGCCGGCCGAGGTGAGGCTGCCGACGCTGTCGTTGCCATTGAGCAGCAGCGTGGCGCCGCTGGCGATGTCCACCGCGGTGGTGTCGCCCAGGCGATCGGCCGAGCCCAGGGTGAGCGTTCCGGTGGCGACGTTGACGGTGGTGGCCGTTGCCGTGCCGTTCAGCGTGGCGCTGCCATTGCTGGCCACGGCGCCGCTGCCGAGGTTGGCGTTGATGACCGCGCCGCTGTTCAGCGCGTAGTTGGTGGCGGTGAGCGTGTCGTTGGCGCCGGTCTTGTCGACCGTACCGGCCACCGTGGCCGTCGTGAGCGCCTGGTTGCCGTCGAGCTTGAGGACCGCGCCGCTGTTGACGCCGACGCTGCTGGCGGCGGCGAGACGGTCGTTGCCGGTCAGCAGCAGCGTGCCCTGCTGCACCTGGAAAAGGCCGCTGCTGGTGCTGGCGCCGCTGAGCGTGAAGGTGGTGGCCGCGCCTTCCTTGGTCAGCGTCGACAGGGCGTCGCCGCTGACGACGCCGGAGAAGACCGTGGATTGCGTGGAGCCGGTCTGGAGCGCATGGCTGCCCATGACCAGGGTGCCGGCGCCGGCGAGGGAGCCGAACTGTTCATGGCCGCCGAGCGCCAGGCTGGCGCCGGCGTTGATGACGACATTGACGAGCGGTGCGCCGAGCAAGGGAATGAGCCGGTCTGCCGAGCCCAGGGTCAGCAAACCGGTTTCGACCAGCAGCAGCGCCGCCGCCGAGTGCCCGTTCAGCCGGCTGTTGTTGCGGCTGGTCAAGGTGCCGCCGCCGAGGTCGCCGTCGTAGGTCGCGTTGTCGAGCACGTAGTCGGTGGCGGTCAGCACGCCGGGCCCATTGACCTGGGCGCCCGCACCGAGGCTGACCGAGGTGGCGGCGTTGTTGGCCAGCACATTCAGCGTGCCGCCGGCACCGACGGTGATCGCCGGGCTGCCAACGAGCCGGTCGGCAGGCGCGCCGAGGGTCAGCGTGGCGCCGGCTGCGATGTTCAGGTCGTTGGCGGCCGTCGTGCCGTTGATCTCGCTGGTGCCGTTCGCCGACAGCTTGCCGGCGCCCAGGTTCGCATTGACCCGCGTAATGCCGCCGTTGAGCGCATAGCCCGTGGTGGCGGTGGCGGTCAGCGTGGAACTGACGGTGGCTTCGAGTTGGCCGGCCAGGTTGAGCTGGGTGATGGTGTCGCTACCGCCGAGCTTGAGCACGCCGGGGGAGCTGACGGTCACGGTCGCGCCGTCGGCCAGCAGGTTGGCGGCGCCCAGCGTCAGGCGGCCGAAGACCACGTTGACCGTGGTGGCGGCGGCCGGCGCATTCAGCGCGACAGCAATGCCGTCGCTGGTCAGCGTGCCGGTGCCGAGGTTGGCGTTGACGACGGCGCCGTTGTGCAAGCCGTAGGTGGCGGCAGTGAGCGTCTGGCCTGCCGACGCCGCGTTCAGCGTGCCGGTCAGGGACAGGCTCTGCGCGGACTCGTTGCCAGCCAGCGTCATGCTGGCTCCCGAGGCGATGGTGAGTGCCGCGCTGCCGGTCAGATGCGCTGCGGCGCCGCTGAGGGTCAGTGCGCCGCCGGTGTCGACGTTGATGACGTTGGCCGCGCTTTCGCCGGACAGCGTCGTGGCGCCGGTCACGGTCAGGCTGCCCGCGCCCAGCTTGCCGCTGATGTTGGCGTTCTCCAGCGCATAGCTGGCGGCGGTCACGGTGCCGCTGCCCATCACTTCGCCGCCATTGCTGACGGTCACGCTGCCGAAGTTGGCCGGCGCGGTGCTTGGATTGAACTTCGCGGTGGCGCCGTCGACCAGCAGCGCAGCGTTGCCGGTGAAGGTGTTGGGCCCGACCTGTGCCAGTTGGCCGGCCAGCACTTGAATGCTGGGATTGGAGACGGTGTTGGGAATGTCGACGGTCAGCGTGCCCGCGCCGGTCTTCACGAATGTGCCGGAGCCGCTGACGTTGTTGCTGAAGAGCACCGCGTTGTTGCGGTTGATGCGCAGCGTCGCGTTGTTGGTGATGGGACCGGTGCCGGTGGTGCCCGTGGTTCCGCCGCCGCCGATGTCGAGCACGCCCGCTGCAATCTGTGTGGCGCCATAGCTGTTGCCGCCAGTCAGCGTGAGCGTGTTGCCGGCCTGCTTGACCAGCGTGCCCGTGCCGCTGATGGCATTTGCCAGGGTCAGGTCGTTGCTGCGGTTGACGGCGAGGGTGCCGTTGTTGGCCACCGTGCCGGCGCCGATGCTGCCGGTGGTACCGCCGTTGCCGATGGCCAGCGTCGCGCCTGAAGCGATGGCGGTGGTGCCGCTGTAGGTGTTGGTGCCGGTCAGCGTCAGCGTGTTGGGGCCGAGCTGCGCGAAGCTGAGGTTGCCTCCCAGGGCGGTGCTCAGTGTGAGGGCATCACTGCGGTTGAAGGCGAGGGTGCCTGTGCCGCTGAGCGCGCCCGAGCCCAGCGTGCCGGTTGTGCCGCCATTGCCGACCTGCAACGTGCCGCCGTTGATGGTCGTCGTGCCGCTGTAGCCGTTGTTGCCGGTCAGCGTGAGGGTGTTGCTGCTCTGCTTGTCCAGCGCGCCAGTGCCGCCGATGGCGTTGGCGATGGTGATGGCATCGCTGCGGTTGACGGCGAGCGTGGCGTTGTTGGTGACCGCGCCTGAGCCCAGCGTGCCGCTGGCACCGCCGTTGCCGACCTGCAGCGTGCCGGCGCTGATGGTGGTGGTGCCTGTGTAGCCGTTGCTGCCCGTCAGCGTGGCCGTGCCTGCCCCCTGCTTGACGAGATTGCCGGCGCCGCCAATGGCAGCGGCGACGGTCAGGGCATTGCTGCGGTTGAGGATCAGCGTGCCGGTGTTGGCGACGGCGCCGGTGCCCAACGTGCCCGTGGTGCCGCCGTTGCCGATCTGCAGCGTGCCGATGATGTCGGTGGTGCCGGTGTAGCTGTTGCTGCCGGTGAGGGTCAGCGTGGTGGGGGTGAACAGCTTCTTCAGGCCGCCGCTGCCGGCGATGTCGTTGGCCAGCGTCAGCGAATCGCTGCGGTTGATCCACAGCGTGCCGTTGTTGGTGACGGCGCCGGTGCCCAGGCTGCCCGTCGTGCCGCCATTGCCGATGAACAACTCGCCGGCGAGCGTCGTGGTGCCGCCGTAGGTGTTGTTGCCACTGAGGTAGACCTGGTTGCTGCCGAGCTTGACCAGCGCACCCGTGCCGCCGATGTCGTTCGACAGGATCAGCGAATTGTTCTTGTCGATGACCAGGGTGCCGTCGTTCACCACGGCCCCCGAGCCGAGCGTGCCGAAGGCCGAGCCGTCGCCCACGCTCAGGGTGCTGCCCGCCGCGATGCTCGTCGTGCCGGTGTAGCCATGCGTGCCGGTGAGGGTGAGGGCACCGCTGCCTTGCTGGACCAGGGCGCCGCTGCCGGTGCTGCTGAGCGACAGCGTCAGCGGCGTGCTGAGGTTGAACACCAGCGTGCCGTCGTTGTTGATCTGGCTGAGGCCCAGGGCGCCGGTGCTGCCGCCGTTGCCCACGTTGAGCGTCGAGCCGCTGGCGATAGTGGTGTTGCCGCTGTAAGTATTGGCGCCGGTCAGCGTGAGCGCGCCTGAGCCGAGCTGAGCCAGGCTGAGGTCGCTGCCGATGGCGCCGCTGACGGTCAGCGCGTTGCTGCGGTTGAAGGCCAGCGTGCCGGTGCCGCTGATGGCGCCGCTGCCGAGCTGCCCGGTGGTGCCGCCGTTGCCGGCGCTGAGGGTGCCACCGTTGATGGCGGTGGTGCCGGTGTAGGTGTTGGTGCCGGTCAGCGACGTGGTGCCCGCGGCCTGCTTGACGAGATTGCCGCTGCCGCCGATGGCCGCGGCCACGGTCAGCGCATTGCTGCGGTCAAGGACGAGCGTGCCGTCGTTGGTGATGGCCCCGGAGCCCAGCGTGCCGGTGGCGCCGCCATTGCCGACGTTGACCGTGCCGCCCGCCGCGATGGCCGTGGTGCCGCCGTAGGTGTTGCTGCCGGTCAGCGTGAGGGTGTTGTTGCCCTGCTTGTCCAGCGCACCGGTACCGCCGATGGCATTGGCGAGCGTGATGGCATTGCTGCGGTTGATGGCGAGCGTGCCATTGTTCGTGACGGCACCCGCACCCAGCGTGCCAGTCGTGCCGCCGTTGCCGACGTTGAGGGTGCCCCCCGCCGCAATGGTTGTTGTGCCGCCGTAAGTGTTGCTGCCGGTCAGCGTCAGCGTGTTGATGCCCTGCTTGTCCAGCGCGCCGGTGCCGCCGATGGCGTTGGCGACCGTGATGGCATCGCTGCGGTTGATGGCGAGCGTGCCGTCGTTCGTGATGGCGCCAGCGCCCAGCATGCCGGTGGTGCTGCCGTTGCCCACGGCCAGTGTGGCGCCGGAGGCGATGGTGGTCGTGCCGCTGTAGGTATTCGCGCCCACCAGCGTGACGGTGCTGGGGCCGACCTGGGCCAGGTTGAGGCTGCCGCCGAGCGCGGCGCCGATGGTGAGGTTGTCGCTTCGGTTGAACGCCAGCGTGCCGGAGCCGCTGACGTTGCCCAGGCTCACAGAGCCCGTGGTGCCGCCGTTGCCGAGTTGCAGCGTGCCGGCGTTGATGGCCGTGGTGCCGCTGTAGGTGTTGTTGCCGGTCAGCGTCGAGGTGCCTGCGGCCTGCTTGACCAGATTGCCACTGCCGGCGATGACGGCGGCGACGGTCAATGCGTTGCTGCGGTCGAGGATCAGCGTGCCGTCGTTGGTGATGGTGCCGGTGCCCAGCGCGCCGGTCGTGCCGCCGTTGCCGACGTTGACGCTGCCGCCGGCGGCGATGGTGGTCGTGCCGGCGTAGGTGTTGGCGCCGGTCAGCGTGAGGGTGTTGACGCCCTGCTTGTCCAGCGCGCCCGTGCCGCCGATGGCGTTGGCAATCGTGAGGGCATCGCTGCGATTGATGGCCAGGACGCCGTCGTTGGTGACGGCGCCGGCGCCAAGCGTGCCGGTGGTGCCGCCATTGCCCACGGCCAGCGTGGCGCCAGACGCGATGGCGGTCGTGCCGCTGTAGGTGTTGGCGCCGGTCAGCGTGAGGGTGCTGCTGCCCAGATGTGCCAGGTTGAGGTCACTGCCGATGGCGGCGGTGACGGTCAGCGCATTGCTGCGGTTGAAGGCAAGTGTGCCGGTGCCGCTGATGGCGCCAGAGCCCAGGGAGCCGGTGGTGCCGCCGTTGCCGACGCTGAGCGTGCCGGCGTTGATGGTCGTGGTGCCGCTGTAGGTGTTGGTGCCGGTCAGCGAGGTGGTGCCGGCCGCCTGCTTCACAAGATTGCCGCTGCCGGCGATGACGGGAGCGACGGTGAGCGCATTGCTGCGGTCCAGGACGAGCGTGCCGTCGTTGGTGATGGTGCCCCCGCCCAGCGTGCCGGTGGTGCCGCCATTGCCGACGTTGACCGTGCCGCCCGCCGCGATGGCCGTGGTGCCGCCGTAGGTGTTGCTGCCGGTCAGCGTGAGGGTGTTGCTGCCCTGCTTGTCCAGCGCGCCCGCGCCACCGATGGCGTTGGCGAGCGTGATCGCGTCGCTGCGGTTGATGACCAGGGTGCCGTCGTTGGTGACGGCGCCGCTGCCGAGCGTGCCGGTGGTGCCGCCGTTGCCCACGCTGAGCGTGCCGCCCGGCGAGATGACCGTGGTGCCGCCGTAAGTGTTGGCGCCGGTGAGCGTGAGGGTGTTGCCGCCCTGCTTGTCCAGCACACCCGTGCCGCCGATGGCGTTGGCAATCGTGACGGCATCGCTGCGGTTGATGGCCAGGACGCCGTCGTTGGTGACGGCACCTGCGCCGAGCGTGCCGGTGGTGCCGCCGTTGCCCACGGCCAGCGTCGCGCCGGAGGCGATGGCGGTCGTGCCGCTGTAGGTGTTGGCACCGGTCAGCGTGAGGGTGCTGCTGCCGAGCTGCGCCAGGTTGAGGCTGCTGCCGATGGCGGTGGCGACGGTCAGCGCATTGCTGCGGTTGAAGGCCAGTGTGCCGGTGCCACTGATGGCGCCGGAGCCGAGCGACCCGGTGGTGCCGCCGTTGCCCACGCTGAGGGTGCCACCGTCGATGGCGGTGGTGCCGCTGTAGGTGTTGGTGCCGGTCAGCGACGTGGTGCCGGCTGCTTGCTTCACAAGATTGCCGCTGCCGGCGATGACGGGAGCGACGGTGAGCGCATTGCTGCGGTCCAGGACGAGCGTGCCGTCGTTGGTGATCGTGCCCGCGCCCAGCGTGCCGGTGGTGCCGCCACTGCCGACGTTGAGCGTGCCGCCTGCCGCGATGGCGGTGGTGCCACCGTAGGTGTTGGTACCGGTCAAGGTGAGCGTGTTGGTGCCCTGCTTGTCCAGCGCGCCCGCGCCACCGATGGCGTTGGCGACCGTGATCGCGTCGCTGCGGTTGACGACGAGCGTGCCGTCGTTGGTGACGGCGCCGGTGCCGAGCGTGCCCGTCGTGCCGCCATTGCCGATGCTGAGCGTGCCGCCCGCCGCAATGGTGGTGGTGCCGCTGTAGGTGTTGCCGCCGGTCAGCGTCAACGTGTTGGTGCCTTGCTTGTCCAACGCGCCGGTGCCGCCGATGGCGTTGGCGACAGTGATGGCGTTGTTGCGGGCGATCACCAGCGTGCCGTCGTTGGTGACGGCGCCAGCGCCGAGCGTGCCGGCGGCGGCGGCGTCGCCCACGGTCAGCGTGGCGCCGGAGGCGATGGTCGTCGTGCCGCTGTAGGTGTTGGCACCGGTCAGCGTGAGGGTGCTGCTGCCGAGCTGCGCCAGGTTGAGGCTGCTGCCGATGGCGGTGCTGACGGTGAGGTCGTCGCTGCGGTTGAAAGCGAGCGTGCCGGTGCCGCTGACGTTGCTGATGTCGATGGCGCCCGTGGTGCCGCCAATGCCGAGCTGGAGCGTGCCGGCGTTGATGACGGTGGTGCCGACATAGGTGTTGTCGGCGGTCAGCGTGGTGGTGCCCGCTGCCTGCTTCACGAGGTTGCCGTTGCCGGCGATGACGGCGGCGACCGTCAGGGCGTTGCTGCGGTCGAGGATGAGCGTGCCATCGTTGGTGATGGTGCCCGAGCCTAGCGTGCCGCTCGCGGCACCATCGCCGACGTTGACGCTTCCGCCCGCAGCGATGGCAGTGGTGCCGGTGTAGGTGTTGGTGCCGGTCAGCGTCAGCGTGTTGGCGCCCTGCTTGTCCAGCGCGCCGGTGCCGCCGATGTCATTGGCGACCGTGATGGCGTTGCTGCGATTGATGACGAGCGTGCCGTCGTTGGTCACAGCGCCGGCACCGAGCGTGCCAGTGGTGCCGGCATTGCCAACGGCCAGCGTGGCGCCGGCGGCGATGGTGGTCGTGCCGCTGTAAGTATTGGCGGCGGTCAGCGTGAGCGTGCTGGGGCCGATTTGGGCGAGGTTGAGGTTGCTGCCGAGAACCGTGCTGACGTTGACGTTGTCGCTGCGGTTGAAAGCGAGCGTGCCGGAGCCGGTCACGTTGCTGAGGCTGATGTTGCCGGTGGTGCTGCCGTTGCCGATTTGCAGCGTGCCGGCGGTGATGGTGGTGCCGCCGCTGTAATTGCTGCTGCCGGTCAGCGTGAGGGTGCCGCTGCCCTGCTTCTCCAGCGTGCCGGTGCCGCCGATGGCGTTGGCGATCGTGAGGGCGTTGCTGCGGTTGATGACCAGCGCGGCGTTGTTTGTGACGGATCCGGCGCCGAGGCTGCCGGTGGTGCCGCCATTGCCGACGTTCAACGTGCCATTGCTGATGGTGGTGCCGCCGGTGTAGCTGTTCGCGCCGGCCAGCGTCAGCGTGCCGGAGCCGTTCTTGATCAGCGCACTGGCCGATGACTCGCTGATGGCACCGGTCAACGTCAGATTGCCTGCTCCGGAGGCGGTCAGGTTGTTGCCGAGGTCGATCGCACCGGCCACCGTGGAGGTTCCCGTGGTCGAAATCTGGACCGCAGCCGTGGTGGCCAGGTCGCCGGTGACGCTGAGGGTGGCGCCCGTCAGGTTGCCGCCTATCGAGTGCACGCCCGTGCTGCCGTTGTTGTTCAGCGTTAGCACGCCGGTGCCCGCGCTGATGTTTGCTGTGGTAACGACGCGTCCCGTCGCGGATGTGTTCGCATCTGCATCGGTGCTGCCGGCGGAAAGCGTCAAGCCGACGGTTGCCAGCGCCGCATTGACCGTGATGTCGCCACCGGCTTCCAGGGTCAGTGCGCGGCTGGATGCGGTGACGGGATCGTTGACGGTGATGGTGTCCTTCGCTTTGAGAACAACGTCATTCGAGGCAAGAAGCGTTTGCAGGTTGCCAGCGCCAGATGATGCCCTGATGGTGACATTGCCGGGAAAGGAGGCGCTGTCGAAATCGATGTTGTTCGCGCCCGCAATCGCGCCGCCGCCGTTGGCAATGATGATGTTGTCTGGGTCTAGCAGCAGCGTTCCGACGCGCCCTAGTGGTGCGCTTAGGTTCGAACTCCCATCGAAGCTCAGCCCATGGCGACCCGACACCTCGGCCTGGCCGCCATTGCCGCCCAGCGAGCCGCCACGTGCGCTGAGACTGCCGAGGAAAACGGTGTTCAGCTCGGACCACAGCACCACCTGTCCGCCGTTGCCACTGGTGCCCGCATCGGCATTCAGCCGCGCGCCGGGTCGCACGATGAGCATCTCGGCATTCGTGAGCTCGGCATTCGCTCCGTGAAAGTCGCCGCCCACGCGAATCCGCCCGCCGCCCGTGCCACCCGATGCATCCAGTTGCGCACCGCTGGCCAGCATGATGCGCTGGCCCTGCACCAGCACGTCGCCACCGGTCTGGCTGCCGCCGCCACTGGCGTCGATCTGGCTGTTCACCAAAGTCACGCCCTGGCTGCCGCCGTCGACGACGACTCGGCCGGCGACGCCTTCCAGCGAGCGGGCGCGCACGACGCCATCGAGGTTGAGCACCGTGTCGGCAAAGCCCGCCCGGGCCACGGCGCGAAGTTCGGCGCTTTGCGCGGCGTTGATGCTGCCGAGCTGGTTCAGGCGTGTTTCCAGGCCGTCGTCGTTGCGCACATTGAAAAGCACGAGGCCGTCGCCTTCGACGTCGACCGTGACGTTGCTGGCAGCCGCCAGGCCGACACGGCGGGCGTCGATGCTGCCGTTGACGCTGAGCTGCGGGGCGATGAGGGCAACGGCGTCCGCCGCGCGGATGCTGCCTTCGGCGCGCAGTTCACCGGCGCCTTCCGTCGACGTGCCGAAGCGCAGCCGGCCGCTCTGCAGGTCGGCATCGCTGAGACTGAGCGTGGTGGCGACGAGGCTGCCAGTGTCGACCTGGGAGCCCGCCGCGAAATAGACGCCGCGCGGGTTGCTGAGCACGACGCGGCCGTTGGCGTTGATCTGGCCGAGGATGCGCGTGGGGTCGTAGCCGATGACGCGGTTGATCAGCAGCGCCTGCGAATTGGGCTGGATGATGCGGACGGTCTCGCCCTTGTCGACCGAGAAGCTGCGCCAGTCGACCGCCGCCGTCTGGCTGCCCTGCTTGATCTCCATCAGCCCGGTCTGCGGGGTCTGGATGGTGGCCTGGCCCTGCTTGACGACGCCATCCTGCGGCAGCGCGCCTGCAGCGATGGGGGCGAGTGCCACGGCGATGGCCCAGGTGAGCGGATGGATGCGCAGGTGCCGGTCGTGGACGCTCGGCGTCGAGCTGCGGTCAAAGGACATGTGGAACTCCCGGGATCTGTGTGTGCGGGGCGGCCTAGGCCACCAGCTGGCAATGGGCGTGTGCGGCTACTTGATGAAGTAGGTGAGCTGGGCGTAGGCGCGGGTGCTGTTGCCCTTGGTGTCGCTCTTTGGCGTGCCGTTGGTGCGGCTGGCCACGCTGAGCCGCAGCGCGAACTCGCCCGGGCGCACCCAGGTGGCCGCCACGCCGGCGCCGCCCATGGTCGCGGTATTCACGAAGGTCTCGTCCAGCAGGATCTGGGCGGACGGATCCTTGCGATATTTGATGCGTCCTACGTCGTAGAACAGGCTGACGACGGACTCGCGGCCGATGCGTCCGAAGATGGATTCGGGCGGCAGGAAGCGCAGCTCGAAGCTGCCGATGACACCACTGTCGCCGGTGCCCTCGCCCGGCGCAAAGGCGCGCACGCCGTCAGGGCCGCCGAGGCGGAACTGCTCGGTGGTGTCGAGGTTCTGCATGCCGACCTGGCCGCGCACGGCGACATAGGCCAGCAGGCGGTTGGTGACG
Organism: Roseateles sp. AC306; assembly: GCF_979253795.1. NCBI lineage: Bacteria > Pseudomonadati > Pseudomonadota > Betaproteobacteria > Burkholderiales > Sphaerotilaceae > Roseateles > Roseateles sp. AC306. The sequence goes on from NZ_CEEDEB010000003.1 coordinate 46,648, forward strand.
ATGTTTTGCAGCCGGGTGAAGCCGCCGGTCAGCTTGCTGAAGTTCGCCGGGTCCTGGCCGATCTGCTCCACGTCGAACTTCAGCCGGCCGCCGATGGCCGAGAACTCGTAGGTGTTGACCCCGCCGCCCGCAAAACTGTCGCGGAAGTCGCCGTTGCCGCCGATGGCCAGTGTGTCTGAACTCTTCTTCACCGGCAGCGTCGCGGCGCTCTTGTCGGAGAACTGCTTGTGCTCCACCGACAGCAGCGAGAAGAAGTTCAGGTTGCGCGAGCGGATGACGGGATAGAGCCCGAAGCCGGTCACGGTGATCGCGTCGCCGGTGAGGTCGAGCGGGAACTCATCCTTGTCGAGCTGGTAGCGCACGGCCGATATCGACGCGCCGAGCTTGAAGCCGCTGCTGCCGACGGGGGTCGTGTAGTTCACCAGGCCGAAGAAGAGGCCGCCGGTCGTAGACGCGAGCAGGTTGCCCGTCAGCCCGTCGCCACGCCCAAACGGGCTGTTCATGGTGACGAGGCCGGTCAGCCGGAAGCGGCCGAGGAAACGCGAGCCGTTGGCGTCCAGGTCGGCGCGGGCCGTCCAGGTGGCGTCGGCGCGCGGCGTCACGACCAGGCTGGCGGTGCCCGGCTTGCTGCCGGCCTGCACTTCCACCTGGGCGCTGATGCCGCGCAGGTCATTGACGAGGAAGACGACGCGCTCCACGTCGCGTACTTTCAGGATGCTGCCGGGCTTCAGTTCGTCCAGGTAGGCCTGAACGACTTCCCGCCGCACCGGCAGGCCTTCGCTCCAGTTCAGCCGCACCTCGTCCAGCCGGCCTTCCAGCACGGCGATGCGCACGACGCCGCCGCTCGTCTGCTGTTCGGGGATGTAGGCGTAGCCGAGGTAGTAGCCCAGCTCGCTCTGCAGGAAGCGCGTGACTTCTGCGGCCGCGTTGGCCAGGTCCTCGAAGCTGCGCGCCTTGCCGACGAAGGGCGCCGTCAGGTGGGCCAGTGCGGCCCTCAGTTCGGGGGGGGCGTCTTCGGCAACGCTGAAGGCCTGGATGTCGATGCGCAGATCGTCGGCAGGCTTGCCCAGTTCGCGCGGCGGGGCGGGGCGGGGTACATCGACGCTGCGGGCCTGCTCGGGCTTGGGGGCCAGTTCTTGCGGTGTCGGCACGGTGCCGGAGGGCGGCGTGGTCTGTGCCACTGCCACCGTGAGGGGCGCCAGCAGCCCGATGACGAGCGTCGCCTTCCAAGTCCCCTGAGCCGACTTCATTGTTTTCACCCTCTTTGTATTGGGCCGTGAGGCTATCTGATCCGCATGACCGCCACCATGGGCTCAACACGGGGCGCTCATCAATCCTGATGCGTCCTAGCGTTGACCCCAGGCGGCGCGTCATGCTTTGAAGCTATCGTATTGGTCGGCGCAGCTCCGGCTGCGGACATGACCACCTTGTTCCCGGGAGTTCCAGTTTGAGTGTTTCGTCTGAGTTAGCCGCGCAGGTCGAGGGTTGGCTGCAACCTTTGGCGGATGAATCTGCGCCTTGTGGGCCCGACTTGGAGTACGACAACGCCTTCCTTGAGCTGACCCAGGCCGCCCAGGGCAAACCCGAGTCGCAGTTCGAATCGGCCGTGCCGGCTGACTGGCGCGACGTGCGCCGGCGCTGCGAGAAGCTGTTCGACGTCAGCCGCGACCTGCGCGTCGCGGTGCTCTGGACGCGTGCCCTGCTCAGGATGGAGGGCGTCCGCAGCCTGGCGCCCAGCCTTCGTCTTTTGACCGGGTTGATGAGCAATTTTTGGGAGGGCCTGCATCCCCAGCCCGATCCGGACGACGGCGATCTGTATGCGCGCGCCAATGTGCTCGCGCTGCTCGTGGATGCCGACACCGTGCTGGCCGACTTGCGCGAGGCCAACCTGGTAAGCCTGCGCGGCGTGGGCGAGGTCAAGGTCCGCGCGGTCGAGATCGCCATGGGCACCATCGCGGCGCGTGACGACGAGAGTAACTGGAGCCGGGCGCAGGTCGAGCAGCTCTTCGCTGACGCGGTCCAGCAGGGCTCCAGCCTGCCCGCCGAAATTGCCGACGCCCAGAGCGAGCTGGCGGCGCTCGTTGCGCTGCTTGGCGAACGCATGGACCACTCCCAGGCACCCGACCTGAAGCCGCTGCGCCAGACCTTGAGCGCCGTTGCCGGGCTGATGCCCCAGGCAGCTGCAGCCGAGGCGGGTGGCGATGCTCAGGGCGGGGCGGACTCGCCTTCGACGGGCGGTGGCGGCGGGGGTCAGGCCTTGAGTGGCCGCATCAATTCCCGAGCCGAAGCCCAGCGCGCCATCGAAATGGTGTGCGACTATCTCGAACGTGCCGAACCGACCAACCCAGCGCAATTGCTCCTTCGTCGCGCCGGGCGCCTGCTCGGCCACAATTTCCTCCAGTTGATGAAGGAACTCGCGCCCGACGCGCTAAGCGAGGTCGCGCGCATCATGGGCGTCGATCCGTCGACGGTAGAAGTCCATTCGAGTGATTGACACCACCGCGTAATCCGCATTCCACTCCTATTCCTCCACGGAGATCATGATGGCCACCAGCAGCCAAAAATTCATCGCCCGCAACCGCGCGCCTCGCGTTCAGATCGAGTACGACGTCGAGCTCTACGGCGCACAGAAGAAGGTCCAACTGCCCTTCGTCATGGGCGTGATGTCGGATCTCTCGGGCAAACCCGTGGATCCGCTCGCGCCCGTCGCAGATCGCAAGTTCCTTGAGGTCGATGTCGACAATTTCGACTCGCGCATGAAGGCGATGAAGCCGCGCGTGGCCTTCCAGGTGCCCAACACGCTGACCGGCGAAGGCAACCTCAGCGTCGACATCACCTTCGACAGCATGGACGACTTCTCTCCGGGTGCGATTGCCCGCAAGGTCGATTCACTCAGCAAGCTGCTTGAAGCGCGCAACCAGTTGCAGAACCTGGTCACCTACATGGATGGCAAGACCGGCGCCGAGGAACTGGTGTCCAAGGTGCTGGCCGACCCGGCGCTGCTGGGTTCGCTCGCCACCTCCGCCAAGCCGACCGACACCCCGGCCGAATGATTGACGCGCAAGGCGCCCCCCACGCCAAGGAGATTTTGAATGGCTGAACTGCAGACCTCATCGCCACTGGCGTCGGTCAACTTTGAAGGCAGCGACCTGGCGTCGCTGCTGAACCGCGAATTCAAACCCAAGACCGAAGAGGCGCGCAGCGCCGTCGAACTGGCCGTTCAGACGCTGGCGCAGCAGGCGCTGGCGCAGACCCAGCTCATCGGCAACGACACGGTCAAGACCATCGAAAGCATGATTGCGGCCATTGACCGCAAGCTGTCGGACCAGATCAACCAGATCCTGCACCACGGCGACTTCCAGAAGCTCGAAGGCGCCTGGCGCGGGTTACATCACTTGGTGAACAACACCGAGACCGATGAGCAGCTCAAGATCCGCGTCATGAACATCTCCAAGGCGGAGCTGGGCAAGACGCTGAAGCGCTACAAGGGCACGAACTGGGACCAGAGCCCGCTGTTCAAGAAGATCTACGAAGAGGAATACGGCCAGTTCGGCGGCGAGCCCTTCGGCTGCCTGGTGGGTGACTACCACTTCGACCAGAGCGCTCCCGACGTCGAGCTGCTGGGCGAAATGGCCAAGGTGGCTGCCTCGGCGCACGCGCCCTTCATCACCGGCGTGTCGCCGACCGTGATGCAGATGGACTCCTGGCAGGAACTGGCCAACCCGCGCGACCTGACCAAGATCTTCACGACGCCCGAGTACGCTGCCTGGCGCTCGCTGCGCGAATCCGACGACGCGCGTTATCTCGGTCTGGCCATGCCGCGTTTCCTGGCGCGCCAGCCCTATGGCGCCCGCAGCGCACCGGTCGAGGAGTTCAACTTCGAGGAAGAAACCGGCGCGGCCGACCACGGCAAGTACACCTGGGCCAATGCGGCCTATGCGATGGCCGTCAACATCAACCGCTCCTTCAAGGAATACGGCTGGTGCTCGCGCATCCGTGGCATTGAATCCGGCGGCGCCGTCGAAGGCCTGCCGACGCACAGCTTCCCGACCGACGACGGCGGCGTGGACATGAAGTGCCCGACCGAGATCGCCATCTCGGACCGCCGCGAGGCTGAACTGGCCAAGGCCGGTTTCATGCCCCTGGTCCACCGCAAGAACAGCGACTTCGCGGCCTTCATCGGTGCGCAGTCGCTGCAGCAGCCGGCCGAGTACGACGATCCGGACGCAACCGCCAACGCCAATCTGGCCGCTCGCCTGCCCTACCTGTTCGCCACCTGCCGTTTCGCGCACTACCTGAAGTGCATCGTGCGCGACAAGGTCGGCTCGTTCAAGGAGCGCGACGAGATGAACCGCTGGCTGCAGGACTGGATCATGCAGTACGTCGACGGCGACCCGGCGCACTCCAGCGAGTCCACCAAGGCCACCAAGCCCCTGGCGGCTGCTGAAGTCGTGGTTGAAGAGATCGAAGGCAACCCCGGCTACTACTCGTCGAAGTTCTATCTGAGGCCTCACTATCAGCTCGAAGGGCTGACGGTTTCGCTGCGTCTCGTGTCCAAGCTCCCTTCCGGGAAAGCAGGCTGAGCGGCGTTGCCGCTACGGCATGCTCCGACCGGCGCACGACGTGAAGCGGTGTTTTTTGTTCGGTAATTCATAGAAATGAAGGAGAAGGGATCATGGCTGTAGACATGTTCATCAAGTTCGACGGTATCGACGGCGAGTCGGTCGATGCCAAGCACGCCAAGTCGATTGACGTGCTGGCCTGGAGCTGGGGCATGAGCCAGTCCGGCACGACCCACCAGTCCACGGGCGGTGGCGCCGGCAAGGTCAACGTTCAGGACCTGAGCCTGACCAAGCACATCGACAAGTCGTCGACCGTGCTGATGACGCACTGCGCGACCGGCAAGCACATTCCCAAGGCGGTGCTGACCGTGCGCAAGGCAGGTGACAAGCCCCTCGAGTACCTGGTCATCACGCTGAAGGATCTGCTGATCTCCAGCGTCCAGACCGGCGGCAGCGGCGGTGAAGACCGCCTGACGGAGAACGTGACCATCAACTTCGGTGCCTACGAAGTGGCCTACCAGCAGCAGGCCAAGACCGGCGGCGCTGAAGGCGGCCAGGTGTTCTCCAAGTTCGACATCGCGAAGAACACGGTGGTCTGAGCGTTGCTCGTGGCAGCTTCCGCTCATCCGGGTGCTGCCAACTGACGCTTCGCCCGGGCTGCGGCCTGCGCGGTCGCCGACCTTTCGGGTTGGCTGCGCGGGAGGCGAGCCTTGGCAGGCGATTGGCGGCCACCGTTTGCGGTGGCCGTCTCGTTTCAATGCCCATGCATTGCTGGCGGCTCGTTGCTGACTGCTGCACGTAGCCGTCGCGGATCCCGTCGCGGGCGCAAACCGGTGAGGTTGAGATGTCGAAGAAAGACATGTTCCTGAAGCTCGACAGCAAGCGCGGCGGTGCCGTCAAGGGCGAGAGCGAGGATCCGTCCCACCCTGCTGAAATCGTCGTGCAAGACTTCAGCTGGGGCATGACGAGCGTCGTGAGCACGGGCTTTTCCGGCAAGGAGAGCAAGCCGGCGCAGCTGGAGTTGCGCATCACCAAATTCGTGGACAGTGCGTCCACCGGTCTCATGTCCGTCATGAAGACCAATGACGAAATCAAGAAGGCGGTGCTGACCGTGCGCAAGGCCGGTGGCAAGCAGGAGGACTATTTCTCCATCACGATCCAGGGCGGTCGCATCACCTCGCTGGACGTCAGCTCGGAGGGCGACAGCCCCATGTTGACGGAGAGACTGTCCCTGACGTTCAACAAGATCGAAGTGCAGTACAAGAGCCAGAGCGCCACGGGCGGGCTCAAAGGCGCATCGACCTTCCAGGACGAGGTGACCGCGGGATGAGCCAAGCCGAACAAGCACTCCGGGACGGCGACCCCGAACTCGCGCTGCGCCTGCTGCAGGACCAGATCCGCGCCAAGCCCGCCGACGCCAAGCTGCGCGTCTTCCTGTTCCAGCTGCTCTGCGTGCTGGGCCGCTGGGACCGGGCGCTGACGCAGCTGAATGTGGCTGGCGAGCTCGATGCGTCCACGCTGGCCATGGTGCAGACCTACCGTGAGGCGCTGCAATGCGAGCGCCTGCGTGCCCAGGTGTTCACGGGTGGCAAGCTGCCCATGTTGTTCGGCGAGCCCGAGCCGTGGACGGCACTGCTGCTCGAAGCCCTGCTGCGCGAGGGCCGCGGCGAGGCCGAGGCCGCGCAGGCGCTGCGCACCCAGGCTTTCGAGCAGGCGCCGGCCTGCCCGGGCACGGCGGATGGCCAGCCCTTCGAGTGGATTGCCGACGCCGACATGCGCCTGGGCCCGCTGCTGGAGGCCGTCATCAACGGTCGCTACTACTGGGTGCCGCTGTCCCACCTGAGCGTGCTGAAGCTGGAGGCACCGAGCGATCTGCGCGACAAGGTCTGGCTGCCGGCAGAACTGCACTTCAGGAATGGCGGCGAGACCGTCGCCCTCGTGCCCAGCCGCTATGCCGACACCGACCTGAGCGTGGCCGACCTTGCCCTGGCGCGCCGCACCGAGTGGCTGGAGCCGCGCCCCGGCTTCTTCACCGGCCAGGGCCAGCGCCTGCTGGCGACCGAGGCGGGGGACCTCGCGCTGCTCGACCTGCGCGAGATCACGTTCAGCGGCGAGGCATGACCCGCGCCCAAGCCTTGATGGCAGCGACGCACGCATGACGGCCAACAAGGTCATCGACCGGCTGCAGCCCGCGCTGCTCGACCGGTTGCGGGACGACCACCCGGATCAGCGTGTCGAGTCCGCCGACGTGCGCGTGATGAGCCGCCAGCGCCTGCGCGAGGCCGTGCTGCGCGATCTCGAATGGCTGTTCAACGCCACCGCGCCCGCCAGTGTGGAAGGCCTGGATGCCTTCCCGCGCGCCGCGCGCTCGGTGCTCGGCTTCGGCCTGCCTGCGCTGTCGGGCACCACGGCCTCGTCCATCGACCCGCCCTGGCTCGAAGCCCAGGTGCGTCGCGCCATCCTCGACCACGAGCCGCGCATCCTGGCCGACACGCTGCGCGTGGATGCGCTGGTGTCCGATTTGCAGATCGGCCACCGCAACCAGATCAGCATCCGCATCAGCGGCCAGATGTGGGCGCAGCCCGTGCCGCTGGAGCTGCTGCTGCACACCGACTTCGACCTCGAGACCGGGCGCGTGCAGATCCGGGAACTCGCCCGCTAGGCTGCCATGGACCCGCGCCTCATCGGCTATTACGAACAGGAACTCCAGCATCTCCAGGACATGGGGAAGGAGTTTGCCGAGCAATTCCCAAAGCAGGCCGCGCGCCTGCGCCTGGGCAAGGATGTCGAGGTCGCCGACCCCTACGTCGAGCGGCTGCTGGAGGGTTTCGCCTTCCTGGCGGCGCGCGTTCAGCTCAAGCTGGATGCCGAGTTCCCGCGCTTCACCCAGCACCTCATCGAGATCCTCTACCCGCAGTTCCTCGCGCCGCTGCCGAGCATGCTGATCGCGCAGGTCCAGCCGGACCCGGGCGACGCCGGCCTGCTGAACGGCGTGGTGCTGCCGCGGGCCAGCATGCTGCGCGGCCAGTCGGCGCGGGCCGGGCTGACGGACTGCCGCTTCCGCACCGCGCACGAGCTGCGCCTGTGGCCGCTGGAACTGGCCTCCGCCGAATACTTCAGCCATGCGTCCAACCTGCCGCTGGCCGGGCAGGAAGGCTGGCGCAAATTCTCGTCCGGGCTGCGCATCAAGCTGAGGACGACCGGCGGGGCCAACTTCAGCCAGCTGAGCCTGCAGGACTTGCGCCTGCACTGCGCGGCCAGCGGCGAGCTGGGCTATGCGCTGCACGAATTGGTGTGCGGCCACACGCTGGGCGTCATCGTCAGCGGCGGGCAGGGCGCCAGCGCCCGGCACGAAACGCTGCAGCCCGGCTGCGTGCGCACCGTGGGTTTCGAGGAAGACCAGGCCTTGCTGCCGGTCAGCCCGCGCGGCTTCGGCGGCTACCGTTTGCTGCAGGAGTACTTCGCCTTCCCCAGCCGCTTCATGTTCTTCGACCTGGCCGGCATCGGCGATGCATTGCGTCGCGTCGGTGGGCAGGAGGTCGAGATCATCCTGCTGTTCTCGCGCGCCAACGGCGTGCTGTCGCAATCGGTCGATGCCAGCTCGCTGGCACTGAACTGCGTGCCGGCCATCAACCTGTTCGAGCAGCGCTGCGATCGCGTGCAGGTCGGCCCCCAGGGGCATGACTATCACGTCGTCGTGGACCGCGCGCGGCCGATGGACTTCGAGATCATCGACCTGCTTGAGGTGACCGGCCACGGCAACGACTTGGCCCGCGAGCGCCGCTTCTCGCCGCTGTACGCGGCCTTCCATCACGACGACGAAGAGCGCGGCGCCTACTACACGATGCAGCGCGAGCCGCGCCTGCTGTCGGCGCGCCAGAAGGACCTGCGCGGCGCCGGCCCGCGCTCCAGCTACATCGGCAGCGAGATCTTCCTCTCCATCGTCGACGCCAAGGAAGCGCCCTTCAGTGCCGATCTGCAGCAGCTCAGCGTGCGCGCGCTGTGCTCCAACCGCGACCTGCCGCTGCTGATGAGCACCGGCACCGACGACGACCTCAGCCTGGAGGGCAGCGCGCCGATCAAGGGCATCCGCGTCGTCAAGGGGCCGTCGCGTCCGCAATCGGCGCTGCGCGAAGCCAACCTGACCTGGCGCTTCATCAACCAGCTGTCGCTCAACCACCTGAGCCTGTCTGACACCGACGAGCACCAGGGCGCCGCGGCGCTGCGCGAGATGCTGCGCCTGTACGCCCGCGAGGGCGACGAGGCGGCGCAGCGGCAGATCGAAGGGCTGCGTTCGGTGAGGACCGAATCGGTGGTGCGGCGCCTGCGCAAGCCGGGCCCCATCGCCTTCGGGCGCGGCGTGCAAATCGCGCTGACCGTCGACGAACTCGCCTTCCAGGGCGGCTCGGCCTTCCTGCTCGGCTGCGTGCTGGAGCGCTTCTTCGGCCGGCATGTGTCGATGAACGGCTTCACCGAGCTGCAGATGAGCGCGCCATCGCGCGGCGTCATCTTTGCGGGCAAGCCGCAGGACGGGTCCAGGCCGTTGCTATGAGCGCTGCGCCGGGCCGCCCCAAGCAAGCTCGCTCCCGCCTGACGGGAGTGAAGCCGGACTTGAGATGCCCAATGGGCATCTCTCGCCTGACGAACCTGGCGAACCTGGCGAAGGCCTGGCCGATCCGTCGGCCTGGCAAGCGCGCAGCGCGAAGGGTGCAGCAATGAGCACATCGCCAGCCGCCATCGCGGAGTTCTGGCGGCAGCTGCGTGAGAAGCCGTGGGACCACGACTTCTTCCAGGCGCTGCGGCGGCTGGAGAATCTGCATCCCGAACGTCCGCGCCTCGGCACCGCTCGGCGGCCGCAGGACGAAGCGCTGCGGCTGGGCCAGTCGCCCGAGTTGTCGTTCGCGCCGGCCGCGCTGCATGCGGCCACACAGCCCACCGGCAACTCGGCGGGTCGCATCGACGTGCGCTTCTTCGGCCTGTTCGGCCCGAACGGCCCGCTGCCCCTGCACCTCACCGAGTACGCGCGCGAGCGGTTGCTGCATGCGGGCGACGCCGGCTTCACGCGCTTCGCCGACCTCTTCCATCACCGGCTGCTGCTGCTGTTCTACCGCGCCTGGGCGCAGGCCCAGCCCACCGTCAGCCTGGACCGTGAGGGTGATGACCGCATCTCCGCCTTCATCGGCTCGCTGGTGGGCATTGGCACGCCGGCGCTGCGCGGCCGCGACAGCGCCGATGACCATGCCCGCCTGCACTTCGCCGGCATCCTGTCGTCGGGCGTGCGCAGCGCCGAGGGGCTGGCGAAGATGCTCAGCGGCGTGCTGCAGCGTCCGGTGCAGGTGGAGCAGTTCGTCGGCACCTGGATGCCGCTGCCCGAGTCCGAGCGCACGCGCGTCGGCCGCAATGCGCTGGGCGAGCGAGCCCACAGCGGCAACTGCGTCGGCGGCGGCGCGGTGCTGGGCCGCGCGGTCTGGGACCGCCAGCACGGTTTCCGCATCCACGTCGGCCCGTTGGACGCCAATGCCTTCTCGGCCTTGCTGCCCGATGGCGACAACCTGCCGCGCATCATCCCGCTGGTCATGCACTACGTCGGCGAAGAGCTGCACTGGGACCTGCGCCTGGTGCTCAAGCGCGACCAGGTGCCCGCGACCCGGCCGGGCATGGCGGGACGCCTGGGCTGGACGAGCTGGCTCGGCCAGAAGGACCGCCCGCGCGACGCCCACATCGTCCTGACGCCTGGGCCCGCAGTACAGCGTCTGTTGAAGGCCCGCCGCCCGCAAGCGGCGGCGCACCCGAATTAGCGAGTTAGCGAATTAGCTGAAGGAGAGAAACCATGGCTGAGATCAATCGAGTCGCCGTATTCGGCAAGCTCAACACCCTGACCTACAAGGCGGTCGAGGGCGCGACGGTATTCTGCAAACTGCGCGGCAACCCGTATGTGGAGCTGGAGCACTGGATCGCCCAGATCATCCAGAACCCCGACTCGGACTGGCACCGCGTGCTGCGTCATTTCGACGTCGACAGCGCCGTGCTGGCCAAGGACATCACCGCCGCGCTGGACCGCCTGCCGCGCGGCGCCACAGCCATCTCCGACATCGCCGACAACATCACCAACGCCGTCGAGCGCGGCTGGGTCTATGGCTCGCTGATGTACGGCGACACCGCTGTGCGCAGCGGTTATGTGCTGCTCGGCATGGTCAAGACGACCTATCTGCGCAATGCGCTGTTCGCCATCTCGCGGCAGTTCGAGCGCGTCAAGCCCGATGACCTGGCCGACAACATGGCCAAGATCGTCACCGGCTCGCCGGAAGACGGCCAGACCGCCACCGACGGCTCCGGCGCCGCCGCGCCCGGCGAAGCCAGCGGCGCCATTGCCCCGGCCGCCATGGGCAAGCAGGAGGCGCTGAAGAAGTTCACCGTCGACCTGACCGAACAGGCCCGCAGCGGCAAGATGGACCCCATCGTCGGCCGCGACGACGAGATCCGCCAAGTCGTCGACATCCTCATGCGCCGGCGCCAGAACAACCCCATCCTGGTGGGCGAGGCGGGCGTGGGCAAGACGGCGGTGGTGGAAGGCTTCGCGCAGCGCATCGCGCGCGGCGACGTGCCGCCCAGCCTGAAGGACGTCGAACTGCGCGCGCTGGACGTGGGCCTGCTTCAGGCCGGCGCCAGCATGAAGGGCGAGTTCGAGCAGCGCCTGCGCAGCGTCATCGACGAGGTGCAGGCCAGTGCCAAGCCGGTCATCCTGTTCATCGACGAGACCCACACGCTGGTCGGCGCCGGTGGCGCGGCCGGCACGGGCGATGCGGCCAACCTGCTCAAGCCGGCCCTGGCACGTGGCACGCTGCGCACGGTCGGCGCCACCACCTTTGCCGAGTACAAGAAGCACATCGAGAAAGACCCGGCGCTCACGCGCCGCTTCCAGACCGTGCAGGTCGACGAGCCCGACGAAGTGCGCGCCGTGCTGATGATGCGCGGCGTGGCCGCCACGATGGAAAAGCACCACAAGGTGCAGATCCTTGACGAGGCGCTGGAAGCCGCCGTCAAGCTCAGCCACCGCTACATCCCGGCGCGCCAGCTGCCCGACAAGAGCGTCAGCCTGCTTGACACGGCCTGCGCGCGCGTCGCCATCAGCCTGCACGCAACGCCGGCCGAGGTGGACGATTCCCGCAAGCGCATCGAGTCGCTGGAGGTGGAGCTGGGCATCATCGGTCGCGAGTCCGCCGTGGGCATCGACGTCGGCAAGCGCGAGGCCGTCGCCCGCGAGCATCTGGATGCCGAGAAGGCCAGGCTCGAAACGCTGGACGCCCGCTGGGCCGCCGAGCGCACGCTGGTTGACGAAGTCCTGGGCCTGCGCGCCAAGCTGCGCGCGGCCGCGCAGCCGGTGGAAGGCACGGGCAGCGCGCTGGAGGCCGAGGCCAAGACCGATGCAGCGGCACCGGCCGATGCGCCATCGGCCGAGGATCGCGCTGGCTGGCTGGAGCAGCTCAAGGCCGCGCAGGACAAGCTCGCCGAGCTGCAGGGCGAGTCGCCGCTGATCCTGCCGACGGTGGACTATCAAGCCGTGGCCGCCGTGGTGGGCGACTGGACGGGCATCCCCGTCGGCCGCATGGCGCGCAACGAGATCGAGACCATCTTGAAGATCGCCGATCACCTGGGCCAGCGCGTCATCGGCCAGGACCATGCGATGGAGATGATCGCCAAGCGCATCCAGACCTCGCGCGCCGGCCTGGACAACCCCAGCAAGCCCATCGGTGTCTTCATGCTGGCCGGCACTTCCGGCGTCGGCAAGACCGAGACGGCGCTGGCCCTGGCCGAGGCGCTGTACGGCGGTGAGCAGAACCTCATCACCATCAACATGAGCGAGTACCAGGAGGCGCACACGGTCTCCACGCTCAAGGGTGCGCCTCCCGGCTACGTGGGCTATGGCGAAGGCGGCGTGCTGACCGAGGCCGTGCGTCGCAAGCCCTACAGCGTCGTGCTGCTGGACGAGGTTGAGAAGGCCCACCCGGACGTGCACGAGATGTTCTTCCAGGTCTTCGACAAGGGCTTCATGGAAGACGGCGAAGGCCGCTTCATCGACTTCAAGAACACGCTGATCCTGCTGACGACCAACGCCGGCACCGATCTCATTGCCGGCCTGTGCAAGGACCCCGAGCTGATGCCCGACCCCGAGGGCATGGCCAAGGCGCTGCGCGAGCCGCTGCTGAAGATCTTCCCGCCCGCGCTGCTCGGCCGCCTGGTTGCCATTCCCTACTACCCGCTGTCCGACGAGATGCTGGGCCGCATCGTCAAGCTGCAGCTGGGCCGCATCAAGAAGCGCGTCGAGGCGCGCTACCAGATCCCGTTCAACTTCGGCGACGACGTCGTCAAGCTGGTGGTGTCGCGCTGCACCGAGAGCGAGTCGGGCGGCCGCATGATCGACGCCATCCTGACCAACACCATGCTGCCCGACATCAGCCGCGAGTTCCTGAACCGCATGATGCGCGGCGAGCCGATCACAGGCGTGAGCGTGGGCGTGGCGGACGGCGGCTTCACCTATCAGTTCTAAGCGGCTGCCGGCCGCGTCCTTGTCAACGGGCCGGGCGCGGTGGCGCCCGATCTCGCACATCTTCACTGGAGCCATGCATCGTGACTGCATTCCTCAAGCAATTCGCCAACAAGCAGCTGAACCAGATCGTCTTTCCAGGGTCGCATGACGCCGGCATCTACGGCGACGGCAAGGGCAACGTCATCACCCAGAGCCTGGACATCGCGGGCCAGGCCAATGCCGGAGTGCGTTTCTTCGACATGCGCATCGCCACCGTCAAGCGCAGCGATGGGTCCTTCGACCAGAAGTCCTACCACCTGGCCAAGGGCGTCATCGACAACAAGCACAAGGGTGCCAAGCCCGGCGAGGCGCAGTCGCACCAGAACGTGGGTCACCTCGGTGGATGGGGCAGGGACACCCTGACGGACATGCTCACGCAGGCCAAGGCCTATGTGGGGGCGAACCCTTCAGAGTTCCTGATCCTGAAGTTTTCGAAGTGCTACAACCTGAAGGACGTGGTCGACAGCTGTGTGCGGGTGCTGGGAGACGTGCAGTTCAACCACAACGTTTCCGGCAGTGTGCAGATCAACCTCAACACGCGCCTGGTCAGCAGCCTGGGGGGGAAGGTCATCACGCTTTTCGACCCCAAGGAGCTGGAAAAAATCGGCTCCGTCATCCAGGGCCAGATCTACAGCGGCTGCCTGTCCTTCGGCGAGCTGTTCGACAAGGACACCGGCGGCTCCCGCGCCTACCAGAACCAGTTCCACGGGTTGCAGTACTTCGGCAAGTTCAGCAGCACCGACGACATCACGAAGAACACCAAGAAGCAGAAGGCGCAGATGGGCAACGGCACCAGCTGCGACCGCAACGCCATGGGCATGATGTACTGGACCACCACCGGCATGCTGGCCAACATCAAGGACCGCAACGACAAGATGTGGTCGGGCGTGAACGTGCAGGCGCTGCGCGACGTATGGGAGAGCGGCTACAAGAAGGCCATGATGAACCAGCTGGGCGCGCTGAGTTTCAACGACCTTTACCGCAAGAACAGCCGGCTCTACGTGGCCAACAAGAACAGCTGGACGAGCTTCACCCCGAACATCGTCATGATCGACTTCGCCGACTACCAGAAGTGCGTGACGGTCTACAACCTGAACCGCGTGATGAACGAGATGCTCGAGACCTTGATGCAGCAGTCGGGCCATGCCATCGAAGGACTTTGAATGCGGCGGCTCCTGGCGGCGGTGCTGGCCCCTCGCGGCGGCCATCGGCTGGGTATCGGCCTTGATTGAAGGGTGTCAGGTGCAAGCCGCTTCAAGTGGCCGCCACTGGCGCAAGGCAATGATGGCGCTCATCGTCACGCTTGGCGTGAGCGCCTGTTCTGAAGGACATGCGATGGGAAAGATGGTGTTGTTCTCCGCCGTACGCGGAACCGTTCTGCAGGATGGCAAACCGGTCGCCGGCGCGACAGTCGAACGCGAGTTCGACTGGGCCTGGAAGAGCGAGAAGGGCCGGGACAGCACGACGAGCGACAGTGCCGGCTCCTTCTCCATGCCCGTCATCGTGCGCAGTTCCTTCCTGGGCTCGGTGCTGCCGCACGAGCCCCTGATCAAGCAGACGATCACGATCACCCACGGCGGCAAGAGCCACAAGGCCTGGGTGCTCTTCAAGCGGGACTACGACGAGAACGGCGAGCTGGACGGCAAGCCCATCGTCATGACCTGCAAGCTGGGCACCGAGCCTCAACGCCGCGGTGAAGTCTTCGGCATCTGTGAGCTTTCCTGAGGAGCAAGACTGAATGAGTGTTCTGAATCCCTCACAGGCAGCGGCAATTGCGTCCGGTGTCTATCTGCTGCGCGAATCGAGCGTGGCCGAACTGCGCGAAATCCAGGCTCCGCTGGGTTGCGAAGGCATGTTCTCGGTGGCAGACAACGGCCGCTTTACCGGCAAGAGCGGTGGCGGCCCGTTCAAGAGGATCAGCGGCTTTGGCTACGTGGCTGCGGGCGAAGGCGCCTATGCCGGTGAAGTCCTGATCGCCACGCGCGGCACCGCGCAGACGGGCGACTGGCTCAGCAACCTCAACATCGGCATGCAGCTGGGCCCGAGCAGCCATCTCGTGCACGCCGGCTTTCATGAGGTGTGGAAGAGCTTCAGGCAGGACATCTTCGACTTCCTGCGCAATCGCAACCCCAGCCGCATCCATTGCGTGGGTCACAGCCTCGGTGGCGCGCTGGCCATGCTCAATGCCGATGCCTTGAGCGGGCAGGGTGTGGCGCCGGTGAGCCTGTACACCTTCGGCGCGCCGCGCACGGGCGACGTGTTCTTCTCGCGGGCCATGAGCAAGCGCCTCGGCGCCGACCACATCCATCGCGTCTCCGCGACGTCCGACCCCGTGCCGATGATTCCGCTGTTCCCGTTCTGCCACATGCCTTTCGACGGCGCCGGCAGCGTCATCAAGAGCTCGGGGCTGATCAACGTTGCTGCGCACAACATGAAGCGCAGCTACATCCCGGGCGTCCGCGATCACACCTGGCAGAGTCTCGCGGACGCGGGCCGCGCCGACGATGAGCAGAACGTGAAGTCCTGGCTTGAGCAGGCGTCCGAAGGCAAGGGCGCCATCATGATGGGCTCCGCCAGTGCGCTGACGATGATCGGCAAGGCCTTGCGCTGGCTGCTGTCGCGCCTGAAGAACCTGCTCGTCGGCGCCATCGGTGTCACGCTCACCTTGTCGGCCACCGTTCTCGATCAGCTGGCCTGGCTGCTCGCCAAGGGCGCGGCGGCATCCAAAGAGGTCGCGGGTCATGTCAAGGGCTTGATGAAGGCCATCTTCGGCTTCCTGGGCCGCGTGATGCAGGGCGTGACCGACTTCACCGTCGCCTTCCTGCGCTGGACGCTTGACCTGCTGTTCTCGTCCGTGCGCCTGATGGCTGAACGTGCCGTCAGCTTCCTGAATTGAGCACTCGCAAACTCAACTGCCCGGCGCGGCTGTGCCTGCCGCGCCGCAACTTCTGATGGCCAAGACCAAACCCCGCCGCCGCCCCGGCCAGGCCAGCCTGCCGGCGCCCAAGCGCGCCGAGCTCGACTACGACGAGGCCTTGCAGCTGGCCCTGACCATGCACCAGGACCGGCGCGTGCTTGCGGCCGAGAAGCTCTACCGCAAGCTCAGCGAACTGCGTCCGAACGACCCCAACCCTTTGCACTTCCTGGGCGTGCTGCTGCATCAGGATGGCAAGAGCGAGGAGGCGCTGGCGCTGATCGACCAGTCCATCGCGATGGATTCCGGCGTCGCCTCCTGGCATAACAACCGTGGCAATGTGCTGCTGTTGTTGCAGCGCGCCGACGAAGCCCGCGCCGCCTACGAGCGCTGCCGCGAGCTGGAGCCTGGCAACCCCGCCGTGGCCAACAACCTGGCCTGCCTGCTGGGTGCGCTGGGCGATGTCGCCACGGCCGAGTCGTTGTTCCGCGAGCTGCTCGCGCGCGAGCCGGGCTTCGCCGACGCGCACATCAACTTCGCCAACCTGCTGGTGTCCACCGAGCGCGTGCAGGAAGGCATGCGGCACTTCGGCACCTCGCTGGAACTGCGGCCGGACGATCCCAAGGCCAGTCGCATGATGGGCCTCATCTTTGCGCAAAGCGGCCAGCCCGAAAAGGCCGCACAAGCTTTCGAGCGCTGGATTGCCGCCGAGCCCGACAACCCGCAGCCGCGGCATCACCTGGCCGCCGTGACCGGCAGGAACGCCCCCGACCGGGCCCCGGACGACTACGTCAGCAGCCTGTTCGACGCCTTCTCGGTCAGCTTCGACGAGCGCCTGGCCTTCCTCGAATACCGCGCGCCCGGTCTGGTGGGCGAACTGCTGCGGCGCCTGGTGCCCGAGGCCCGTGCCGACCTCGCCGTGCTGGACGCCGGTTGCGGCACCGGCCTGTGCGCGCCGCTGCTGGCGCCGTATGCACGCGAACTGATCGGCGTCGACCTGTCTGCCGGCATGCTCGACAAGGCGCGCGAGCGCGGTGGCTATCAGGAGCTCGTGAAGGCTGAGCTGGTGGCCTATCTGCTGGCGCAGCCGGCCCGATTCGACGTGGTCGTCAGCGCCGACACGCTTTGCTACTTCGGCCGCATCGACGCCGCACTGGCCGCTGCAGCCCAGGCGCTGCGCCCAGGCGGCAGGCTCATCTTCACCGTCGAGGCGCTGTCGGGCGAGCCGCTTGAGGCTGCGGGCTACCGCCTGCTGGCCAACGGCCGCTACGCCCATGAGAGAAGCTATGTCGAGGCCTGCCTCGCCGAGGCGGGGCTGCAGACATCGGCGCTCGAATCTGTCGTGCTGCGCCGCGAGATGGGCGAGCCCGTCACCGGCTGGCTGGTGGCCGCGCAGCGGGCCGCACCATGAACGGCCCTCGCCTGGGGGCGGGGGATTGCGGCATGCCTCATGCTGCGAGACTATGCCGACGCACTGCTGAGCAGCCTTTGTCGATCCGCTTCAATCGAGCTCGCCAGGAGAGCCCATGACCGCGCCATTCACCCTCCATACGCTGCCCGACCAGAAGCTGCTGTTCCAGTCCCTCAGCGCGACCGAGGAACTCGGCCGGCTCTTCGAGTTCAACGTGCTGGCGCTGGCCGAAGCCAAGGCGACCGTCGACCTTGAAAGCCTGCTGGGCAAGCCGGCCCACGTCAGCGTGCAACTCGATGACAGCACCCAGCGCCATCTGCACGGCATCGTTGCCAGCGCCGGCCTGGACGGCGCCAGCGGTGGCTTCGCGGCCTACCGCCTCACGCTGCGGCCCTGGCTCTGGCTGGCCACGCTGCGTGCCGACACGCGCATCTTCCAGAACATCAAGATCGACGACCTGATCAAGAAGGTGCTGCAGCCCTACGGCGGCGACATCGAGTTCAAGCTCCAGGGCAGCTACCCCACCTACGAGTACTGCGTGCAGTACCGCGAGTCGGACTTCAACTTCGTCAGCCGGCTGATGGAGCAGGAAGGCCTGTACTACTTCTTCAAGCACACCGACAGCAAGCACACCCTCGTCGTCGTCGACAAGATGAGCTCCCACGAGCCCTATCCCAAGCACGAGAAGTTCCAGTTCCGCCAGGGCCTGGGCCAGGGCCAGCATGTGGGTGTGGTCAGCGAGTGGCGCCACCACTTCGAGCTGCAATCCGCGAAGACGACGATCAACGACTACAACTACCTCACCCCCGGCACCGCGCTGCTCAAGGACAGCGCGTCCATGCACAGCAGCCCGTTGGCCGCGCTGGAGGTCTATGACCCGCCCGGCGAATACCTGACCGCCGCCGAGGGCCAGCGCTATGTCAAGCTGCGCATGGAGGAGTCAGACGCACGCTACGCCTCCGCCAGCGCCAAGACCAACCTGCGCGGCGTCGCCGTCGGCGCCACGTTCGAGCTGACCGACCACCCGCGCGACGCCGAGAACGCCAAGTACCTCATCGTCGGCACGCGCATCGACATCGTCTACAGCGGCTACGAGGCCGGCAAGGGCGACTCCCATTTCGGCTGCAGCTTCACGGCCCTGCGCGCCAAGGACGTCTACCGCAGCCAGCGCATCACCCCCAAGCCCTACATCGGCGGCACGCAGTCGGCCGTCGTCGTCGGCCCCAAGGGCGAGGAGATCTACACCGACGAGCACGGTCGCATCAAGGTGCAGTTCCACTGGGATCGCCTGGGCAAGAAGGACGAGAACAGCTCCTGCTGGCTGCGCGTGGCCACACCGTTAGCAGGCAAGGCCTGGGGCATGATCGCGCTGCCGCGCATCGGCCAGGAGGTCGTCGTGCAGTTCGTTGATGGCGACCCCGACCGGCCCATCATCCTGGGCAGCGTCTACAACGCCGAGCAGATCCCGCCCTATCTGCTGCCCGACCACGCCACGGTCGCCACCTTCCGCTCGCGCTCCAGCAAGGGCGGCGTGGCCGCCAACTTCAACGAGCTGGCCTTCGAGGACAAGAAGGGCGAGGAGTACATCCGCCTGCATGCCGAGAAAGACCTGCTGGAACTGGTCAAGAACGACGCGCACATGGAAGTGGGCAACGACCAGTTCCGCATGGTCACCAAGAACCTTACCGAAGAAATCGGCGAGGACGTGGCCCGAACCATTGGCAAGAACTACACCGATACCGTTGCCGAAAATTTCCATGTCAGCGTCGGCAAGGATTCCAGCGCCGACATAGGCGGCAAGCACGGCGTCAACGTCTCGTCCGACGCCAGCTACGCCAGCGGCGCTTCCATCTCCGTCAATTCCGGTGCGGGTACGGACATCAAGGTCGGCGCCAACCTCCACATCAAAGCCGGCGCCAACGTGGTGATCGAAGCCGGTGGCACGATCACGCTCAAGGGCGCCATGATCAACATCGAGGGCAGCGGCCCGGTCAGCATCGCCGGCGTCATCGTGAAGATCAATTCGGGCGGCGGCGGCGGCGGCGGCAGCGCCAGCCCCCAGAAGCCGGGCAAGCCCGAGAAGGCCAAAAAGCCCGAGGCGCTGCCCAAGTTCAAGAAGAAGGTCGACGAGGACCTGGGCAAGAAGCGCTGACGCGGCCAGGAGCGAGACCGCCTTGGCCAACTACCGCATCCCGGGCCCGCTCGACGCGAGTCGAGGCAATCACAACTTGCGCGACGGCACGGGCCAGCGCATGGCCGGCGTCACGCCCGGCTTCATCAACGGCCCGACGCCCGGCAACACCAGCGCCTGGGACATGCTCGCAAAGAACTACGAGCGCGTCCAAGCCATCTACGAGGCCGTGCGCATCGGTCAGCAGCGCGCCGGCGCGGCCATCCTGCGCGAGACCGGTCACGCGCTGGAGGAGCTCGTCAAGGGCCTGATCCCAGGGCTGCTGATGATGATGGTCGTGCTGGTTGCCACAACGGTGATCGGCGGTGTCATCGGCGCCGTGATCGGCTTCTTTGCCGGTGGCGCCGGTGCCGCGCCCGGTGCGGTCATCGGCGCGGATCTTGGCATATCGGCAGGCGTCGCCATCCTCACTTGGCTGGGCCTGGGCTTTCTGATCGTCGGTATCGCCGAAGGCTTTGGCGAGCTGATTGGCGCCTTGAGCCACGCGACCACGCGGGCCTGGAGCGCGCCCGACAGCCCGCGCACTCGCGCCGAGGTCGAGGCCGCCGGCGACGAATACGCCCATGCGGTCGCGCTGCTGTTCAAGCTCATCCTGATGGCGATCGTGGCTCGGTTCACCATGGGGCAGGCAAAAGCATCGACGCAGGAGACGCTGGCCTTGCTGCGCAAGAGCAAATTGGGCGAGGGCTTTGCCGCCTGGGTGGCGAAGAACCAGGAAGCCTTGCTCAGCAACCCGCGGCTGCGGCCAAAGCCGAAGGCCAGGATGTCTGAAAAGCCTGTCGAGCAGGCGACCACGCCGTCGCAGGCCAAGCGCGGCAAGGCTCAGCAGGAGGCCAAGCCGACCGCCCCGCCCAAGGTGACGCGGCCGGACACCAGCAAAGCGAAGTACCGCCCGGACAGCGCCTACAAAAAGGCCAATGGCGACTGGGACTGGCCGCCCAACGACGGATTTGATGGCGCGCGCACGCCTGGCCGTTTGGCGAAGGGCGCGGAGATCGACAGATTCGGCGGCGAGGGAGGCTCGTTCCTCTCACCGTCCAACACCCCCTTCGAGCAGCGTGCGCTGGCGCCCTCATCGCTCAAAGAGCCTTATTTCAAGTACGAAGTGACCCGCCCATTGCCGGTTGAAACGGGCAAGATAGCGCCAGCGTTTGATCAGCCCGGTGGCGGCATCCAGCATGTCGTCGACTGGCAGTCCGTGGCCCAGGCGAACAACACGACGGTGTCTGCCATCCGCGGCTATCAGGGCACCACGGGGTCTGGCGGTGTCGCATGGCTGGTGGAGCAAGGCAACTACCTCACGCGCGTCACCCCGCCCGGCGGCTTGCCACCCTGACGAAGAAGGAACCCGACATTGCCTGCAAATTCCCTTCGACCCATAGCGGTGCCGGCCGACGAACAGATCAATGCGCTACTGGCTGCGCATCTGATCGGCATTGACCACTGGATCGACCGCAACCTCGGCCCTGGTATCGACGCCTACGACATTCCCTTCGCCAGCGTGTTCATCGTGTCCGCAGCCGAGGTGGTCGATCATGTGCTTGCCCATGGGTGGGACCCACGCATCGTCAAGCCCCTCGATCAGGCGCAGCCTCGCGTTGCGGGTGACTGGGACGTTATGTTTTATGCTGGCCGCAGCCCTCAAGGGGATTGGCAGGCCTGGCGCCCGCTGGACCCGGAGCGCAACTCGGAGCCGTTCGACAAGCAGACCTTCCCCAACCACCGCGCCATGGTCGAAGCCATCGTCAGACAGCTTCTCGAAACGCAGCAGCGTTTCTGGGGCTGACGACCTTTTCGCGGCATGAGCGCACGCCACGACTGAGGGTCCATTGGCCAACTACCGCATCCCGGGTCCGCTCGACGCCAGCCGAGGCAACCACAACGTGCGGGACGGCACGGGCCAGCGCATGGCCGGCGTCACGCCTGGCTTCATCAACGGCCCGACGCCCGGCAACACGAGCGCCTGGGACATGGTCGTCAAGAACTACGAGCGCGTGCAAGCAGTGCGCCAAGCCATCGCCATCGGCGAGTTGCGCGCCGGAGCCGCCATCCTGCGCGAGACCGGCCACGCCATCGAGGAACTCATCAAGGGCCTCATTCCGGGGCTGCTGATGATGCTGGTGGTGCTGGTCGCCACTACGGTAATAGGCGGCGTAATCGGCGCGGTCATCGGCTTCTTCTTCGGCGGCGTCGGCGCGGTGCCGGGTGCGGCGATTGGTGCCGAACTCGGCGTGTCGGCAGGCACAGCCATCCTTGGCTGGCTGGGCCTGGCCTTCCTGGCCGTCGGCATCGCTGAAGGCTTCGGCGAACTCGTCGGTGCCGTCGCCCACGCAACGACGCGGGCCTGGGACGCGCCGGACCACGCCCGCCCGCAGGCCGAGATCCACGCTGCGGGCGAGGAGTACGCCAACGCGATTGCGCTGCTCTTCAAAATCATCCTGATGGCCATCGTGGCGCGCCTCATGCTGCGCCAGACGCGGGCCTCCTCGAAGGACTTGCTCGACGACCTGGCCAAGAGCAAGTTGGGAAAAGGGTTTGCCGCGTGGGTAGCCAAGAACGAGGAATCGCTGCTCAGCAACCCGCGGCTGCGGTCCAAGCCGAAGGCCAAGCAGAGCGAGGCGCCGGTGGAGAAGGCCCAGACGCCGAGTCAGGCCAAGAAGCAGGCACAAAAGGCTGAGGCGGCGGAAGAAGCTGCCACGCCAACCATGAAGCAGAAGAAGGTGAAGTGCTTCAAGAAGAACAAGAAGGGCGATTCAGCTGAGTATGACCGTCAACTCGCGGACCAGCAGAAAGGCCTGAACGACCTCTCGGTGAAGGAATATATCGACGGGCGACAACGCTATTCTGAAATCGGACGAAAAGGCACGGGTAAGGCCCAGTCTGCGGCCCGGGAAAAATACGCCGCCGAACTGCAAGAGCAATTTGAGAAGCAATTAGCCAAGAAGGGTGTGCTTGGCGATGACGCCGTCCAGCAAGCTGCTTCCATGACGGCAGAGCGCATGGAGACGCTGGCTGCGCTGCACAACCCTGACATGATTGCCGGCGGCAAGGACGTGGTGACGGCCTTGGGGGACAAGGGCGTGAATTCTTCAATCGGCTCGCAGTGGAAGACGCGCGTGGCTGATCTGGATAACGCGGCAAGAGAAGTCCCCGAAAGCGCGCGGAGCAGTACCAAGATGAATTCGGCACTCAGCCGATGCAAGTAAGGAGTGGTATGGACAAGTTCATGCAGAATTTTCTTGAGTTCAAGAAGTTCGGGCCGGCAACCGAGAGGCTTGACGTCCCTCAGGCGTCCATTGAGAAGTACCGGGGCAAGCTTCCCGACAAGCTCCTTGAGTACTGGCAACAGTTCGGCTGGTGTGCTTTCGCCAAGGGGTTGCTCTGGATCGTTGATCCAGAGGAGTGGGAGGAGGAACTAGATGGATGGATCGGCGAGACGCCATTCATGGAGCGGGACGCCTTCCACGTCATTGCGCGGACGGCCTTCGGTGAATTGATTCTGTGGGGCGAGAAAACAGGGCAGTCTTTGAAGATCGTGACGGCGTGGGGCACGGTATTTCCGGCGTTTGATCAGAAAGAGTTCGACGAGGACGGGCCGGATTTGACACTCCAGCTGTTCTTCTCTTCTCGCAACAAGGAGGCCCACGATATGACGGATGAAGAGGGGCTTCCTTTATTTGAGCGCGCGCTTGCTCAGTTGGGCCCATTGAGTCACACCACGATGTACGGATTCGTGCCGGCTCTGGCGTTGGGTGGAGATGTGCGACTCGAACGACTTCAGAAACTCGATGCACACGTTCACCTGGACATACTGTCGCAAGTGACGGAGTTGCAAGTCATGGCAGATGTTGCCCAGGCAGCCAAGGGCTGAGCTGATGACCTGCTTCGACTAGGCATGGATCGATTTTTCGATATGTTCCTCAATGAAGAGGGATTCGGCCCGCCGACTGCCCGCAAAGATGTGCCGCCCGAGAAGCTGGAAAAGTTCAAAGGAAAGCTTCCAGACAAGCTGCTGGACTATTGGCGCGAATTCGGATGGTCTGGCTACGCCAAGGGCTTGTTCTGAACCGTCGACCCGGATGAGTGGGAGCAGGAGCTTGAAGCTTGGATCGGCGATACGCCGTTCATGGAGCGCGACAGTTTCTACGTCATCGCTCGTTCGGCCTTTGGCGAGTTGGTGTTGTGGGGTACGAATACAGGTCAGTACCTGAGAGTCGTGCCCGCATATGGCGGCATCTTTCCGGCCTTTAATGAGGAGCAATTCAAGGAAGTCGGACCTGACAAGGAACTGCAGTTGTTTCTTGGCAGTACCTCGCGTTCAAGCTACGACTTGAAAGGCGTGGATAGGAAGCCGTTCTTCGAGCGTGCTCTCGAAAAACTCGGTGCACTCGACCACGACACCCTGTATGGCTTCGTTCCGGCATTGGCGTTGGGCGTGGAAGCCCGGTTGGACCGACTTCAGAAACTGATGCGCATGTGCACCTGGATATCCTGACTCAGGTCACCGAATTGCAAGTGATGGCGGATGTTGCGCGGGCTCTCAAGAGTTGATTGAGTAGGCGCTTCCGGTCAATTTGCCGAAGCGCCAATTCGCCTCGCACTTCCGCCTGATAACGGCCGAATGCTTGGCGACACGAGTTGCCTGGTGGGAAGCTTGTTGAGAACTACGAGCGTGTCGAGGCCGTATATGAGGCCGTGCGCATCGGCCAGCAGCGCCGGCGCGGCCATCCTGCGCGAGACCGGCCATGCGCTGGAGGAACTCGTCAAGGGCCTGATTCCTGGGCTGTTGATGATGATGGTGGTGCTGGTCGCCACGACGGTGATCGGTGGCGTCATCGGTGCGGTGATCGGCTTCTTTGCCAGAGGCGCCGGAGCCGCGCCCGGCGCCGTCATCGGCGCGGATCTGGGCGTCTCGGCAGGCGTCACCATCCTCACCTGGCTGGGCCTGGGCTTCCTGATCGTCGGCATCGCCGAAGGCTTTGGCGAGCTGATCGGCCACCTGAGCCACGCCACCACGCGGGCCTGGAACGCACCCGACAGCCCCCGCACCCGCGCCGAGATCGAGGCCGCTGGCGACGAGTACGCCAATTCCATTGCGCTGCTCTTCAAACTCATCCTGATGGCCATCGTGGCGCGGCTCACCATGGGGCAGGCAAAAGCATCCACGCAGGAGACGCTGGCGTTGCTGCGCAAGAGCAAGTTGGGCGAGGGCTTTGCGGCGTGGGTGGCGAAGAATCAGGAGGCCTTGCTGAGCAACCCGCGGCTGAGGCCAAAGCCGAAGGCGACGCAGAGTGAAGCGCCGGTGCGCGAAGTTCAAAACCACGCAAAACTGACCGTGAGCGTCTGGACTTTGTGGCGCAGGTCATGGAACGGCGGCTCTTAGGCCACTTGGAGCAGGCCGTCAAAAGCTGAACAACTCAGCGAGCCGGCGGCAACCAGTGGAGTTCGCCATCGCCCATCACGGCGACTTCGGCGCGGTCCCGGGCCAGTTCGCTGCGACGCAACGTCACCGACCCCGTCAACCCACCAAACGCCGGCAGCACCAGCGCATGCGGGTAGCGCACGAAGCAGGGCCGCCGCAAGCGGTCGCCCGAGCGGCTTCTCATGGCGATGGCTGGATGCCAGTGGCCGGCGAGCGTGAAGCCCGGCGTGCCGGGTGGCGGCGGTTCGTGGGCTGCAGTCAGCGGGCCTAACGGCAAAATTCCGCTGACCGCCTGCAGCGGCAGGCCCGGCGGATGAATGCGCCGGTCGTGGTTGCCGAGCACGAGCACGGTCGGGATGCGCTCGGCAAATGCGGCGACGGCGTCCAGCAACAGCGGCGTCAAGCCTTCGGCGCCGTGCCAGAAATCCCCAAGGACCACGAGCCGCGCCGCGTCATGGGCCTGGACGAGGTCGTGCAGCCTCGCCAGCGTCCGCGCGCTGCTACCGGCAGGCACGGCCTGGCCCTGCGCCCGAAAGGCCGCGCCCTTGCCCAGATGCAGATCGGCCACGAACACAGTCTGCCCGGCGGGCCACCAAACGGCGCCATCGGCCAGCAGCCACAGCACCTCGCCAGCGGCGTCCACCCGCAGGCTCATCGCCGCCTCCTGCGCGTGCGCGGCCCGGCCTTCTCGGGCGCCTTGCCAAACGCGAGCCGCGAGCCGACGTCCTCGACAGCTTTCCCTCCCGCCGCCGCTTCCAGCTCGGCCAGCATGCGCCCAAGGCGTTGCGCCAGCGACTCCGTCGACGCCCGCTCCCGCAGCCGCTCCACCAGCAGCGGAAACGCCAGCGGCGTCGGCCGCGCCAGATGGCGCACGTCCAGCTGCTGCGCGGCCATGCGGGCGAGCATGCGGCCCAGCGCGTCTACGTCCAGCTCCGCCGACAGCAGCTCGGCCTCGGCCTGGCGCAGCAGCCGGTTCTCGGGGTCGTGCTGGCGGAACACGTCGAAGTACAGCGACGCCGACGCCTGCAACTGCCGCTGGCTGCGCGCCTCACCCGGGTGGCTCTGGAAGATCAGCCCGGCGATGCGCGCGATCTGCCGGAAGCGCCGCCGCGCCATCTCCGTCGCGTTCAAGCTGGCGAGCACCTCGTCGCGCAGCGTCTCACGGTCCACCGGCACCAGCAGCGCGGGCAGTTGTGCGGCCCAGTCGATCTGGGTGGCGCTGAGCAGTTCCAGCCCGTAGTCGTTGATGGCCATCGTGAACGTGGCCGGCGTGTCGCGCCCCACGCGCCAGGCGAGCAGCGACGCCAGCCCCAGGTGCACGACGCGGCCGGCAAACGGATAGAGAAAGAGGTGGTGGCCGTCCGCCGAGGTCATCACCTCGGCCAGCAGCCGCTGCGGCCCCGGCAGCGCCGACCACTCGACCTGCAGCTTCAGCAGCGGCGCGACGAAGCGCATCTCGCGGTCGGTGTAGCGGCCCTGCGCGGCCTCGTCGAAGCGTTCCAGCATCGCGTCGGACAGCGTGTCCGAGATCGGGAACTGCCCGCCATCCCAGCGCGGCAACTGCGCCTTGCCCGGCTTGGCGATGCGCACGTAGGCCGTCAGCCCCTCGACACGCACCAGCTCCAGTGCGCGCCCGCCAAGCAGGAAGACATCGCCCGTGCGCAGCCGCGAGATGAAGCTTTCCTCCACCGTCGCGATGCGGCCACCGCTGAGGAACTGCACGTTCACCGACGCGTCCGACACGATGGTGCCGATGTTGCTGCGGTGCCGCCGCGCCAGCCGCACATCGGGCACGCGCCAGACGCCTTCTTCGTCCGGCACGACGCGCTGGAAGTCCGGGTAGGCGCGCAGCGTCTCGCCGCCATGCCGCACGAAGGCCAGCGCCCAGGCCCAGGCCTCGTCGCTCAGGCCCCGGTAGCTCGGCGCGCTGCGCACCTCGGGCAGCAGATCCTCCGGCCGAAAGCCACCGCCCAGCGCGATGCTGACGAGGTGCTGCACCAGCACGTCCAGCGGCGCATCGGGCGGGCGGCGCGGCTCGATGCGGCCGGCCTGCACGGCGGCGCGCAAGGCCGAGGCCTCGACGATCTCCAGGCTGTGCGTCGGCACCATCGTCACGCGGGAGCGCCGGCCCGGCGCATGGCCGCTGCGGCCGGCGCGCTGCAGCAGCCGCGCCACGCCCTTGGCCGAGCCGATCTGCAGCACCTGGTCCACGGGCAGGAAGTCCACGCCCAGGTCCAGGCTCGCGGTGCAAACGACGCATTTGAGCTGACCCGCCTTCATCGCCGCCTCCACCCAGCGGCGCATGTCCGCGTCCACCGAGCCGTGGTGCAGCGCGATCAGCCCGGCCCAGTCCGGCCGCGCCTCCAGCAGGGCCTGGAACCAGCGCTCGCACTGCGACCTCGTGTTGGTGAACACCAGCGAGTTGGCGGCAGCCTCGACCTGCTCGATGACCGCCGGCAGCATCGCCAGGCCCATGTGGCCGGCCCAGGCGAAGCGCTCGATGCGCTCGGGCAGCAGCGTGTCGATGAGGATCTTCTTGTCCTGCGCGCCACGCACCAGCACCGCGTCAGGCGCCAGGGTGTCGCAGGCTTCTTCGAGATTCGCCAGCGTGGCGGACAGGCCCCAGGTCATCAGCGCCGGGTTCCAGCGGCGCAGCCTGGCGAGGGCGAGTTGCAGTTGCACGCCGCGCTTGGTGCCGAGCAGCTCGTGCCATTCGTCCACGACGACGAGGCGCACCCGCTTGAGCACGTCCGGCGCGTCGGCGCGGGACAGCATCAGGCTCAGCGACTCCGGCGTCGTCACCAGGCCTGTCGGCCAGCGGCGTTGCTGCGAAGCGCGCTCGCCGGTCGAGGTGTCACCGGTGCGTGCCGCCAGCGTCCACTTCGGCGCGAGGGCGCTGGCGGCGTCCTTCAAGGCCAGCAGCGTGTCGTGGCTGAGTGCGCGCATCGGCGTGACCCACAGCACGGTCAGCGGCGCCTCGGCATCGCCCAAGGCCTGCAGCGCGCCCAGCCAGACGGCCAGCGTCTTGCCCGAGCCGGTGGTCGCGTGCAGCAGCCCCGAACGGCCGGCGGCCATCTCTTTCCAGACATTGCGCTGAAAGGGGAAGGCCCTCCAGCCGCGCCCGGCCAGCCACTCAGTCGTCGGCGACTTCGACGCCATTCGGTGCCATCTCCATCAACGCACGCAAGCTGTCCAGTGTGTCCGCCTCATGCAGCGGCTTGTCGTCGCGAATCCTCAGCATGCGCGGGAAGCGCACGGCGATGCCGCTCTTGTGACGCGTGCTCGCCTGGATGCCCTCGAACCCAAGTTCAAACACCAGGCTGGGCCGCACGCGCCGCACCGGGCCGAACTTTTCCACCGTGGTCTTGCGGATCACCCGGTCGACGCCCTTGATCTCCTCGTCGGTCAGCCCTGAATAGGCCTTGGCGAACGGCACCAGCGTCAGGTCGCCGCCCGGCGCATCGAGCGCCGCCTCCGCCTCCGCGGCGTCGCGCGGCGCGCGGTTCCACACGGCAAAGCTGTAGTCGGTGTAGAGGTTGGCGCGGCGCCCGTGGCCGGCCTGCGCGTAGATCAGCACCGCGTCCACACTCAGCGGTGCCACCTTCCACTTCCACCAGGCGCTGCCGGTACGGCCAATGCCATAGGCCGACTCGCGGTGCTTGAGCATCAGGCCTTCCACGCGGCGCTCGCGCGATTGCATTCGAGCAGCGGCGAGGCCGGCCCAGTCCTGCGCATCCAGCAACGGCGACGTCGCAATGCCGAGTTGCTCCAGCCGGGCACGGCGGATGTGCATGGGCTCCTGGCGACGGTCCTCGCCTTCGCTCTCCAGCAGGTCGTAGGCCAGCAGCCGCACGGGCGCTTCGGCAAGGATGGCCTTGGACAGCTTGGTGCGGCCGATGCGCTTTTGCAGCAGCGCGAACGGCGCCGGCTCGGCCTCGCCCGGCAGCCAGGCCAGCAGTTCGCCATCGACCACCGTGCCATCTGGCCACACGCTCGCCGCCGCTTCAACTTCGGGGAATCGCTCCGTCACCAGCTCCTCGCCGCGCGACCAGATCCACACCTGTCCGTCGCGCTTGACGACCTGTGCGCGGATGCCGTCGTACTTCCATTCCGCCAGCCAGCCGTGGCGCTCCCCCAGCGACGCCGCCGGTTCGCCCGGCAGGGCGTGCGCCAGGAAGAAGGGGTAGGGCCGGCCACCGCGCGCGCCACTCACATCGTCGGTCAGCAATGCCTGGAAGCGCTCGACTGTCGGCGGCGTGTCGATCTGGGTGTAGCCCATCATGCGTTGCGCCACGCCGGCCGCATCGCGCCCCGACCATTCGGCCAGCGCCCGCTGCACCAGCAGCTTGCTGACGCCGACCCGGAACCCGCCGCCGACGAGCTTGACGAACATGAAGCGCTCGTCGGCCGACAGCCCCCGCCACGCCGTCAGCACAGCCTCGCGCCGCGCCGCAGCGTCCAGCGCGCGCAGCGGCAGGATGCGCTGCTCCATCCAGTCGGCCAGCGGCTCGTCGAGCTTGTCCTCGGGGTCGGGCAGCACATAGGCAATCGCCTCGGCCAGGTCGCCGGTCGCCGCGTAGCCGGCCTCGAAGAGCCATTCGGGCAGGGCAGCGGCCTCGCAGGCGAGAGCGCGCAGCTCGCTCGTTGGCACCGCGCGGCGCGGCGTGCCGCCGGCCAGCAGATAGACGGCCCAGGCCGCGTCACGCGCAGGCGCATCGGCCAGGTAGCGCTTCAGCGCGGCCACTTTGGCCAGTGTCGATGTGCTCGCGTCGATGGCCAGGTACAGCGCGACGAAACGCTTCATGCCTCTGCCTCCACGCCTGCGCCATGGGTCTCGTCGCCATATTCGGTTGCGAAGGCCTCGGCCTGAAGCCCCAGCTCGCTCAGATAGCGCACCAACGCGCCTTCGTCGCCATGCGTGACGATGACGCGCTGCGCGCCCGTGGCAGAGATGGCCGACAGCAGGCCTGGCCAGTCCGCGTGATCGCTGAACACGAAGCCGCGGTCCACGCTGCGCCGCCGCCGCGCACCGCGCAGCCGCATCCAGCCGCTGGCGAAGGCGTCGCTGTGTGGCCCCAGGGCCTTGGCCCAGCGGCTGTCTTGCACGGCCGGCGGCGCGATGACGAGGGCGCCGCGCAGCGACTTGAAGTTCGTCTCCGGCGTCACCGTGTCCACTTCGGCCAACGCGATGCCGGCTTCGCGGTAGGCGGTGTTCAATCGCGCCACGGCGCCATGCACGAGCACCGGCCCCGGCGCATCGGCCGTCGCCAGCCCGGCGATCAGCCGCTGCGCCTTGCCGAGGCTGTAGCCCATCAGCAGCGCGTGCTTGCCCTGGGCGGCGCAGTCGGTCCACCACGCGCGCATCTCGCCGAGAACTTCTGTCTGCGGCGCCCACCGATATATGGGCAGGCCGAAGGTGCTCTCCGTGACGAACACGTCGCAGCGCACCGGCTCGAACGGCGCGCAGGTCGTGTTGCAGTCACCCGCACCGCTGACGAAGTAGTCACCGGCGACCACCCAGACTTCGCCCTCATGCTCGATGCGCACCTGCGCCGAGCCCAGCACATGGCCGGCGGGATGCAGGCTCAGGCTCACATCGCCGATGCGCCGCACTTCGCCATAGGCCAGGCCTTCCAGCGCCGCTTCGTCGCCCAGCCGCGCCCGCATCAGCCCAAGGGCGTCGCGGTGTGCCAGATAGGCACCGTGGCCGGGCCGGCAGTGGTCGGCATGTGCGTGCGTGATGACGGCGCGTTCCACCGGCAACCAGGGGTCGATGTAGAAATCACCGGGCTCGCAATAAAGCCCCTGCGGGCGCCGCGTCACCAGATCTGTCATGGGGCCGAGTGTGCCCAAGCCGGCAGCAGCCCGGCTCGTGTTTGGACCGCGTCAGGATTGCCGCCGACAGCCGCGTGCGTTCTATGCCTACGCGGGCCGCACGGCGTATTTGCGCGCAGCCGTAATTCGCGTGTATACTGCTAGCTTCAGTCGCGGGGTGGAGCAGTCTGGTAGCTCGTTGGGCTCATAACCCAAAGGTCGTAGGTTCAAATCCTGCCCCCGCAACCAAGAAATTTCCAGCTAGATCAACGATTTAGCTGCCAAATCAAAGCCACCCACTAGGGTGGCTTTTTGCTTTGTGCCCATCCTGTGCCCAATTGGTGCCCGTGCTGTGCCCAGCCGTTCTGGGCGCCGCAGAAAAATGACCTTCGGGCTTTGTGCCCGGGCGCCGACGGTTTCGGAGCTCGACTCTCGCGCCCTACGGGTATCGCACGCATGGCAAGTGGTGTCCGAAGTACCCAATCAGGACAGTCACGCCCTGAGCAGCGTGAACGGCGCGGAAGTACATGCGCGCGCCAGCACCGCCAGTTAGCTTGGTGTGGAAACTCCAGCGTTCCTGTCCAAAGCCCTCCGGCGACGGGAAGTCGCGCATTGGACCGAACCTGCTGTGTGACAAGGTTTGGTCCGACTCCGGGCTGTAGGTGATCCCCTGTGGCTGATACGGCATCCCCGCAGCCCATGCCTCTGCAGCGGAATTCAAGGCTCGCAAGTGCCTTACGAGTTGTTGGAAAACAGGTTCCGCACCTGACAGCGCAGCAAATGCCTCAGCTGCCCTCGGGCCGATACGCACGCGGGGGAATGCCTCTAAAGCTCTGTTGAGCAAAACCTCGCCGCTGGATATGGATGCATCCACCAAGCCATGGAGGCGGTTGGCGTCTGCCGCTACCTCATCACCGCACGAGTAGGTAAACACCGAGGCCTGCGTGACGGTGATCGGATCCGTACTCGCATCCAGGATCTGCACCTCAACATGGCGGCCAACCGGCACAGTGACGCTCGAAAGCAATGCCACCGGACGGCCTTCTAGGGCGCCAATGCCCAGCCCATATACAAGATTGCCGTTCGCCTGCGTTTCCAGGATTCGGTTTCCCTCCGCGCGCGCCATGAGGCCGTCAGGCCCGTCGATGAACGGCTGTCGCGCGAGACGGGATGCCACGAGAAGCCCGGCGTCACGATTCAGGCCGCGGTCAAAGCACCAGCTGCGGAGGCCTCGACCCTGAGAAATGTCGCGGTCAGCAGCGTCGGACACTGAACGAAGTACGCGAGGTAGGCCAAGACGATCGAACTCCTTGAGCACGGTCGAGAGGGCAGTGATTCGGACCGCGGGCTCCCTCTCGGGGCAACGCACCAGGCTGGTTTCGTCCAGTACAGGCTCCATGAGACTGGCCATTCACAGCAACGCAGAGAGCGCTTGGTCGAACTGATCGAAGAATCCCTCGGGCCAAGTATCGAGCCTGCCATCTGCATCTATTTTTGGAGACAAGCGCTTCGAAGCACCGTCCGAGTCGCGCGAGAAGAAGTGGATCTCAACCTCACTTGGTGCAACGGAAGTACGGCCCTTCACGGCGAGACGAACGCCGTTCAGCACATGGTCGGAGTGCGTCTCGACAAGAACTTGCACGCCGCAGCTCGCCACAAGAGCAAGAAGCTCACCGATATCCTGCTGTGCCCTGGGGTGCAGATGGACCTCTGGGTTCTCCACGATCACGATGTCACCTGGCCTCGCGGCCAGCAACTCGACCAGGACCGGGAACAGCTGAGTCAGGCCGAAGCCAACGTTCTGTGGCCGCTGGAAGTCCGATTTGGCGTTCGACCGGAGGCGCAGACTGACGGCGCTGGCCCCTTCGATCGGCAGCACTTGCAGGTCGCAGCCCGGAAAGAACTGCCTCATGCGTGCTCGCACTTGATGAAACAGAGTTGGTGGCTCTCCCTCGACCAACAGGCGGGCGGTCAGTGGGTCAGACTCTCGCCAGTACATCAGGCCTGCCGCCAGCTCGCCACGCATACCTACTTGACGATGATGCTGCGCATCCAATAGCGGAAGCAGTTCTCGCGGGCCTGTTCGCTCCGCAGAAAGCCAACTGATGCACTTCAGATGCGCGACGATGGCGCAGCCGCCGGCCTCCACTTCGGGCAACAGCCAGCGGACCGGCCCCGAAACATCAAGAGCGACGTCGTTGACTTCGACCGCTGAGAGATCCAGTGCCATTGCGCGCCGGTCTTGAGCACTGAACGTCCAGACAACCTTTCGGTCGCCCGCAGATGCACCAAGGCCAAGCTGGCGCCGGCCAGTGGTTTGGTTGATGACGTCCGAAGCACCGCCAAGGGTCAGACTCGGGCCATTGAGCAACAGTGACTTCGACCATTCGCGCTCGTCAAGTGTTTGCGCAAGCAGAACAAGGGACTGGATGACCGAAGACTTCCCCCCGCCGTTGATGCCAGATAGCACCGTGAGCTTGCCAAGAGGCAGGTCCAGGGTCTCAAAGCACTTGAAGCTTGTGAGGTGTAGCGTGTCAAGCATCGAACACCTCCTGGAACATTTCCCTGCCGATGCGGAACCTCGCTCGGACTTCCTTCGGGCTGTTGGGACCGTATGTGATGGCCTTGGTGAAGACCGGATCGTCCATTCGGGCATAGAAGGCTTGGCGTAGCAAATCCGCTTTCGCTGTAACCTGTTCCTCCTCGAGACGGCACATCTCGTACATCATCACGTCGAAGAGCGATGCGTTAAGGATGCTGCGTGCCTGCCCGGTCTGGCGGTGTTTTCTGAATGAGTGCCGCTTGAACACTAAATAGTTGTTGGAGAGACCGCGCCTGAACCTCCGGCTGAGCCCGTCGAGCTCGTCTTCTGGCAGCTTCATTAGCCGAACTAATCCACGAGCCAGCCAGTCGTCCATGTCACCTTTGTAGGTGTCGAACGGCAGTAGGTTGAATGAACAAAATCGGTTCACGAACTCGCGATCCTGCATCTTCTTGATGTTCAAGCTGCCACCGGTTGCATCTCTGAACAAGTCAGACTCCGCCTCGGCTTTCAGGAACTTCGTCGCAACCCCGTTGTAAATCGCATTCCGCATCTGCTGGCGCGTCAGCACCTCGCCACCATTGACACGCTCGAAGATGTCAAGCCGAGCTCGTTCTGGGACTGTGCGGTCTATGATGTAGAAATGCAGTTGGCAGTCCTCAACTCGGTTCTGCAGCCGAGGCTCCAGGTCGAGGAAACGCTTCTTGTGGAGTTCTGGTCTCTCCGGCAGTTCCAAAGCCAGATCGCCGTTCAGGAAACGCTCAAGGGTTGTCAAACGTTGCCTGCCGTCCACGACGATGAGTAGCCCCTCGTCGTCCTCCGCAACGTAAAAGACAGGGAGTGGGATCCGCATGAGAATGGACTCAACCAGCCGACTCTGCTTGTCCTTCTCCCATACGAAGTCTCGCTGGAAGTCAGGGTCGAGCCGGAAGCGTCCGGCCGTAAGCCTCCGCACCACATCTACCGCCGCTCGGCGCTCTTCCCGAATCGCAAGCTCGTCGAGAGGGTAGTCCTCCCAGCCGCCCGGCTTGGAGTCTTCATAGCCTTCCAGGGGTTCGGACGGCGGCTCAGGTGTCGCAGTTGATTCAGTCATGCTTGGTCTCGTTGCTTTGTAACTGGGGCCGGCTTCCTCAAGCGCCGCACGTAGCGCTCTTTGGGTGTTGCGGCTCGATTGCTTATTTCACCAACTCCATCAGCTTGCCAAAGCTATCCACCACGTCGTACTTGACGGCCTCGGGGGCGAATCGCTGGTTGATGTCGTCGAAAAACTTACGGGCGCACTTGATCTTGGTTCTTTCGATCTCGCGCAGCTCCATGCTGGACATCGAGCCCTTGGTCTCGGCCACGAAGTAGACGTGTTTCACCGCGCCTTCCTTAAATGAAATGGCCCAGTCGGGGTTGTAGTCACCCACCGGCGTGGGGATCAGAAAGCCGCGCGGGAGCTTTGCGTAGACCACGACCTCGCTGCTGGTGTCCAGCTCTTTCACGAAATCGCGTTCGACGTTGGAGTCTGTCAGCACGTAGTCGTAGATGTGGCGTTGCAGCTTGTCCCCAGACTTGCTGAAGTCCTGCTTGGTCAGGCCCGCCGTGAAGATGTCGAGGTCGAATTTGTCCTCAACCGAGTCATAGGCCAAGTGCTCAATGATGACCGTGGCCTTCTGCTCGTTTATCAAGCGGACGGCCTCAGCGATGAAGCTCTCGGGGTTGGTCTTGAACTGGGCGAAGACCGCGACGTTCATGCCCTTCAGGATTTCAGCAATCGTGCGGCGGGTGAGCTGCGTGCCTTCGGCCAGCTTGCCGATCAGGTCGTACTTGACGGCCGAGTGCACTGACAGCAGGTTGACCTCGGTTTCCGTGGCCTTGAGCTTGAACGCTTCGCCCGACTTCATCCCGTCGTAGGTTGCAACCT
Organism: Roseateles sp. AC306; assembly: GCF_979253795.1. NCBI lineage: Bacteria > Pseudomonadati > Pseudomonadota > Betaproteobacteria > Burkholderiales > Sphaerotilaceae > Roseateles > Roseateles sp. AC306. The sequence continues at coordinate 82,000 of NZ_CEEDEB010000003.1, forward strand.
CGGCCTGCTCGCCGTGCTGGATCGTGTACTGCAACGGCGTGACGCGAAGGCCCGCGTCCTTGTCGTTCAGCACGGTCATGGCTTTCTGGACCAGCTCAGTCTCTTCAAAGCTGACGCTGTACGCCGCCTTGCGGTTGATGCGGTTCCAGAGGGCCTTGAACTCCTGCTTGTCGAAGTTGGCGTTGAGCGGATTCTTCTTGGGGCGCCTGTCGTCGCCGATCTCGGGGAGCTGCGCCTCGCTAAAGACACCATCTACAAGTTTGAAGACTTGCTCGCCGAGTGGGATTAGCTCGTCGGGCAAAGCCGTCAGGGTTCCGTTCTTCTTGTCCTGATGGTACTTCTCAGTGACGTTGCGCTTCTTGTCAACGTAACCGTTCTGGATCAAGTAGAACTCAATGTCAATCGCCTGGTCGTCGGTGACCGTGATCGGGCCGGCCGAGGTGGTCACGATCTTGCCAGCGAAGTAGGCCTTGTCGGCCACTTTCGGGCGGGCAGACAGCGATTCGCTGATGTCCTTCTGCAGCGCCGCGACGAAGTCCTTGTAGCTCTCGCTGGCTACCACGGTGAGCACGTTCACGTCGTGGACGATGGACGGGTGGTCCATGCGGTCGCCGAGCTTGTTCACTGATAGGCGCAGTCCGCGGCCGACCTCTTGGCGGCGAGTGACCTCGTTGTTGTAGTCGGGATGCTTCAGGAAGCAGATTACGAAGACATTCGGGTTGTCCCATCCTTCGCGCAGTGCCGAGTGCGAGAAGATGAAACGAACAGGCTCCTCAAGGCTGAGCAACTGCTCCTTCTTTTTCAGGATCAGGTCGTAGGCATCGACGTCGTCAGACAGCCCCTTGTTCTCGCCCGTCTTTGCAACGCTCGGATCAACGTCGCGCTTGGTCTTCTTGTCGATGGAGAAGTAGCCGCTGTGCGTCTTCTCGGCGGGGATACCTTTGAGGTACTTGACGTAAGGCGTCTCGTCCAGGTCCAGCATCTCGTTGAGGTACAGGTTGTATTCCTCTTCGAAGATGTGCGCGTACTCGCCTTTCTCGTCAGGCTGCGAGTAGTCGCGGTACTTGGCCACCTCGTCGATGAAGTACAGCGTCAGCACCTTTACGCCCTGCTGGAACAGGCCTTGCTCCTTGTCGAAGTGTGCCTTGATCGCCTCGCGAATCTGGATGCGGCGCAGCGCAGCCTCGGTCACGTCGCCAGTGGCATCTCCCACCGTCAACTGCAGCCCGTTCGTGAAGCTCAGGGTGTCGGTGTTGGCATTGATATCCGACACCACGAAGCCGTCGCGGTACTGATCCAGCCCGTTCGAAAAGCCGTCTGAAAAGAGGTTGTCGCCCTTGGACAGCTTCCTGACCACGCGCTTGATGTTGCCGCCTGCCAGCTTTTGCTCGAACTCGACGCGGGCCTCGGGCGGCTTCTTACTCGAAATCTCGATGGATTGCAGGTACAGGTAGCCGGCGGCGCCGGCCAGGCCCTTCACCGCGATGCCGCGCACGGCAATCTTTTTCACTAGCTTCTGGTTGTAGGCGTCTAGCGCATCCAGGCGGTGAATCTTGTTGTGCGTCGTCCTGTGCGTGGCCGAGTAGCGCAGCACCATCAAGGCCTTGAACTCCTCCAGGGACTTCAAGGTCTGCGCGCCTTCCATTTTCTGCGGCTCGTCCAAGATCAGGATGGGCCGGTTCGCGCTGATGACATCAATCGGACGGCGAGACTGGAAGTCGTCCAACACCTCGTAGATGCGGCGGTTGTCGGCGCCACGCGCGGCAAAGGCCTGCACGTTGATGACCATGACGTTGATGCCCGCGTCCGACGAAAAGCTCTCCAGGTGGTGCAGCTGCTTGGAGTTGTAGATGAAGGAGCGAGCCTTCCTCTGGTAGGTCTCCAGGAAGTGCTCGGCAGTGATCTCCAGCGACTTGGCCACGCCCTCACGGATGGCGATGCTGGGCACCACGATGATGAACTTGCTCCAGCCAAAACGGCGGTTCAGCTCGAAGATCGTCTTGATGTAGCAGTAGGTCTTGCCGGTGCCCGTTTCCATCTCGATATCGAGATGGACCTTGGAGATGGCCTTCGCGATGTCCTTGTACTGCTTCGTTGCAGGCACGCGCTCACGATTGCCATTGAGTGTGAAGAAGTCCTCCAACGTGCCCGACATAGGCAGGTTCTGGCCGCGTTGCACTTGCTGGATGTTTTCCAGCAGCTGCAGTTCGGTCAGCGCCAGATCTGCATTCTTAAAGCCGGAGTCGGAAAACAAGTCCTCCGTGCCCTTCTTGCTTTGGCCAGGGTCGATGCGATAGCTGATGGCCTCCGCTGACGCGGGCGGCTGGCTTTTGAAGCAGTCGACCACGGCATGCACCGCAGCAGACTGGTAGGCCTGGGTCTTGAACTTGAGTTTCATCGCCAGCCCTTCAAATGCACTTCACTTCGGTGGCAGGCGACAGCAGCTTGAAGATTTGCTCCACGTTGATCTTGACCGAGCTGTCTTTGAAGCCCGCGTCGCGGAACACGACGCGGAGCGGCTGCACCTTTGCCAGCTCTTTCACGAAGTCCTCATCGACGCCGCCGTGACCATCAAAGCAGGCAGCCAGTGCGTTGCCGTCCACCAGGAACACGTCCTTGCCTTGAATGGTCTGCTTGGCGATGGGCAGCGCCAGGTCAACGCCCCAATCGAGCATCACTTGAAACAGCAGGTCTTCAGGAGTTCGGTCGGGCTTGATGTTGTCTACGAACAGGTCTAGGTTCGTCTTTTCAAGCGCGTCGGGGGCGTAGTGAATGTCGGCCATGTTCGACGTGTCAATCTTGAGGACACGAAAACCAACGTCACGATTCCAGGTATGCGCACCTTCTTTGTTGAGAATTGACGCACCTGCCCGCCGGATGCGTTCCTTCGATATCTCCGAAATGAGAGGCTTCAGTCCGACCTGTATGCAAAACTGAAATGCTTCTTTTGCATCCTTGCTATCCTGCCCGATTTCCTCAGGAAATTGCACGCCAATGAACCGGCGATGGCTGCCGTCGCGTCGGCTGATTTCCATCGTTGCATGAGCCAAAGTGGAAGAGCCTGCAAAAAGATCTAGGCAGATATCTTTCGGCTGCGTCATAAACGATACAAGACGCTCCATCAAAAGAACCGGCTTGGGATTCGAGAAGACCTTCTTTCCTTCCGGGAAAAGGGTCTTCAGGTCGTATGCACCAGATCTCCCGTCAAGATCGAAAACGCTTGACATCTTGTCCTCGAACTCGAAGGCGTACACCTTTAATTCAATTAGCTTGCTTTCATCATCCCCAAACAAAATCTTCTGCTCATTGAGCAGGCGCTTCATGGTTTTCTCGGGAAACCGATAACCCATGAGCGGCTGTTTGCATGGCTTCATGGTTGTCGGGTGCATCACGTCATACCGATACCCTTCCTTGCCAGGGTTGTGGACGCTGCGGCTGCCGGCATAAACGCCTTGCCCGTCGATGAACTTGTAATCCGCCAAGGGGCCAAGCTGATCTTTATTTTCACGAAACCATTCGGAATACGCCGCCTGCAGTTGCTCGGCATCATCTGGATGCTTGGCAATGAGTTCATTGCCAACCTTGACGAGAACTTCCTTGACGTCTGAGACCGAACTCTTCCAGACCCCCTCTAAGTCTGTCTTGCTTCTTGCGAAGACGTGAATACTTTCGTGTTCGACAGCGATATTGCTCGGGTTGTTGTCAGTGGCGTTTTTCCAGATCAGTGTGCCGAGATAGTTAGCTTCGCCAAAGACCTCGTAGCACAGATGCAATACATTGGCGGATTCTGCGTCGTCAATAGAGATCGCAATGACTCCAGCCGGGGCCAGTAGATTTCGCGCTACGCGAAGGCGTTGATACATCATCCCCAGCCAGTCGGAGTGGAAGCGACCATTGGACTCGGTGTTGGCGACAAGTCTGTTGCCTTGCTCGTCTGTCTGATTACTTTGAGTCAGATATTCGAACGTATTCCCAATGAAGTCATCCCGGTAGACTAGGTTGTTCCCCTTCTTGCGGTTATACGGCGGATCCATGTAAATCAGCTTGACCTTGCCGAGATACGTCTCTTGCAGCAGCTTTAAAGCATCGAGGTTGTCGCCCTCAATGAATAGGTTTTTCGTGCCATCGAAGTCCACGCTCTCATTTCGGTAGGGTCGCAGTGTCTTAGCAATAGGCGCGTTGGACGCCAGCAGCGCCTCACGCTTGCCTGGCCAATTGAGGTGATACCGCTCTTGTGGTCCTTCAACAATCGACTCCGAAAGTTCTTGCCGGAGTTGGTCGAAATCCACCGCAAGTCGGACATGCCCTGCTTCGCTCTTAGCCTCCGTCACGCAGCCGGGAAACATTTGGCGCAAGCGGCTGATGTTGTCTTGAGTCAGATTTGGCGAGCGCATCTTTAGTTTTTCCATATTCTTTCCTCCGGTCGCTGTGTTCACGCTGCTTCAGCGGCTCAGCTGTTCAAGTTCAGCTCTAAGTTGGCGCAGGATGGAATTGATCTCCACCTTGCGATTGAATTGCTTTTCTTTGGCAAGACTGGCCTCGGTCTTTGCCACCTCTTTGGCCTTTGTCATCGCTGCTTCTGTCCGCGCAATCAAGTCGCGCAAAGGCTCTTGAGTTCTCGGGTCTATCGGCACCAGTCGGTGCAGCAACTGCTCATAGAGTCCAGCAAGGTCGAGGGCGAGCGGCAGCAGCGCACGCTCGGCGGTAGAGGGCATCCATCCTGACTCGAAGTACTCGGAGCAAACCCAGCTTGACGCCTCGGCTTCGCTGGGCCGCTTGTACGCAGCGACTACTTGTGTATTGGCCCCCGCTCCTTGGCCTTGAGTCAGTTCAAAGATGATAGGGAACTGCACTGCGACGTCGATGCACCGCAGCACGTCGCGGTGCAGCTCGGGCGTCTTCAGTTGAATTGCGAAGACTTGAATCTCCGGCACGCCGGGCTTGGCGGCCAAGTTGATCGTCTCTGGTGCCAGCTTGTAGCGCCAGACGATCTGCTCCACCTGCTCCACGAACAAGTCCTTCAAGCGGGTATTTGCGCCGCTGTGCTCGTATATCTTGTTCTTGGGCAGTACGCGGCCGAACTCCGCTTGCTTTGGGTAGGCGAATAAGGCGCTCATCCAGCCTCCTGGATCACCAGGAAGGTGATGAGTTCGAAGTCGTCCAGGCCGGAGATGGTGTTGGTCAGCGCCGTGGTCTTGCCGCCGGTGAAAAGGCTGTCCAGGTCTTTCCCTTCCTTCACATCGATCATCGAACGAATGGCCTTGCCCAGCAGGTCGGAGTACACCTGCATCTGTCGGCCTTCGGCCGTCTCTTCGTTGAAGAGCTGGGTCGCGAGCGGGATCGGTTTGTCTTGGCCCTTGCAGCAGGTGCGGGCTAAGTCCAGCAGGTGCTTGACCTCGGTGTAGTCGTGCACCACATGGCCAGCCCGGTCGATATAGACGAGGTAGTACGGGTGCAGCCGGTTGTGCTGGTTGACGTTCACGCGTGCATTGAGGTTGCGCAACGTGAAGATGACGCCAGGGTGTAAGCCCATGGCAGGCTTGGCGGGCACCACGGCGTGCATCCCTCTGGGCGCGTTGCTCAGCTCGCCATGTTCCTTGACGTAGTTGAGCAAGTCCATGCGGAAGTCGTTGAGGCCGAGATCGGTTATGGACACGCCGGTCTTCAAGTCTTCCAGCTCGATGACTTCCTCTTGCAGGCGGCGCAGCTGCTCCTTGCGGTACGACACGTCGTTGGCCTGGGCGGACAGCACGTTGTCATCGCCCGTTGCCGTCACGTCCGCAATCATCATGCGGCTCTCCACCCGGTCCTTGAGGTTGATGTACTCGTCCAGACTGATGTCAGGCCAGTAGTTGACAAGCTGGATGCTGCTGTTGGGCGAGCCGATACGGTCCACCCGGCCAAATCGCTGGATGATGCGGACGGGGTTCCAGTGGATGTCGTAGTTGATGACGTAGTCGCAGTCCTGAAGGTTTTGACCTTCTGATATGCAGTCCGTGCCGATGAGCAAGTCCAACTCGGCGGGCTCGCTCGGCAGCACCACGGCTTTTTCCTTGGAGCGCGGCGAAAACAGTGTCAGCAGCTCCTGGAAGTCGTAGCCCTTTTTCAGCGTGGACTTTGGAGCGCCCTTGCCAGTCACCTTGGCGGTGTGCAAGCCATGGGCTTCTTGCAGCACGGGAGCGAGGTTGGCGTAGAGGTAGTCGGCGGTGTCCGCAAAGGCGGTGAAGATCAGCACCTTCTTGTTGCCTGGGTTGATCGGGTTGGCGATCTTCTCCAGTAGGTGCGCCTTGAGGTGTTGGAGCTTGGCGTCGTCCACAGGCGTGATCTTGTTCATCGACGCCAGCAGGGTGTCGATCAGTTCAAGGTCACCCTTCAGGTCGTGCTCCCACGAGGGCAGGTCCATGTCGCCTAGGCTGATCTTGACCTTGCCGCCGATCTCGCTGGTCTCGTCATCGAGGATCGGCAGTTCGTCGTCTTCGCCTTCGAGGCTCGCCAGAATTTCGGTCAGGTCACCAACGCTGGCTGACATGCCCGACTGGTTGAAGGCGGCGATCTTCGTCAAGGTGCCCTGGTGATTGCGACGCAAGGCGTTCAGAGTCAGTCGGAACGACTCGACCGAACTCTCCAATCGCTTCAGCAGGTTCACGGTCATCAGGGCTTGAAGGCCTGACTCCCGGTCAGCTTGTTTGAAAGTCTGCTTGTTGGCGACCTTGGTGTCGTAGACGTCTTCGTACTTCTTGAGACGGCTAGGGAGGATGTAGCTGATCGGTGCGTACACCGCTAGCTTCAGCTGCGATAGTTGGGCAAAGATGTCATTGAAGCCCATCACGTCACCGCGCGTGGTCAGCGGGCAGTGATACGTAAGCGGTTTGCGGCGCTCAGGGAATTGACCGATGTCTTTCGTGTCGTAAAAGGTCTGGATGTGCTTGCGCGAGCGCGCGATGGTCACGCTGTCCAGCAGCTCGAAGAAGTCGAAGTCCAGGGAGTCAAGGATGGCGCGCGCGGTGCGTTCTTCTGGGGGAAGCTTGGCCCAGTTGTTGAATGCGGTCTGCGCGCCACGGAAGATTTCCTCGACGCTCTTGCCCGTCTTGAGCTTCTTGCTGAGGATTTCGGAGTCGCCCTCATAGGCCAGCGCCAGCTGATTGCGTAGGTCGGCAAAGCGGTTGTTGACCGGAGTGGCTGAGAGCATCAGTACCTTGGTCTTCACGCCTTCCTTGATGACCTTGTTCATCAGCTTCTGGTAGCGCGTCTCCTTGTCCTTGAAGGCGTCGTTGTTGCGGAAGTTGTGGGACTCGTCGATGACCACGAGGTCATAGTTGCCCCAGTTGATCCGGTTCAGCGGCGTGCCGAAGGATTCGCCGCTGGTGCGGCTGAGGTCGGTGTGGCAAAGGACGTCGTAGTTGAAACGGTCCTTGGCGAAAATATTGGTCTTGAGGTTGCGGTTGTAGTTGAGCCAGTTGTCAGCCAGCTTCTTGGGGCACAGCACCAGGACCGACTTGTTCCGCAGCTCGTAGTACTTGACCACGGCAAGCGCGGTGAAGGTCTTTCCCAGGCCCACGCTGTCGGCCAGGATGCAACCGCTGTAGGTTTCCAGCTTGTTGATGATGCCGGTGGCTGCATCTCGCTGGTAGTTGAAGAGCTTCTTCCAGATCAGTGTGTCCTGGTAGCCGGTGCGGTCGTTGGGGAGTACGTCTTCGTCGATCTCGTCCAGGAACTCGTTGAAGATGTTGTAGAGCATCAAGAAGTAGATGCTCTCCGGCGAGTTCTCTTGGTAGGCCGAGGAGATGTGTTCGCAAATCTGCGCGGTCACGTCCTCCAGCTTGTCGGGGTCGTTCCAGATCTGGTCGAACAGGCTGAGGTAGGTGGCGGCAAAGGCCGGCTCGTCCATCTTGTTGACGAGGTTGGACACCGCGTTGCCTTGCTGGTAGCCCAGGTCTACCGCCGTGAAGCCGTGGAGCGGCATGTAGGCGGTGTCCGTGCCGTTAGCCTGCACGCACGCGAAGGGCTGCATGGGTGCCTTGGTGCGGTTGCTCTTGAACCGGGCCTTGCGGCGCATCCAGTCGGCACATTCTTTGGCGATGGCGCGCTGGGTGAGCTTGTTGCGCAGCTGAATCTCGAATTCGCTGCCGTACAGGCTACGTTCGCGGTCGAGCTTGGGGATGTGGAATTCCTTGCGCTCTTTGCGAATCTTGTCGGTGACCTCGCTTGCCGTGAAGGTGGGCGAGGTGAAGATGAAGCTGAGTTCGTCGATCTTCTCCAGCTCGGCCTTCAAGGCCTCGAACGCGTACATCGAGAAGCACGACGCGGCGATCTTGAGCCGTGCCTTGGGCTTCAGCGTCGCCTTGAGGTCGTCACCCAGCAATCGGGTGATGTTGTCGATCAGTTCCATCAGGCCCCCTAGGTCTACAAGATTTGGTCTATCGAACTACGGGCTCGCGTTACCGGGGTGGGGGACGCGTTCCGCGTCTTGGAGCTCGAACAGTTCGCCGACGCCGATCCCGAACAGCCGGCACAGCCGGTCGATGGCGTCAAGGTCGACGCGAGATGCTGTCTCGTCATAGAGCAAGGTGATCGTGTTGCGGTGCAGCCCGGTCTCGCGGGCGACGTCCGCGATCTTCAGCTTGCGCTCCCCCATCAGTCGGGACAGGTGGCACTTGATCATGTCGTTCCCAATAAATAAAAGTCATCCAGAACGACAAAAAGCCTTGACAGTCGACTTTCTGAGGGGAAGAATGTCATTCAGGACGACAAAAGACCCAGTGGAATGGAAATTTGTCGCTGTCATTGTCACAGGCTTAGCAAGGAGCGCAAGGTGTCTGAAACTACCTACCTCACAACCGACGAGTTGTCGGCCCGCATCAAGTACGACGTACGAACCATCCGCGAAAGGCTGAAGGACAGCGTGCTGCTTGAAGGCACGCACTACGTCCGCCCGTTCGGAGGCCGAAAGATCCTTTTCGTCTGGGAGGCGATCGAGCGCGATATGCACGTCGCGGCAGGCGTTGATCGCATCGCGATCCCGATGGCCAACGGCGGGGTGATGCATGGGTAGCATCCGCGCCCGATCAGAGACGGGCCAGCTGTTCTTCGACTTCCGCTACCGGGGCCATCGCTGCCGGGAACAGACGACGCTGGCGGACACGCCAGCCAATCGAAAGCGGCTCGAAAAGGCGTTGGCCAAGATCGAGGCCGACATCGCAGCCGGCAAATTTGACTACGAAGGAACGTTCCCAAGCAGCAGAAACATCTCCGCTCTGGAGCCTAATCCCACCCCCGCGGCGGTGCCTGGTCTTGCTGTGCTGTCGGTTTGCGCTGACGCAACGCCAGCACCCGCAGCTGCCAGCCGCACCCCGTCATTCGAGGACTTCACCGCTATTTGGCTGTCAGAGCACCAAGTCGAATGGCGCCGCTCCCACATTCGGGTGCTCGACTCTACTCTGGACGGCCATCTGCTTCCAGAGTTCGGCAACCGGCCCGTGGCCAGCATCACCAAGGCCGATGTGCTCACCTTCCGCGCCAAGCTAGCCGACAAACCCGGGCGCACCGGCGCCAAGCTCAGCAACAAGCGCATCAACAATATCCTCGGCGTGCTGCGCCAGATCATGGCCGAGGCGGCGGACCGCTACGAGTTCATCTCGCCCTGCGCCAACGTCAAGGCGCTCAAGATCCGCAAGTCCGACGTTCAGCCGTTCACGCTGGACGAAGTGCAACGCATGCTGGCGGTGGTCCGTGCTGACTGGCGGGACTACTTCCTCGTGCGCTTCTTAACCGGCATGCGCACAGGGGAGGCTCATGGCCTCAAATGGAAGTACGTCGACTTCGACCGGCGGATCATCCTGATCCGCGAGACCTTCGTGCTTGGCGAGGACGAGTACACCAAAACCGACAGCTCGCAGCGCGACATCCAGATGTCGCAGCCCGTCTACGAAGCCCTAAAACGCCAGCAGGAAAGCACCGGCAAGCGTGACTACGTCTTCTGTAATCGTGAGGGGCTGCCCATCGACAACAAGAACTTCAGCGACCGGGTGTACTACCCGCTGCTGCGGCACCTGGGCCTGGAGCGCCGGCGGCCTTACCAGATGCGCCACACAGCCGCGACGCTATGGCTCGCATCTGGTGAAGCGCCTGAGTGGATTGCCCGTCAGCTGGGCCACGCCAACACGCAGATGCTGTTCCAGGTCTACAGCCGCTACGTGCCCAACCTGACGCGTCAAGACGGCTCAGCGATGGACCGACTACTCGCCAGCCGCTTCGCGACGGGCAATGCTTCCTCGCCCGCACGCGGCGACTCCGCCAACGACGACGGCGCCAAAGCCCAGCCGCCGCCCGTGACGCAGCGCCAAGCGGCCTGAGGCCCTGAGCCCCAACGGGCGCCAGGCCCACGGCTTGATCCCTCCGTGCTCCACCCGGTCTGACTTCATGAAGCGCCCGGGCCGGCGGAGCGCTGCCCCAACGCAGGCGCGGCTGGCCTTGCCCCGATGCGCTTGCTTCCCTACGACCTCCCGCTTTCACCCCGCATCAAGGAGAACGGTCATGCAACACAAATCCCATGTGATCAGCGCCGGCCATGCGCTGCTCCCCAAATCCCCTCCCACCTTCGCGCAAATGCTGGCCGACTCGGGCACCTGGACGCTCAGCATCATGACGAGCGCCATCTGCGACGCCGATCGCCAGCGCTTCCGCGTGGCCTTGACGGCCTTCGCCGCCGAGTGTGGCCTGCAGGCGCACTTCTCGTCCGGCACGACGTGCATCGCGCCGACAAACGCAACCATCACCGCTGAAGACCGCGGCGCCGTGATTGGCTGGCTGTGCTCGCGGCCTGAGGTGCATTTCGTCCACGTCCACCGGCGCCTGCCGCAGACCCGCTCCCTCGTCGTGGCCTGCGCGCCGAGCCGCGCGGCCGACCACGTACCGCCGGTCTGGGCTGATGACCAGCATGGCCCCGATGAAGACCTCTCACAGGAGACCGATGCCCATGCCACCCAACAGGAGGCCCAGCATGCCCGCTAACCAGCGCCGCACGCACCCGTCCACCGACCACACTGACGCATGCCAGACCCAACAAGCACAGGGCTTCTGGCTGGGCCTGCGTCTGCCGCCCGGCTTTCCCGAGCGCGACCAGGTCCAGATGCAGCGCAACCTGGAGGACCACCTAGCCGATCTGGGTTTGCGCATCGGAGGTGGCGCACAGCGGCACCTGTACATCGAAGCCGTTGATCTTGAATTGACGATCGCCGACCAAGTCGACCTGGCCGACTGGTGCCTGCTCGCCACGGCTGCGACGCAGATCTCGGTGACGAGCTTCACCGGCTCGCACGTCATGCGGCCCGTGACCGCCAAGGTGCTCCGCATCGACCGCTGGGACCTGGCGACCATGAGCGTCAGCCTGCTCTATCGCATGGGACGCATCCGCGCCGAGCAGTACGCCGAGATCCTCGGGGGATTTCTCGCCGATCCGAACGGGGAGCTGTTCGCATGAACGTGCTGGGCGGCCATTCGTCACTGGACGCGCAGTGAGGCGGGGCAAGAGATGAACGCCGCCGCTAGGCTGAGTCAGGCTTGGGCTTGTTCGGTGGCGACATGTCTGCCTCGAACAGCGAGGCGATCGGCACCTTCAGGCTGGTGGCCAATGCATCCACCATCGTCAACGTCGGATTGGCGCGGCCGGTCTCGATTCGGCTCATGTAGGTGCGGAACAGGCCGCAGCGGTGGGCAAGGTCCTCCTGCGTCAGGCCGGCCGCCAGCCTGAGCTGACGGACTCGCATCCCAAACTTGAACTGAACGCTCGCTCGCACGGCGGGACTGTCCCGTCCGTACACTCATTCGTACACACACTAATTCGCACATCTGGCGCCTGGATTCGGCGCCGCGCAGTGCGGTCTAGGGAAGATTCATGTTGAAGAACTCGCGCAAGCGCAGCCACTATCGGCTCGCTTTGGCCTGCTTCGGCCTTGCCGCCCTCTTGGGCCTGTCGGCTTGTGGCGGTGGAGGAGCGGAGCAGGGGGCGACGAGCACGGCCACTCCGGCGACGCCGACAGACCCCCGCGAAACCTCGGTCACGCCGAGCAGCACCGTGCGCTGGCAAGGGGGCGGTTTGGATCGCATCGGCCTGGCAGGCATCACCCAATCCAGCGACGGCGGCGTCTGGGCGCTGGGGGCGGAGAGCGGCCTGTATGGTCGGCCCTTCCTTCGCAAGATTGGTGGCGCCAACGCGTGTGGCGCCGACGGGCAACGCTTTCTGTCGGAGATCTATACCCGCTTCGAGCGGCGCCAGGGCCCGGTGTCCTTGACCACGGTGCAAGGGGGGCGCTTCTACGCGGCCTTCATCGGGCCCGGCACCATGTACGTGGCGCGCTTCGATGAAGCGACGTGCGCGGTGGACGCTAGCTTTGGTGATCAGGGAGTGGTTGGCATCCCGACCCCGGGACTGGTCACGGTGACGCACATCGCGCTGGAGCGCGATGGCCGCGACGGCGTGTTGGTCGCAGCGGCCATCCCTGGCCAGGTGCTCTTGCGCCGACTCACGAGCAATGGTGCCTGGGATAGTCAGTTCGGCACGAATGGCCTGGCGACCAACCCCAACGCGGATGGCTTTTCGGTGGCGTTGTTGGCCGTCACACGCAGTGGCGACATCTTGATTTCCGGAGCTACTGGTGTCGCGGTGGCTTACCAGCCGGCCATCTTGAAGCTGAACAGCATCGGCCTGCCAGTGACGGCGTTCGGGACTGGCGGCGTGCAGCGCTATCCCAGCTTGAGCCTTGGCACCGGGAACACGGACTCCCTGCTGATCGACGGTGACCGGGTGATTGCAAGCGTGGCGAGCGGCTCCTCGGTGGCGAGCTCGGACTTCAACTCCAACGACAGCACCGTCGCGGCTATCGACCCCCAAACCGGCCAGCTCAGAACGGAGTTCGGTACGGGAGGCTCCATGACCTGGGACTGGGGCTACAGCAGTTCCGACGCCACGGCCCGGTGGATGCCCAACGGACGCGGCGGCTACATCGGCTGCGGTCATGTGCTGAAGAGCCTGTTGCTGGGCCAGTCGGTGTCCCTCGTGGACATCACCGCCAACGGAAAACCTGACACCTCCGTCGGCTACCAGGGTCGGCGACTGATCGCCGGCACCAACGACGCCACCTGTGCGGGCCTGCTGCGAATGCCCGACGGCAGGCTTGTCGTCGCTGCAAACGACGGGGGCCAAGCCGTCGTCATGTTTTTTGACCGCTGAACCAACAACCGGACCATGAGGAGGCTACCCCTATGAAACAGACCCAGCTCATCGCGCAACGCCGACGCTTGTTGAAACTGGCGGCGGTGCCCGCAGCCCTGCTGTCGGCCAGCCCGGCATACGCGTTCCTCGACTGGATCGCTGAGAAGGCGGCGGAGAACCGCAAGAAGCGCTATGAGGCGATCCCCGACAAGGCGCTGATCGACGCGTTCTACGTGATGCTCGACGACGGAAAGAAGGAAGCCCTGGTGCCGGCTCTGGCGCAGGCGGGCTACCGCTTCAACAGCATGACGGTGGAAATGCTGGCCTTCTCCAGGCGGATGGACACCGACAAGCCTCTCGAAACCTCCAGTTCGCTGATGCGCAGCTACGTGCCGGACGCCGATGCTGACCCTGTGGCGGCGGTATACGCTGCCGTGTGCAAGGGCCGCGGCAACACCGTGAAGGTCTACAAGCCGGAGTTCGCGGGCAAGCTCAACGGGCTGTTCAATCAGCCGGTGGTGCATGGACAGCGGACGGCCGAATGGTTCGCGAGCGACCTGGCGTTCATCGAGTGGTCCCCTCAAGGCCGTGTCGTGAGTTTGCTTCTCCATGCCTTTCAGTCGAGCGTGTCGCTGGGCGAGATGTTGTACCGCCAGTCCCTGCTGCTCTTCGGGCCGGCGAATGCGCGCCACGTCGAGAACCGGATTCGCAACAGCGAGTTCGCTGACTTCGAGCTGCGCACCATGTGAGGCGGCCCGAGGCTGGCGGGACCTGTTACCCGGCCGGGCCGAGCCGGCGCGCTCCAGCACAGCTTGCCCGCGCTCGGAGAACAGCGGTTAATGATCAGAGGGGGTCCCGATGACCATGCCTACTGAACGATTGCGGTCGTTTCATTTCGCTGAAGAACTGCTGCGCCGCATCGCAAGCGATCCGCGGACGCCAGACATCGGTCGGCAGGAAGCGCATCGGCTGGCAGGATGTTTCCCGAATCAGCAGGAGCTCCTCGCCGGTCGCACGACTCCAGGGGCAACGCTCTCGCCGAGCCACGCAGAAGCCATCTTCGATGCCGGCGTCTTCTTGGCTCGGCTCAAGTGGCGGGATATCGTCGATGTCGAGACGCGCCTGCTTTTGCAGACAGTCCTGCGGCACTACCCCACGGCTCGGGACGGCTGGCATAGCGCAAGCCGCCTGCAGGCCGTACCTCTGAGCGAGATGTTCGCTGAATGGGACACGTAGAGCTTCGGGAATGGCCTGCCGCAGGAGGTTGATCCACTACGTGATTTCAGGTGCTCCGATCCGGTCCCGCGGCCAAGCAGTCGGCCCTGCTCTTAGATATGCTGTGCCATTGAAGCCCTTGGCGCATGCTTGATCTCAGGTACGCCTACGCGGACCTGGTTTTGCGAGGCATCGTTCGGGGCGACATCGCCGCGCTGACGTTGGGAGGCCGACATGCACGTTCTTCTCATCCTGATCCCGCTTGCCTTGGCCGTGACCCTTCCGTGCCTGATCCGTCGGGCACAGCTATTGGGGTTGCGGGATGCCATTCGGACCGGGCATCGGCTGGGTGTCGACTGAGCGCCGTCGAGTCGCCCCAGCGCCGATCAAACCGTCGCTCTCCATCAGACAGATTCGCGATAGACGGAGCTTCAATGCAGACCTTGCGCACCAAAGGCAAGACGGCGATCAAGTTCGTCACGCCCTCAGGCGTTGTGGCGGTGGTCGCCGCGCAAGCCTCCGATGAACTGCTGGCGGCCCTGCGACGCAAGCTCGAGCGAAAGTTGCAACGGTCAGGGCATGTGAAGCAAAAGGGCCGCGAGGCGGATTGAAGTCATGGTCGGTCGACCGGCTTTCCGAACCCTTCGTGGCCTCAAGCCGCATGGCACGAGTGCGCGGACCAGCCTCAATCGCCAAAAAGCTCACCGGGCCGTTCCCAGCTGATGATGGAACCAACAAACCGCGAAGCCCTCATGGCCTTCTTCGGGATCGCACGCCGCTGGCGGCTCGATCGGCGCGAGCAAGCACTCCTGCTTGGCGTAGCTCCTGCCGAGCTTGATCACATGGCCGGCGCAACTGGTGCGACAGTACTATCTGACGAGACGTTGGAGCGGCTCGGCTACCTTCTGAGAATCGACGCTGGGCTACAGGTGCTGTTGCCCATTCCTGAACGGGCCGATGCGTGGGTCCACGAGCCCAACGCAGCGCCGATCTTTGCGGGTGGATCTGCGCTCAGCCATATGGTGCGCGGCGGCGTCAGCAATCTGCGCGATGTGGCGGACCATCTGGCGCCGTTCCTCAGCGGCGACTTCTCTTGAGCAGGATGGAAGCGCTCCTGGTCAGTGGTCGTCAGACTCACACCCCCTAGTTGGCAGTCCGACTGACTTCGCGAGTTCATCTAACTGTCACATCGAGCGGCAACGATGAACTTCCGATGACCGTCTGCCCGGGAGGGCTGCGATGACTGAAGGTTCTAACCTGCGCCTGCACGTTGAGGCTGACATGCAAGCAACGCCGGACACCCTGTTGCCCGTGGCGCAGTACGTGCGAATGTCGACGGAGCATCAAAAGTACTCCACTGACAACCAGTCCGAGGTGATCGCGGCCTACGCGGATCTCCACAAGATGCGGGTCGTCCGCACCTACATGGATGCCGGCAAGAGCGGTCTGAATCTGCGTGGCAGGCCTGGCCTGCAGCAGTTGCTCGACGATGTGTGCACACCGCATCCGGGTTTTTCGGCTGTCCTGGTCTACGACATCAGCCGCTGGGGGCGCTTCCCAGACCCTGACGAAGCGGCGGTCTACGAGCAGACCTGCAAGCGCCGCGGCATTCGCATCATCTACTGCGCCGAGCAGTTCAAGAACGACGGATCGCTGTCATCCACTGTCATGGTGGGCCTCAAGCGGAGCATGGCGGCGGAGTACAGCCGGGAACTGTCCGTCAAGGTGTTTGCCGGCCATCGCAATCTGGTGCAGCGCGGCTACCGACAAGGCGGCGCGCCCGGATTCGGCCTGCGCCGACAGCTGGTCGACGAGCAACACAACATCAAGGGGCTGCTCTCGCGCGGAGAGAAAAAGAGCATCCAGACTGACCGGGTCTTTCTCGTTCCAGGCCCACAGGCAGAAATCGCGACGGTGCACCGCATCTATCGCCTGTTCCTGGAGGACGCGAAGCCCGAGCGCGTGATCGCCTCGCAGCTCAACCGGGAGGGCCTCGTCACCGACGCTGGCCGGCCCTGGACTCGAGGTACGGTGCATCAGGTGCTGACAAACGAGAAGTACATCGGCAACAACGTCTACAACCGCACCTCGTTCAAGCTGAAGGTCGAGCACAAACAGAATCCACCGGACGAGTGGATTCGCAAGGACGGCGCCTTCGAGGCCATCGTTCCCCAAGGACAGTTCTGGCAGGTTCAAGCCATCATTGCTCAGCGATCGCGCCACCTGGAGGACCACGAGATGTTGGCACTGCTCCGCCAGGTCCTTGAGCGCCACGGCGGGCTGTCCGGCATGCTGATTGACGAGGAGGACGGCCTGCCGTCCAGCTCCAGCTATCGGAGCCGCTTCGGTAGCCTGTACCGGGCCTACAGCCTTGTCGGCTTCCAGCCCCGGCGCGACTGCGCATACCTGGAAATCAACCGCGCGTTGCGCAGGTATC
The DNA here is from genome assembly GCF_979253795.1 of Roseateles sp. AC306. Lineage (NCBI taxonomy): Bacteria > Pseudomonadati > Pseudomonadota > Betaproteobacteria > Burkholderiales > Sphaerotilaceae > Roseateles > Roseateles sp. AC306. The sequence goes on from NZ_CEEDEB010000003.1 coordinate 98,862, forward strand.
ACCCCTCCGTCGTCCAGCGCGTCGCTCAGGGAATAGGCGAAGCCGGTGGGTACGTTCGTTCAGACGCGGTTACTGATCTGCTGACGGTCAACGAAGAGTTCACCGTATCGGTGGTCGTTGCCCGATGCAAACCCACACCGGGCGGCAAGTGCCGTTGGCTCATCCGATTGGACGCCAGCCTCGAGCCTGACGTCACCATCGTCACCCGGATGGACCCGGCCAATCGCTCGCCGTTTGACTACTACGTCCTGCCATCGCTGGACTTCGCCGCGTCCAACCTCCCCGACAGGGAAGCGAACGGCTTCTCACTCGACTTCTATCGCGTCGACATGCTCGATGACTTCTATGCGCTGTGCGCCAGAACACCCTACGCGGAGGCGGCATGACGAACACATCATCCCGGGTCGAGATGATCGCCATCGCGGCCATCATCGTCGCCAATCCGCGGGTCCGCAACGCAACACTGCACAAGGAGATCACCGACAACATCGGCCAAATCGGGCTGAAGCGCCCCATCTCAGTCAGGCGGATCACCGAGGGCGAAGGAGCGGGCCAGTTCGCGCTGATCTGCGGCCAGGGACGGCTGGAATCCTGCAAGGCTCTCGGCCAGTCCCACATCGCTGCGCTCATTGTCGATACCGACGAGGAAACCGGGCACGTCATGAGCCTCGTCGAGAACATCGCCCGCCGCACGCCGCGCGCGAGCGAGATGCTCGAGCAGGTTGGCGCTCTCCGCGGCAAGGGCTACTCCGATGCTGAGATCGGCAAGAAGATCGGCTGTACCGCGTCATGGGTGAACAACGTCGGAACGCTGCTCGAGCGCGGCGAGCGCCGGCTGCTTACTGCGGCAGAGGCGGGCCATGTTCCGCTACACGTGGCCGTCCAGATCGCACGCGCCACCGACAGTGAGGCTCAAGAACTCCTGCTTGAGGCTTACAACCGGGGGGATCTGAAGGGCCGCAAGGTGGCAGTGATGCGGCGCATCCTCGAGAACCGTGCGCGCAGCGGCAAGCGGCACAGTCCCGAGATCTACGGCCGGGGCGGCTCAGGGCACAAACGCATGACGCCGGAGGAGCTGACCAAGCTCTACCAGCGCAATGCGGATGAGCACCGGCGAATCCAGAAGCGTGCCGAACATGCCCAGTCCACCTTGACCATCGTTCAGCAAATCTTCAAGGAGCTGCTGGCTAACGTGGACTTTCGCAAGCTGCTCAAGGCCGAAGGTCTGACCAGCATGCCGAAGCCGCTGGCAGAGGTGGCAAAGAAGTCGGGACTCGTTTGATGGACAAGCCCGTTAAACCCATTCGCCTGGGCTTCGAGCTTGACTGCCTGGAAGTCCCGCTCCACCTGATCCATCCCGGTCGGGTGATGCCCGCAACGCTCAAGGTCAGCACCAAGTACAAGCAGGTCAAGTCATCGCTGGCAGAGATCGGTCTGGTTGAACCGCTGGTCGTCATCCACCATCCCGGAGAACAGGGCGCGTTCCAGATCCTCGATGGCCATCTCCGGCACATTGCCTTGGGCGAACTCGGTGTCGACCGCGCGCTGTGTTTGGTTTCAACGGACGACGAGGGCTATACCTACAACAAGCGCGTGAGTCGCCTGTCGGTGGTTCAGGAACACAAGATGATCGTCCGGGCGGCAGAACGCGGTGCGTCGGTGCCACGTCTTGCCGCTGCGCTCAACGTCTCAGAGCAATCCATCACCGACAGCTTCCGGATGCTGGAGGGCATCTGCGACGAAGTCGTGCGCCTGCTGGCGGACAAGCCTGCCGGCCGCACGATGTTTGGTGTGCTTCGCAAGATGAGCCACTTCCGGCAAATCGACGTCGCCAGAACGATGGTGGGGCTTGGCAACTACTCCGTGAAGTTCGCCCAGGCCATGCTCCAGCACACGCCGCCCGACCAGTTGGCGCCTGACACGAAGGTTGTGGTGCCACGCTCGGGTGCCACCGAAACAGTGCAGCGCCTCCAGCGCGAGCTGGCCGCCATGCAGGCTGACACCAAGTTGATCGAGGACAGCTACGGCGACCTTGCGCTGCAGTTGGCCATCATCAAATCCCACATCAAGTCATTGCTGGACAACGTCCACGTCGTCCGCTGGTTGGCACGGTTTAACAACGACTACCTGCAGCAGCTTCAGCTGGTTGCAGAACTCAAACGCCTGCCCTCCGAGTAGCTCCCGACCCGACACCATCGGATACCTTGCAGGAAGGATTCACGCGGACGACGCACTCCATCCGCTGAACCTCTCATCAAGCGTTGGCAACGCAATCTGTCTGCGACTGCTTGCGCTTCGCCCATCGGCAGCGCGCCTTTTGGACCGGCCCCAGCGGTGTAGCCACTGACCAAGGCGATAGGGGTCTTCGACGTCTGGACGCGTCAACGCTCGCGGTGCGTGACAAACCTGCCCGAGAGTTGAAGGTGTTGAAGATCGAAAGCTGATAGGCCGCGCTGGCAGCCTAGTTGGACTTCGATGTCGACTGCGAGGGATGCACGTACCCTGGAGCGACTGCCGCGTTGGATATCCCGTACAGGGCAAGCGGGTCGGGGACCTGGCCGATTCGGTGACTGATGTGGATCCAGACGACGTCAAGGCCTTTCGCTTCAGGACCGGAGCACTTGCGCCCGGAGCGGAGCTGCCCGATGTCGTTGATGCACTCGAGAAATGGTCCGCCGATGGTCAGCACATCTACGTGTTTCGCACAGAGGCGTCGCCGAAGGTGGTCAGCTCGATGCACGGTGCCTTCGAGGCTGCCAAGAAAGCCAAGAACGGCGAGAGGGCCTATGCGCGCCTCTCCAAGCCGAGCCCCGTCTTGTACGTCGGCGGCTCGGTGAGCCTGCGGACCAGGGTTGTCCAGCACCTTGGCTATGGGAGCAAAAGCGTCTACGCCATGCAGCTGGCCTACTGGGCGTCGCCTGCGGATGTCGAGGTTGAGCTTCTGGTGGCCAAGTACCGGCGTGATATCCATGCGGACGTCATCGGCGCGCTCGAGGATTCGCTTTGGACGCAGCTGCAACCAATGTTTGGGCGCAAAGGGCGCAAGTAGCTGCGCGGCAGCCTGATTCCAGAGCAGCTGGTTGTTCGCTTCGATAGTGTTTTCCCGCGCTGCATTGACCCAGGTCGGGCGCGCAGTCAGACTGATTCCAGGGAGAGGTCGATATGAGAATAACTTTCAGTCTGCACGCTGCGGCGTGGAATGGGCCAGGTTCTCGTTCCCATCTTGGAGAGCCCGTCCTTGGCCGAGCAGGGTTCCTGAGCCTGCTCGAGGTTCACCTGGGGCTGAGCGGGCCGCCTGTCGTAGGCGCCCGCCGTGTTGCTGCTTACCTGGTTGCCCTGCGAGCCGTCGACGGCGAAAGGCGGTTCTATCACCGCAGCCTGGACGCGGACGAGATGGGCACGGCGGCAGCCTTGCTCAAGTGGCGCGACGGGTGGCGGCTCGCCGGCTGGGACGGCAAAGCAGGCGATGAGTGGCCTCAGCGGCTTGCGGACATGGCGGCCGTGGAGGCTGTGGCCGCTCGCGTGGCGCCGGGGGAGGGCGAGAGGTTGGCTTCGATTGCCGAGCGGCTCGCCGTGCGTCGGGTCCCAATCGGAAAGGTAGTCATCCTTGAGCCTATTGAGGCCTTCCCGGCCCGCTGGCGTGACGTACTCGAGTTGCTGACCTTCGAGGTGGCTACGCCCCTGGAAGCGGCGGCGGAAGGAAATCTGGGGCTGCTGCAGACGCGCTGCATCGAGGCGGCAGCCGCCGGCGCCCTGGTTCCTATCGACGAGCTGGTCGCCGACGCGTCGGTGGTGGTGATGCGACCGCTCAGCAGTGAAATTGCCGCGCATTGGCTCGCCGAAACCTGCCATGCCGAGCCGACGATCTCACGGATGGTCGTTTGCGATCAAGAGGTGGCTGGAGCAGCTCTGGACGAGACGCTGCAAGGCTCCGGGTTCCCAACTTGTGGTTTTAGCGAGGCCAGCACCTTGCGGCCCACTGTGCAGGCCCTGCCCCTGGCGCTCGAGACACTTTGGGATCCGATTGAGCCTGTGCGTCTGCTGGACTTCCTGATGCATCCCGTTGGGCCGCTGCCGACGAGGGTGCGGCGTCTTCTTGGGACCGCGTTCTCCGAGCAGCCGGGCATCGGAGGCCCAGCCTGGACACAGGCGCGGCAGGAGATTCGAGATGCTGATGGGCCGGATGTCGACCATCAAGTGACGCAGTGGCTTGAGGAGACGCGGTACGACCGGGCCGCCGGTGCGCCGCTTGAGCGCGTGATGTCGCGCGTCGTCGGCCTTCGAGATGCCCTGCAAGGCCGCCTTGCGGCTTCAGCCGCGAGCGAGGACCAGAGTGGCAAGGCCGACTTGCTGATGGCTGTGGCCCAGTGCTCTGCTGTGCTGGATGGCCTTTCCGAGCTGAAGACCTCAGCGTCCGACAAGGTGAAGCCGAGGCTGTTGGAGCAACTGATTGCGCTGGCGACGGCCGACGCCGGCAACAGCCTGGCCATGGCCCAGGTGGGGTGCGTGGCGAGCGCCTCCTCTGTTGCGGCTTGCGCCGTCGAGCGGGCCGACGAGGTTGTGTGGTGGATGCCGGGCAAGCCGGTGCTGCCAAATCCGCTGCCTTGGTTGCAGGCGGAGCTTGACGCCTTGGCATCGGCCGGAGTGCGACTGGCTGACTCGGCCGCTGAGATGGCGGCCATGACGTCCCTCTGGATCCGACCGGTACTTGCTGCGCGCAAGCGCCTGGTTCTGGTCCTGCCGCCCGAAGGAGAGGAGCTCCATCCGGCCTGGCAGCTTCTCAAGGTCTTGGCGCCACAGCTCGAAGTTGGCGTCCTTGAGCTCAACGCCGCAGGCAAGGTGGCGGTCAACGCGAAGGAGCTGGTGCCTGCGAGGGGCGTCTGGAAGTTCGACGAAACGGCGGCGTGGCGCTCCAGCTTCCCGGCACCGACGCGGCGGGAAGCACAGTCTTACTCGTCTTTGGACACTGCCTTCAACAACCCGGCGCTGGGTGTCCTGAAAGATGCGGCTGCCTTGCGTGGCGCCAAGACGGTGTCTCCGGGCGATGAAGGGCGCCTGCTCGGAACCCTTGCGCATCGACTGGTGCAGATCCTTCTGCAGAACCCTGACGCGCTTGGTTGGGATCAGAAGCAGCTGGACGATTGGTTTGAACCCATGCTGGAGGCGTTGCTTGTCGGCGAGGGCATGCCGCTGTTGGCGCCTGGCAGTGCCGTCCAGCACGCCCAGTTCAAGTCTGCTGCGCGAAATGGCATCTGGTCTCTGCTGTGCTTCCTACGGGCAGCGGACGTGGTCAAAGCGGAGCCTGAGCGCAAGTTGAAGGGGACCAAGGGAGACCTGAGCCTGCTGGGCGACACGGACCTGCTGCTGCATCTGAAGGCAGGCGGGACGGCTGCCCTTGACCTCAAGTGGTCTCGTGCAGGGCGCTTCCGCGACATGCTTGAAAGCGGTGAGTTCCTGCAGCTGGCGCTCTACGCCCACATGATTCAGGAAGAGACCGGCGCCGCGCCTAAGGCCGTGGGTTATTTCACCTTCCTGGACGGGCACCTTTCGACTCTTACGCCTGGTGTCTTCGGAGCGAATGCGCGTGTGGTGGTTCCTAAGAACGGGGAAACACCTGCGCAGCTGGTCACGATGGCCAAGGCTTCTTGGGACTGGCGCGTCAAGCAATGGCAGGAAGGCGTGGTGGAGGTTATTGCCGACGATCTGGACCCAGGGCCAACTGAGCCTGCAGCGGGGTGCTTGCCGTTGCATTCGCTGGGTGACTGGAACACTGACTTTGAGCGCCTGTTCGGGCAGCGGGAGGGCGAGCAATGAGCGGCGCAGGTTTGAACGTTGAGTTTGTTCGTGCCGGTGCCGGCAGCGGCAAGACCACCTATCTGACGGGCCTGCTTGCCAGCCGCCTTGAGGACGGCAACGCGCGGGCTCCTGGCGTCATTGCCACGACCTTCACCGTTAAGGCGGCAACCGAGCTGCGAGAGCGAGCCCGGGCAACGCTTCTGAAGAAGGGGCGACTGGATCTGGCCGCAGCGGTGGGGCAAGCCCGTATCGGAACCATCAACAGCGTTTGCGGGCAGCTTATCCAGCGGTTTTGCTTCGAGCTTGGCGTGTCCCCTGACCAGCAGGTCCTCGACGAGAAGGAGACGTCGAGGATCGCCAAGATTGCCGTCGAGGGCGTGCAGAGCTCAGATGAACTGAGCCGCCTCCTGGTTGTTGCTCAGCGCTTGGGTATCGGCCAGGCCGGACGGGGAGGCAAGGTGGGGCCGGAGCAGCGTAGTGAGAAGGCCATCTCCGACAACATCCGCTCGCTGATGAATGCAGCTCGGGAAAACAACCTCTCGCCGGCTGAGCTTGCGGCCATGGGTACTATCAATGCCGAGAACATGCTCAAGGCGTGGCCGGCGCCTCAGGCGGGGCTGAGCGCAGGTTTGGTGAAGGAGCTGAACACGGCGCTGGTGCAGCTACAGAAAGTCCAAGCCGCAGGAAACAAGACGGACGTCCTGGCTACGGCAATCAATCGATGCCAGGACGCGCTCCAGCCTTTGGCAGACGACAGCCTTCCGTGGGGCGCTTGGCATTCGCTCGCTGATATCAAGCCGGGTGCCAAGCAACGTCCTCTCGTCGAAGACCTGCAGAAGGTCGCGAACCAACACGGGGCGCATGACCTGTTCCATGAGGACGTTCGCGTCTACCTCGAGCTGGTCTTCGGCATCGCCAGCCGAGGCCTTGCGGCGTTCGAGGCCGCCAAGCGAGAGATGGGCGTAGTGGACTTCACCGACCAGGAAGTTCGCCTTCTGCAGGGTCTTCGCGAGAGCGAGGTCGTGCAACAGGCCTTGCGCGAGGAGCTCGACCTGGTGCTCGTCGACGAGTTCCAAGACACCAACCCGCTGCAGCTTGCCATCTTCATCGAGCTCGCGAGGCTGGCCAAGGCGTCGGTCTGGGTCGGCGACCAGAAGCAGGCCATCTATGGCTTCCGAGGCACCGACTCTTCGCTCATCCAGCAGGTTCTGGACTCTGTCGAGAAGTGGGGCGGCAAGCTCGGCGCTCCGCTGTCCGACTCGTGGCGCTCGACCCCGGCGTTGGTGAAGCTCACCAACGAAGTCTTCGTTCCCGCCTTCGCGCCGTCACCGGCCGCTGATGTCGAGCTTGCCACCAAGCGCGAGCCGATCCCGGACCATGTCGATGTCCTGAACTGGTCGTTTGAGGCGCCTCCTAGGAAGCACCTCCATGTGCCGGCGCTCGGTCCGGCCCTGTCCAAGCTGCTCGCGAGCGGCATGAAGGTGTTCGACAAGGAGTCGAGAGAACTCAGAGCCGTGCAGCCTGGCGATGTCGCGGTACTTTGTAGGTTCAGGAACACGATCGGTGAGGTCGTGGGCGCACTGAATCGCTGGGGAATTCCTGTGGCAGCGGAGCGCCCGGGGTTGCTGTCGACCGCCGAAGCGCAGCTGGTTGTTGCGTGCCTGAGGCGCCTGCACGACCCGGGTGACACCGTGGCCACTGCGGTCATCACCGGCTTGACCGAGGCATTGGAGCCGGAGCAGTGGCTGCACGACCGCCTTCAGTTCTTGGCGGATGCGAAGCTCAACGACAATGGCAAGTGGGAGCCTCCACTGAGCTATTGGAAGGTGAAGGGCGCCGGCGCTCTGCCGCTTCTGCAGCGCCTGGACAGCTTGCGTTCCAAGCTGATCTCGCTCACGCCCTTCGAAGTGCTGCGCATGGCCAAGGCAGAGTCGGGTGTTGTCCACCGCTGCCACAGCTGGTCTACCGACGATCGGGCAGCGCAAGTGCGGGTGGCCAACGTCGAGGCGCTGTTGCTACTCGGAAGGCAGTACGAGGAGGAGTGCCTCAGTTCCGGTCTGCCGGCTACGCTGAACGGGTTGCTGCTGTGGCTTCGCAAGCTGGAGGCTGATGGCGACGATGGGCGTGCCGCCGCAAGCCATGGCGCGGTTGAGGTGATGACCATTCACGGCGCGAAAGGCCTGGAGTGGCCGGTCGTGGTCGTGATGGGCTTGGATCACGAGCACCGAACAGACCTCTGGAACGTGCGCGCTCGTACTGTTGGTGACTTCGACGCCGCCGCACCGCTTGCCAACCGCTTCATCCACTACTGGCCGTATCCGTACGGCGCCTCTAAGGCGAACAAGGTGCCCCAGGCCCAGGTTGCCCAGGAAACGGAGATTGGCGCTGCCATGGACGGTGCCGCGCTCAAAGAGAACATCCGCCTGCTGTACGTGACCTTGACCCGAGCGCGCGACCAGCTCATCTTGGCCTCAAAGGCGGCGGATGAGCCGCCGCTTGATTGGCTGCAGGAGGCCGGGGCGACCGGCAAGCTCTGGGCGCCCACGGGTAAGCGGGACGTCGGCGGTGTCGCAGTGGGATTCGAAGCGTCGTTCATCTCGGTCGACGACGCGTCGGCGGATCCTCCTGTGAAGGGCAAGAGCGAACTGCAGTTCTACCCGGTGCGCGCTCCTCAGGACCACCCGCCGCTCTGGGTGACACCAAGTGCTGTGTATGCCGACAAGTTCAAGGACGGGCCTGTTGCCGACATTGGCGCGCGCATCAACGTCGTCGCTGGTGCCAACTTCGCGTATGTCGGCTCAGCACTTCACAGCTGCATCGCTTTCGCCGTTGCAGATCCCGACAAGGGCATCGGGCTGGATGACGTTCGCGACATCTTGGAGCGATGGGGCGTTGCTGCAGCGCTCGATGCCCAGGAGGCACTGAGCCAGGTGAAGGCGTTCTCGGCTTGGCACCACGCCAGGTGGCCTGGCGCCACCTTGACCGCTGAGGTCCCGTTTGAGGCTGGAAGGGCAGATGGGTCGATTGCGCGAGGGCAGATTGACCTGCTGCTGGATACGCCGGAGGGTTTCATCCTGTTTGACCACAAGGCGGATCCTCGTGGCGTTGGTGAGCTCGACCGCTTGGCCAAAGCCCATGGTGGCCAGCTCGCCGAGTACGCGCAAGCCGTTCAGACCACCTCAGGACGGCCGGTGCTGGAGCGATGGCTCTTCCTGCCGGTTTCGGCCAAGGCAGTGCAAATCGTCGATGCGTGAAGACTGATGCGTCGGTCAGCCAAGTCTCAGCAGAACGGGCGTGATACGCACGCATTTCAATTCGGGATGAACGATCGGGGGCAGCGAATGAAAAGAATCGGTGGCAAGCACGGAGATCTTGCGGCCGGGGCGTATGACCAAGCCGAAGCTAAGGGCGCCATCGTGATAGTGATTGACGGCAAACTCGGCCCATGCGCGTCTGTCGTCGCGGAAGCGGAGATGTCCTTGATGGACGACGCGGCCGCCACACTAGCCGAGGAGATTGCGACGCGCACGGCTCGTCGAAACCGGGGCATTGGACTCGCTGAATGCAGTCTTTCGGCAAGCAGCGCCGAGGACCGGAGGACTGCCGGCAAAGTGCTTGTGGTTTCCTGCATTGACCACCTCGAGACGAGCGGGCGGGATGCACTCCGATGAGTAGCTGGGGATGGGTTGACTTTTCGTCGGAGGATAGAGCGCGGATGCGAAACGTCCTTGCCGCCGTGCAGGACAAGGGAACGCTGGACGAACTCGGAATCGGCCAGCTTCGTGACCTCTACTCAGAGCTGCTCTTCCCAGGGTTCTCGACCATCCAGACGCGATCGCGCTACTTTCTTGCGATACCGAAAATACTCAGGGATTGGGCCGATCAGACGCCAGCGGTGCGTAGGCGTAAGCCGTTGGTGAGCTACCTCCATGAACAAGAGGATAGGCTGACCCGGCATTTGGTCGAAAGCTACAGGTCGCTCGGCCGCAAGCCTGAGAACGTTATCGGGCATACCGTCGTGGACAAAGGTGGCGTGCAGCGTCGACCTTCGTCTACATACTGGAATGGCTTGCGGACTTTTGGCCTCGTGCGGGGCACGCAGTCGCTCGCGGAGTTCTGCCGGGAGTGGAATCCTGAAAGCAACCTGGCGCGCCGGGCCTCAAGCGACGATGGGATAGACGACAAAGACCACCTGCACACCGCCGTGATGCGGCCACCGGACTCAATTGGAGATTGGGCCGTTGGGCTGACCCTTGATTTGACGAGCGACGAAGCGTCTTTCTTGGCTGGATGCTTCAAATCTGGAGGCCAGCGAGGAGTGGCAGTGGTCGGCCAACTGCTGCAAACCAAACAGGTCGCGGGCGCTTTGCCTTGCGAGACCTTCGAAGCCCTCGCTGCATGGGCACGCAAGAACTCCCGGCTGGATCCGCGGTGTGCGGGGTTGATTGAGAAGGCTTGGCGCTTCAGTCTGGCCGTTGAAGGTGCACACATTGTCTTCAACCGTTTGATGGCTTCACGTCTTAAGCATGCCCCCTTGCAGACCTCCACGGCGCTCAAGTGGAAGGATTGGCGCGAGAGATGCGAGAGCGAACGCGTCTTTCATGCCACCGCGGTTGCTGAATGGACCGACGTGCTGACGCTCATCGACCGTCCTGTGCACTTGAAGTGCGAAAACTTCCTCGCTACTTGGAATCAGGCAATGTGTGGGAAAGCGGCTAAGAAGGACGTTGACGGAATCATCGAGCAGCGCGCGCTGGATACAAAGGGGCCAAGGTCGCTGCTGCGGCGTTGGCATGGTCTATCAAAGGCCGATTGGTTCGGTATGGAGGCACTGGACTATCGCTGGGGTACGGCGCGAGCGATGATGCGAGACATCCAAGGTGCTTCGAAATGATGGATCCCGAGAAGAATCGGGTCGACTACGGGGAGCAGCTCAACCCGCCAGCTGGGTATGAGCTGCATTCAGCGCTCGCAACAACCTACTCGCTCGATCTTGAGACTTTGGCGTGTGCAACGTTGGCGCTCAGCCTCGGGCAGACGTTCGAAGATGACGTCGGGTCCGAGAAACTAGCCTTGCTGGAGTCCATTGATCGCTTGCGGTCAAAGCTGCTGGTGTTTCATAACGCGTCGAGCGTCCATGTACCACCAAAGTACAGCACGCTTTATGCATTGCTTGAGCCGCTCCTTATCCCGGTTGCTGGCAGCAGTGCCTTCTCCGCCTTTCACCCAAAGTTGTGGCTGCTGCGCTTCACGCCGTTGAAAGGTGGTGAGGATTCGTTCAGGATCTTGGTGCTTTCGCGCAACCTTACCTTCGATCGCAGCTGGGACGTCGCAATGTCACTGGACGGCGTGCAGGAGAACAGGTCACGAGTTCTCAATGAGCCGCTGGTCGGGTTCCTACGTCAACTTCCCGCGCCGGGTGATGCTGCTGAGTGCCTAGAGGAGTGGTGCGATGCTCTTGGACGCGTTCGCTGGAGTGAACCAGAGGGCTTTCATTCACCGACGTTTCTGCCTGGTTTGCCGGCTTCTGTGCCGTTGAAGCTGGATACCGACTTCGACGATGTTCTAGTTGTTTCCCCGTTCGTGGACGCCGACGCGGATGGCCTCCTGCTTGCGCTAGGAGCACGCGCTCGTCGGGACAGAATGCTTGTCAGCCGCGGCGATACGCTCGACCGAATCGGCAAAGAGCGACTGGAGGGCTGGAACTGCTACAGCATCCCCGACTCGATCATCGACGGCGATGACAGTTTGGAAGACGGCGAGAGCATGCTTCACGACCTTCACGCGAAGATGATCGTCGCCACGCAGGGGCACTCAGCCAGTTGGCATCTCGGCTCCGCCAACATGACAAACGCGGCCTTCGGTAAAGGAAATGCGCCTCCGCGAAATTTCGAGTTCATGTTGAAGGTGAACGTGTCATCTCGCTCGGCTGGGGCTAAGGCTTTGGAGCGGCAATGGTTTGACGCGGGTCTGATCCGTGTGCACGAGTTCTGCGAGCCATCGGCGTTAGACCCGGAGCAGGAAGCGGCGGTTCGAAGGCTGGCCCACGATCTGGCTGCGATCGCCTGGCGGATGACTGCTGAGGTAGGTTCAGATGGTGCTTACACCGTTCGCATCGAGGCGCCTTCGGCGCCGCCCGTTCCGGCGGGGCTGGAAGTCACCATTTCGCTACTTTGCCGGGCGTCCGAGCAAGCACTCAGCGCTCAGATTGAGTGGGCTGGCGTTCGGCTCTGCGAGCTCAGCGCGTTCATTTCGGTTCACATCCGATCCAGCCGCATTCAACCATCGGCGTTGCTGCAGGCTTTCGCGGTCAAGACGGATCTGACCTCGTCGATACAGGAGGCGCGACGGGAGGCGGTTTTCCGCGAGGTGATCTCCACGCCGCAGCGGCTACTCAGCTATTTGGCCCTGCTGGTGGATCCTGGGGCTACCAAGGGCAAGTGGCGTCGGGCCGAGAAGAGGGAAGATGATGACGGTGGCGGTGTGTTTGGTTTTGACGGCAGTGGCGGGCTCTACGAGCAGCTGTTGCGCGCGTCTGCCCGAACGCCTGCGCGTATCAGCCGTGCCGTGCAAGTAGCCGATCGCGTCGAAGCCCAGGGCATGAAGCTGCCAGAGGGCCTTCGAGAACTTCTTTGGTCTTTTGAACGGGCAATTCAGGAGCAGCAAGCGTGAGTGGAGCAGTTGAGAAGCTCACGCAGATGTTGGCCGGCCTCACAGACTTCCAGGAAGCGACAGTCGAGTCAGTGGTGGCCCAGTTTCGCAAGCAGACCGCGGCTAGGCTGCTCGTTGCTGATGAAGTCGGCCTAGGTAAAACTGTCGTGGCCCGAGGCGTCATCGCTCGGTTGCTGATCGACCGGCTCAAGGCAAACCCTGGGGGCCCGCTGCGGGTGGTGTATGTGTGCTCCAACCGGGCGTTGGCGCTGGAGAACGTCCGAAAGCTGGCGGTCTTCAATTCGGAGGACGCAAAGCGCTGGATGCGACTGCCGTCGTTCAACAGGCTCGCCGAGCTAGGCCTAGCTCGCTCTGGTGATCACCGGGACACGGGTCATCTGCTGGAAATCTGCGCGATCACTCCGGGAACCTCGCTCGCGCTGAATCAAGGCCATGGCGATGCTCTAGAGCGCTACATCGTCTGGCAGGCTTTGAAGCGTGATGGCTACGTCAAGGACGACGATGCACTGGAGGCGTTCTTCAGCAAGGATGTCAAACGCTGGGCGGATGTCGGAAATGACGTTGAGAGAAAGGCGCTCCACCTCGTAAAGGGCTCGTTGGATCGATTTCGGCAGAGCATCTCAGGCACTCCGATGCTGCCAAAGAGGCTCGGCGCAGCCTTGCTCGGGACCGAGGTGAATCTACGCTCGTGGCGTACGCTGCTTGCATCAGCTATCGAACTGCACGCGCGGGGCGTTTCATCTCGGGCGCACGTCGACCTGATTTCATTCATGCGGGCAAAGGTGCGTGCCCTGTTCGTTGAGGCGTGTGTCGACAACCTACAGGCGGACCTTTTCATCTTGGACGAGTTTCAGCGATTCAAGGAGCTGCTCGATCCGGACCCTAGTGAAGAGGCTGGACAGCGTGAGGATCAGGCGATCGCCCGCGAAGTCCTTCACCGTGATGGTGACCATCACACGCTGCTGCTGTCTGCCACACCCTTCAAGGCGCTGACGCATGTGGGCGAGGACGAGACCGGCGCGGCCCACGCTGTGGAGCTGCAGAAGCTATTCGGATACCTCACGCGGTCTGATGCCAAGTTCGCCAGCGCATACGAAGCTCTTCGAGAAAAGCTCCTTGCTCAGCTGCTTGAACTTCCTCAGAGCCCCATCGAATCGAACAGCTTGGATAGCAGCTCGAAGCGGCGGCTCCAGACGCTTCTACGACGCGTAGTCTTCAGGACTGAGCGCGACCAGCTACTTGCCGAAGAGCGGGTCACTCTGCAGGACACCAGCCATGCCAGGCTGTTGCCAACGCTCAGTGAGATCCGCGAGCACGCGGTACTTGATCGGATCGGTGAGGCCCTAAAGGCAGTCTCGGAGCACCCGGTTGGCATCGACATGCTTCAACTCTTCAAGAACGCGCCGTACGCCCTGTCTTTCTCCGGCCCATATGCGGTTCGCGAGCTACTGCAAACCTACCGCCGCGTTGAGCCCGTAGCTTCCGCTTTGGCGGCATCGGAAAGGGCCTGGATACCGGTCGAGAAGCTAAATGGCTACGCTCTCGACCTGACTCATGAGCCCGCAAGCGCTAGGTTCGGTGAGTTGCTTGAGGCGGCGTTACCTGCCGGTGTGGAGGAGCTGCTGTGGGTGCCACCCAGTGTCAGCTACTACAAGCCTGAGGGAGCCTTTGCACGAACTTCGCAGTTCAGCAAAACGCTGCTGTTCTCCGGCCTAGTTATTGCCCCGCGCGCTCTAAGCAGCCTTGTTTCGTACGAGTGCGAGCGTCGATTGCTCACCAGAACCCGCAAGTCCCGCCGCCGCTATTTTGAGGACCGGGCGCAGGGGCATGGACCTCTCGCGTTTGGCACAAACTCGATATCGGCGGCATTTGGGCTTGTGTACCCGAGCTTGCGCCTCGCAGAAGTGGTTGAGTTCAAGCTTGGTGAGAGCTTGGCAGAGCTTAGGGCGCGAGTACGACGGAGCCTCGATAGCGAGCTCAAGGAATTGGTGACCACGTATGGCAGCGTGAAGAAGAAGCGTGGCGTCCGCTGGTACGTGTTGGCGCCGCTTTTGCTTGATGCTCCAGAGGCTCGTCAGGCTTGGTTTGACCAAGTTGAGGGGAGCAAGCAGATTGCCGCAGCGCGGCAGTATGACGTGCGGCAGATTGCTTCGTGGCTTGACGACTCAGAATTGGATCTAGGACCTCCGCCGGACGACCTGGTCGACTATCTGGTTGACTTGGCTATTGCCGGCCCCGCAGTCTGTGCGCTTCGCGCGCTGCGGACGCCTGCGCCCTCTCAGTCGGAGAGGGAAGGCGAGATGGCGACGGCCTGCGCGTTCTCGTTTCTAACGCGGATGAACCGTTGGGAATCTCAGCGGGCCATCGAAGTTTCCTGTAGCAAGCTCAAGCCATGGATCGCGTTGCCCAGGTACTCGGCGCAAGGCAACTTGCAAGCAACCTTCGACGAGTACTTCCACCTGCTTCGCGGACAAGGAAACTCCAAGGATGAGCTGGTTGAAGCCTTCACGCAGGCGTTGAGCGTGGGCGCCTCATCCGTCGTCGCTCAAACCCATTTGCCTCCTCGCTCTGGCGACACCAAGAAGTTTGATTGTTCGTTCCACTGCCATGTGGCGGTGCCTCTGGGCAACCAGAACATCACTGACCAGAAGGGCGTCAGCCGGGTGGTGAACGTTCGGGCGGCATTTAACTCGCCGTTCTGGCCCTTCCTTTTGAACTCGACGTCCGTCGGACAGGAAGGTCTGGACTTCCACTGGTACTGCAGGCGCGTGGTTCATTGGAGCCTCCCCGCAAACCCCATTGACATTGAGCAACGAGAGGGAAGGGTTAACCGATACAAATCCCTTCTGGTCCGGCAGCGGCTGGTCAAGTTCGTTGAACCACCTTCCCAAGTGATTCATCCTGTGGACCTCTGGGGAACACTGTTCTCTCAAGCAGCGGCTAGGCGAATGTCAGGCACAGACTTGGAGCCGCTGTGGCACGTGAACTGCAACTCCCCAACGCTTGAGCGCGTGGTGCCATCAGTCGGGTTCGGCGCGGAGCAGTCCAGGCTGCCCCAGTTGCTTAGAGTGCTGTCGCTATACCGGCTGTGCTTCGGTCAGCCACGACAAGAGGAACTGCTGGCTTCGCTTCTGAAACACGAGTATTCGGTCGACGATATACGGGAAATCAAGCGCGCGCTGATTATTGAGCTGGCGCCGATCCTGCAGATGCAGTCGCGCTATGACTGTTGATCCGTCGAGGCTCGCGGCGGGTGACCTACCTACGCGCACTCAGGCTTGCGGGATGTCCTTCACCTTGTTATTAAAGGTCCGGGCATTCATACCCAGCAGCTCGGCTGCCTTGGTACCGCTGCCGGCGACTTTCTGGGCAGCCGCGAGCAGCCGCCGCTCCCATATCTCTACGAGGTCCGGGCCTGACAGGCTCTTATCCTTGTCACGCGCTTCGCGCAGGTAGCTGACGCAGCGGGACATGGTGGGCAGCTCGTCCTCCAGCGACGCCGGTGACGCGGGGCCACGTTCCTCCGAGAGCTGCTCTTCGCTTCTCAGGTTTTCTAATTCCACATTGACCAGCTCTGGGCCTATGGACAGCAAGCGCCCGGTCTGCAACCCGCCAACCAACAGCCGGCGCGCGAGCCGTTCTAGATCCCGGTAATTGCCGTTGAGCCGCATGGACCGGAGTGCGCGCGCGATATGGTGCTGGTGCGGACGGAACTGTTCGACGTAGTCCCTGGCGAGCGACATCTTCGCCCTGTCCTGCCCGATCGCCCGCTCGGGAAAAATCTCCGCCAGTTCATCGCAAGCACGGTGCACGACGCATTTCCAGATGTCCTCCAGGTCGGCGGGGCAGTCTCGCAAGTCCGGCAACTCGATGATCAGTTCCGAGATACGGTCCAGGAAGTCGGGCGCCAAGGTCTCCCTCAGCTCGCCACGCGACTTGTTGGTGGCGGCAAGCAGCCGGAAGTTGGCCTTGATGCTGTCCTTGCCGCCGATCTGGCGGAAGCTCCCTTTGCGCTGCAACGCCAGCAACAGCATGCCCTGCGCCTGCGGGTCCATCCAGTGGATCTCGTCCAGGAATACGCAGTCACCGTCGGCCTGCTGCAGCAAGCCGACGCTTGCCTGGCTGGCCGTGCTGTGGGCCCCCTTGACGTAGCCGAACAGGCTGCTGCGCAGCATCGTCGGGTCGCCGCGGAACTCAGCGCAATTCAGGTGCTGCCATTCCTTTTTCGTCATCACCTTCCATTCAAGGTATTTCTGACGCAGGCGGGCGGCGATATCGGTCTTGCCGGAACCGCGGTTGCCGATGATCAGCACCGGGAATGGCACGCTGCCGAATCGCTGCACCAGTTCGGCGACCTTGCGCAGGCTTGGCGTTCGGGCCTTGGCAATGTCCCATGTTTCGTCAGCCGCGTGGGCGTCGTCGCGCCTGCCCAGCTCGGCGAGCAGGTTCCATGACACTTCCTCAAGCGCCTGTCCGGCTCGTCGGTGCCTGCGTGGAATGCCCTGATAAGCAAGGACGTTGTCGCCAAGTATCCGGGCCTGCAACGCCAGCAACATCACCGTCTGCGCCGCCGGCGTACCGGGGCTGAGGTTGACGACGACCTCGGCCTTCGGATGCTTGCGCCGGATCTCTGCCAGGGCCGATGCGGTGAAGCGGAACAAGGCCTGGTGATTGGTCGGTGCTTCGTCCGTATCCCAATGGACCAGCTCTACTTCGGGGCCGCCCAGCGCAGTGATCTCATGCTGCAGCACCTTGGCCACGTCCACCTCGGACGGGTGGACGTCACGCTCGCCAGCCTCGGGCGTGAGACGCCGACGCACCAACAGGTAGTGCTTGTCGATTCGCTCTCGCACGGGCGATCTCTCGTTCAGCAGGAACTCCAGCGTCGGGCCGGCCTCGCGCTGGTTGCCGACAAGCCTGTAGTGGCCATCCTTTTCGCGGCTGTAGGGGTCGTTGTTGAACGATACCCACGACACGCTGACTGTTCTATTGCTCATGGCCGTTGCCTCTTCTTGTGGCGTGCGGGTTGCTGTGCGGGAGGCAACGGCGATACGCGAATCTTCAGCGTGCTGTTGGCCAGCCAGCCCTTGCTTCGGGCGACGCCGTTGCCACCTACGGTGGCTTGCTGCAGGCGCTGCACGTCAAGGCGGCGCCTGGCGGCATCCACTTTGATGTGCATCACCAGCCCGTCGGCGCTGCGCAGCAATTGCTGCCCAGGCGCTTCCATCAGCTCGATGGCATACCGTGCCAGGGAGCCCATCAGCGGCCCGGTGGCCGTCTTCGGTGGCAGCCAGAGCTCCCAGTCGCCGGGCAAGGCGGTCGGAAAGCCGGCTTCGGCCAGTTGGCGTACCGACGGTGCGTTCAATGCCACGTCGGTGCGGCGTTGCATGACGTTGTGGGTCCAGCGACCCACTGCCGCCGCCACGCCAGGGTCCTCCACCACCACGCCGACTTCGATCCCTTCGATCCAGCCATGCCGGGCGTCCAGGTTGCCGGTCCATAACAGCACGGCCTCATCGTCCGCAACGATGGACTTGGTGTGCGTGCGGCGATGGCCATGAATGCGCACCAGCTCCGGCGCCAGCCCGAGCAGCCAGGCCAGGCTGGCCCGCTGCGCCTCGATGTGGTTGCGCGGCTGCACCAGAAGGTCGATGCCGACGCCGCGCGCCAGCGCGCGCTGAAGCGCCGCCCCCACCGGGTGATCCTCCATCCCGATGAAGCTGTAGGTGGCGATCGCCAGGTGGCCGCGGGCGCGGTCGATGAGTTGCACTGCGGCGTCCAGCAGCGAGGTTTCGTATCTGCGCAGCGTGGTCACGGCGCGGCTGTCACCGGCGCCGGCTAGGGCGCGCCAAGAAAGGCTAGGCCGCGCCGGCAGCGAGTGCACGTCAAGGTTGGCGCCGGGCAGGGATTCAAGCGTGGTCAACTGCTGCCAGATGTGGGCGAAAAGTCGGCCGAACTCCCGTGCGGCCACCGGCTGGTACAGGGCCAGGCCGTCCTCCGGATTGATCTCGTAGGCCTCCTTGGTCGAATTGGCAGAGGTGACGATGGCGCAGGCATCGTCGACCACGCAGAACTTGGCGTGGCAATCCTCGGCGCTGCGCAGCCAAGCGCCGGCGCGGGCCAGCCGTCGCAGGTGCTCGTCGTGACGCTGGGCGCGTTCCCGCTGTTTCGCTGTCTGCGCGTCGACCTCGTCGTCCAGTTCCAGCACCTCCGCGCGCAGATGCTTGCCCAGCGCCGTCAGGATGTAGACGCCGCCTTGCAGGCGTTCCGCCGCTTCGCACAAGGCCTGCACGATTTCTTCGTCGGCGAAAAGGAAGCTGCAGAACAGCACCTTGCGGCTGGCCGCCCGGATTTGCGCGATCAGCTGGTCGCGGATGTGCGCGGACTGGTTGAGGTCGTCGGTGGAGACGTGCACGATGTCCTCACGCCCCGTGTCCTGCAATTGGTAGCCAACGCCAGACGGGGGCGATTTGTCGCGCATGAACAGCACACCCGGCACGCGCTGCCGGCCTAACTGGATCGTAGGGGCACCGGGTGCAGGCGGGGGTAGTCTGATGTCGTTGGTCATGCCGACTGCTCCTCGGCAGCGTAGGGAGAGACTAGGTCACGCTGCAGGCGACGCATGCACAGCGCCGCGCGCAACTCCACCCGAGGCCACAGGTTCACCGCTGCTTCGTCGGCCGATGGCAGGACGTGGTCGCTGCCCCAGTAGTCGGCAAGGCTGGCTGCCACGGCCGCGCAAGTGGTGTCAAAGTCACGCCGCAATGCTGCATCGCTTCGCGACAGGAAGGCGTAGAACGCCTGACGCGCCGCCTCGCCATCAGCAGGCATCGCATGGACGCGCAAGCCTGCGTGCCACGGATCGAACCGCGCCCGCAGCAGGGTGTCGCAGGGCCGGTCGACATCGCCGAGCATATGGATCATCTGTTCGATGTCGCAGGACACCTCATACGCGCCGTCGCTCCGCAGCGGGGTGTCGGTCGGCAGCGGCAGCTCGCTGAGGACAGCCGCCAGCAGCCCGGTCGGATGCTGCGCCTGGGCATCGATGAGTTGGGCGGCATCGATCAGCGGACAGGCATGCGCGTGCCCACCGTGCCGCAGGAAGGCGCTCCAGCGCAGTTCGCCGGGCGTGGTGTGAAGCGCTGCCAGCACCAGCGTAGCCGTCTGCGGTTGGTGTTGCCCGTCGACGCGTCGGCTGAGGCGCCGCACCTCCCACTGCGAACCGGGCACGACGCGCACCAGTTGGCCGCTCAGGCCGACCACGCCGGTGCTGATGCCACAGGCCGCCATACGCTCGTCGGCTGGCAGGGAAAGGCTGCTGTCCAGCGTGCGCAGCGACGGCGGCACCTCTTGCGGCGGCAGCGACGGCTGGCGATGACGAGCCGTGTGGCGTTGTTGCCTGTCATCTTCGACCCTGATGAACAGCAGTGGCTCGGCCAGGAACACCAGCCTGGCCTTGTGCACGCGCCGCTGCGGAATGGCGCCGCGTTCCAGCGCCATGTGGCCCAGATCGCTCAACCGGCACAGCGACGAGTCAGACACGCGCGAGACACGCAGCTTGCGCGCGCGCGTCGGCGCCGTTGGCGGCACCGGCGCTGCGCCGCCAAACAGGCGGGACTTCAGAAGATGCTTAGCGAAAGACAGCAGGCCCTCGCTGGCCTGGGCGGGCTCGGCGCTTTCCTGCTGCAGCAACTGGTCGCCCAGCAGGCGGTGGATGATGGCTTCCGAAACCGTGTCGCCCAGGCCCAGGTATTCATCGACCAGCACCGGCGAGATTCGCCCCAGCGCGCGCGCCAACGCCAGCACTGCCCAGTCCGCGGAGCGGAGTTCACTCTCCTGCATGCATTCCAACGCCGCGAACTCGACTTCGAACAGCTCCAGCTCCCGCGCCAGGATCGCGGTGGGGTTGCTCGTGACGCCGGCCTGGTACAGCAACGCCGCGATTGCTTGAAGGTCAGGCGCGCTCATGACTGGCCTCCCAGGGCACGGCCCCATTTCTTCTTCTGCTCGCAGTCCTCGTACAACCGCACGAGCAGGTCGCCGGGATCGCGCCGGCGGCCGCCTTCCTGGCCGGCCAGCGTGGTGGAGTCGCCGATCACGATGCGCTTGTGGCGCGCACGCGTGACCGCCACGTTCAATCGGTTGAGGTTGTCGACGTGGCCGCGGCGGCCTTTAGGATTGCTGCGCGTGGTGCACAAGATCACCAGGTCTTTTTCACGCCCCTGGAAGCGGTCGACGATGCTGACGTGGATGTCGATAGGTGCATGGTTCGCGGCAGGGCGGCTCCATTCCCGGCGCCACGGATCGCTGCCGCCGCGTAGGCGGCGGAAGATGGCCTCTCGCATCTGGCGCGCCTGCTCCAGGTAGAAGCAGACGACGCCGATCTCGAAAGGCGCATCGGGTCCGCGCCCGTGCTCGCGCGGGTCGCCGCGCCAGCTCTGGACGGCCCAGGCAGCGCACGTCTCCACCAGTTCGAGAGCCACGTCGATCTCGAGCGGATTGGTGTAGCTGCCACCCTGCCACTCGGTGTCGCGCGGATATTCATAGCGCCGCCCGCCCGGCTGGTATGCGGTGTCCAGCCAGATCGACGGCGCCTGCAGACCGGGGATGTCCAGGCCCAGTTGATGGGTGTCGCGCGCCGATGGGTAGTCGCGGCCGTAAACCTGCTCTGACGAAAACGCCGCGAGCGCCGGTGCCATGCGGTGCTGGTAGTTGAGCTTTACGACCCGACTGTCCGGCAACTTGGTCAGGTGCTCGAACACGCTTGGCAGCGCCAGCTTCTGCAGTTCCAGCATCTCAGCACCCAGGCGCAGCGCGGCGTTCCACTGGCCGTGATCGGGGCTGGATGCATCGTTGCGCTTGGACTGGTTGCGCCACTTTTCCGGATCGGCGCCGAGCAGCACAAGTTCATCGCGCGCTGTGTCGTCGATACCGAATGGATCGCACAGCGCCTCGACTAGTTGACGCCAGGCCTTTTCAAGGCGTTCGGGATCGGGATGCATGCGGTTGTCGAAGTGCTGCCGCAGTTGGCTGCTCACTTCGCGTATCCACGCAGGATCAAGCTCGGACAGGCCAGCCCGCTTCGCGCGCTCCGACACTACCGCTTCGAGCTCGCCGAGGTCGACATACGGGGGCAGCTGGCGATGGTCCCCCACCAATATCCACTTGCGCGCGCGCGCCGCCGGGACGAGGAAATCGGTGATGGTCGCCTTGCTGGCTTCATCCATGATCATGACGTCGAACACCGCCTCCACGTCACGGAACTCGGGCGCCATGGCGATGCCGATGGGGGTGGCGCACAGCAGATTGGCGTTGAGCAGCAGCATGGCGCCGATGGCGTCGTCGTTCTTGATGCGCTCGGCCCATTCGCGCTGCACCTGGGCCACGGGATCCTTGGCCAGGTCGTCATCGCCTGCGGCATCGCGGATCTCTTCGGACAGCTGGGCGGCCAAGTCGCGGCAGCGGTTGCCCAGCAGGAAGCGGTGGGCTTGTGCTTCGACGTTCTTCTCGGAGCCCAGGCGGATCGCGGTGACGCCGGGGCGGGTCCCAACGCGCTCCAGCACGTTGTCCAGCGCCACGTGGGTCGGCGCCACCAGCAGGATGCGCTTGCCGGCCTTGACTAGCTCTTCGATGATGCCGCAGATGACGGTGGTTTTGCCGGTGCCCGGCGGCCCCTGGATGAGGGCGATGTCGGGCGTCTCCAGCGCCAGCTCCCGAGCCTGCAGTTGGCGCACCGTCTGCGCATCGCCGGGAGGCAGGCTGGGCGGCGGCACGTGCGGCAGCCCGTCGGGGCGCGTGAGCGCTTCCAGCAGCCGGGCATAGGCTTCATCCGTTCCCATAGCCATGGCATCGAGCGCTTCGCGCATGCGCTTGAAGGCATCGTCGCCGGGTTTGACGCGCAGTTCACCCTGCGCCAGCAACTCTTCGCCGTTGTCGACGAAGGTGGTCGTCAGAACTTCGCCGTCATCGGAGATGTCGTCGAAGGTGAGTGTGCGCATCCGGCCCTTGCTGGTCGGTACCTCGATCCGAGTGCCCGGACGGGTGAAGGCGCGCGGCCACTCGTCCGCCTCCAGTTTGCGCAGCCTGACCGGCGCACGGTCGGCCAGCGTGTAGCTTGCGCGCGGCGCTGACGACTCGGCGTGGTTGCGCAGTGCTTCTAGGTAGCGGCGCACATTGCTGATGAAGATGCCGTCCTTCTCGGACTCACGCTCGGCATCACGCGGATCGATGCAGGCCCGCAGACGGGTCTGGGCCGCCACCATCCGACACAAGCCGGCAAGATCAAAGCCATGCCGATTGCCCACGCCGAAGCTGGCCACCAGCAAGCGCGCGACCGGCGGCGGCCTTAGGCGGAAGGCGGAGAAAACGCGCAGGCTCAGGCCGTCGCGCGCGGGGCTGCAGGCAAACGCGATGCGGCTGGTGGCGAGCACTACGCAGAAATCGTTCTCCGGCAACCGGCCTTCGCTGGCCTGGATCAGTGCGGGGCTGATGGGCTCGCCACGGTCCGGCGCCTTGAATTTCCCGTCGGTGCCTTTGACCTGGAACCAGGTCCAGACATCGCGGTGGTTGAACTCCTCCACGGCGGCAGCGAAATCCAGCGCCGGATCAATTTTCTGGATGAGCTGAGGCAGCTTTTCAGAGCAGCTCAGGGGAATTGTGTCGTGCACCCGCAGCGTGCCAGACAGGCCAAGCCGTGTCTGGCCGGCAATACGGGGCAGGGGGAGTTCCAGGCGCTCTGCCAGCCGGGCAATGCGTTGAATCAACATAACCGGGACGCTTTCGTTCAGAAGTGCGGTAGGTCTCGCACCGCAATCGGTGTGCCAGGACGTCTTCACCGACAAATCAGTTACTTACGCGTGCCGCCGTCTGTAATCGGGAATGTACAAGCCAGTTGCGAGCAACATTTCGCTCAAACCGCATCGCAAGCATTAATTTGCTTGGAAATGGATGAATTTGGCTCAACAGCTGCAAATGTTGACCGCGTTGAATCTATAAGTTATTGAATTTGCTGATGAATTTCTTCTGGCACGCATTTTTCTATAGGTTGTATACCACCAACTGAAATGAGGCGTGCGATGAACACCACCCACCACGGCGAGCTCCGGCAGCAACAGCGCGGCATCCCATCCGTCATCGTTGATCTGGTGCTGACGTACGGCAGCGGCGAATACGACAACCGGGGCGGCCTCACGAAGTACCTCGACCGCCGTAGCCGCAAAGCCATCGAGCAGGCCAAAGGGCGTGAGTTCGTGAAGCGCTACAGCAACCAGATGAACGTTTATGTCGTGCAAAGCGCCATCGACGGCCGCGTGATCACCTGCGGCCATCGCCACACCCGCATCAACCGCCACTGAACAAATCCACCATCAAGAATCATGGACACCAAGAACCGCCAAAAGAAGTACCGCCTGCAGGGCGCTGAAACCGCGCGTCTGGCGCAACGCCTGGGCGCGAACGACCAGGCTGGCATTGCCGAGCTGAAGACGCTGGCCGGCCGCATCGAGGCCATCAACGCAAGCAAGGCAGCGATGTCGCTCGACAAGCGCGCTGGCTTTATCTTCGAAGAGGTGCACGCCGGCACGTTCAACGCTGCGGCGCGCAAGGCCGGCGATTTCAAGACGACGGCACTGACCGGCGGCGCCGGCGGCTTTGCGGGCGATCAGCGAGTCGACATCCGCGTCGTGCAGGGCGACAAGATCGTCGCCGAGGCGCAGGCCAAGTGCTGCGGTAGCGCCGCGCGCAGCGCGGTCTCCTGCGCCAAGCCGAAATACGCGGGGACCCAGCGCATCGTGCCCGACGACCAGACGCAGCCCGCGCGGGACATGCTTTCCAAATCAGCCAAGGCAAAGGCGACGTCGCAGAACCCCCGCATGCGCGAGATCGGCACCAATCGCCAGGAAGCAGCTGCCAAGGTAACAAACAAGCTGAAAGCGGCCGGGCACGAGAGCAAGGCGATCACTCACGAGCAAGCCCAGACACTGGCATCCGGCGACACGTCCAGCATCGCCCGCGCGATCGCCACGGAGACCGTGAAATCGGCGGCGACCAACGCTGCAAAGTCCGGGCTTGCCGTCAGCACGGCGATCAGTGCAGCAACCAGCCTGGCTCAGGTTGCCAACGGCCAAATTTCAGTCAAGGAGGCTGCCAAAGCAGTGGCGACAGATGGCGCTGCTGGCGCTGCACGAGCCGCTGCGACGGCTGTGGCGGCCGAAGGCGTGAAGGAGGTTGCGAAACGCGCCCTGTCGGCAAATGCCGCAAGGGTTTTCGCAGCCGGCTCCGGCCCGCTTGCTGTGGCCGGGTGCGCTGCAGAGCTTGTCACGGATGCCTACAAGGGCGAACTGACGGCGGAAAAGGCAGCTCGAAGCGCAACTCGCGCCGCGGGCGGGTGGGCTGGTGCAGAAGGCGGCGCACTTGTCGGCAGCATGTTTGGCCCGGTCGGCACGCTCATCGGTGCCACGCTTGGAGGCATCGGCGGCTCCTTGCTCGGCGGGCTGTGGTGAGCATCAGTAAATCTGCCCATCACGCTTTCACCCTATCAGAAGGAGCGCATGTGCATCGCATCCATCAGTCGGTCGCCAGTCCCATAGTCATCAACTGGCATGTCACGGAAGCGTGCAACTTCCGGTGCCGTTACTGCTACGCCAAGTGGCGGCAGCTAGACAGCCGCGAGCTGATTCGAGATCCCGAGGCAACCAATGCCTTAATTGGGGCTCTGTACGAGGGCTTCGCCCAGTTCAGCACAACGAGGCCGCCCCGCTTGAACTTCGCTGGCGGAGAACCACTGTTGTACGGTAGTCAGGTTGCTGTGGCCCTGGCGCGGGCCCGGGCTGTTGGCTTCGAAGTTTCAATGATCAGCAACGGCAGCCGCTTGACAGCCGATGTGGCGGAAGCCATTGCCCCGCATCTGACGATGCTGGGCATCAGCATTGACGCGACAACATCGATAACCAATGAGCGGATTGGCCGACTGGACGGGCGTGACATCCATCTTGATCTCGCCGGGCTAGTCGACCGTATCACTCTCATGCGCCGAATCAATCCGGCAATGACGCTCAAGGTCAATACGGTGGTCAATGAAGCCAATTGGCAAGAGAATCTGATTCCCTTGATATCCGATTTGGCACCAAGTCGTTGGAAGGTCCTTCGGATGCTGCCTGTGGTGACCAACGCACTGGCCTTGCGCGACGATCAGTTTCAGGCGTTCGTTGATAGGCATCGTGACCTGGAGGGCATGATGTGTGTCGAAGACAACGACGACATGGTGCAGTCGTACATCATGGTCGACCCCCACGGGCGTTTCTTCCAGAACCGTGTCGTCGGCGCGGGCTATGAGTATTCGCCGCCGATCATCGACACGGGCGCGTTGGCGGCTTTTGATTGCATGACATGGTCGGCGGAGAAGTTCGCAGCGCGCTATCCGCGCATGAGCATTCGGGTTGCGACATGAGGTGCTAAGCAGGTTGACCCACTCACAGGTAGTCACACTCATGAGGGGCTCTCGCGGTCCGCGAGTTATTTGCTGTGCAGATAGATCATGGCGGCGTTGATTTTCCAGTCGCCGGCTCCGGCCGCTGTGGCGTTCTTCGCGCTTCGGCGCGCGAGGTCAACTTGATCGGTGTGCCTTTGCCACGTGATGCGGTTGCGGGCAAGCCAACATCTCGCCTAAGGCTGGGCGGTGCCCCGCGATATTCAGCCATGCGACGAATAGAACTCGTGCGGCAACATTAGGAATGCCGTTTCCGCGCCGGTCAACTAGTCGGAGACAGATCCATCGCTCTAGCCCCTCGTCGGTGGTGAGGGTGTCCGGGGGCGCCACCTTCACCGGAGAGCCGGCATAACGCCCGAGCACTAGCCGCGCCCAGGCCGGAATCTGAGCTGAATAGTGCCGCCGGCGAAGCACGATCTGGAGTTGGGTAGGTTCGACTCGACAGTCGGCCAGGAAGGTGACGCAGCGGCCGAGTTCCTGTTGATTGCAGAACCGCCACTCACGATTGCGCCGATCCATGTTTTCGATGAGAAGCGAAATCGTCGCCTGTGTCTGCTGCGGGTCGCGGTGCCATACCTCCCGCACGTTTCGAAGGAGGTGGTGCATCTGCGAGCGTTCGGCATCGTTCATTCGCGCCGTTGGCATCAGGACGCCCTGGACATCCGTGTCAGTAGCAGCCTCTTCAGCGCTTGCTCCGCCAACGAGTACTCGCATTTCGGCTGCGGCGGCAATGACCTTCGGCATCTGCTCTTCAAGCAAATTGAAGTGCGCCGCTATCGATCGCAGTGGTTGGTGATGGCGGGCATGCGCGTCGAGGAGCGAGGCAAGGTCTTCAAAGCCGAGCCAATCGTGGTCGTCCCCATCCTTCGGACGGTGATCGCCACCACTGGGCTCAACCGCAGCCCAGCCGGCACGCGAGCGAGCATTTGCCAGGACTGTCTGCCAGCCGCTCGCACGCTGTTCGCTGTAGTTGGAGCGGGCGATGCCGGCCGCATTAGCAAAAACTGAATGAGGCACTTCCTCCGCCAGTGTCAGCACGGCTTCCAACTGCAGAAAGTGGGAAACATGCTGGTAGTGCATGCATGTCGTCGCTGAGGCCAAGTGACCCATCAGCTTGGTGATGGCGAGTAGTGCCCGTCGGTCGGTTCGATCCTCGCTGCCAAGCAGGCGCCGTCTGAGCATTGGTCCCCGATCGAGCCATTGGACCATGGCAGGGTGCGATGCCCAGATGCGTTTGCACAGCCCACTGTTCTCACCCTCGAGGGCCAACAGCAGCCAGTTGGCCCCCGCATGGCGTAGGCTGTAAACCCGAAACTTCGGATCGCCAGTCACGTTTCGCAGCACCCGTCGCAGCAGCACAAGCAGTCTGTCGTGGTGAGCTTTAGCAGCCACTCCAGCCGGTGGGTGGAACAGCAGCGAGCGGAGGGCTAGCGGACCGCCAGGATCGGCGAACTCCGCATTGCGCCTGGCTATACGCGAGTTCAAGCGCTCGATGACGTCCGGCGGTGCCAAGATCGACAGCGGGACGCGCCGCACGGCCTGCGCAGTTTTCAGGTTGTGGCCGGCGTACTCGCGCACGCACATGGTCAGTTCGCCGCCATGCTGCTCGAAGTCTCCCAGCCTGAGCATCAGGTACTCGCGAGGTCGGGCCAGACTCCAGGCGCCCAAGCCAAGCAGGTCCATCAAATCCTGACGCTCCTTCGGTGTCAACGGCGGATCAATGCCGGAGTCCAGCGCTGCAATGGCTTCTTGGTATTCGTCGATGCTAAACATTCGGGCGTCGACGCGGTCATCCTGGTCCCCCTCCTCGAGGTCGTTGTCTTCGTCTTCAGCCGAGACTGATTCAGACGTCTTGTTCAACCCCGTCAGGGCAGGTTCGAACCGGTTCAGCAACTTGATGCCACGGCGCAGGTCCGGCCGTGATGCACCGGTCTCCAGCTCGTGGGTGAGCGCTGATAGCGCGCTGATGCTCTGCTGCGTCGTCAGCGTCGTGAACCATCGTTGACCGATCTCGACAGCCAGCCGCGGAAGCAGCACGCTCGTCATGCGTCGCATGCCGATGAGAATGTTGCCGGAGTCCGCTATGGCTTCCGAGTTCAATGCGAGCGTCGTTCTGACCAACCAGTTGAGCGCGCCCTGCCGGAATTCATCGGTCGTGCCCGTGCGGTTCAGCGCTTCCAGTCGTGCGACCACCTCTTCGATATTCTTGTCAGGCGCCATAGCGTCCCATGCGTCATGCAACCACGGATGTGCGCATCGCTGATCAAGAGTCGTGAAGTCGATCTCAGTGCCCGAGTCCGCGCTGGCGTGCGCGATCGCTGAATTTCGGTCTAGGCGCAGATGGAAATCCGGATCGTCGGCAGCCGCATCGCCTTGTTCCAGATCGTCAATGGTGAGAGCGGCAAAGGGGGCGAGCGTCGCCAGCGGTGTGCTACCAGATCGGCTGGATCGGAGTTCCCAGCAGCCGAAAAGGCGGTCCCATGTTCGCTGCTGGAGCGATGTGGTTGAGATTCCTCGCTGTGCGACCTGGACGATGTGTTGCGGCGCTCGTGTCGACCAGAACGCACGCGCGACGCGAACGACCACTCGAAAGTTTCCGGGGCATCCGTGCTGTGGTGCACCGTGATGTCTGAGAAACCGGTTGAGGTCTTTGGTCATGCTGCTCAGCGTGGGCACTGCGGGGAACGATGGAGCACGCAGGATGAGCAACTCAGTAATCGGATCGACGAACCAGCGCGTCAGCTGTTGTCCCCCGGGTGTTTGAGATGGAAGCCAGACGGTCATGAAGCTGTGGCCGTCCGGGCCGGTGCACAGCTGCAGTCTGCGAGGTCCGAGCTCAGCAAGAGTTTCAAAGATGCGTGCCAGGAGCAGGCTATCCAAGACCATGCCGTTGATGACTGCGGACAACGCAATGCCAATTGCCCAGTAGCGCGGGTCGTCGTCTGGGTCCAGTGACCGCAGGCGGATCCACTCATGCAGAGCTGCGCGCCAAGCTGCCAGATCCGCGAGCCGCAATGTCGCCTTGGACGTGATCGGCGACTCCGGCGGGCTGCCGATTGCCGCGACCATGGTGTTCGCGATGCGGACGCCAAGCGACTGCGTTCGCCGGACGGCCGCAAGCGTCAGGCGCAGCCACGATGCCACCACGGTTCGCGGGAAGCCGTGGCGCTGCATGGCCAGCAGTAGTTCGTCCTCCAACGCGCGCGCACTTTCCGAGTCTGCGGATTCGGCGTCTGCCAGCGAGCGTCCCGTCAACGTCTTGGCATGCGCATTGTTCGAATTCATCAGCAGCCACTGCAGGTTGACGACTTCCGCTCGATCACCGCGAGCAGCATGTCGGGCGACTTCTGACCAAACGCCCTTGGCGATGTCGGGCAACGCGGGTGGAAGATGACAGCCTGCCCATACCGGTCGTGTCCGCGGGCGAGGCACCGGTGTTTTCAATCCGACTTTGGGCAGATGAACTTCATCACCGTGATGGCCGTGTCGTGCCGAAGTGCCGACGCAAAGGCTGGGAGTGGGAGCCAGATGCAAATGCTCGGCGTACTCCGGCAGTTTGCTTTCGATCGCAGCCAGGTAGGCTCGCGGCGAGTGCGTTGAGTGCTTGCTGAACCAGTTCTGACCATGGTTGAAATGACCCAGCAGCGGGTCGATCAAGCGGCCATTGCACTGCTGGTCCAGCCACTCTGTGCGCAGCAGTGCGCGGCCAAAGTTTGGTGGCAACGGACACCCGCGCTTGGCCAGCCGCGCCTTGATCCATTCAGGCGTCGCCGGAACAAGACTTTCGTCGTCTTCGATCACGAACAGCCTTTGGGCGCCAGCATCGAGCGCCCGCCATTCCGCAATCAGATCGAGCCTGCCTATCACGGCGGAGTTGTGCCGCTCGAGCTGTGCAGTGACTGCTTGCCAGGACGCCAGAATCAGAATGAGCCGCGACTTGTCTTGATGCGCGTGCTGCTTGTCAACCACCCCCGCGGCGTCGAAGCTGGTGAGCATGTCGAGTCCACGGCGCAGTTCATAAAGATGGGGAATGCAGGGGCCATCCGCTGTCATCGGCCTTAGGCCTAGCAGCAGCGTTGGTCGGAGCCAGGCAAGCAACGTGAAGTCGTTGTGATACCGGCGGATTTCCGAGCGGCGCTCCAGATCAATGGCTCTGTGGGCGTCTGCCTGCAGCCCATCGATCAAGCGATGGACGTTCTCGATGTCTACGGCGTGTCGACAACCCACCCAGCCCGGTTGGAGGGCGGCAATGTGGCTGGCGCTCTCATGCTCGACAACGTCGGCACCCTGCAGCCACCGCAAGGCCTGTGCATGCCACCGGACGAGATTCGAGGCTCGAACCTGTGTGTAGTGCAACCGTGCTTCACCAGTCCGCCGATCGTCAAAGCTGATGATCCAGGCTGGTACTGAGTCACCGCAAACGTGCGTGATGGCCGCGTGCATAGAGGCGCGGAGGCGGTCGACCGTCAAGGTCGCTCGAGGATCGTCGCAGATCGGGTCCAACGCTGCCTCAGCGCAGTCGCGAGCCAACGCTCGAGCTGTCTTGTTCTCGACGCCGAGAGCTCGGCGTCTCGCCGTTGCGGTCTTCGGAAGCCTGTCTACGCGCGCGGCCATTGCAAGCATGTCGCTGCCGAGGCCTCCACTGTCAGGAAGCAGAAATGCAGTCTGCCGCAGGCGTCCGCTACGGGCTATGTCAGCGGAGAGCTGAGTTGAATACCTGGGGGCAAGACCCGGAACCATGAATGCCAGCGCCCGCCAGTCGCCGGCCAGATCATCGTCGGAAGTGGCTAGGAGGATGATCTGGTCTTGCTTGACGTAAAGCATCGACTCCAGCGTCTGCGAGTCCAACGCATCGATCTTCTGGATCGCGATGTCGGCCGTTGTGTCTGGGGCCCATCCGTACAGCGCGGCTGCCTTCAGCAGTACGCCACTGATGGCATCCAAGCGGGCTTTGGCTTGATTGCGCACGTTTCCATCCAGATAGGCATCGATTCGTCCTTGGGCCGTCCGGAGGCTGCGTTCTCGATCTGCTCGCGATGCAACATCGAGTGACCACGTGAATGCCTGTTGCCGGAGTTCGAGGGCGAGGCGGCGGAACCGCATCTGTGACATCCGCTTGCTGGCTTCGGTCGGGTCATAGAGCTCGATGCCAGCATCCCTGGTGGTGTCGGGCGCTTCGCCCTCGAATTCCTCCTGACCGAGATCACGTTCGTCTTGATCTGGCAGGAAAACGATGGTGACTGGTGGTGCGTTCTCGGCCCAGTCGACATCGAGTTCTCTTTGAACGGCGTTTACGCCGTCAACCCAGCCCGTCCGCGCTTCACTGCCGCCATCCCCTGCGCCGTCATGACGTCGTCTGACTCGCGCTTTCAGATGCTCGGCGTTCAGTAAGTGCGAAAGCGTGTTCACGTATCGCCGCAAGTCCTGGAAATACCGTGCCGCGTCTTGCCGGGACCCGAGTTGAACCGCTGAAAAGTCAGGCTGCATTGAACACAGCCGCGCGGCGAAGTCCAAAGTGCATGGTTCGCTCGGCAGTTGCATGAGGAGCGGTCCGTACTTGGCAAGGCTGTACTCTCTCAGGCAAAGACAAACCGGGCCGGCGCCGATCGGCACCGGCGCAAACTCCTTGGCTCCGGTGTGCAACATGTAGTCGTCGACACCGAGCGCTGCCCGCCACCGTGCCTCGAAGTAGATGGTCAAGACGTGCGCGCGTAACGACTGATATTGCGCGTCGGCTTCTGAGGCTTGCGGTGTGCCACCGGGCTCAAGTTGGTTGAACAGTGCGGCCGCAACCGGGTGCCGTGTGACACCGTGCCGCAGTAGCAGATGGTCGGCGTGGTGTCTCGGCACCTTGTACATCTGCTGCAAGGCCGGATCGGCTCTTAGGGTCGGCTCCAAGGCGTGGATCTGCTCCAGGGTTTGGATCCACGTGGCGACTTCATGTCTCCAGTCGCCGGCCCAGAAAGTCGACGCTTCTGCGAACGTGTCAGTCCTCAGCAGAGCTCGTAGATTTGCGAAGACCGTGCCGTGCGCGAGGAACTGCGGGTGAGCACCAATGAGCCAAGCGATGTCCTTGAGAGCGTCGGTTGAGCCTCCCGCGCGCTCAATGTGGCCGGACAGCGCAGCGAATGCCGAACTGGCGGCCATGGATCCCTTGTGATCAGTGGCGCTCATGCTGAGTTCGAGCCGTGGTTGCGCACGGAAGGGAGCTTGCGTGGATCGCATTCGAGAGCGCGAACCAAGTTCATTTTTTGCGAACTCGCGAGCGGGTTGATGCCCTCGTCGATCATGGTTGACAAGACTCGGTGCATCGCTGGAGGCGTCAAAGATGACGACAGTGCTGGAGTGCTTGCGGCGAAAAGGCCGCCGCCGGCGACAAGTCGTCGGGTGCGTTTGGTCACCTGATGAGCGAGCATCACCACCGGAATTAGGGTGTCGTCAGGCCAGTGCAACTGTGCGGCCAGCAATACTGCTGGATTCGCCAGCCATCCCAATGGGCCCTTACCATCGGCTGGCCCAATGACGACCGGCATCCTTGCCAGCATCAACGCCTCAAGGCCTTGCTGCGACCAGTCGGCAAAATTCAATAGCCGCATCGGCGTGATATCGGCGTGCCGATAGAACTCTGCTGCAATCGGATCCATGCCGGCAATTCGGCCAATTTCTACATATTCGATTCTCGCTGTCCGAAATATTCGTTTCTCTTCCGTCGATTTGCGTCGCAGTCGCACGTTGTCGGCAGTCATGATTAAAATTCCGAGTGATCAGTCTTGGCGTACGCTAACCGGCGGACAAAATTATTTCAACTCGCCAAATTTGGCTTGTTCTTAGATTTTTTTAGTTTCAAGTAAACGTTATCCAGGGCTGCCCCTAACCCCAGGTTCCCTTTGAAATGGCCTGCATTCAGCAATAAAACTAAGACCCCTTAGATCGGGGGGGTGAATGGACGGGCGAGCGCGTAGAGAGCTGGCGGGTAGCGAAGGCAACCGAACTCGCATAGACTCTGTGTTCGCTATTTGCGAATGGCGAATGAGTGGCATGAATATTGAAGGCAAGGCATGGCGCGATCCAAGTCCAACCCGCAGCTGGTGCTGCGCCCCCAAGATCTGATGGTTTTGATGAGGCTTGCTTTGGTGGGCAGTGCAGAAAGCGCGCCCAGCTACGCAGCATTGGGAGCCGAGCTGGGGCTGACTGCCTCCGAAGTCCATGGAGCTGTTGAGCGTGCAGTCACGGCCCAGCTGGCAACGAAGGATTCGGCCGGCCGGCCGAGGGTGCGCCTGGAGCCACTGCGCTTGTTCGTGCAGCACGGCGCGCGGTACAGCTTCCCCGCGACGCGCGGTCCGTTAACGCGCGGGGTGCCAACGAGTTATGGCGCGCCTCCGCTCAGCGCGCTGGTTCGGGCTTCTTCGACCGAGCCGCTGCCGGTCTGGCCAGACAAGGACGGCACCGTGCGCGGAGAGACGCTGTACCCGCTTTATCCAACAGCACCATCGGCGGCGCGTGGCAACCCGGCTCTGTACGAACTTCTGGTCCTGTTCGACGCGATTCGTGCTGGGAGTCCACGTGAGCGGGCGCTCGCTATTCAGGAGTTGGACCGGCGGTGGCGTGCTGAGGAAACGGTGATGCAGCCATGAACCAAAACGATCCGAACGTGCAGATGCTCGACGTTGTCGCCGCGCGCCTTGGAGAGGATCTTTGCGGCCAACTGGTGTTTGTGGGCGGAGCGGTGGCGGGCTTGTTGATCAGCGATCCGGCTCAGCCGGCCATCAGACCCACTGAAGACGTTGATTTGCTGGCGCAGGTTCTGGCGAGGTCGGACTACTACGCGCTGGAGCAGCAGTTGCGGGCCCGAGGCTTCGAGCAAGACATGCGTCCTCATGCACCCATCTGCCGTTGGCTGGTCGACGGCGTGATCGTCGACGTGATGCCCACCATTCCAGGGGTCCTGGGGTTCGCCAATCGCTGGTACCCGCTGGCGATGCAGACGGCGTGGACAGCACAACTGCCTAGCGGGCGCGCAGTTCAGGTGATCTCAGCACCTGCATTCGTGGCGACCAAGCTGGAGGCGTGGTTGGGGCGGGGGCAAGGTGACTACCTGCTCAGCCATGACCTTGGAGATCTGATCAGTGTCATAGACGGTCGGGCATCACTGATCGAAGAACTCCGACACAGCGCCCCCGAGCTGCAGGCCGGTATCGCAGAGGAGGTAGGCCGATTGTTGGCTTCGCGCGGATTCCAGGACAGCCTCCCAGGCCACCTTCCTGGCGATGGGGCGAGTCAAGCGCGTCTCCCAGACCTGGTGGTCAAGCTTGAGCGAATCGCCGGATACGCTCCTAGACGGCTGGCCGGCCACAATTGCTGTGTTGGTGAAGGTTCGGGTAGATGATGCCGCCGTCCCGAGTTTCGAAAAACGACCCAACGGTCATCTGGAAGTTGCAGTTTGCAAATTGAGCTGTTCGGCGAGTGGAGACCACGTTGGCGTTAAATGGCGAAGAGGGGTGTGAATGTGATTGAGGCTAAGTGCTTGTTAGCGTTGAATAAAGCCTGGTAGAACCGATTGCAGACTTTTAACTCCTTGCCTCAGTATTAGCCTCATAACCCAAAGGTCGTAGGTTCAAATCCTGCCCCCGCAACCAAGAAATAATGAGTCCTGTGAAGGACTTAGCAAAGCCCGCCAAGTGCGGGCTTTGTCGTTTTTGGTCTTCGTGGCCCATTTGTGGCCCACGCGTGGCCCTTCTTTGGCCCACGGTTGCTAGCGCTCTTCTGCCGTGACCGTTGGGCTTGTGGCCCGATTAAGCGGTACCCATCGGAGATTGCTCCTGGACCGCGCTTCAGGCAAACAGGGCCGCATGTGAGTCGGCGTCCCACCTACGTACGCAGTGGCACCTCGTCAAGTGACCTGATGACTTCCCGCTTCATCGCGCACCCAGTCTGCCGTCTTGCGCAATCGCGGTCGAAACCATCGCAGTCAAGCCTTGGCAATGACGCGTTTTGACTAGGTGCAGGTGCACTCGGCTACACATTTCGGCGAGGTTGCGACAGAGTTTCGCAACGTCGGCAGCCCTCGCTGGCTGTCTTCTCTGCAGCGGTTGCGGGCGACCTAGCGAGGGCAAGCACGCTCTCGGCCAAGCGGCCAACCAGACGCTGTACCGCGGGCTCTTCCCAGCGCTCATAGCGCAGGTCACGCCAATCGGAGTAGTTGATTGGGGCGAGCGTCCTGGCAATCAGGTCAAGCGAGTTGCTCCGCATCTCAGGTGCTTCAACCCAAAGCACCGGCACGATGCGGTGTAGTCGAGAAGAATCCGTAGCCTCTGACGTGAACAGGCCAAACTCCCGGCGACACCATTCGCTAAGCAGCCAAGCCGGCGACACGAGAACTAGAAACACATCAGACTCGACGACGGCTTTCTCCAGCTCCTCTGGAAAATGCTGACCATCTCGTAGATTCTTCTTGTCTTGAAAGACCTGCGAGCCCGGCTCGCGTAGTTCAAGCTCTTGCTGCAAACGCTCGCGGAACTCTGAGACCTTGTTGAATTGGTCTTTCAGGCGGGTGTAGCTAAGGAAGACTTTCATGGACAGATTTTGAGGCCTAACGAATAGCGTTTGTCCGCCGCCCAATCGAGGCTGGAAGAAGTGTTGGCGGGCGGCGGCGGACAAACCTGTTGGACTGAACCGTCGCACCGATGGAGGCGGCAGCGACGGCGATAGGGAAATGTAAGTTTCAAACCCCTCGCTCCACCAGTGCGGATTCACCCGGGCGGGCGCGCCGGCTCACCGGGCTTGCCGCTGTGGGCAGATGATCTTGCTGCGACTGCGATGAGGAACAAGGCCAGTCGGAACTTGTTGTCTGTTGCGGCCGACCGAATCTTGACCCCCCCTCGTAAGTTTTCGGTCGGCCGCGACACTGAGACATTCGCATGCCGATGCCTGAGCCGCAGCATCTACGAACACAGGTCATTGGGCGCAGCTGGCACCGACCGGCGACTTCACCCCCGGAACTGCTCGCTCGACCGCAGAGCAGGCCACGTAAAGGCTCGAACGGCAGCTCCAGCGCGCTGCGACAGACTCATGTCGACCCTGAACGGAAGTTGATCCAGGCGCATCAGGCCTCCTCATAGCGGCCGTTCAACGTTTGATTTTGACGTCACCGCTCGCGCTACGCAACGGCATCGGCTCCCATGGAAAGAGAGCTACTCAAACCAAGAACGATGGGGCAGTGCCACGCCGTAGCAATGTGCTCAAGCAGCGCGCGTTCTCGAGCATCTTCAACCTCAAGAAACTGATACGAAAAGCCTTCTCTCAGTCTGCTTGTATCTCCGTTGAGGTGACTTTTCACGAGCGCTGATTTCCCTGCCATGTGATTTCGCAGCCGCTGATGAAGCCCGTTCTTTGCTCTTGTGGTGCGTCCAACATAGACCACCGCCTCAGCTGGATCTCGAATGACATAAACACCAAGCTTCTTTGGAACAACGATGCTTTCGCTGCCGCGCGGGAAAGCCCGAATGGGCGCATGGTTAAGCGCATCAAGAAGCTGCTGAATCCGGTTCCTCTCGTGCATGAATTTCCTATGTGCATCTTAGTGACGCCAATGTTCGAGCCAAACGGCCTGTGAAGGCAGGCGCCGTAAGCCTGATTCGCGATGATGCACCAATTGCAGCGGGCCAGATTTACGGCGCTTTCGGTGGCTGGTTCGGTTGAGCGTTTGACTAGGCGGAGACTACCGCCGACTGAACCGACCGGGTCTGCTCCATACCTCCCACAGGACAGCTTCCGGTTCTCGTGCAACGCGAACCTCTATCTCCTTCGTCAAGGCTGTCAGGTGGGCGGCGCCAACTAGGAATGCACCGCGTGTGTGAGGTCTGCTTCGACAAAAGCGACCAGTGCCGCAGCCACCGCGTCTGAACGCTGCCTTCAACATTGCCAAAGGAACTTGGCGGGCTTCCGGTTCGCAGGTGCACTTGAAACTCTTCGTAGACTGCGCCTGCGTAGTCGCTGGGAATGCCCGATTCGTGGATGTTGCTGATGCTGGCGGCTGATCGCTCGACCAAACTCGCCTTATGAGCAGCAAGCCCGGCCGCAACGACCCGTGCCCATGCAACAGCGGCAAGAAATTCAAGAAGTGCCATGGCTCCCTCGAGCAGCTGGATCGGCAGCAGGCTGAGCTGAAGGCGCAGCTTGCGGAGTTCGCGCTCACGTCGCGCGCGCGCCACGAGGCCCGCGAGTTCCAGCGTCAAGAACAGCAGGGTCTTGGCAAGCCCATCATGTCCACGGTGGTCAACGACCAGCGCGTCATCGCGGTCAATCGCCGGCTGCTTTGGTCGCAGAACTGGCACACCTTCCACGACTTCCTGAACGACTACCCGCGCATCGCGTTGGGCGACGACTGGTTCCTCGAGGAGGTCCGCAAACCGATCGAAGAGCGGCATGTGATCGTCACCTGGTTCGTCCGCGCGAGGGAATTGGCGGCTGAGAGCCGCGCCAGGGGTGTGGAGACCGCGGGCAAGCCCGCGACAGGTGCGCTGTCGGCCTACATGCGGTTCGCCTACGACCTGTACGCGCTGCACCACTCTGTCGCTATCGAGCAGCTGATGCTGGACCGCATCAAGAGCCCCCGAGGCTTCCCCGGCGCGATGTACGAGGTCCGGGTGGCCGCTTCGCTGATAAGAGCGGGATTCACCCTTGAGCTCGAAGACGAGACCGACCGCCGCACAACCCACGTCGAGTTCGTGGCCACCCACACGGCCACCGGCACGAAGTACTCGGTGGAGGCGAAGAGGCGTGAAGGCCAGAAACTCTAGCTAAACAAGCTGCTGCACAGCGCGTTGACCAAACGCGCCGAGCATCCTCGTATCGTCTTCGTCGACACCAACGACGGCCGGCTGGACATCCACAAGTTCGAGCACGTGCCGATGCCGTTGGCCGAGGCGCGCCAACTGCTCAAGCTGTACGACATGGACCCCGTCAGCAGTGCATTGCCCAGCGCGTACGTGATCGCGACCTGGGCGCCAGAAGAGCATCACCTCGAAGCAACCGGTTCATGAACACGGTGCCCCTGACCGATGCCGAACTGGAGGCCTACAGGCAGCACCCTTCCACCTTCTTCGGCACGATCGACCGGAATGCCGGGCGCAAGCAAGTTGTCACAGCCATGGACCACTTCGACTTCCTGTGGGAGAGCTACCGGAAGACTGACAGGGACAAGCTCCTGGACTGGATGCAGGCGGCGCCGAACATCGATGAGCTGAGGACGCTCGACCAGACCGAACTCGCGACCCGCTACTGCGTCGGGATGGCCGGGTTGATGATGCGCGAACTGGCAGCTCGACGCGCGGCTGCAGCGGCCGCCGATGCGGATGGCCATGCGGGCGCTGAACGTTCCGAGCCCATCCAGGGCTAGCGGTCACGCAAGCGTCTTGAGGTAGGACTGGAAGGTCTCGGGGCCTTCGAAGTTGGGGATAAGAATCGCGAACGGCTGAAGGTTGGCCGCCGTCAGCAGCGCTTGGCCGCTGGAGATCGCCGCCGTGGCGCTGTCGAGCTTCTGCTCGATGCTGCCCACCCACTTCGACCAGCGGCTCAGCTCGGTAGATTTCATCTTGTCGACGTTGAGCGGCTCGAATTCCTTGATGCCTTCCTCAAGGTCGACCACCAGGATCTGCCGCAAGTCGTTCTGGCTCTGCAGTGCTGCCAGCCCGCGGATGTCGGCGACCTTCTCGACGATCACGCGTGGTAGCCGACCGCCCTGCGCGCGAGCGAGGTCGATCTCGCGCTCGGTGGGTTCTCGCTCGGTCGTGAGCGCGTTGTCGCCGGTTCTCAGCAGATCAGCGATTCGTCGGATGACGACGCCGGGCACGCCCTTGCCGCTTTCCACGAGCGGTCGGGAGTTCTTGTATACCCAGTCAGCGCCGCGCTCACCGGTGCGCAGCGCCTTGATGCGTTGCTTGAGATCGTCCAACTTGAACGTGAAGTCCCACAGCCGCTCGCGTGCCTGCTTGTCCCGCATGTCCCGGTCGAACTGCGTGGCCATCGTCTCGAAGTCCACACCGAAGTAGTTCTTCCCGCAGTCCTTACCGATGTTGGTCTCTACCCCGGATTTCGTGACCACCAAATAGCCGCGACCGTGCGGTGTGTGGCAGTCCGAGAGGCCGCAGCGGATCCTGTCCGAGAACGCGTACTGCCCAATGATTCCGCTCAGCACGTGTTCGGCAGGGTTGAGGTTTCCGTTGAAGCCGGGCCTGCCCACGATGTCGTCCCACGACTCGACGCGAACAAGCTCCTTGCCTTGATTCAGAACGATCACGTAGCAGCTCCTTGTGCAACGAAGGAGGCAGTTTACGGACGCTGGCGCAACGACCCGCGCCGATCGTTCCTCTGAAATTTCTCGGCGGCTCGCGTTGCGTGCGCGGACCTGCACTGGATGGACATCGGGCTAAAGATGCATCGGTGCAAACAGCGTATCGCCCAGCACATGCGCAGCGACGCGAAGGCCAGAACAACGGCCTCCTTGCGCGGCGTCGGTCCGAACGTTGATGCTCCGTTCCCATGACGTGCATTCAGGCGGCCCTACAGCAGCCGCTCGTCAACGCCCGCACAGGGTCGAGATCAACCGTTCGGCCCGTCGAGCAGCAGACATTCGTCGCGGGTTGGCACGGTGAGCGGCGGCCATGCCGTCTGGGTGGCTACGTCACCCGCAACAGCGGTCATCGCAGTTGGCAAGTCGACAGGTGAGCCGATGACGGCCTCGTGTCCCGGACGTGAAGCCGGCTACAGGCCACGGAAGACGGCAGTCGCTGCACTTCCGCCAGTCGACCCAGAGCAGTCCGTCCCAAAACTTCGGCTTCCACGCGCGGCGAGCACGCCCTGCCGGGGGGACGCGAACCCTATCTGACATAACCCCGTCTGCGTGCCGCTCGACGCGTTCTCCCGGGGGGGCTGGTGGGGGGAGGGCTGCCTCGCGGGCAGTCAGAAGAAACTCCGGATGCGGGGTTCAATCCCAGCGGCTGCGCGAGGTTCCCACGGTGGCATCTGCGCGGAGGTGTCTGCGCCAGCCACAGATTGACCCCTTTGCGCGAGTTCTGCCGACCACCGACTGACCCGCCGATTGCCACGTAGTTTGACGCGGTTGCTCGGCAGCCGACGTTGTTTGGAAGGGTCCCCCGACGTCGGCGCTTCGGGTCAGTTTGGCGTTGGCGGCGACCATGAGGCCTCGACACGGCGCCGTTGCGCGTTCAACTTCTGTCAGCGCGCCCGTCCGACGGTCAAGGCCGAGACAAGCTCAATCGGATCTTCTTTCGATACGCCTGCGCCTCGCGCTTGATCGCGGCTTCGTCGAGTGTCAGCAGCTTGCGGTCGTGCATCAGCACGCGCCCCTCGACCAGCACAGTGCGCACGTCGCTGGCCTTGGTTGCGTAGACGAGCAGAGAGTAAATCGCATTGGCTTCGACAGCAGGCGAGCCCCCGTCACCCGGCCACATATGCAAGGCGTCGATATCGACGATGACGATGTCGGCGCGCTTGCCGGCTTCAAGTGATCCGATCTCGCGGTCGAGATGCAATGCTCGTGCGCCCTCAATGGTTCCCATGGCGAAGGCTTGCTCGGCGCTCAGCGTGCGTGCACTGCGCGTCGCATGCTTGTGGAGGAGGGCCGCCAGATTCATCTCTTCCCAAAGATCAAGATCGTTGTTCGAGGCAGCGCCGTCGGTACCGAGTCCGACCGCGATGCCAGCCGCTTGCATCTGCGGCACCGGCGATAGGCCGGCGGCCGTCTTCATGTTCGACGTCGGGTTGTGCGCAACGCCGACGTGGTGGTCGGCCAGCAGCTTGATCTCGCTGGCGTCGAGCGCGACCACGTGAGCGGCGATCAGGTTGCCCTTCAGCGCACCCAGACTCTCGAGATAGGCCACGTCGCCGCGCGCAGAAGCGCGACCAACGACCGGCGGCACCGGGAACTCGGTCTCGGCCACATGCATGAGGACCGGCACCTTCCTCTGTTCTGACCAGGCCTGAACTTGCTGGATGTGTGCCGCAGTGACGGTGTAAGGCGCGTGAGGTGCGATCGCTGGCACGATCAGCGGATGGCCCTGCCAGCGTTTGACGAACCGGTCCGTGTAAGCGAGCGCGGCATCCCACGTCTTGTTGTCGGGCGCGGGGAACTCAAGCACCGTCTGGCCAAGTACGCCGCGCATACCGGCCTTACTGACACTGAGTTTTTGCGGCCAAGCGACCGCTGCCGCCAGCACCGGTCATTGGACAGCTCGGGAGCTGAGTGACTGCTGCGCCCCGGCGAAGCTGTCAGCCGGCGCGTGTTATGGCAATGCGCCGCAGTCTGGAACTGAAGTCATGCCTCTATCGTGCCGCCGAGCAGGCTTCCGAACGTCCAGGCCGTTGCCGCAACTTCACGAAGACCCGCGCGAACCGGTAGAGATGGGTGCGTCAGCCCCGGGGACTGAACGTCCGAGGAAACACGACCGGCGCGCTGCGATCGGCGAGTCGGTAGCCCATGGCGGGCCGATTCGAGCTGCCCTCCACGTGGCCCGCTTCCACGAGAAATTCCGCGCCCAGCATGCGCGTCCTGAAGCCGCTTTTATCAATGTCGCGGTTCAGCACGATCTCGTAGACGCGCTGCAGTTGCGGCAACGTGAAAGGCTCTGCCA
This sequence comes from Roseateles sp. AC306, assembly GCF_979253795.1. Classification (NCBI taxonomy): domain Bacteria; kingdom Pseudomonadati; phylum Pseudomonadota; class Betaproteobacteria; order Burkholderiales; family Sphaerotilaceae; genus Roseateles; species Roseateles sp. AC306. The sequence goes on from NZ_CEEDEB010000003.1 coordinate 140,466, forward strand.
GCAAGAAGGCGGGCAGCGAGGTGTATTCCACCCGACCACGCAGGCGCTCTATGGCGGCTTGCAGGATGACCGCATGGTCAAACGCCAGCTCCGGACTCGCTAGCACCTCTTCGACCTCGAACCAAGCCACGTCCACCGCGTTGGCCCCTTTGGCCAGCTCGATGTCCCGACTGGGAATGAGCGCGAAGTACACATGCGTGGCTGACCATCCGCGCGGGTCCCTGGATGCCCCGCCCCAACTGCCCAGTTGTTCCAGATAGGGGCTGCGAACACCTGTCTTCTCGTGGAGCTTGCGTTCAGCGCACGCCAGCAAGTCATGGTCGACGTCGACGTTTACGAAGCCACCAGGCAGAGCCCAACAGCCAGGGAACGGGTCCGACGTCTTGTCTTCAGGCCGCTGCACGAGCAGAACCCGCAACGCATCTTCCGCGACGGTGAAGATGACCACGTCCACCGTGGTAAACGGCAGCGGAAAGCTCAGCGAGGGGGTGCTCGATCGAGGTGGTTTGGCGGCCATGCGGGCTCTCTTGCTTGACGGATTTCGATATGGGTTGTATTGTGCAACTTATTCAAGTTGCACAGAACAACTAACAGATCAGGGAAGCCCGTGAACGACACCGTCACCCTCTACCGACCTACCGGCCCAAGCGAATTGGCGCTGGTGGAGGCCAGCGGCAACCTTCGTTGGCCTCCCAGATTGCCTGAACAGCCCATCTTCTATCCCGTGACCAACGAGGCTTACGCCGTGGAGATCGCGCGGGACTGGAACGTGCCCGCAAGTGGCGCCGGCTTCGTGACTCGCTTCGAGGTGCGCAAAGCCTTCATGGAGCGCTATGCCGTCCACCAAGTGGGCGCCGCGCACCACACCGAGTGGTGGATACCGGCTGAGGAACTGGAAGCCCTGAACGACAACATCGTCGGCACCATCGAGGTGATCCGACGCTTCCCCGAGAACAACAACCAGAACGGGACATGAAACTCGCAACCGCCCCTCACGTCCAGCAAGCCACGGTGTGGCCTGAGCAAGGCGAGCACATCCTTGCTCACCATGACGACACCAGCGTTGTCGTCTATCAGGCCTATCGCCCGTCCATCGGTCGCTACGCCATTGAGCACGGCCACTTCGGCGGCCCGGACTACAGCTTCAACCGCATGAGCTGGGTGAAACCCAATTTCCTGTGGATGATGTATCGCTGCGGCTGGGGCATGAAGGAGGGGCAAGAAGTCATCCTGGGCCTGCGCATTCGTCGAACCTTCTTCGACGCGTTGCTCGATGCTGCGGTGTCGTCGTCCTTCGATGCGACCCGTTACGCCACCCAGGAAGAATGGCAGGACGCCGTGGCCAGCTCAGAAGTGCGACGGCAGTGGGATCCCGACCATGCACCCAGCGGCGCCAAGTTGACGCGCCGCGCCATCCAGCTCGGCCTGCGCGGCAGCCTTTTGCGTGCGTTCGCGACGACTGAACTGATGGAGGTCATCGACATGACCGACTTTGTCGCCGAGCAGCGCCAGTACGCCCAGGATGACAACCCGCGACTGATGACCCCGCTGGAGCACGTCTACCAACAGCAGCGCCATGACTGACATCTTGAATCTCCGCAGTGTCGAAGACCTGTTGCATGCGCTTGAAGCTGGCGCCACGCCGAAGTACATGCTCTTCTGGGGGCACCAGCCCAATGCCGATGGTTCCATCGGCAAGGGCTGCTTCAGCCAATGGTTCGAAACCAGCTTCCAGGCCGATGGCCAGACATACCTGACGGCAGAGCATTTCATGATGGCCGAGAAGGCCCGCCTCTTCGGTGACGGGGAGACACGCGCCAGCATCCTGGCAGCCAGAACGCCCGCAGAGGCGAAGAAGCTGGGGCGCGGCGTGAAGGGGTTCGACGATGCGCTTTGGGAGCAGGCGCGTTTTGAGATCGTCGTCCGCGCCAATGAGGCCAAGTTCTCGCAGCACCCGGCACTGCGGGATTACCTGCTCACCACTGGTGACCGCGTGCTCGTCGAGGCCAGCCCCGTCGACCGTATCTGGGAATCGGCCTGGCAGCAAATGATGAACGAGCGTTGGAGCCACGCGCTTGGTGTGGGCTGAACCTGCTGGGCTTCGCGCTGATGGAAGTGCGCGCCCGGTTGGCGTCGAACTGAATCGGGCGGCACCTGTGGAAGCGATCGAGGGATACCGAGGAGCGTTGCTGGGCCTGGCCTGCGGCGACGCCGTCGGCACCACCGTGGAGTTCATGCCGAGGGGCAGCTTCACGCCGGTAACCGACATGCTGGGCGGCGGCCCCTTCTCGCTTGCGCCGGGGAAGTGGACCGATGACACATCGATGGCCTTGTGCCTGGCAGAAAGCCTGATACAGACTGGCCGGTGCGACCCCAAGGACCAGATGGCGCGCTATGCCAACTGGTACGAGTGGGGCTACTGGAGTTCGACGGGTATCTGCTTCGACATCGGGTTGACGACCAAGGGCGCCATCCATCAGTTCCTGCTGACCGGCGAGGCTCTTTCTGGGTCTGCGGACCCAGACACGGCCGGCAACGGATCTCTGATGCGGCTGGCCCCCATTGCCCTGCGCTTTGGTCACGACGAGCAGTTGGTTCAGGACATGGCAGCCCTCAGCTCGCGAACGACGCACGCCGCCACTGAATGCCTGGATGCATGTCGCGTGTTTGCCGTGGCGCTGAGCCGCGCGCTGCGAGGCATGCCGAAGGAGGTGGTGCTGGATCTCGGCGGGCTGCCCATCACAAGCGCCAAGATCCGGGCCATCGCCGCTGCCGATCACACCGCCAAACCAGTTGAACAGATCAGGGGCAGCGGCTACGTCGTCGATAGCCTGGAAGCCGCGCTCTGGTGCTACGCCAGGCATTACAACTTCCGCGACGCCGTCCTTGAAGCCGTGAACCTCGGCGACGACGCAGACACGACAGGCGCCATCGTGGGCCAACTCGCCGGCGCCACATATGGCGCTGCCGGTATTCCCGTTGCCTGGCTTGATCGACTTCATCTCGCGCAGGAGATCACCGGGTTGGCTGATTCGTTGTGGCGATCTCAGCAGCAGAGTCTTGCTGACACGCCCGGCTGACCCGCTCGCTTCTCCTGCAGCAAAAGCCGAACAGCCCTAGGTACATTGCCGTTTCCTAACCAGCAGCTTCCATGTCGGCCTTCGATCTCTTCAAGCGCATCTCCCGGGCGCCCACCAATCCGGGAACGACGCCACCGACTCGCCAGTTCGACGTGGCCGACCTGTACCGCGGCGCGATATCGACGGGCGCCGAAGCGCAGGCCGAAACGGTGCCGTTGGACGAGAAGCTGCGGCAGGCCTACTTCTGGATCGTCAACAACGCGATCATCAGCCCGCACTACGACATCGAGTTCAACGACGGGCCGGCGCAGTCGTTCACTGTGGGTGACGGTCACCGCACGCTGACGCTGCCGTCCGCACAGAGCTATTCCAGCTTCATCCTGCTGCCCCTGCTGACCTTCGCCACGCGGCGCAAGTGCCTGTTCGTCGGCGGCCCTGGGCGGGGCAAGACGGCCAGCGCCCTGCTGATGGGCATCCTGGCCGGCTACCCAGTGCGGGATGTGCGTCGCGGCATGCAGCACGGCCACCCCCAGATGACCATCGCGGACCTGCTCGGCAACCCGCTGCCGGGCGACCTCGTGAACGCGCAAAGCATGGACGACATCCGCATCGCCTGGCGCAGCTGGCTGGGCATGCGCGTGAAGATCATCGACGAGTACAACCGCATCCCCACGCGCACGCAGAGCGCGCTGCTGACGGTGATGGGCGACAACTACGCCGAGATCCTGAACCACATCCACGAATGCCCCGACTCGGCCTGGTACCTCACCGCCAACGACGACCAGGGCGGCGGCACCTACCAAGTCATCGAGGCACTGCGCGACCGCATCGACGTGGTCGTGCAGGCGCTGTCATTCAACCCACGCTTCCTGGGCGAGTTGCTGCTGCGCGTGGAGGAGAACCTGCGCCCCGAGGAAGTGGTGCCGCCACAAATCGTGTTCACCGAGGCCGAGATCGACCGCCTGGGCGAGGAGATCCGCGCGGTGGAGGTGCCCGAGCCGGTCCGGCGCCGGCTGGAGTTCTTCTGCAGCCAGTTCGAGTTGTTCGAGCCCGCCGGCGTGCAGTTCGAGTACATGACCAAGGACACCGCACGGCTGTCCGGCGTGGACTGGGCGCAGGTAGTGGCCGCCGACAACGGCCGCGACCGCGTGAAGGACCTGGGCTGCCAGACGCTGAACGGCGTGTCGGTGCGCAACCTGATGTCGCTGCTGGTATTCGCCAAGGCGCTGGCCTACTTCCGCGGCTCGCGCCGCGTCGAGCTCGACGACCTGCGCCAGGTGCTGCCTTTCGTGCTGCACGACAAGCTGCAGCCCGATCTTGAGGCCCCGTTCTTCTCCATCCCCGGCAACGCCGGCTACCGCACCGATCGGCTGAGCTGGCTGCGGCGGTTGCTGGACCTGTCGTGCGAAGAGTACGACCGCCTGAACCTGGACCGCGACGATCCGGTGGGCCGGCTGTCGCAGGACTTTGACCGCGGGCTGGACGGTGTGTCCGAGTCCGACACTCGAAAGCGACTGGCAGCCATCGAGCGCCTGGTGGGCGAGCTGACCAAGGGCCGCAAGCTGTACGGCCCGCTGCACGACGACCTCCAGAAGCTGAAGTACCTCCACCAGCGCTACACCAACTACCTGCACTGGCTGCGCACCCAGTGAGCGCGATCTCCGCCCCCTTCGCCCAGGTGCTGGCCGCAGGCCGGCGCCAGTTCAACGCCCGCGTTGAAGAGGCAAAGCGTCGCGCGCCTGGCTTCGATGCTGCGGGTTTCGCGGCCTTCCTGCAGCAACAGGTGAACGGCGTGGTGGTGGCTGTCCACACGGCAGCGCCCACACGCATGACGGCGGTGGCGCTCGCTGCGTACGACGTTGCCATCAGCCTGTGCCTGCACGGCCTGGCCGGGCCCGGGGCGCGGACCCCGTTGCTGAATCAGACCTGGTCGCAACTCTTCCCCTTGCTGGCCGCACGCATTGCCGAGGAGCCGCAGGAGGTTCTCGGCGCGATGAGCAACGCCGTCGTGCATCTGGGCGGCGTAGACGGTGCGCGCGGCGACGAGTGGTTGGACCTGATGGTGCAGCTTGCGCCCGGCGCCGCCACGGGGGCGCAGCTTCTGGAACTGGGCAAGGTGCTGGCCTGGCGCTCGGGGCTGGCGCACTTCCGCGCGGGCGCCCTGCAGGCTGCGGACAACCTGCCGCCGGCGCTGCAACTTGCTGCACTGGGCGCGCCGGCCGATGGCTCCGCGAGTGGCTTGCGCGCTGCGCTGGCGTCCGACCCCTGGGCATCGTCGCAACCGCGGCGCGTGGACGGCTGGCAGCTCGGCGCCTTCACCGGCTTCGGTGGCCGCTTCTCGCAACCGCCAGAGCTGCGCCTGTCGTCGGCCGGCTTCCTGGTGCGCAGCGGCACGCGTCACTTCCTTGCCATCGCCGACGCGTTCGGTGCCGTGCTGCTGCCCGCCACGGCCGACGAGTTCGCCGCCGGGGCGTTGCCGCCGCCGCCCATGGTCCCGCAGCGCCGCGGCGCCACCCTGGTGTTCGCAGATCGCGAGCTGGTACTGGATCTCCCGGCCGAGGGCCTGCAACTGGCAGCTGACGCGCACACGCTGGCCATCGCATCGCCGTATTCGCACACGTTGCGCCTGCTGCCGTTGTGATGGATACCTCGCTCCCATCGACCGAGAGCCTGCTCGACCGCTGGCAGACTGCCTGGCCGCAGGCGCTCGCCGTCTGGAGCCGCTACACGCGACTGCAATTGCCGCACCTTTGCGAGAGCCGCGTGGAAGCTGCCAAGCAAGGCCTCGAGGGCAGTTTCGCGATGATCCGGCTGAAGGATCAGCGGATCGTCATCGACCTCCCGGCAATAGCCGCGCTGAAGCTGGAAGATCACGCCGTCGAGATCCTGGCGCACGAGATCGGCCACCATGTGCTGGTACCCGGCAACATGACCGATCAGCTGCGCCTGCTCGCGCGCATCCGCGCCGGCCTGCCCACGCTGGAGCGCCATGCGCCGATGGTGGCCAACCTGTACGCCGACCTGCTCATCAACGACCGCCTGCAGCGCCAAGAGGGGCTGCGATTGGCCGACATCTATCGCCGCCTGGCCGGCGAGCGCACGCCGGGCGCCGAGAAAACCATCAGCCAAGTCTGGGACCTGTACCTGCGCATCTACGAGCAGCTGTGGAAGCTGACGCCCGGCAGCCTCGGCTCGGGCGACAAGGCCGCACGTATCGACGGCGACGCGTGGCTGGGTGCGCGCCTGGTGCGTGTCTACGCCAACGACTGGCTGGCCGGCGCCGGCAGCTTCGCCGCGCTGCTGCTGCCCTACTTGGTGGAGGACGCGGAGAAGGCCGAGCAGGGTGCAGTGCGCCACTTGCTGGACACGCTGGATGCCGGCGAAGGCTGCGAGCCGTTCGGCGGCGTGGACATCGATGGCGACGAGACCCGTGCCACGCACCCATCTCGTGACCCGGCCATTACCGGCGACGATGTCGAGCCGGGTGCGCCGCAAGAAGGCACGGTGCCATCCGATGAGCCTGGCAGCCCAGCCGGCAAAGGCCAGAACCGCGAGCCCTTCGAGTACGGCGAGTTGCTGCGCGCCGCCGGCCTGAAGATCGACGACCACGAGGCTGCCGTGCGCTACTACCGGGAGCGCGCGCTGCCCTACCTTGTGCCATTCCCGCGTCGCATGCGGCCCGACAGCCCCGAGCCGCAACTCGAAGGGCTGGACCCATGGGAGATTGGCGACGCCGTCGACACACTGGATGCGCTGCAGAGCGTGCTGCTGTCACCTTACGTCATCCCCGGCATGACCACCGTGCAGCGCCACTACGGCCTGGAACCCGGCCAGACGCTGGCGAAGTCCCTCATCGACCTGGACCTCTACGTCGACAGCTCCGGCTCCATGCCCAACCCGCAGCAGCGCATCTCCTACATGAGCCTGGCGGGCGCCGTCATCGCGCTGTCGGCACTGCGTGCGGGGTCGCGCGTGCAGGTCACGCTGTGGAGCGGCAAGCAGCAGGTCATGCACACGCCTGGCTTCGTGCGTGACGAGCAGGCGATCCTGCGCATCCTCACCGGCTTCTACGGCGGCGCCACGGCTTTTCCGATCCATCGCCTGCGCGATACCTACCTGGGCAGCGCAAGGCATGACCGCCCCGTGCACCTGCTGATGATCTCGGATGACGGCATCACGACGATGTTCGACCGTGACGAGCGCGGCAACGACGGATGGGACGTGTCCGCCCGCGCATTGGCCACGGCCGGCGGCGGCGGCAGCATGGCGCTGCAGCTTCCGTCCAATTGGGAGCACAAGGACGGTGGCTGGCCCGCCACCGCCTACCGTGACCTCCGCCGCGCGCGCAGCGAGCAGCGCTGGGACATCTCGGCCATCACCAACCTGGAAGACCTGCTCGAGTTCGCACGCGCCTTTTCGCGGCGGCACTACACATGATCGTGGTTTGGCGTATCACTCAGCATTGCAACCTCCGCTGCCCGTTCTGCGAATGGGATCAGTCGCTGCCCCGTGCGCGCCAGCACGCCGATGCGCGGGAGGTGCTGCGCTTCGCCACGCTACTGGCCGAGTGGCAGACCGCCACGGGCCGGCGCGTGCTGGTCAGCTGGCTGGGCGGCGAGCCGCTGCTGTGGCCCGAACTGGCCGGCGTCGCCGCGGAGGTGCACGCCTTGGGTTTGGCGCAAAGCGCCACCACCAACGGCACAACGTTGGGTCAGGCCAAGGCGCAGAACCTCGTGCTGGGGCGCTTCGCCGAACTCACGGTCAGCGTCGACGGCTTCGCCGACTTCCATGACCCCATGCGCGGCTGGCCGGGCGGCTTCGACAAGCTCCGCGACGCGGTGATGGCACTCGCCACGCGGCGGGAGAGCCGGGCGGCGCTAAGGCTGCGCGCCAACGTCGTGCTGATGCGGCAGAACCTGCATGCATTCCCCGACCTCTGCGAGGCTCTCGCGGACTGGGGCATCGACGAGATCACGTTCAACGCGCTGGGCGGCCGCGACCGGCCCGAGTTCTTTCCTGCCCATGCCTTGCAGCCCGACGACGTCGCATGGCTTCGGGCCGAACTGCCGGCGCTGCGCGCTCGCCTGGCAGCGTGTGACGCACGCCTCACCGGTGAAAGTGGCTATCTGGACCGCTTCGCCGCCACAGCCCGTGGCCAGCGCATCGCCGTCGCCGACTGCGGGCCAGGCCGTGATTTCCTTTTCATCGATGAGCATGGCGTCATGGCGCCATGCGACTTCACCGTGGTGGGCTACGGAGTGCCCACCACTGCCATCACGTCTGTGGACGATCTGCTGGCGCTGCCGGCCCGCTTCGCCGCGCGCCAGCGCGAGAAGCGGGCGGCCGCCTGCGATGATTGCCGCTCCACGCGCGTGTTCGCCAAGTTTTCCGCCTGATTGCACCTCCCCATGCTGCTGCCTGGCCCACCGCTTGAGACCTTGCTTCGTCGACTGGCTGACACGCCTCCCGACTTCCTCGACGAGCCGCGCATCGGCGCATCCGGCCAAGTTTTCGTCGCCGCGGTCGTCAACGACCTGCTGGCCCAGGGCCGGGGCCGCGCCAGCCTGGCGGAGCTGCAGCGCTTCGAGGGCCGCAGCGCCGACGCCGGCCGGCTGCGCATGGCGCTGGTGATGGCCTGGTTGTTGGCGGACGATGCCCTGCGCGAGCAATCTGCGACACGGGCCGACGTGCTGAACCTGTTGGACGGCACCGCCGCTGAACTGGCCGGCCTGGCCTCGGCCACTAAGTACCTGCAAGACCCCGACCGCCGCGAGGAGCTGGTGCGCGTGCTGCTGGCGCGTCTGGGCCTGCGCCCGCATGGCGAGACCGCTGAGCAGGCCGCCGACCGGCTGTCCGCGCTGAGCGCCACCGAGCGCAAGCGTCTGCTGGACGCCAGCCGCGCCGCCGAGGCGCGCGCCCGGGAGATCCGCGAGGCGCTGGTACGCAAGGCCGCCGAGGCGTCGGCTGACAAGTGGACCCGCGAGTAGCGCGCATGCCGCTGCGCGACGAAGACCTGGCGTTTTGCCCGACGCTGACCGAGCACGGCCAGCGCATGCTCGACTTCCTGCGCGAACACCCCGCCGCTCCGCGCTTCAGCAACCAGAGCGGCAACCGCCTGCTGGCCGAGGAGGTCGATGAATTGCGCGGCTTCGTTCGCGACGTGCAGGCTGCCGAGGTCGGCTGGCCGCGCGGCAGCAAGCCCGACTGGCTGGCCGCCTTCGTGCAGCAGACCTGCCGCGAGGTGCCCGCCTTCCGCGCGCTGACGCATCTGCCCGACCGCTTCGAAGACCTGCCCACCATCACCCGCGCTGACTTGGCGGCGGACATCGCGCGCTACGTGCCCGACTCCGTGCCCCTGGATCGGCTCATCAACTTCCGCACGACCGGCACCACGGGCAACCCGCTGCTGATCGCGTCGCATCCGGTCGTGGCGGCGCGCTACCTGGCCTTTCACCTGCGCGCCCTGCAGCGCTTCGGCATCGAACCCCGGCACCGCTGCGGTCAGGTCGGCGTCGTGCTGCTGGGCGTGCAGCGGCGCTGCTTCACCTACGTCAGCGTCACGCCGCTGATGGATGACTCGGGGCTGGCCAAGATCAACCTCCACCCCGACGACTGGCGTGACCCGGCCGACCGGGCGACCTACCTCGACGCGCTGGATGCCGAGGTCATCGCCGGCGATCCGATCTCGTTCGGCGAGTTGCTGCGCCTGCCGTTGAAGACGCGGCCGCGTGCGCTGCTTTCCGTGGGCATGATGCTCTCGTGCGGCCTGCGCGACGAGTTGCAGGCGCGTTTCAGCTGCCCGGTTCTCGACCTGTATTCGATGAACGAGGCCGGTCCCATCGGCGTGTTCGACGCCGCGGCCGGCGGCCACGTGCTGCTGCAACCGCGTATGTATGTCGAGATCCTCGATGCGTCTGGCCAGCCAGTGCCAGAAGGTGAACGCGGCGAGATCACGCTGACCGGTGGCTTCAACTTTTGTCTGCCGCTGCTGCGCTACCGCACCGGCGACCAGGCCGCGCTAGTGCATGGCGAGCACGGCCCGGTGCTACAAGCGCTGCACGGGCGCGCGCCGGTACGCTTCCAGACCGCAACCGGTGCATGGGTCAACAACATCGACGTCACGCACGCACTGGAACGCTGGCCGCTCACGCAGTATTCGTTGCACCAGTGCGCCGACACCTCGGTGCAGCTGAGCCTTACACCTGGCGCGATGACGCATGCGGATGCCGTGTGCGGCGCCTTGCAGGCCCTGCTGGGTCCATTGTCGATCAACGTCCAGCCGCTGTTGGCCGACGACAAGGTACGGCAGTACACCTCAGACCTTGAGACCACAACCGGATGACCGATTCCGTTGAGCTGGCAGCCAGCGTGCTAACAACCGTTTCCATCTTGCTGGCAGCGCGCAATAGCGTGCACACGTGGTGGACCGGCATTGCTGGCTGCGCGCTGTTCGCGGTGACCTTCTACCGCGCGGCGCTGTATGCCGACGTGACGCTGCAGGCATTCTTCATCGTGACCAGCGCGATAGGCTGGTGGCACTGGCTGCGCGGCCGTGCGGGTGCGGCGCTACCAGTGACGCGGACGACGCGCCGTGAGTTCGGTGGCGCTATCGTTCTGGCGGCCCTCGCCACTGTGAGCTACGGCGCGCTGCTGATGCGGTTCACCGATGCCTACGCGCCCTTCATCGACTCCGCGGTCCTCGCGCTGAGCGTGGTGGCCCAAGTTTTCCTGCTGCGGCGCCGGGTCGAGAACTGGCCAGTCTGGCTGCTCGTCAACACCATCGCCGTGCCGCTGTACGCAAGCCGCGGCCTGCAGCTGACGGCCACTCTCTACGCCGCCTATTGGGTGAACGCGTGGTTTGGATGGTGGCGCTGGCGCCAGCTTCAACGCCTGCAGATCTCGTGAGCGAGCGGTTTCACCGCGGACTGGTGGTGGGCAAGTTCTGCCCGCTGCACCTGGGCCACGAACTGCTCATCAAGCGTGCTCGGTCGCAGTGCGATGACCTGATCGTGCTGAGCTACACCAAGCCCGGCTTCGATGGGTACGACCGCAAACGCCGCGCGGGCTGGCTACAGGCACGGTTCCCGGATCTGGCCTGCCATGTCATCGACGATGACGAACTGGCCCGCCGCTGCGACGCCCAAGGCATCGAACGCCGCCCGCTGCCCGATGACGACGCGCCCGGCGCCGTACATCGCCATTTCGTGGCGTGGCTGCTGCAGAACCTGCTGGGCGGTCCGGTGGATGCGGTTTTCACCAGTGAGAGCTACGGCGACGGTTTCGCAGCCGTGCTGGCAGAGGCGTTCGGCGCAACGGTACGCCACGTGTGCGTAGACCAGGCACGCACCGAGCTAGCCGTGTCCGGAACCCAGGTGCGCCGCGATCCTCTCACCTGCCGGCACCTGCTGGGCCCCGAGGTTTACGTCGACTTTGTGCCCCGCATCGCGCTGCTGGGCGGCGAGTCCACCGGCAAGTCCACGCTGGCCCGCGCGCTGGCCGAGGCCCTGGATACCGTGTACGTGCCCGAATTCGGACGAGAGCACTGGGAGCAGCGTGGCGGCGTGCTGACCTTGGAGGACATGGAGCACATCGCGAGGACGCAGGTCGAGCGGGAACAGCAACAAGCGTTGATGGCACGCCAATGGCTGATCTGCGATACGACGCCCCTGACGACCCTGCTCTACAGCGAGCTGATGTTCGGCAGCGTGGCTGAAGCGCTGGCGGATCTGGCTCGCCGCCCCTATGCGATGACGTTTCTGTGCGCGGCCAACTTTCCATTCGTACAGGACGGGACTCGGCAGGAGGAGGAATTCCGGCGGCGTCAACAAGCCTGGTATCGGGGCGCGCTCAAGAAGCGGCAGATCGATTTCAAGGTCCTTGAGGGGCCGCTCAGCCGGCGCGTCGACACGGCGGCGAAGCTGATTCGAGATGCCACGCCGTAGATACCGCTGGCTGTCAGGCTGTCAGGCTGTCAAGCAGGAGTCTGGCTGCCTCGAGATCGCTACTGCAGGTAGTGCGCTCGTATCGCGTCTCCATCCAGCGGCGTGACGGTGGAGTCGCGTGCTGTGCCGAAGCGCGTGTCGGCCTTCGCCGGGTCGTCCACCAGCGAGCCGCGGGCACGCGCGTGCAGCGACAGCAGCGTATGCAGATCGGGCTTCACCATCTCGTGCAGCGCACGCAGCATCAGCGACACCCCGGCCAGGTTGCCCGCCACGCTGTTGGCAAAACGTGGATGATCCTTGAGCGCAATGTCAGCCCACAGCACTTCGCGGCGCTGCAGGTCCAGCACCAGCGGCAGGTTGATGTGCGCGTCGGAAGCCAGGTCCACCCTGTCCACCACGGTACGGGCCTCGAAGGGCTCGCCCGAGTTCAGGTCCGTGCGCGACATCCAGCCTGCGAAGCATTCCGGCAAGTCGCAGTAGGCCTGACCCGAGTAGCTGTTGACGCACATCATCACGAACCGCACGCCGCGTGCACGCAGCATCTGCAGGTCGAGGTCAATGAACTCGGCGGCGCCCTTCGGCGCATCGACGATGTCGCCGCTGTGGTGGGCACCCCAGCTGCGCAGGTTGTAGAACGCGATGGTGTCCACGTAGCGGTAGTCGTCGCCGTACAGCACTACGGAGAGGTCGATGTCCACCCGCGAGCGGCCGTTCATCCACCAAAGGAAAAGCCGGACGAAGCCGCCCTCCGGCATCGGAATGCGGCTGCCACGCGCAAAGGTGCGCAGCGTTTTGGACGCGGCGCGCTGTGCCAGCGGCACCACGTAGCTCGCTAACGCTGGATCCACGAAGCAGCGCCCCAGCGGCGGCAGCTGCGCGAAGCGCGCCAGCAGCGCTTCCTCGCAGCCCCGCACCACCTGTTGAGCGACGCGCGCATCGATGGCCACGCGGCGGTCGCGCAGCGCGAACACCTTGGCGACCTCGCCCTTCGGGAAGAACACGCGCAGCCGCCCTTGCTCGGCGCGCACCTTGAAATGCGCCAGCACCTGCAGCAGCACAGCGGTAGAAACGCGCGTTGCCAACTCGGCGAAGCGCTTCAGCAACGCCTCGGGCTCGCCGCTCTTGCGCAGCAGCACATCCAGCCGACGGGCGTACTCGCCGGGACGCGCCTCCAAGGCCTGCGCCGCGCCAGCCACGTCGCCGGTGGCCAAGGCTTGTTCCACACGGCTGTTGAAACTCACGAAGGGCAGCCCGTCGCGAATCACTGCAAACGCTGCAGCAGTCTTCGGGTAGCGCTCTGCGTGCTCTCTCGGGTGCAGTCGCTCGCCCAAGCGCTTGAATGGCTCCACCCGGCGGCGCATGTCTTCGGTCAGGCCCCCGCAGCCCTCCATCAGCGCCAGCAGCAACCGGCGCTGGCGGCGCGGGAACCGGGCGAAGCGAGTGGACGCGGCGAGCGACACGTCACCGCCAGACAGGCCCACGGCCAGGCGCAGCACGTCGGTCGCCGTGCGGAAATGTGTTTCGACGAAGTGCTGTGTGCGCTCGTCATCGCTCACATGCAGCATTAGTTGAGCGCCAAGAAGAGCCAGATTCTCTTTGAATGGGAACTTCGCCGGCAGCAGGCGGAACACGTCGGTTCGGTACTGGCGGACGAACCAGGTCAGGTCAGCCTGGTCTTGTGCCGACAGCGCTGCAGCGGATCCCGCCAGCCGCGCGCAGATGGCCTCGAAGTCCTCCACCGATCCCAGTTCCACGATGCGCGGGAAGCGGTTGTGCAGCAGTGGCGGGCGTTGCTCGTCCGTTGCCGGCATGCGACGCAGGCCCACGTAATGGCTCAGCGCGTTCAGGTAGAGCTGGGCCTCCGTCAGCGCCATCACCTGCGTGGGGAAGCCGGGATACAGCGGCTCGTGCTGACGGTGCGCACCCAGGAGTTTGCGCATCTCTTGGGTCGTCTCACGCAACAGTCGCGCCGCATCTTCGGGCGAAAGGGTAGACAGGCGCGAAACCACCTCATCGGCCAGCACGAAGCCTAGCGCCTCGATCTCCTTGAGCATCGTGGCGATCTGCTGTGGCGTGACGCCGCCCGAGCCCGGGCGCACATACAACCGCGTGCGACGGCGCAGGTAGATCTCGTTCATCGTTCCGTCCCTGGAAACAAGATCGCCTGCTGGAAGGCAGGCGATGAGCGGAAAGCGGGGACCCTAGGTTCAGAGGTTTTAGAAGGAAGGACCCCCATAGCCGCGTTGCAACCATAACCCATCTCTGGCCCGACTAGAAGCAGGAAACGCCCCGGGGCATCAAGGCATCGGCAGCACCGAGACTCATCACGAGCACGAACTGCAACTGCGGCACGTCAATCAATGCGTAGGGTACACAGGCTTTTGGCCGCTCAAAACCTACCTGATCTACGGTGGGACTAAAGCGGAGCGACCAGCCTCGCGCGCTAGGCGGCTACGCTCCTCATGCCCTTCCGCAGGCAAACATCGACGGCATGCTTAGCCGCCCGTTTGCTTGCCTACACGTTGCCGCTACCAGACCGCGAAGTCTTGGCGGCAGCGATCGCCTTGCTCTCCTTGCGGAGCTTGGTGGAAACCGGGCAGACCTGCTGGACGAAGCTCGTTAGGGTGTTGGTGAGGCTGTCCTTCTGCAAGCTGTAGAAGACGAATTGCCCACGCTTGTCCGCCTTGACCAGTCCAGCCGCTTCCAGAATCTTCAGGTGCTTGGACAAGGACGGCTTCGTCATGTCGAAGCGGCTCGCGATGTCGCCGGCCGAGAGTTCGGTCTCGGACAGGTACGCGAGGATCTTGCGCCGGGGTGTGGAGGCGAGCGCTTCAAAGATCTTTTCCATGACGGGATCCTAGCAACTTAATTTCCCTTCTCGCTAATTGCGTAGTTAGCCAATTAGCTAATTCCGATGCACAATGAGTCAGCCTTTGGGAGCCCATGTGTCCGACATCTCGCCCGCACCCGCGCAGCCCGCCGCACCGGCGACCGGGCCTCACGTCGTCTACTACAACAGCGCCTGCCCGGTTTGCGACGCAGGCGTGTGCGCGATGCGCGCTTGCATCGCTGAGGGTGACGTCGAATGGGTGGACGTTCATCGCAATCCGGAGCGTCTTGCCCCGCTGGGGCTTGATCTGGAGGACGTCCGGGAGCGCTTGCACCTGGTTGACCCGCAAGGTCACCTTCAGATCGGCGCGCCTGCGCTCCTCACAACGTGGTCCCTGCAGTCACGCTGGAGTTGGTTGCTCAAGCCGTTGAACTGGCCCGGCCTGCGCACGTTGACCTCTTGGGCCTACATCGCGTTCGCCCGCCAGCTGTACCGCTGGAACCGCCGCCAGGGTCACTGGTGAACCACTCAGACAAGGAATATTCGATGGCTACGCATACCAACTTCGACGCCGCTGAGCTCGACAAGTTTCAGGCGCTCGCTTCACGCTGGTGGGATCCAGAGTCCGAGTTTTGGCCGCTCCACGCGATCAATCCACGCCGGCTCGAATGGATCGATCGCCTTGCGTCGCTGGCCGGGAAGCAGACGCTGGATGTCGGTTGCGGCGGCGGCATCCTGGCTGAGTCGATGGCGCATCGCGGCGCTGATGTGCTGGGGATCGACCTGGCCGACAAGGGGCTGAAGGTGGCCGCGCTGCACGCGCTCAAAAAAAAAGTAAGGCTTCGGTGACGTACCGGCATATCGCAGCCGAGGAACTCGCGCGCGAGATGCCTGGCTCTTTCGACGTGGTGACCTGCATGGAGATGCTTGAGCACGTGCCGGATCCAGCCCAGGTCGTGGCCGCCTGTTCGACGCTGCTGAAACCGGGCGGGTGGGCGTTCTTCTCCACGATCAACCGATCGCCCTTGAGCTGGATGGTTGCCGTCTTCGGCGCCGAGCGCGTGCTGAAGGTACTTCCGCGCGGTACGCACGACTACGCGAAGTTCATCAAGCCAGCGGAGCTGAAAGAGATGGCCGCAGCATCCGGGCTGGTACTGCGCGAAGAGAAGGGTCTTCGCTACAACCCCATCACCAGGACCTTTGGGCTAGGTACCTGGAAGGGAGTCAATTACCTGCTCGCGATGAGGAAAAACTAGGCCGTTGCTCCGGCGTCGCACGGTGCGGTGCCGTGCTGAACCGGGTCGCCTCAACGGAGCGGGGCTGCGAGCTCTTTCCCGAGCGTGACGATGACAGCATCCGCGGCGGTCGGCCAGTCGATGACCGGCACGACGCCGCTCGAAACGTGGGGCTTTCGCTGAGGACCGAACAGGAATCGGTGCGGAACCACGCCATCGAGGTGGTCGAGGACATCGCCACGGTCATCGATGAAATGCGTGATGTCCAAGGCGGCACAGTGCCCCGCCTTCTGAGACCGCTCCAAGCAAAAGCGCAGGTTGTCCGGCGGAATGCCCGTGCGCTCGAAGAAGCGGTGGTGCCGCAGCCAATGTCGAGTCTTCTCCTGAACTCGCGGCCCCGCCTTCGAGACCAGCCAAACCCGCCCCTCAAACTGTTGAACAAGACCAGGCACGACGTCGAACATCCCCTTGTAGGGCGGCGTTGCTAGCGCGTCTGCGAGCGTTCCTCCGATGAAGGAAGTGTCTGCGCGCCCTCCGGGTGCGTCTGGCGCGATGAGAACGCGCCCGATGTCGATACCAAGATTTTTCATGATGACTCCCTGAGGTCTATGTGATTGATGGGAGGCAATGCTAGGAACGCCATAGCTATCTGAGAACTACTGAGTTCATATTGGCTATAGTCTTGCGATATAGATGACGCAGCCTGCAAACCTTGATCTCGACGCCGTGCTGGCGTTCGCTGCCTTTGCCGATTCGCTGAACTTCAGCGAGGCTGCTCGAGGCCTCCACATTTCTCAGCCAGCCCTCCACGTCAAGGTGCGCAAGTTGAGCGAGCGGCTCGACCGGCCGCTCTACCGCCGTGTCGGACGCGCTCTGGAGCTGACGGAGCACGGCGAATTGGTGGCCAGGCACGGCCGTCAATTGCGTGAAGGAACGAGTGAGCTACTGGCCCAGCTGCTTGGGATGGCAGAGCGTCCGGTGACGCTGGCGGCCGGCGAAGGTGCTTATCTCTACTTGCTGAAGGAAGGCATCACGCATTTCCAGAAGGACGCATCGGCGCCGCTTCGCCTCCTAACGCTGAATCGCGATGAGGCGCTGGCTGCGGTACTGGGAGGCAAGGCTCAACTGGGCGTCGCGCCGTTGGACGTCGTGCCGGAGCAACTCCAATCGATCGTTCTCACGACCGTCGGTCAGGTCCTGGCGGTACCAGAGGGACATCGCCTTGCCCGGCGATCACGCCTCAGGCTGAAGGACTTGGCCGGTGAGCGGCTCGTCGTACCGCCTCGTGGCCGGCCACATCGGGAGATGCTTGCCGCCCTGCTTCAGTCGGCAGAGGTACTCTGGGAGGTTGCGTTGGAGGCCAACGGGTGGGAATTGATGCTGGGCTTTGTCGCGATGGGTGCCGGCACTGCCGTTGTCAACGCCTGCTGCAGCATGCCACCCGGTGTCGTGGCCATACCGATACCGGAGCTGCCGACGCTGCGATATCACTGCTTCCACCTGCGCGGCCTCTTGAAGTCGACACCTGCGGAACGGCTGCGCGTTTCTCTGCAAGATAACGGCAATGCATGGAAGGCCTCTGTGTGACCGACATGAAGTTGCTGAAGCGGGTCAGCAAGCAGATGGCGTACCTGCTTCGCCACGCGCCCGAGCAGGCCGGCCTGAGGCTCGACCCCGAGGGCTATGTCTGCCTGGACGACGTGGTCGACGCAATCCGTTTGACCGTCCCTGATGTCACGCAAGACATGGTCAGGGAGGTGGTGGCCCAAGTGGAGCCGCTAAAGCAGCGGTATTCGATTGAAGGCGACGCCGTGCGAGCGAACTATGGGCATTCCGTGGCCGACCGCATCGCACTCAGTCCAGCCGAACCTCCGGCCGAACTCTTTCATGGCACAAGCCGCGATGCACTGGCTGAAATCCGAGACCGCGGTTTGCTGCCCATGAGGCGCCAGTACGTCCATCTGACAACGGACAACCAGTTGGCGCTATCCGTCGGAGGCAGGCACGGCGCGCCCTGCTTGCTGCGCGTTGATGCGGCGCGGGCGCACGCGGAAGGGATCGTTTTCTACAAGGCGAACTACACGTTTTGGCTTGCGGACGCGGTTCCAGGTCGGTTCATTCACTTGCCCTAGGAAACCCACGCATCGCTCCGCCCAAGAACCGTGGCGCCTCCTGATATGGCCTGCCGTGGGCGCCGAATGAGGCCGACGCGTCGCCCCGGGGTGGAGCCGAATACCGTTTTCAACGAAGCTGCCCAGCTCCGGCGGGAAAGAAGAAACCCTTGCTGCCTGACAAGCAAGCAACAACGGCAGGGAAGGCGCAGCCTTTCAGCTGAGCACTTCATCCACGATGCCAGCGCCGACGGTCTTGCCGCCCTCAGGCAAGGCGAGCCGCATTCCGTTCTCGATCGCGACGGGCTTGCTCAGCTCGAAGCTGCTCAGAGCCTGAGCGCCGGGCTACAACACTTCCCTGCTGGTTGGCAGCTTCGCCTTTGAAAGCGGTCGTCGCTACTGCCGCGTCGCCGGGTGAGCCGATGACGGCTTCGTGTCCCGGAGCGTGAACCTGCCGGCGCGGCAGACCGCAACCGCTGCACTTCCGCCAGTCGACCCTGAGCAGCCCGTCCCAAAACTTCGACTTCCACGTGCGGCTGGCACGCCCTGCCCGGGGGACTCGAACCCCATCTGACATAACACCTGTTGCGCGGTGACCGCGTGCCAGGGGCACCCGTCGCCTGTCAATCGAGGGGTGGCGCACCGGCCCGTCGCGCGTCTAAGGTCGGCGGCCTGTGCCACGACCCGGGACCCGTGCCATGGACCTGCCGCTCACCCGTCGCGCGCTCTACGAGCTGGTCTGGTCGCGTCCGCGCACCCAGCTGGCCCAGGCGCTGGGCGTCTCCGACGTCTGGATCGGCAAGCAGTGCAGGGCGCTGAACGTGCCGGCACCGCCGCGTGGCTATTGGGCGGCGCTGGCGGTGGGCGGCAAGGCCAAGGCGAAGTTCGTGCGCCCGCCGCTGACGTACACCGTGGCCGAGCGCATCCAGGAGGACCACGACGCGGCGGCCGAGGGGCTGGAGGGGTTTGAGCCGGCGGACCTGGCGCAATCGGTGCCGCCGGCGCCCGCGTTTGGTCGAACGCTGGAGGAGGCCGTGGCGCAGTACGCGCAACTCGCGCGTGCCGAGACGGCACGGCGTCGGGCCGAGGGCCGCCACCCGGTCGTTCAGAAGCTGCTGAGCCAGGACGAACGCCGCGCGGCCGAGGGCTATTGGCGCTCCTGGCTGCAGCCGCTGTACCGCGGCGCGCCAGGCGAGGCGGTGCTCCAGGCGATCGAAACGCTGGCGTGGGCCTGGACGCGGTGCGGTTTTACGGTGACGGCGAGCGGTGGGCACGAAGTCGTGTTGGCGGTCGGGGCGGGGGGACTGAGCAGCAGATTTGAAGTTCGCGTTGAGCCGGCGCCGCCGTCCAAAGCTGGCGAGCCGAGGGCGCCGTCGAGTCGCCGCCGGTCCATGGAGTTCTGGCTGGACTCGGACCCCGAAAGCCGGACACCGAAGGCCAAGCCCGCGCGGGTCTTTGAGCGGATGGACAGCGCCACCGTCCACGACCTGACGGTATTGTTGATATCGGCCTGGGAGCAGCGATACCGGGACTGGCTGGCCTGGCGGTACGGCCATCTGGTGGAGTCACGCGCGCGGGCCGTGCACGCGGTCGAGGAGGCGCAACGGTTCGAGCGGGAGCGGGTCGAGGCGGCACGGCGCGCGCTGGAACTGCGGCGAACCCGGCTGCTCATGAAGGCGATCGCAGGCGCAAGGCGGGCGGAGGAGATTCGGCGGTTTGTGGCGGATTTGGGCAGCGGTTCGTCGGCGTCAGGAGCAGCGGGCTTTGCGCGCTGGCGGGCGTGGGCGCTTGACCAGGCAGACGCCTTGGACATGCGCGTGCAGCCCTTGGAAGTGACGGCGGCATGGCTGGCGGGCTTCGAATTGGCGGCGGAGAATGCCGGCCCAGTGAGCAGCGACCTTGGCCGGGCTCACCCCACCGATGCCGGCCCTGACGGGCGTTAGAGCTGACCATGATGCATCCTGTGATCCAGCAGTTTGAAATTCAGGCGCAGCTGCTCGACCTGCAGGAGAGTCGGGCGTCTTTGGACGACGCCGTGGTCCGGCTGGGGGCTTGGATCGGACTCGCCGAGGACCACCTGACCGAAGACGATATGGCGGTGCTGGTCGAGGTCGGCGGCGTCCTGTATCGGGAAGGGCTGCGCAAGCGGCTACCCTGACGTAGAGATCAAGAGGAGGGGGTTCAACGATGCCGACGAAGAAGTACAAACTTCGCCCGGAGGACGAATTCACATCGCGGTTCTATGGACTGCTCGGCCGCCTTGTCCACGCGCATGCCCAGCTCGACTTCAATGTGGGCCTGCAGTTGAGTTGGATGGGGCCACACCTTGGCCAGGACGTCACGGATGTACTGAAAGCAAAAGACCCGTTCGCGCACCGCCTGACCAGACTTCGAGAGCTCACGAGAGAACTATTTGCAGACGTGGAGCCTGCCGCGATGGTGGAGCTAAAGGAATGGTTCGATGAAGCGGATCGCCTCAAGCACGTGCGTAACGACTATGTGCACGGGCGATGGGGTGTGCCACGCAGCTTCGCTGAAAACCCGCCGCGGATCGAGTTCGTGCCGTTGCACTGGAACATGGATCCGGAAGACGCTGTGCCGCCAACCGTGATGACGATTGATGAACTCGAGCAGGAGGTGGCCACGCTCCAGCACCTCGCGGTCGAGTACTTCAGGTTGTCGAGGAAGTACGAAAGGTGGGCGGTGTCTCGCGCGGCGTGAAGCGGAGCGAACTCGTTTCCGATCCCGGCGCGGGATGACTGCCGTGGAGGGGGCATTCAGACGGGCAACGCAACCCACTCGCTGAACCGCTCATCGAGCGTCCGCGGCGCGATCTGTCTCGCGCCCGCTTGCGCTTCGCCCGACTTGGCAGGAAGCCCCTTGATCGGGCTCCGGCCTTCTCGCTACTTGGCCAAGGCGATGGGGACATCGACGTCGGGATGGGCAGGCAATGCCGAGCGCTCAACGCGCCGGCACCGCCGTTGGGTCCTGAACGGGTTCTTCGAGTTCAGGCCTTAATGAGCAGGTCTTCTGCAGCTTTCCCCGCAGCCAGAGCATCCTTGAACCAATTCGGGCGCTTGCCGACGCCACTCCAAGTGCGGCCGGTGCCGTCCGTGTACTTGGCCACAGACTTGGTTTTGGTGGCGGGCTTGGTAGGCTTTCCTGTCGCGGCGGTTCGGGCCTTGCGAGTTTTGGCAGGAGTTGCAGCGCTAAAGAGTTCTGCTGGAGTGATCTCGTAGTGGGCGACAGCTTCGCGGATGCGAGCGACGACACCAATCTTCTCTTTGTCGCGCAGGGCCTTCGCTTCCTTCTCCAGCTTCTGGATTTGTTTCAGCACCTGCTGCAAGGATTTGGTCATTCAGTTCTCCGTATTGACTTGATGTGGCCGTCTGTCGCGACTTTTCCCTGGCGTGCACTTTAGCCGCGTCGTGCTCGTTCGTACCGAGCTTGAAATGCATGCCGGACACTTGCGGTCGCAGCGCGCCTAGACAGAAGGTCGGCAATCAGCCGCCTGAAGTTGACGACGGAGTTGCAGCATTTGCGGTCCATCGCGGGAGCCGGCCGAACTCCCGGTCTCGAACACATTGCATTCGCTCGAGCCAGCAGCGGAACTCGCCGCCAGCAACCGGGTTCAGGGCATTGCAGACGTTGTCGGAAACGTTGGGCATACCTGGATGAGAACGTCATCGCTCAACGCTGGCCATCGTCACGGTCAGGTTGAAAGATTGCTCTTGCTCGGCTCGACGGGGCACTGCCCGCGGCTGCCTGACCTGGCTTCATGGTGCCGTTCTGTGGCAAGGTTCAGCACGTGCGGCGCTGCCGCCCACTGGGGATGACGATGGTTCGCATGGTCTTGAAGTTGTTCGTCGCCGGCCTCGTTGCCGGGATGCTCGCCATCCCTCAGCCGGTGCGTGCCGATACCGAAAAAGCCGGTCCGCGCTACAGCATCGTGCCCATCAGCGCCGATGGCATTGGCAAGCGCTACATGGGGCGAGAAATAGCCGCCGTGATGGGTTGGCAAGGTGCGGCCTGGCTCGAACGCGAAGAGCGCGAACGCGAGGAACGCACCGACCTACTCGTGAAGGCGCTGGCCTTGAAGCCCGAGATGGTCGTGGCTGACATCGGCGCTGGCACCGGCTATCTGGCAAGACGCATGGCGCCGGCCGTGATGCCGGGCGGCAAAGTCCTGGCGGTCGACGTACAGCCGGAAATGGTGGCGCTGCTGCAGACCGCGGTACGACTGAGCGGGCTGACGCAGATCCAGCCAGTGCTCGGTGCCGAAGGCGATGTCAAGTTGCCAGCCTCCTCGGTGGACCTGGCCATCATGGTTGACGTCTATCACGAGCTGGCGCTGCCCTACGAGTTGCTGACCAGCGTCGTGCTTGCCCTGAAGCCGGGCGGTCAGTTGGTCTTCGTTGAGTACCGGGCCGAGGACCCGCAGGTTCCGATCAAGAAGCTGCACAAGATGAGCGAGGCCCAGATAAAGCGCGAAGCCGCTGTGCATCCACTTGTGTGGGAACGCACCGTGCAGACGCTGCCCTGGCAGCACATTGTGGTGTTCCGCAAGCGCGGCTGAAGCGCATGCATTCGAAGCGAGCAAAACTGCCACGCTGGCGCGACCTGATCGGCGCCACCCTGTGCGCCAAGGTTGGGTCTGACGCGAGGCCGTCCGAAGGTCTGTTGTCTCGGGCCGTCGCCTGGCGCTCTTGACCCGTCGGAGCCGCAGGCGGAAGGGATGCGGAAGTCAGCAATGTGCCCATTGCAGTCGCTCATCTCGCGAGATCGCCCGACGCTGAAGGGCTGGAAGCGGTCCTGCGGCCTTCCCGGTGCGCAGCAGTCGCGCTGAAGTTGGCGTCAAAACGTCTTCCAAGGTTCGTTATTTCCAACTTGTTGAGTTGGCTCATCGTCAAATGCCAGCTCGAAGGCGTTGTCGCGCCCCATCGCAGCGCCGGCGCGCATCAGTTCCCGCAACCTTGCCGCCGGGAAGACCTGCTCCAACCGGCTCTGAAGGTGATTGCGGCGCTTGACGGCCGATGGCCATCGCTGCTCGCCGCGCTTGGCCACTCCGGCATCCGCATGACCGATGAGCTGCGCGGCCGCTTCCCAGTTGCCCCGGGCGCCCGCTGCCGCAGCCAGTGGCTCCAGCAAGCGCAGTTCGTCACCCTCGCGGGCGAGCAGGCGTCTTGCGCGGCGGGCCACGGGCAGGGCTTCGTCGCCTCTGTTCAGCTCGACCAACGCCACCACCAGGGCATCCATCACGTGGCCAACGATGTTCTGGTCAATCCGAAGGGCATCGAGCGCTTCTAAGGCGGCGCGCGCATGGGCCTCGGCTTCAAAAGGGCGGCCGAGCGACAGTTCGCAGTCGGCGACGTTGGCACCCCAGGCGACATGCATGACCCAACTGCCGGTCTGCGCCAGCAATTCCGCCTGCGCACGTGCGCAGGCGAGGGCCTCTGCGGGGCGCCCCTGTAGCTGCCACCAGCGATGCTTTGCCCAACAAAAGCTGGAACGCAGCGCCGGTGGCCAGTCAGGGTGCTCGATGAGTTCACCTTCCTCTATGAGAGGAGCGGTCTCTGCCACCTGGCCGTTGCGTGCACCGATGGCGATGGTCCAGGTCAGCGCGTCATACAGCCAACCATGCTCGTCGAGCCGTCGCCAGACGGCAATCGCGTTCCGACCCGCCTCCAGTCCCACTGGGTGCCCGTTGCGACCTGCGGCGAAGGCGATGCGCGACCAGAACCGTCCGGCGAGAGGTGGCGACGTGTCGGCGCGCACCCGGTCACGCAAGGGCAACGCTTCCTCTATGTACTCAGCATTCAAGTCTGCGTTCAAGAACACATGGCTTGTGCCAACGGCGAGGCTGAGCGCCAAGTCGGCATCGGCGAAGCTCCGCGCCCATCTCATGGCCACACGTGAGTTTTCCAGCTCGGCGACAAGGACCTCGCTGGATGCCGGCGGAGTGCGCCACAACCGATCGTCTTCCTTGCGCACGGTCAGCAGGGCATCCAGGGCCCTGGCATGTCGCTCGCGCAGCTGTTCGAGTTCATCGGCAGCTCGCAGTTGCTCCAGCGCGAACAGCCGCGCCGTCTCAAGCAGGCGATATCGCGGCGCCACGCCGCCCTCAGCCTGAACGAGCGAGCGATCAACCAAGGTGGCGAGGTGTTCGACCACGTCCCACGGGCCAAGCTTTGGATCACCGGCCACCTGCTGCGCAGCCTCGAGCGTGCAGCCGCCGGCGAAGACGCCCAGCCGGCGGAACACCCGCTGAGCCTGAGGGGGAAGCAGGTCAAAGCTCCAGGTCAGCGCGGCACGCAGCGTCTGATGGCGCGGCATCGCCACGGCGCTGCCCGCAGTCAGCAGCTGAAAACGTTCGTCCAGCCGGTGCCGAAGGCCGTCGAGGCCCAGGAGCGGCAACCGTGCCGCAGCCAGTTCGATCGCCAAGGGGATGCCGTCCAACCGGCGGCATATGTCTGCCACGGCCGCCGCCGTCGTGCTGTCGAGCGTGAAAGCGGGATGAGCCGCCTGAGCCCGGGCTTCGAATAGCGTGACAGCTTCGCTTCTACGACAGGATGCAAAGCTGAGATCGTCGGGCACCGCCATCGGCGTGAGGGGCTGGCGTTGCTCGTTCGGCAGATGCAGGCCCGCCTGGCTGGTGACCAGCACGTGAACCCGCGGGGCGCGCTGGCTGAGCGCCGTGACGAAGCCGCGCACGCCGGCCAGTACATGCTCAGCGTTGTCCAGGACCACCAGCGCCTGGCTGTCTCGCAGCAGAGCGGCCACCGCGAGCGATGCGTCCTCCGCGCTTGTCAACGTCAGGTGCAACACCCGGGCCACGGCGTGAGGCACCCGGCGAGCGTCGGACAGCGGAGCCAGTTCGATCCACCAAACGCCGTCCGCATAGTGCTCGCGCAGATCGAACGCAACAGCCTGGGACAAGCGGCTCTTTCCGACACCCGCACTGCCAAGCAGCGTGACAAGCCGGTGTGCGGCCACCATCCGCCCGAGCGTCGCGCGCTCGCCGCCACGACCGATCAGCGGCTCGAGGATGGCTGGCAGGTTGGTCAGCCGGCTGGCGTGGTTCGCTAGGGCCACGGTGTTGCGCGCTTTCTCGGCGAGCGGTTCGCGACCGGCAACCGGCCAGACGAAGCCGTAGCCGCGGCCGGGGACGGTGGCGATCGCCTCCCTGCCCAAGGCTTGCCTGAGGGCCAGGACCTGCACCGGCAGGTTGGCCTCTTCCACTTCGGTATCGGGCCAGACGGCATCCAGCAGCTCGGCCTTGGACACCACCCGGTCACGGTGCTGGACCAGCACACATAACAAGTCGAAGGCCCGGCTGCCGAGCTTCACCGGATGCCCGTCTCGAAGCAACAAGCGATCTTCAGGAAGGAGTTCGAAGTTGCCAAAACGGTATGGCACGCGGCTTGGCTTCATCGCGGGGTTCGCTACGCAAGTCGATCTGATGGAGTCACCCCCGGTTGGAGGGTCTGGGATTTAGAACTTTTTAAGACGTTGCCTGTGATGGTCGGCAAGCTCCTCGGGAGGGGCGGTAGAGCTTGACATCAGGTCGCTCACAACGCCGGCTTCAGTCGTGTGCAGAGCGTTCAGAAGCGGGGGACCGATGCACTTGCCTTATCCCCCCGCCGGCGAGTGTCTCCCAACAAACCGCAGCCAATGGCCGCCGTCGATTCATTACTTCCAAAGAGCAGGAGCGTCTGTGCACCAGATTTTCACCACCAGGCACGGCCTGACCCTTACCCGGATGGCCGCAGCAGTGACCGCCGCCTTGCTGACGCTGGCGAGCCCCGCCGGCCATGGCGCAATTGCCTTGAATGGTCACTGGTGGACCGATCCGCATGATTCGGGGGTTCTCGCCCTGGACTACATCAATCTTCCCAACGTCAGGCTCACCGTCGGCCAGATCCTGACGGGAAGCTTGGTGGTGACAGAACACTCATTTGTCAGATTGGCGGGGCTGAATCTGGGCAATCAGGCGGAGGCTTATGTGGGCCTGCGCGCCGGCATGAGCCTGCACGGCGCCGGCAGCCGGCTGGAGATCGGCCACAACATGGCGCGCGCAACAATGGAGATCATCGGAGGGACGCTCAACGGCCGCGCCGACCCTCTTGCCTGCGTGACGGGTGGGCACGGCTGCTATGCCGTCGTTGGCAATTCCGCGGGGTCCGACGCCACGTTCACCATCAAGTCGGGTGGTTATGCCAGCCTGCTCGGCAATTTCTGGGTGGGCGGCGTCCATGTGGACTCGGGCTTCGGCGTTCCCGGCGGGACGACCACAGGTCGAGTCAATGTGCTCACCGGTGGGGAACTGGTGACGGACAACGCCACGCTCGGCACGATTAACAAGAGCTACCTGGCCCTGGGCACTGAACAAAGCATTGCGATTGGGCGGGTGGAGGGGTCGGGCTCGACATGGCGCATCACCGGCGGCAGCTACGACCAGGGCGACGCCTATTTCAATATGGCTTACGGTGAGCGCAGCACCGCCACGCTGGAACTCTGGCACGGGGGGCGGCTGCGCATCGAGGGGCAGGCCGGCCGCGAGTTCGGCGCCAGCTTCGGGCTCGGAGGCACGGCGAACGTGTCGATCCGTGCCACGGACTTCGTGATGACTGGCGATGCCCAGCGCGGCTTCATCCGCATCGCCAACGGCGGTACCGCCACAGTGAACCTGATCGAGGCCGGCAATATCCAGGGCGGCCGCGACATGGTGATCGGGCTGAACGGCGGTACCGGCACGCTCAATGTGGTCGGCAAAAGCGGCCACGCACGCCCCTTCGTGCAAATGGCGGAAGGGCACCGCATGCGTGTGGGAGACAGCGGCATCGGCCACCTGAACGTCACTGGCGGCGGCATCGTCTCGACCGCTACGCTGAACATCGGCAGCGGCGGCAATGGACGGGGCGTCGTGCATCTGACCGGGCCGGCGTCGGTGATCGGCCTCACCGCGGTCGATGGGCACCGCCTCTCGGTCGGTGAGTGGGGCGAGGGCACGCTGGTCATCTCAGACGGCGCGGTGGTGGATGCCACCCAACGAGCCGAGGCCTGCGCCAACCGCTGGTGCGGCACGATGATCGGCAACGGCGCGGGCAGCACGGCCCGCCTCACGGTCGCCGGCACCGGCTCGACGGCGAGCTTCCTCGGCAGCTTCAACGTGGGCGGCGTTGGCATCGCGACGCAAGCCCGCGATGGCGTCACCTTCGGCACGCCGGGCGGCACGACCCGGGCCTCCGTCGAGGTGCTCGACGGTGCAGTGCTGAACACGCAGCGGGTGGGCGTGGGTGGTTGGTTGTCGCCCTCGAATAACGGCAATGAGCGAAGCTTCTCTAACCTGACCGTGCGGGGTGCCGGCTCGGTCTGGAATGTGCTCGGAAGCGAGCTCGAAGGTGGAGAGGCGCGTGTGGGCGACGACGGGGCCGCAGGTCAGTCGCTATGGCGCGTCGACCAGGGCGGTCTCCTCAACATCAGCGCGCCGGCCGGCCGCAGCGCCGGACTGGTGCTGGGCGCCAAGGGTGGCAGCACGATGCTGGTGGACGGCGTGAGCTCGCGCGTGGAGATGAGCGGCGAGTTCATCGGCGTGGGCATCGGCTTCTCCGGCGCCAACGATGCCCGAGGCACACTCGTGCTGAGCAAAGGTGCGGCGCTGGACCTGCAGCCGTTGCAGCGCAGCTGGCTCACCCTCGGGATGAATGCCGGCAGCAGTGGCGAGCTGAGTGTGCTGAGCGGCAGCCGGGTCACGGGCGTCGGCAGCGTGACGGTCGGAGAGCTTGGCGGCAGCGGCACGCTGATGGTCGACGGCGCCGGCTCGCGCCTACTGATCGCGCAGCCGATCATTGACAACTTCAACGGCCTGCACGTCGGCCGCGGCGGTCAGGGCTGGGCCGTGGTCAGTGCCGGCGGGCGCATTGAGGCGCCGCTGCTGGAGATCGGTCGCGGCAACGGGGGGCAGTTCGCCGGCGCGCTGGTCACCGCCAAGGACGGTCAGGGCCAGGCCTCGACGATCGCCCTGAGCGGCGTCGACTATCACCGCCTGTATCTCGGCAACGGCGAGCTGACCGTGGCCGCCGGCGGTCTGCTGGACGCCGCATCGAATGCGGCCGCGTGCCCCAGCACCGCCTGGTGCGGCGCACTGATCGGTGCGACCGCGGGCTCGACCGCCAATTTTACCGTCACCGGCGCCGGCTCGCGCGCCAGCTTCAACAGCGTGTTCCAGGTCGCCCGTACCTGGGTCGCCACGCAGGCGCTGGACGGCTACGACGAGGGCGTGGCCGGAGGCGATACCTTTGCCAGCGTCAAGGTGCTCGATGGCGGCCGACTGGAAACCAGCCGCGTGGCTGTCGGCCTGGGCGGCAGCGACAGTGGGGCTGCCTTCGGCAGCGAGTCGAGCTTCTCAAGCCTCGCCATTCGCGGCGCGGGCTCGGTCTGGGCCGTGAACGGCGCTGAGCCTGCGACGGGCGATGCGATCTTCTCCTTGATCACGCCAAGCGCACGCGGCAAAGCCGTGGTCAGCATGGCGATCAGCGGCGGCGGGCGCCTGGAGGTGAATGCACCAACGGGCGCGCGCAGCTTCGTCAACATCGCCACCGCTCCCGGCGTCGCGAACGTCAGCGTCACAGGGGCGGGCTCGGCCCTGGCCATCAGCTCTGACACGCTCAGCGTGCTGACGGTCGGCAGCAACGGCGGTAATGGCAGCTTGACTTTCAATGGCGGCGCGCAGTTCACTGGTGCGGGCACGCTCAATGTCGGCAACAACGGCCAGGGTCGCGTGAGTTTTGATGGCGCGGGCACGGCGGGCCGCCTGACCGGCTACAGCTTCACGACCATCGGTTCGCGCGACGGCATCGGCACGCTGACCGTCAACAATGGCGCGACCTTGAGCACCGACCCGACGGCCACTGCGGCCTTCCTTCACGTCGGCATCGGCACCAGCAGCATGCGCGGTCAGGGTGTGGTCAACCTCAGCGGTGCCGGCAGCGCAATCACCCTGCATCAGACCGGCCACGCGGCCGGCAGCCTGTACAACCCGAGCGTCGTCGTTGGCCGAAACGCCGATGGCCTGCTCAACGTTAGCGGTGGCGCTCAGATGCGGGTGCAGGGCGATCTACCCTCGCAGGCGAACTTCTTCCGCACGACTGATCTGACCATTGGCAACGGCAACCTGCAGGCCGGCAACGGCACCGTCAATGTCACCGGGCCGGGCTCGAGCCTGTCCGTGACGGGCACCAACGCCTTCATCACTGTCGGCGCCAACAGCTGGGGAACGGGCCAGCTCAACATCCGCGACGGCGCGCTGGTGCAGACCACCTTGATGGGCATTGCCGACCTGGGCGCCACCGGCACGACCCGTGTGGACAACGCTACGCTCAGACTCAACGGCGAGTGGCAGGGCACGGCCGCGCCGTTGGGCGCTAGCTTGTCGGTCGGCGCCGGGCTCGGCAGCGTCGGCGTGCTGACGCTAGACCACGGCGCGCAGCTACAGATCCACAACAGCGGCGTGGCACCCACCGCACTCCAGTTAGGCGGCTACGACGGCGCCCCGCTGGGCACCGGCGTGCTGAACGTGGCGAACGGCTCCCGTATTGACGTGACATCGGCCTCCGGTCAGGGTCACGCGTTCATCGGGCACTCGGGCACCGGCGCGGCCACTTTCAGCAGCGGGAGCGCCCTTTATGCCGACTACATCGGCGTGGGCGCGGTACGGGGCGCGGACGGTGGTGTTGGCACCCTGATCGTCAACGACAGCCTGGTCAGCGCCGCGACGATCGAGATCGGCGCCCGCGGCTATGTCGGCGGCAATGGCACCCTGGTTGGCAACATCATCAACCGCGGCGTCTTCAGTCCCGGCAACTCACCGGGCACCCTGGTGATCGACGGCTCGTTCACCAATCTGGCCGGCGGCCGTCTGGTCCTTGAGATTGAGTCCGACGGCGCCGGCGGGTTCAAGACCGACCATCTGGTCTTCGCGACAGACAGCGAGATTGAACTGGCTGGCTTGGCAATCACCTTCCACTTCCTCGGCAACACCGACCCCACTGCCTTCCAGGCCAGCGGGCACTTCGGCATTGACCAGTTCCTGCAGGTGCAGGGGTCCACGGGCGGGCTCGCCAGCGGCGAGTTCGCCGGTGTGAGCTTCAGCGCCAGCGCCGACGCCTACACGGTGACGAACTTCAGCTTCAGCCCCGACACCGGAGCCGCGTTCACGGCAGCGCCGGTGCCGGAGCCGGGCGAGTGGTTGATGTTGTTGAGTGGCCTGGGGGTGCTTTCGCTTGTCTCGCGTAGGCGCAAGCCCAAGGCATCAGTCCAACGATCCGAGAATTCGAGGCGCGCTTCGCAGGCTTAAAAAAGAAAACCCCGGTTAGAGCCGGGGCCAAACCGCCGTCGCTGTCACGACAGGCGCCTGCTCAGGGAGGTAAAGCAGGGGGCCGAAACCCAGGGCCAATGTACCGCATCACCGGCCGCATGCTTAGCCGGATGTTCTTGCTCCAACGTGCGAGCCGCGGGCTGCGTCCCGACGAGCCTCTGCCGGGTTCGGGTTTGGCGCTCATCCATGCGGTGCGCTGACTGCTGCGCGACCCTACCCATTCCTTTCGCGGGTGGCTTCCGGCGCTGAC
The DNA here is from genome assembly GCF_979253795.1 of Roseateles sp. AC306. Classification (NCBI taxonomy): domain Bacteria; kingdom Pseudomonadati; phylum Pseudomonadota; class Betaproteobacteria; order Burkholderiales; family Sphaerotilaceae; genus Roseateles; species Roseateles sp. AC306. The sequence goes on from NZ_CEEDEB010000003.1 coordinate 171,290, forward strand.
GTGAACTACTGCGCCGTGAGGCTGCCGCTGGCTACTGCGCAATCCCACAGGATCAGTAGGTTCGCCCCTCCCGTGACCGGCGATTGCGGCTTCATTCCTTCACGCTCGCGTGAACGAGCCGCTCGGCGACCCGGCCGGTATTGATGAGACGCGCTTCGCGCTCTGCTGGCCAGATCGCCGCGCCGATCACCCGCCATGCCCGTTGCCCGGGACGCGTTACCGCTTCGCGGCAAAAGAAAACCCGCCAGCGGCGGGTGGATGCCTGACAGCGACAGGAACTTAGGCGATCGGGATGGCCGTCTGCGCCGAAGCCACTGTTACGTCGGTCGCTACCGCGCGGCGACCTTCGATGACGACGCGGGGCAACTTGGCAATCACCACCGTGTCCGCGCGCTTGCCGACCACGACCACGCGCTCCAGTTTCACGGCCTCGGCCGCAGGGGCTGCGGTGAAGTTGGCCAGGCCCAGGCCGGTGGCGGCAGCGGCCGTGACGGTCGCGATGGCGATGAAGAGCGTCTTCTCGCTGTCAAAGTATCGAAACGACACATCCGAAGGACGCAACCTCCGATGTCAAAGTTTCGAACTGGTGGCCCGAGGTGGCTGGTGCCTTTCGACCGACTGCTCCGCAGCGATTCGCGGAGGTTCGAAGTAGGTGTCCTTACGCCCGCTATGTGCCCGAAGCGGAAGCTCACGAATGTCCGCTTCAAAGCGCCCCGGTGACTGGCAGTGTGTCCAGCGGACTTCGCACCGCCCCGCCGCCGACCTTGAGCACATGGGTATAAATCATGGTGGTGGCTACGTCGGCGTGGCCGAGCAAGTCCTGCACCGTCCGAATATCACTGCCCGCCTGGAGGAGATGGGTCGCGAAACAGTGACGCAACGTGTGAGGCGTGGCCGGTTTGTCGATCTGCGCGGCCCGGACTGCGCGTTTGAAGGCGCGCTGGAAGGTCTGGTCGTACAGATGATGCCGCCGTACAACGCCGCTGCGCGGGTCGGTCGAGTGGTGGTCTTGAGGAAACAACCAGAACCATGCCCACGACGCGCCGGCGCGCGGGTACTTCCGCTCCAAGGCATGTGGCATCTCGACCCCTGCCGTTGCCGCAGCCACGTCCTCCGCCCAGACTTTGCGAGAGCGTGCGAGCTGCTCTCGTAGCGGCTGAGCCAGGGCCTGGGGCAGCATCAGGACGCGATCCTTACCGCCCTTGCCAGCGCGCACGATCACCGCCTGATGGGCGAAGTCCACATCCTTGACCCGCAGCTGCAAGGCTTCATTGATGCGCATTCCCGTTCCGTAGAGGAGCCGCGCCAGCAGGCCCAGCTTTTCGGCCATGCCGCCCAGCACCGCCGACACCTCGTCGCGACTCAGTACCACGGGCAGCCTCCGGCGCACGCGTGGGCGTTCGATCTGATTGATCCACGGCAGGTTGACCTCCAGCACCTTCGTGTACAGAAACAGCAGTGCCGACAAGGCCTGCTTGTGCGTCGCGCTGGCGACTTGCCGCTCGTCCGCCAACCAGGTCAGGAACGCCTCAACCTCGGTACCGCCCATCTCGCGCGGATGCCGCAACCGATGGAACCGGATGAACGCCCGGCACCAGTAGACGTAGATGTCCTCTGTGCTGCGGCTGTAGTGCAGGTAGCGGATGCGCTCGCGCAGCTGGTCCAAAAGGCGCACCGCACGCAGCGGAGGTAGCCCTCCCGCCAGGGGCGGCCGTAGCTCGCCCCGGCGCTGGCTCAGGTCAACGACAGAACTCGACATGGCGGGCCTCGCTCGGTGGGGTGAAAACCCACGATTGCCTCGCCGTCACACGGCTGGCAGAGTCCCGGACGTGGGTGCCGGTTTGCGCATGAATTTAATGCTGTATAAAACAACAGTCAACAGGAGATTTCTCAATGCCGACAACAGCTTCTGAGCCCGTAGCGCGCTTGGTTAAGCAGCAGCGCCCGGAGTTAACCGGCACGGTGTGCTGGATAAACTAGTAGTTAGCCATGCCCTGGACCCACTGCCAGTTCGACGCGAACGGGAAAACGGCGAGTGCCCTGTTGGACACGCAATTCGCTGAAGCCATTCCATCGGACAAACTTCCTAACGTCGCTTGGTTCGGCGTCTACTCTAAACAACCGCCTGGCGGCAGATGGTGGCTGCGGTCAGAGCAGCCCACCCTTGATGCGATTGAGCGCGACCTCATCAGTCTATGCGGCGGCTTCGGAAATGGATGGGCCGTGTATGTCCGCCGGCTTGAGACGCCGGGGCTAAGGGAGTACTACGTCTACTTTGGTAGGAATGCCGAACTTCAGAGGGTGCTTCCGAGTTTGCAATCACTGCATGGCAGCTATCGGCTGGAGTTCGAGAGCCGCCCGGACCCAGAGTGGTCAAACTACAAGATGTGGCTCAGGGAGTGCGCGGAGCATGGCTAACCAATCATTCGTGTGGGACGGCTTCGCCGCCCCACAATTCAAACGTTATGCCTCATGAAGACCAATAGGTCCGCGCGTGTTTATGGCGTGGCTGCGTGCGGCCTGCTTGCGTTCGTCGTAGGCACGTGGTGGCTTGGAGGGGCCGATGTTTGCGCCGGCTACATGGCGACATACGATCTGGCATCCGCGTCATGCACCGGGGGCAAGCTTCTCGGCAAGAGCTATTCGCCAAGCGTGAGCGAGCAACTCGGTGCAGCGCTTGAATATGGGCTGATCTATGGCGCGATCTTGGTCGTCCTCATCGCAATCGTGGTGTTCCGGAAGTTCTTGCAGGGCGCTCGGCCGCATTTGAGAGGGCGAAAGCTTTGACCGCAGCCTCGACGCATAACCTTTTGCTGCAGCGGACGGCTTCGCCGCCCGCTGAGCGCGAACGTTAGAGATCACAAACGCACATGGCCACCCGCTCTGCGGAATACAAGATCGATCTCTCCGCTTTCTGGGGAATGACTGGGCCACAGTTAATCGCTGAAATGGCCCCCAACGATCTATTCAAACGATTTGGGTATCCATTGCTTAACGATGGCGACGGTGAAAGTCTGGGAACGTATATCTTCGTTTCCGAGGCTGGCGAAGTCGTCACCATCTACTACCGCGCCAATGACGCTTGGCAGCTACTTCTGCGCCTATTCAAGAAATCGTTTTGGCGCTCACGAGAAAAAACTCGGCTGACAATCGGTGCCGAACAAAAGGAACAAGCTGAAGTATTTTCTCGTTGGCTCTCTGGAGAGGTGCAATGCAAGATCAGCAATTGGCCGTGGTGACCTCTAACCTGGCATGCAACCGGACACCAAACTGCTGCGCAGTTTGGCTCCCTTCGCTGGCGCTCCGGTGCCGGTTACTTTCACGGTTAGCCGTCTATGCGAAAAGCGCGTCTCCTCGCAGTACCGCCAGCTGATCGCGTAGACAGCTCATGTGGCGACGGCAGTAAGCCAGCGGTCGGCGACATTGTTTCGCTCGATCACGGCTTTACATTTCCAGATGGGAAGCCTGGCGGAGTCGTTTACTGCGTTGATTCGGCAGGAGAGATTAAGTGGGGAGCCGATTTGTATGACTCGGAGATTGAGGTAGTGGAGTGAACAAGACGTCTAACCTCTCGCTCGAGCCGACTCGCGTCGGCAAGCCGCCGCTCGCGGCTCAACTTCAACGTTAGGCCTCATGGACGCACTTCCGCAGGCGCTCTTCCATCCAACTATCATCGCGATGGGATGCTTCTTGTTGTCCCTGTGTGCAGAGAGCCTGACCAGCTATCTTTTCCTTCGCGGGCTCAAGAGAAGACACCCGATCCAATGGGACCACTCAGGCCAGCGGACCCTCTGGACTGACATGGACCTCATCAGTGCATGGGGAACAATTCGGTATTTGCAGTCACGTCAGTACCGCGCCAGCTCGGACCCGGCTGGCGTCGCCTTCTGCGAGCAGCATCGTCTTCCCGTGGTTGTGACTTATTGGGCCGCAGTTGTCACCGTCGCTCTTTTCTTCGGGTCGCTTTTTCTCATTGGCTTCCCTCAAGATTCGAGCTAGGCTGAGGCCTAACAATTCATTCAAGCCGAAATTGCTTCGTTACATCAAAAGCGTGGCATTAAAATCCTGCCACGCTTTTGCCTCCACTACGCAATTCGGCTTAATACAGGCGTTAGGCCGACGATGCACGAGACCGAGGTTGCTCGCAAAATAGAGCTTGTGCGTCGTCTTGTCGCTCAAGGCTTGGCGGAAGACATTCGTCACATACTCCTCGGCGCCTCAGAGCATTCAACTGAAGGCACCGAATCAGGTCATGTGTATGCAACCGAGTTCGAAAGCCGAGATAGCAAAGGCTTCCATCTCATGACCTGGGTTCACGCTCACCTGGAGTTCACGGCAAAACATGGATGCACCGCGTCAGAAGCCAAGGAAGGCAAGCGCGTCAACTTCGCACATCCTGCTGAATTCGAAGAGTGGCTAAGCCACGGTGCGCCTGGGATCCTCTTTGAGGAGCTTGAGCGCCTCGCCAAAGCTACACCCGGCGGGAAGGCAGCGTGATTTCCAATCGGCCTCTCGGGCAGCTCTTGCGACAGCGGCCTAACCCTTCCATTGAGAGGACGTCTTACGGCTGGCTTCGCCATCCGCAAGCCGCCGCTCATTTAAAACGTTATGGCTCAGCAATACCGTACGTCAGTCTTTTGATTTCAACCAGTCAAAGTGGAGAGCGAACATGCACGTTGTAAGAATCGCTGCCTATGGGCTCATTGCTATCGGCAGCATCGTTGGTCTGGGAATGGTTGTGGGTCTGCTGTTGGTGCTGCTGAGTGGCGGCGGCGCGCTGACTATCAACTCTCAAGGTGGTTTGCGACCGTTGCTTGGCATCGCTGTAGTTGCCGTGACGCTCACGAGCGGCATTCAACTCATCAAACTCAAGGCAGAGGACACCACTACCTCAGCGTTGGCCGTCGCGCTAGTCGCACTTCTTTGTTTGGCACTGGATTTTTACGTGCACGGCAAGCTCTATCTAACGGGAGACTTTGGTCCCATTGCCGCTGCAATGCTCATATGTTCAGTTCTTCTCGCAGCTTCCAGCGATGTTTATCACCAGACGCGGGCAGAGCGTGTGCAGTCGGCCCTGGGTGAGCCATAACTGGTCGCTCGAACGGACGTCCCTCGGCAAGCCTCGGGCCGCCGCTCACCTCCAACGTTAAGTCTCATGCAAAACGACCCTGATTTGGATCAAATCAAAGCGGAGATGCTTGCAGGCATAAACGAAATGCGGACTCATCTTGGAATGGGGCCGCTAAAGACGTTTCCAGAGCGAGTCTGTGCATTTTGCGGAAAGTCGGAAGAGGAAGTTGGAGTTTCCTTTCACGCCGACGTCCTCGAATTCATCTGCATCTGCCGTGCTTGCACTGGCAAGGCGCAGCGTTCTTTCATCTCAGGGCTCGCGGGCAAGTGAAGGCGCCCACATGAGACTTAACTGGTCACTGCAGCGGACGGCTTCGCCGCCCGCTGACCTCGCACGTTAAGCGCCTTATCCGTGGGACTCCTCCTCGTCCTTGCACTCGCAACTGGTGTAATTGCCTTGACTTTTGCGGCCTGTGCTGCCTTTGTATTTGGGCTGCAGACTCTCGTGCATTTGGTGCGCCGCAGGTTCACCGCCGCCATGCGGTACCTGAGTCTTGAAATTGCGGCCTTGGCGTGTCTGGCCGTATGCGCGCTGTTGGTCAACAGCCAGCCCGTAGAGTGGCCATGGTCGCCTTGGCATATCCCGATCTACGTCTTAGTTGCCTTCATCTGCAAGCTGCTGTTTTCCCGAGGGCGCCGCATCGAACAAGAGCGTGCTTCCGGCTTGGCAAGTCGCGAGAATGCGCCGTGAGTGCTGCACTTCAGAGCACCCTTTTCTTCTGTAGTGCAGCGGCGCCTAACCATTCGCTGCAGCGGACGGCTTCGCCACCCGCTGACCTTTGACGTTAGACGGACCGTCTATGCAGCTAGTCGATGCAGTAATGCAGATCTTGGAGATGTCAGCAGACCACGTGATCTGCGCAAAAACCTCATTCACTTGGGGCTCGGACGCCGTGATTGCTAAGTTCACCGATGAATACGATGTGCCACATGAGGTCATTTCGGCTGGATACGAATGCGTGCTTGGGCAGGAGGACACCGCAATGGTCGTCGCCGATGCTGCGCACAAGCAGCTCTCCGCGCGAGCACTCGCAGAGCTTGTTTGCCACTACGCCTCAACGGATGCTTGGCCTGCGTGGCTCGACGATGTGCCAGATGCGAAGTAGCACAGACCTCGCGTCGTCTAACCCTTTGCTGCAGCGGACGGGTACGCCGCCCGCTGAGCGCGAACGTTGAACCTCAGATGTTCGGATTCTGGCGCCAGCGAAAGTTCGAAGATTCGCAACTCGGGCAGTTCTCGCGGACGGGCACGATGTGGTATTCGTCGACGGTACAACACGTTGGCCTTGGCGTCAGCATGGAGGGGGACAAGGAGCACCCTAGCGCAAAGGCTGTTGAAGTCGCGCGGCAGCTTCTACGGGACCCGACGCATTTGATTCAGGCAGCCAAATCTTTTGTCAGATCAGATGCTCAGGCGCAGGAGTTCATTGCCGGAAACGGTGAGCTGGTCTGCGATGGATTTACGGTGTACAGGTCCGGCAAGTTCGCGGTCGAGTTCTCCTTAACCGACTGGGCAGATGCAATGATTACTGTGCCCTTTGAAGGAACCGAGCCATGCGCTGTGTCCCTCGGCGACTGAGGTTCAACCTTTCATTGGAGCGGACCGCCTTCGGCGTCCGCTCACTTTCACGTTATGGCGCAAATGACGATTGACGAGCTTGCGTCTGCGATCAGTCGCACGTCGCCGGATGCTGTCGTTCAAGGGCTGGCTCGGCTGTTGGTCGAGTGGGAGCGCAATGCCACCAACGTTGGTGAACTGCGATTACAGGTCGACCGCTACGTCGGAAATAGCTGGATCGCCGATGATTCGACGCATGTAGTCATTCATGGCCTGTGGACGGCGTTCTGCACAACGGCGATTGAGGGCATCGGCGGTATGACCATGAACGAGCGGCTCTTTCACTTTGGGCTCTTCGAGGAATTCGACAATGCCGATACGTCGCAGGCGCGGGAAGGAATCTATGCAAAGCTGCTTGCGACACCATAACCCGGCGCTCGATCCGACTCGCAACGGCCGGTCACTGCACGCCCTCATTTCATTCTGGGCCTTCCGTGCCCAGCCGCCGCTCGCCGCTCAGCTGGCACGTTGAGCGGCCTCGCCGGCACTTGCACATGCCATCCTCAGTTGAAGCACTTGATTCGCTCCTCACGCAATCTGACGTCGATTCCATGGCGTGGGCGGATGGCGGTGGCGCCGAGGAGGCAATGGCACTGGCTCTATCGCTGTCCGACCAGGAATGGGTCGAACTGGTGTCCATTCGCGCGAAACGCAGTGCAGGTTGGCGGGCATGCCTCGTCTGCATCCTCCAACCTCGTAACGGCCGAGTGGCGCAGCGCCTATTGCTCGAATCGGCGTCGGATCCAGACGCCCAAGTCGCATTTCTTGCCGTGCGGAGCATCGCGTTCTATTGCGGTATCACTGCCTCGGAAAAGGGGCCGTTTATCGATCCCAAGATTCGTAATGAATCGTTCCTCTCGCAAGCTACGCAGACCTCCGACATCGTCGAGCGAGTGCGCGAGGTTTCTTCCCTATGTGCACCCGTCTTTCAGAGGCAGTTTGATCTGCTTGAGGCTGTCCTAGAGGCGAATGCATGAGGTATCACGAACCGCTCAACCTTTCACTGCAGCGGACGGCTTCGCCGCCCGCTGAGCTTCGACGTTAAACGGCCTATGGAACAGTCGCTTTCATCAGTCAAGCTCAGCTTCTTCGCTTGGACCGACGGCGCGCTTTCTCAACGCATTCCTGAGACCACGGTCGCATTTCACTTCAACCTCTATGAGGGCGAGGATTCGGTGCACGTCCAGCTCATGGGCACCGATTCCTTTGTTCCCTGTGAGGTTCCGGAACGCGACTATTGGCCAGGTTCCGAGACGTTCACTACTGGCGAAGACATTTTCGAGATACCTTACGCCCTTGCCGGCAAGGACTGGCAAGCATGGCTGCAAACAAGCGTAGAGCTCGTGCGCTCTTACATCGCTAGCGGTGAGAAATCGATCATCCTCAAAGGCGCGCGCGGAGTCGGAATGGGTTTCGTTGATGGAGACATGCATGTTCTGTGGCAAGCATCGGCCGTCTAACCTGTTGCTGCAGCGGACGGCTTCGCTGCCCGCTGAGCGCAGACGTTAGGAAGCACGAGATGGAAGCGTTAGTCTCCTTTGCACCAGCTATCTTTTGGTTAGGCATGATCGGTTGGAGCGGAGCCTGGGCCTACCGGGATGCAAAGTTGCGTGACAAGCCCCCGCTGCTTGTTGCACTACTCGTCATGCTGCTGTTTTGCCCAATAAGTATGTTTGTTTGGGTAGCTCTGCGACCAGAAAAGATCCGCCCGCCTTTCAATCTTGATGACTACCGCGTTCAGTAGGCCTGGCGAAAAATTTCTCGGACTTTCGGTGAGCAGCATGCTTCCTAACCAGTTGCTGCAGCGGACGGCTTCGCCGCCCGCTGAGCGCCAACGTTAAGCGGCAATGAGCACATCGTTTGTCAGCATCAATGGCAACGGCTTCTGGATGAACGATTCCATCCTTGAGCTATTCCTGCGCCTTCTGTCACTGCACATCGAGGACCCACGTGACGAGCACTCGCTAGCAAGGAAAATCCGCGACGAGTGGCTCTTTGCGTCCCTGGGCTATTGCACAGGCTTCTGCCCGGTTGATCTCGAGGAACACACGAACTCGCCCGAAGGAAAAGCCATAGTTCTCGCTGCACTTGAGTCGCTGCTGGTAGCGCTCAAGAATGGACCTCCCGCACTGGACAAAGGTGTGCTCAACATCCTTGGAACTGGCGGCGGGTTTACCCAAGACTTCGAGTCAACACGCCTCATAGATGTTGGCGAGTCCTTTGCTGCGCTCATCAACGGACAAGTATTCGGCGGCCCTGGAAGCAACATCCCAATGCCAGGGAGTCGCTGTGCCGCTTAACCCTTCGCTGCAGCGCACGGCTTCGCCGTCCGCTGAGCTTGCACGTTGGACCGACAACCCATGAGTGATGTTCGACGCATGTTCGCAGTCAAGATGCCTGGGGTCGTACTGCCGCTCCTGGTTGCAGTGTCAGTCGCAGCTGCCTTCTTTGTCGGCAAGCGCATCGCCGAGCAAAATGCCGCCAAAAAACAAGCCGAGAGAGAGCGCTTCGTACAGGTGAGCACCAGCGCCAATCAAATCAAACTGTACGCATCCCTGCTTGCTTCAATCCGATCAGGGCAAACGGACGGAGCCATTCGAATGCTTGAGTTCCAAGCGCACGCAGAGAGCAAGAGCGCGGCTGAGTGTTTGTCCGATCAACTCTGCGCGACCCTCGCGGCGCCAACACCGGAGAAGCGCAGTCAGTTGCAAGGGCTGGTGGCAACTCATGCCGCCTGGCCATCGACGACGACGAACTAGACTGACAAGCATGCTTGATTCCACGCGGTCCAACAGGTTGTTCGACACGGACACGCACCGGAACTTCGCCGCAAGGCGTGCGACGACGCCAAGCGGCGTAGCACCGGCGCGTGCCGGTCAACTCCGACGTTACCTTTGCAATCAAGATGAACTCGAAATGACATTGCAGCAAATCGCCAACATGCTTGATACGGGCATCGATTTCGCCGTTCGCGTCGGCGCTCCGAAAGCTGGCGTTTATGTGCCAGAGGTTTAACTGGTCGTTCGTGTGGGACGGCTTCGACGCCCCACAACTCCGACGTTAGGTTTCATGAACAACATCAGCCTGAAGGCGCTCCTAGTCCTGACACTAGCGGGATGCGCTGTTGCGAGCCACGCTTGCTCTTGTGTTGGAGCGCGCGCATTCACAGGCCGGAGCGACTGGGCGCAGGAAGCCTTCGCGTCAGCTACCTACATTGCGCACGTTCAAGTGGTTTCGGTTCTACCAGGCAAGCGAGCCCGTATTCGCGTGCTTGAGCGGTTCAAAGGCAGTGAGCGCGTGCAAATCTTGCAAGCGCTCGACGCGGAGAGCTCAATGTGCGGTACCGGTTTTGCGTCGGGCGAAGAGTTCGTTGCGTGGGTCGAGCGGGACACCGTGAACCTTTGTGGCAAGCTCTTTCCCGAGGAGCCGCTTCTCAAGGCATTGCGGCGGCTCGCGGCCGGGACATCGAGCACCAAGGAAAGCCATAAGTGAAGCCTAACCTGCCAGTGAAGCGGAACGCCTTAGGCGTCCGCTCACCTTCACGTTATGGCGCTTGAGTGATCTCCTTCGATTTCAACGGCCAACGCGAGCCTGTGCTCTCCACCGGACACATGGGGCGACTTCTCGATCAATTCGATCAGTCGCCGCAATTCGAGCTTTGGGCCTATTCCCCGGAGGGTCCCTCGCTTTGCATGCTGCGCAATGGCGACGACGCGTGGCTGATGTATCTCCGGCATGAAGGCGACAGTGGATTCTCTTCAAGGTCGGCTAGCGACCGCTCAGGCTCGGCGAGCTTCAAACTTTCCAATGGGCAGTTCGACACTTATCCGTTGTCATGGTGCGTCGAAGTGGAGCAGTGCTACAAAGCCATGGCCTATTTCTACGAGAACGCTGGTGCACGACCCGAATGGATTGAGTGGTATGAAGACTGAGTTCGCATACTGCTGTAGGCAGCGCCATAACTTGTCGCTGCAGCGGACGGCTGCGCCGTCCGCTGAGCTTCAACGTTAGGCATGCGAAAGGCAGCCGTTGCTACTACGCACTCCAGCTTCCATGAGCTACTCCCATTCAGAGATTGACCGAGCAGTTCGGAATGCCAAACGCATCGTGCTCGTTGCACGGCTGCGTCTCGCTCTGGTGCTTGTGGTGGTTTGCATTCTTGCCGTCATTGCGCTTGGTAACGCAATCCGATTGCACAAGAATCTGGGCGGAACGCTAGAAGCGGCCTACCTCATCTTGACGGGTCTAGCAGTCATCACAGCAGGAGTTTGGCTGCGACATCGTCATGGGCCAAAGGTCTTCTGGATCGCGCTTCTGAGCGTCTCGCTGACTTTGTGGCTATGGTTGAGGTATCAACTTTGACGACACGCATGCCTAACCATTCCATCGAACTGACGCTCCCCGGCAGGCCGGGTCACGCAGCTCATGTCAAACGTTAGAGCTCAACATGCGCGCTGCTGAACTAGGCCAAGCATTCCTGAGCCGCGACGCGATTCCAGGAGTGACGTTCATGCATAACGACTACGTTCGAATTGTGGTCGGGCCACATTCCGGGAAGTCCGGCTCACTGGTGACGGTGCTCTCTTTGGCGCCTGAACCGAAGTTCATCCTCGAGCTCGAAAGCGGATTCGATGTCGAAATACTTCAATCGGAGCTCCAGGGTGTCTAGCTCTAACAGGTTGTTCGACACGGACGCACAGGCGCTTCCGGGCGCTTCGGGCACTCGCCTCGTGTGCGCCGGTCAACGCCGACGTTGAACATCACAATGAAGGCACTTCTTTGGCTGGCCCCACTCGTGTTGGCATTGCCGCTGCCCACTGTCGCGCAACAGGGTAATGACAAAGCACCGGCGCTCGATTGCAGCACCGGCCCAGTTTCCAAAAGCTATGGGGCAACGCCTTGGCTTGTGTATGCATGCTCCGATGGGAAGTCCATCGTGGCCGTTACCGCCTCTGGCAGCCCAGCTGGTCCGTTCTACTTCATGGTTTATCCGAAGGACGGAAAGTATGTCGTCGTCGGTGAAGGGACTGGGCCGAAGAACCTCACAGATCGGGCTTATGCCGAGCTGGTTCGGTTGACCGGCCAAGACGTGGCTGAACTCATCGCATCTGCAAAGGGTAAGGGCGCTGCGGGAGGCAAGCAGTGACGTCCAACCGGTCGTTCGTGTGGGACGGCTTCGCCGCCCCACAACTCCGACGTTGGCCAGCAATGCCCAAGATCGCTGCTTTCTGCGCCACAGTTGTCCTTGCCTGCATCTGGCCGGAAACTGTCAGCGCTGCGGAACCTGCCCTTGATGTCATGCAACTCATCGCTCGTCCAGCCAAGTACACCGGAAAGCTTGTGTCCGTTTCCGCGCTGGTCACGGTCGAGTTTGAAAACATGACTCTTTGCTCCATCAGCGGGAAGGTCCGAAACATTGACTCGTGCGTCTGGTTAGAGATCGACAGCGGCCCATACGAATCTGTGGCAGACGAGCTGCGGTACAAGAAGGCGTTGGCTTCGTGGACTCCGTTCAATCGCAAGCAAGTCATCGTCCGGGGTGTATTTGTGAGTGGGCAGTCGGGGCACTTCGGCATGTGGTCGGGTGCAATCGGCCAATTTGCTAGCATGAAGGTGCAGTAAGGTGCTGGCCAACCCATCATTCAAGCGGACCTGCGCCAGCTACGCTGGCTGGTCCGCTTACTCCAGACGTTAGGCAGAAAGTGGATTGGACACATAACACAGTCTGGCGAGACCAACTAAGACCTGGGGAGTTTGTGGCGATTGAGTTTCGGGGCAATCGTCCCGCACCTGTCGAGACTGCCGGTGCCACCTACTTCCAACTTCACAAGTTCAAGACGAAACAGCCCGGGTTGAGTTAGATCCGCAACATCAGCTCTGCGCAATACGTTCAGATTGACTTCTCTAACATCACCTCGCTCGAGGGAATCTCTCGTCTCGGGCGCGTTAAGCGGCTGGAACTTTGTTGGTGCCTAAAGTTGGAGTCGGATCATGGACTGGGCGAAGTGAAGGAACCCTCGGCCGCAGCGGCCATGATGCCTAACCATTCATTTGACGCGGACTTGCACCGTCAGTGCGCCCCAAGGCGGGTGGACAAGCTTTCGTCGTCCGACGCACTGCTGGTGCACGCCGGTCAACTTCGACGTGAAGCGCAGGCGCCGTGATTCATTCCGCCGAAGAGTTCCGTCGTCTTCGCCAGAGCGAAGACCCAGAGGAGTACGAACGCGCCTCAAACGACGAAGCGTCGTTGGCCGTCTGGTTTTCTGTGATCGAAAGATTTCCGGAATTGCGGTCTTGGGTCGCCCACAACAAAACTGTTCCGCTCGAAATCCTCGAACTCCTCGCGCACGATTGCGACCCAGCGGTACGGGCAACAGTGGCAAGCAAGCGGAAGTTGAGCGCCGCGCTGCGATCGCTCTTGCGTGCTGATGCCGACGCCTCCGTGCGTGATCGCCTAGCGTGCAACGCGAAGTGCGACCTTGAAAGTCTTCGTCTGCTTTCCTTGGACCCCGAGGAGTTTGTCCGATGCGCCGCGATTAAGCGGCTCAAGGAGCGAGAGAATGCGCTTTAAACATTTGCTGCAGAGGACTGCTTCGCTGGACGGCAAGGACTCGCCGACGGTCGTCAACGCGCTCATCAAGCATGCCCGAAAGCTGCCGCAGGAGCTCTACAAGTCGCTCACCTGGGATCGAGGAACCGAGATGCATGGGCACAAGCGATTCACCATGGCTACAGACATCAAGGTCTACTTCTGTGACCCGCAAAGTCCTTGGCAAAGAGGCAGCAACGAGAACACCAATGGGCTGCTCAGGCAGTACCTGCCCAAGGGCATCGACATCTCGGGCTACTCTCAGGCCAAGCTCAACTCGATCGCCAGACAATTGAACGAGAGGCCGCGCAAAACGCTCGGCTTCCAAACGCCCGCTGAGCGATTCAGCGAATGTGTTGCGCTGACCGGTTGAATCCGCCGCACATTGCTGCCCCACGACGGACGCATCCAAGCGGCAGCACTCAACGTCACTGGATAGCGATCGTTATCGCTGCCGGGGCCGTCCTCAAGATGTGTCCGCCGTGCGCTTACTGAGCACCGGGGATTTGTCGGACACGACTGAGACGGCCGGAGCTACCTGGCACTGCATCAACAAGTAGAGAGCGTCGCGCTCCGGATCTACCTCGCGGTCGTCACCCCCGGCCCGAAACTCTGCATCGAGTGGTGATTTCCCCGTTTGGCGCCCAGGGACGCCCTGACGGCCGACGGCACTGTTGGGGTCGAGCATGCTCCGTGGCCGGTCGCGCCACGCGCGAGCGAAGGCGGCCATACCGTGGACGTCGGTTCCTTTTGATTCCCATCGGCTCAGTACCGACTCGATCTCGGCCAAGCTGTCGTAGACAGTTCGGAGCAACTGCTTCTGTTGGTCTGTCCGGACCCGCAGCGCGTGGTCGATCAGGGCCGCCTCGCGACCGAGGCCAGACGCCTCCGCCCAAGCTCGCAGGAGTTCGTACTCAGTAAGCCCAACGGTCATGGGTGTGACGTCGCCGGCAGGACCGCTCGCGGGCGGGACGATGAGCAGATGCGGCGGCAATCGGCGTCCTTCGACGTTGGTGGACGCCCGGCAGAGCGGCCTCCACCCAGTGTATTTCAACGAAATACGCTACTGCACACCTATTTGTGCCAACTAATGCGGCATATAGAGGTGGGGCTCATAACCCAGTCGTAGGTTCAAATCCTGCCCCCGCAACCAAGAAATATGAAGTCCAACAAGGACTTAGCAAAGCCCGCCGAGTGCGGGCTTTGTCGTTTCTGGGCTTTGTGCCCATCCTGTGCCCAAATTGTGCCCCCGCCGTGCCCGGGATCGTGAGTGCGTTTCTCTAAACGACCGTTGGTGCACCTGAACGGCTTTTGTTCGATCGCCGAAGACCATGGGCCGGCACTCGCTAAACCAAGTCCCCAAACGCCGCCCGCTCCGCCCCAGGCTGATCGAACCGTCGCACTCCTCCAGACAGATTCTCGATAGACGGAGCTTCAATGCAGACCTTGCGCCACAAAGGCAAGACGGCGATCAAGTTCGTGACGCCATCGGGTATTGTGGCGGTCGTAGCCGCGCAATCCTCCAATGAACTGCTGGCTGCCCTGCGACGCAAGCTGGAGCGTAAGTTGCGGCGGTCAGGGCATCTGAAGAAAAAGGGCAGTGCGGCTGATTGAAGTCGCGAACGATTTTTGATCGTCGGCCTTTCGACGGCGTCGACTCTTTGGTCGCGCCATTCGGTATCGCAGCGACGCGTGGCCATGGCGGTTGCTTTTGGCGATTGCTCAAGGTCATCACAGGCGCCGGAGTAGCGCAGACACCTGCACCCGAATCCAGCGCCCCCTAGTTGGTAGTTCGTCCGGGAACTGCGACTTTATCTAACCATCACATCGAGCGGCGACCATGATCTTCCGATGACCGTCTGCCCGGGAGGGCTGCGATGACTGAAGGATCGAACCTGCGTCTGCACGCCGCAGCCGGCACGCAAGCAACGCCAGACAACCTGTTGCCTCTGGCGCAGTACGTGCGGATGTCGACGGAGCACCAGAAGTACTCCACCGACAACCAGTCCGAGGTCATCGCGGCTTACGCGGATCTGCACAAGTGAGGAGCGAACCCAAGCAACCATACTTGGCAGACTCGGCAGACTCGGCAGCCGACCGGCGAGGAAGGGCCCGTCGAGCGCAAGAACGAAGGCGCGGTGGTTGCATCCACAGTTTTGGCTACCTCCAGGCACTTTGCTAGCTTGACCATGCATCACGCAGTTACCTAGCATTTCGAAGCACACCAATTCGGCGCCCTGCGCTAGTGCTGCGAAGAAACTGAGGAGAGATGTCTGCCGCATTTTTTAATTCCTCGGATATCTGTCTAGCCGGGTTGGTGGCTTGCGCCAGCGCCATCGCGGAGGACCGGATGTGCCCGGTGGAGGCCCCGGCTGGCAGCGAGCAGCAACTCAGTCACTTCAACGGCTGGTGGAAGGAACGCACGGCGCCCAAGGTCAACTACCGGCGCTTCGAGGTGCCGGACGGCAACGGCGGCACGGAGCAGATCGACGGCTGGCTGCTGACGCCGGGCGATGCGAATGCAGATCGCCCCGGTCCCCTGCTGGTGGATGCCCACGGCGGCCCAGCGGCCTATGTGCAATTGAATTTCTCGACGCACCCGTATTGGCAGATCCTCTGCTCGCGGGGTTGGTCGGTGCTGGCTCTGAACCCGGTCGGGTCGAGCAGCTACGGCCGGGAGTTTTCGGACAGGCTGCGCGAGAAGTGGGGCGAACTCGATCTGCCTCAGCATCTCGCCGCCGTGGAGCAGTTGCGCAAGGAAGGCATCGCCGACGACCGGGTCGCGATCACCGGCTCGTCGTATGGCGGCTACATCAGTTCCTACGCCATTGGGCACAGCGAGCAGTTCCGTGCGGCAGTGGTCTGCGCACCGGTGGCCAACATGGAGTCGCATTTCGGCACGTCCGACAGCGGCGACTACGCGGACGCCTGTTCGACCGACGGCGAACCCGACGAGCAGCGCGAACTCCTCGCGCGCTTGTCGCCCATGACGACCATCGAGAAGGTGCGCACGCCGACCCTGTTCCTGCAAGGCGCCGACGACGAGCGCTGCCCGCGCGGACAGTCCGAAGAGCTCTTCGTGAAGCTGAGGCGAGCCGGCGGTGCGCCCGCCGAGATGGTGCTGTATCCGGACGGCAGCCACCCTCGGTGTGCCCCCGGTCTTGCGAATCTGGCGGCTGACACGGCGGACGCGCGGACGATGGGCCGGCTGGCAGATATAGCGCAGCGTTTCATGCGGCAGCTGATGGATGGGGCCGGATCTGCCAGGTGCAACACTTTCAGCAAAGGCGCCAGCGGCGGTCAGCCACCAAGCGTGCGGTCCTGAGCCCGGAACCACGCCAGGGCGGCGTCGAAGTGGTCAGGATGGAAGTCTGGCCACAGCGAGTCGACCACATAGATGTCGGCATAGACGCATTGGATGGGGAGAAATCCGCTGAGGCGACGACCGCCGCCCCAACGCACGACGAGGTCGATGCGCGAGACGTCGGACGATCGGCACTCGCCTTCACGCAGGCCCTGGAGGTCCCATTCCCATCCGTAGTTGACGAGGAAGTTCACCTTGATGCCGTCGCCCTGACGCTGCCGGAAGCGCGCGAGCTCGGGCGGGAACTGTGGCGAGCGTTCGTCACCCACGACGAGCAGCGCACCGCCGCGCTCCGCAATCTCCAGCGCAAACCGAACGCAGGCCGCGCGGAACTGTGCCGTCTGGGCGCTGGGGCGCCTCGTGTTGTCCTGTGTGAAGCCGTACACCGACACCTCCTCGATGCCCAGCCGCTTGCAGTTCTCGAACAGCGTCAAGCCCGGTTCGATGCCATGCGCGTAGCCCGCCTCCTTCGGTTGATCGCGCAGCGCCGCCCAGCGGCGATTGCCGTCCGGGATGAACCCCACATGACGGGGCAGATGCTGTCGGCTCATGGGGTCCGGATTCGGCGCATTGCGCCGACTTCCCGTTCTGGATGGCGATGGTTCAGCTCTACTTCTCCAGGATGAACGACCCGATCACCAGCGCGTCCAGCGGCGTGCTGAAGAAGGCCTCGATGGCCGCCTTGGGCGTGGCGACGATGGGTTCGCCGCGCACGTTGAACGAGGTGTTGACGAGGATGGGCACGCCGGTGCGGCGGGCAAACGCCTCGAGCAGGTCGTGGAAGAGCGGGTTGGTGTCGCTGTGTACCGTCTGCACGCGGGCGGTGCGGTCGGTGTGCAGTGCTGACGGAATCTGCTCGCGGCGCTCCGGCTTGACGCCGTAGACGAACAGCATGAAGGGCGACAGGCCGCCGTTGGCGTCGGCCGGCTCGAACCAGTCGGCCAGGTGTTCCGCGTTGATGGCGGGCGCCACCGGGCGGAAGTCCTCGCGGTCCTTCAGCTCGTTCAGGCGTGCCTGCATGGCCGGGTCGATGGGCGAGGCCAGCAGCGAGCGGGCGCCCAGGGCGCGCGGGCCGAACTCCATGCGGCCCTGGAACCAGGCGACGATCTTGTGGCTGGCCAGCAGTTGCGCCGTCTGATCGGCGACGTCGGACACGCGCCGGTAGCGCAGCTGCGCCCATTGCAGCAGCGCCTCGATCTCGGCGTCGTCGAACGCCGGGCCGAGGTAGGCGTGGTCCATCTGCCAGCGTCGCGGCGCCAGCGTGAAGACATTGCCGCTGCGCGCATCGGAGCCCTCGGGCGCGTTCTGCGGCGTGCTGTCAGCCTCCAACCCGCGGCGCTCGCGTGCGTCTATCCACAGGGCCGCGCCCAGTGCCGTGCCGGCGTCGCCCGCCGCCGGCTGCACCCACACGCGCTCGAAGATGCCGGCGTCGCGCAGCCGCGAGTTCATCACGCAGTTCAGGGCCACGCCGCCGGCCATGGCAAGGTCGTGCTCGCCGGTGCGCTCGCGCAGCCAGGTGGCCAGTTGCAGCGTGGTGTCCTCCAGCACTTCCTGCAGCGACGCGGCCAGGTCCAGGTGCTGCTGCTCCATCGTCGCGCCGGCCGCGCGGCGCGGCCCGAAGGCCTGCTCCAGGTCCAGGGGCGTCCAGGTGTACTGCCCGCCGGCGGCGACCCGCAGGTGCTCGCGCAGCAGCGATGCGTAGCGGGGCATGCCCAGGGCAGCCAGCGCCATCACCTTGTACTCATCGCTGGAATGCAGGAAGCCCAGATGCGACGTGACCTGCTCGTACAGCAG
Source organism: Roseateles sp. AC306 (assembly GCF_979253795.1). Taxonomy (NCBI): domain Bacteria; kingdom Pseudomonadati; phylum Pseudomonadota; class Betaproteobacteria; order Burkholderiales; family Sphaerotilaceae; genus Roseateles; species Roseateles sp. AC306. Next base: position 189,785 of record NZ_CEEDEB010000003.1, read on the forward strand.
CCCCAGCGAATGCGGTACGCGCACCTCGCCCAGGGCCTCGTAGCGGTTGTCGCTGTAGCGGCCGTAGGTCGTGCTGGCCTGCTCGCCGCGGCCGTCCAGCGTCATCACCGCGCAGCGCGGGAACGGCGCGGCGAGGAAGGCGCTGGCCTGGTGGCACAGGTGGTGGGCCACGAAATGCCAGCGATAGGGCGGCTGGTTGCGGTCCGGCAGCGCAAAGCGCTTCTTCAGGTGATGCGGTGCGCCGTCGCGCAGCTGGCGCGGTGCGCTCAGCATGTAGGCGGCGAACAGTGGGTCCCATGGGTTTTCCCAGACGCCGGGCTCGAAGTCGGACGGCTGCAGTGGCAGCGTGAAGCGCTGGTCCGGCGCGCGGTCACCGATGAACAGCTGGGGGTCGAAGCTGTAGCCGACATGCGAGACATCGGCCAGCGTCGCGCCGGCTTCCTTCAGGCAGAAGTCGATGGCGTGATAGGGCAGCTCCCAGGCGCTGAAAGGTACCGGCCGCTTGCCGTGCTTGATGCGCGTGAAGCGCTCCTCCTCGGCCGCGGCCACCACCTGGCCATCAAGCACCAGCGCGGCCGCAGAGTCGTGAAAGCTCGCATTGATGCCGAGCGTGAACAGGCGAGGCGCGGGAACACCCGGTATGGCCGGCGCGGGAGTGGGTTGCATGAAAGCTCCTGACGGTGGGGAGCTGCCAGCGCAGCAAGCCGTGTTCCCAGGTCATGCGTTCACCAGCTGGCGCAGCGCCTGCTCCAGTGCGCGCGGCGCGACCGGCTTGGCCAGGTGGCGCTGGAAGCCGGCGGCCAGCGCGCGCAGCCGGTCTTCCGGCTGCGCCAGGCCGGTGAGTGCCACGGCGGGTAGGCGCTTGTTCAATGGCACCTGGCGCTGGGCTTCCATGGCGCGGATGTTGCGCACGACGGTGTGGCCGTCCTCGGCACCCAGCGCGATGTCGCAGACCAGCACGTCGGGCCAGTCGGCCAGGCCGCGCGTCGTCAGCGCGTGCAGCGCGGCATGCCCGGAGAGCATGCGCTCCGTGCGCGCGCCGTCATGCTCCAGCAGCGCGCCCAGCGAGGCCAGCGCGTCTTCGTCGTCGTCCACGCACATGACGCACATGCCGGTCAGCGGGCGGCTCGGCGTGCCGGGTTCCGGCTCGGCGGCGGGTGGCACCGGTGTGTCGATGCGCGCGTCCTCCGGCAAGGCCAGCGCGGGCAGCGGGAAATCCAGCTGGTACTGCTGCTCGCCCGTCGCGGTGTCGCGCAGCATGGTCAGGTGGCCGCCGGCCTCCGTCACGAGCGTGCGCAGCTCCAGCGTGTCCGGCGGCCCGCCGGTGGCACCGTCCAGCACGCCCTGGAAGCCCACGGTCAGCTCGCTGGCCAGCGCCTTGCGCGCCAGCCTCGCCTCCATGCGGCCGCTTGAGGCGCCGCGCAGCGCCAGCTGGCAGATCAGCTGCACGATGCGCGCCATGCGGCTGGCGTCGCCCATCACGCTGGCCACGTCCATGTCGATGCGCGTGAACAGCTCGATGCGCCGGTCGGCCATTTCGTCGCGCAGGCCGTCCAGGTTCAGCACCAGCATGCCGGCCAGGTTGACGGCGTGCTGCGCCAGGCGCCGCTCCAGCGTCTGCGCCTGCTGCTGCTGGCGCTGCAGTTCCCACAGCTGCGCGTACAGGCCGTTCTGCGCCAGCAGGGCCTCGTGGCGGCCGCGCTCGGCAATGCGGCCGGCGTCCATGACGATGATCTCGTCGGCATTGACGACGGTGGACAGCCGGTGGGCAATGATCAGCGACGTGCGGTTGCGCGCCACGCGCTCCAGCGCGCCCTGGATGGCCCGCTCGGCCCGCGTGTCCAGCGCCGACGTGGCCTCGTCCAGCACCATGATGGGCGGATTCTTCAGAAAGGCGCGGGCGATGGCGATGCGCTGCTTCTCGCCGCCCGACAGTCGCGCGCCACGCTCGCCCACGGGCGTGTCGTAGCCCTCGGGCAGCAGCTGGATGAACTCGTCCGCCTGCGCCGCGCGCGCTGCGGCGGCGACATCATCTCGGCTGGCGCCCGGCCGGCCGTAGCCGATGTTGTAGGCGATGGTGTCGTTGAACAGCATCGGGTCCTGCGGCACCACGCCGATGGCCTCGCGCAGGCTCGCCTGCGTCGCCTTCGTCAGGGGCTGGCCGCCGATGCTGACGCTGCCCGCGTCGGGGTCGTACAGGCGCATCAGCAGCCGCGCCAGCGTGCTCTTGCCCGAGCCGCTGCTGCCCACCACGGCGCAGGTGCGGCCGTGCGGGATCGTTAGCGAGAAGTCGTGCAGCACCGGCCGCTGCGGGTCGTAGCCAAAGTCGATGTGCTCGAAGCGCAGCGTGGTGTCGGCGCTGTGCAGGGGCTGGGCGCCGGGTGCGTCGAGGATGTCGGGCGTCTTGCGCAGCAGCCGGAACAGCGTCTCGGTGTTGAGCAGCGCGTCGCGCGTCTCGCGGAAGACGAAGCCCAGCGTGTTCAGCGGCAGGAACACCTGGATCAGATAGGCGTTCACCATCACCAGGTCGCCGATGCTCATGCGGCCGGCCGCCGTGTCGAAGCCAGCCATCAGCATGACGGCGCCGACGCCCACGCCGATGATGGCGGCCTGCCCCAGGTGCAGGGCAGAGAGCGTCTTCTGGCTGCCGACGCTGCCTGCCACCCACTGCGCCAGCACGTCCCGGTAGCGCCCCCGTTCAGCGGCCTCCCGGCCATGTGTCTTGACGGCGTCGTAGTTCAGCAGCGTGTCGACCAGCAGGCCGTGGGCGCGCGTGTCGTGGCTGTTCATGATGCGCTGGCTCTCCACCCGGTCGCGCGTCTTCCATCCCGTCCAGGCGGCGTAGCCCAGCATCGTGGCGGCGATGACGGCGACGAACTTGACCCCGTAGCCGGCCGACACGATGACCAGCACGACGGCGAACTCGACGGCCGTCGGCAGCACCGTGAAGACGCCGGCGCCGAGCAGGTAGCCCACGCCGCCCACGCCGCGCTCCACCTCGCGGATCAGCGCGCCGGTGCTGCGCTGGGCGTGGAAGCGCGGGCTCATGTCCAGCAGATGGGCGAAGGCGCGTTCCGAAAAGTCGGCGACGACCTGCTTGCCCACGCGCGCGAAAACGAGGTCGCGCAGCTCGGTGAACAAGGTGCCGGCATAGCGCAGCAGTGCGTAGCCCAGCAGCAGCCACACAGGCGCCGTCAACGCGACGTTGGCGCCGGTCGGCGTGAGGTCGTCGACGATGGCCTTGAGCACGCCGGGCACGCCGACGGCCGCCAGCTTGGACAGCACGAGAAGCGCCAGCGCCAGCGCGACCTTCGCCCGCCAGGGGCGAATCGCCTCCCACAGCTGGGCGAGCGCCTGCTGCCCGGTGATCGGTGCGCGTGAGTCATCCATGGGCATCGCCGCCGCGCAGCAATCCGCAGTCCCGAACCGGGGGCGCCGGAGAAGCGCTTCTGCAAGAAGTTCCGGAACTTCTGTGCGTAGCAATGGGCTGGGCGGCCGCCTTGGCGGGGAGAAGCGCTTCTGCGCAGCAGCGGTACGGCGATTGCTCAAGCCCCGCATCAGCATCAATGGAGCAGTCATGACGGCACCCCCCTTGAGAGTCGCACTCATCAGCGAGCACGCATCGCCCCTGGCCGCCCAGGGCAGCGTGGATGCCGGTGGGCAGAACGTGTACGTGCTGCACGTCGCCGCGGCGCTCGCCCGGCTCGGTCACCACGTGGACGTGCTGACGCGGCGCGACCAGCGCAGCCTGCCCACTGCGGTGGACATGCGGCCCGGCGTGCGCGTCATCCACATCGATGCCGGCCCGCCGGAGTTCGTGCCCAAGGAGGAACTGCTCCCCTTCATGAAGGCCTTCGGCACCGAGGCGCTGCGGCTGATGCGGCGCAGCCTGGGCTATGACGTCGTGCATGCGAACTTCTTCATGTCCGGTGTGGTCGGGCTGCGGCTGCAGCGCCAGCTGGATGTGCCGTTGGTGCAGACCTTCCACGCGCTCGGCGCCGTGCGCCGGCTGCACCAGAAGTCGGCCGACGGCTTTCCGCCCGAGCGCATCGCGCTGGAGCAGCGCATCGCGAAGGAGGCCGACTGCGTCATCGCCGAATGCCCGCAGGACGCGGCCGACCTGATGCAGCACTGCGGCGCGCCGGCCCATCGCATTGCCCAGGTGCCGTGCGGCGTGGATCTGGACGAGTTCGGCCCCGGCGACCGCCTGGCCGCGCGTAGGCGGCTCAAGCTGCCCGCCGACGAGTTCATCGTGCTGCAGCTCGGCCGGCTGGTGCCGCGCAAGGGCATCGACAACGTCATCCGCGCGGTGTCGCGTCTGGGCGACGGCCGGCCGTGGCGGCTGCTGGTGGTGGGCGGCGACTCGTTCGAGCCCGACGAGCAGCGCACGCCCGAGATCGCGCGGCTGCGCGCCGTGGCCCAGCAGGCGGGCGTCGAGGCGCGCGTCACCTTCGTCGGCCGGCGCGACCGCCATCAGTTGCGCGACTACTACCAGGCGGCCGACGTCTTCGTCACCACGCCGTGGTACGAGCCCTTCGGCATCACGCCGCTGGAAAGCATGGCCTGCGGCACGCCGGTCATTGGCGCGGCCGTGGGCGGCATCCAGCACACGGTGGTCGACGGTCTGACCGGTTTCCTGGTGCCGCCCGACGACCCCGAGACGCTGGCGATGCGGCTGGAGGACCTGCGCTTCGGCCCGGAGCTGGGCCGGCTGATGGGCCGCGCCGGTCGTGCCCGCGTCTGCCAGGAGTTCACATGGGACGGCGTGGCTGCCCGGCTCGCAGCGTTGTATGCGCGCCTGGCCAGCGAACGGCGCTCATGCGTGCGCAGCAACGCGCTGCACCTGCTGTCCGCGCGCCAGCCGGCCCTGCTGCGGCCGGCCCTGCCGCTGCGGACCCTGGGGGCCGAGGGATGAGCGCCACGCAGGACCGCTGGCGCAGCGCGCAACGCGTGCTGCTGGTGCGGCTGGACAACCTCGGCGACGTGCTGATGACGACGCCGGCCATCGCCGCCGTGCGCGAGTCCTTGCCCGAGGCCCGGCTGACCTTGCTGGCCGCCCGCGGCGTGGTGGCGCTGCAGCCGCACCTGCCGATGCTGGATGAGGTCATCGGCTTTGACGCGCCCTGGATGAAGGCCGGTGCGGCCGCGCTCGCCGGCCAGCCGCCCGGTGAGGCGGAGCGCGTCCTGCTGCGGCGCCTGCAAGCTGAGCGCTTCGACGCCGCCATCATCTTCACCGTCTGCACCCAGAGTGCGCTGCCGGCCGCGCTGCTGTGCCGCATGGCCGGCATCCCGCTCACCCTCGCCCATGTGCGCGAGCGCGCCTATGGCCTGCTGAGCGACGAGGTCCGCGACGACGACCGCATCCGCGTCGGCATGCGGCACGAGGTGCGGCGCCAGCTGGACCTGGTGGCGCAGGTCGGCTTCCGCACCGCCGACGAGCGCCTGCGCTTCCAGCTGCGGGATGCCGACCACCGCGCGGCCCGCGATGCGCTGCTGGCGGCCGGCGTAGGCCAAGACGAGCCCTATGTGCTGCTGCACCCGGGTGCCAGCGCGCCGTCGCGGCGCTACCCGCCGGCGTCCTATGCCGCAGCGGCCGAACTGCTGCAGCGCGAAGGTGGGCGCGTGCTGCTGTGCGCCGGGCCGGCCGAGGCCGAACTGCTGCGGCAGACCCGCGCTGCGATGCGTCTGCCCTGCACCGGGCTGCCGCCGCCCGCCAGCCTCGGTGCGCTGGCGGCGCTGGTGGCGGGCGCGCGCGTGCTGGTCGCCAACAACAGTGGGCCGGTGCACCTGGCCGCTGCGGTCGGCACGCCGGTGGTGGACCTCTATGCGCTGACCAACCCCCAGCACACGCCGTGGCAGGTGCCCGCGCGCGTGCTGAACCACGACGTGCCCTGCCGCAACTGCCAGCAGAGCGTGTGTGCGCAGCCCGACCATGGCTGCCTGAGCGGCGTGGCGCCGCAGGCGGTGGCCGACGCGGCGCGAGAGTTGATGCGGGAGGCCGCATGAGAGAAACGCGCCATGGCGTCGACGTCTGCGTCGTCGTGCCCACCTTCCATCGCCCGGGGCTGCTGCATGGCTGCCTGTCGGCGCTGCTGTCGCAGACGCTGCCGCAACACCGCTTCGAGATCGTCGTCGTGGACGACGGGCATTGCGACATCACGCGGGACTGCGTCGAGGCGCTGGCCGCGCTGTCGCCGGCGCCGCGCATCCGCTACCTGCGCCCGGCGTCCGGCCGCGGCCCGGCGGTGGCGCGCAACTGCGGTTGGCGGGCGACGAGCGCGCCCATCGTCGCCTTCACCGACGACGACACGCGGCCCGACCCCGGCTGGCTGCGCCACGGCCTCGCGGCGCTGCATCAGAACGCGCGCTGGGTGGCAGCGGGCGGCCAGGTGCTGGTGCCGCGCGAGGGCAGGGCGAGTGGCGAGCGGCCCACCGATCACGAGCTGATGACGCGCGGGCTGGAGACAGCCGAGTTCGTCACTGCCAACGCCTTCGTGCGCCGCGACACGCTGGTCATCGTCGACGGCTTCGACGAGCGCTTCCGCCGCGCCTGGCGGGAAGACTCCGACCTCCAGTTCCGCCTGCAGCGCGTAGGCCCGGTCGGCCGCGCGTCGCTGGCGGTCGTGTGGCATCCGGTGCGGCCCGAGCCTTGGGGCGTGTCGCTGCGCCAGCAGCGCAATGTCTTCTTCGATGCGCTGCTCTATCGCAAGCACCCGGCGACCTACCGCTCGCGCGTGCGCCGCATGCCGCCCTGGGACTACTACGCCGTCGTCGCGCTGGCCGTGGCGGCGGTGGCCCTCGGCCTGGCGATGCAGCCGCTGCTGGCGGCGCTCGCATTGGTGGTGGCACTGCTGCTCATCGCGCGCATCACGCTGCGCCGGCTGCGGCCCACATCGCACGCGCCGCGCCATGTGTGGGAGATGCTGGCCACGTCCGCCGCCATTCCCTTCCTGTCGGTGTACTGGCGGCTGCGCGGCGCCTGGCACTTCCGCACGCCGTTCCTGTGAGCGTCGCCGATATCGACGAGCCTGTGCGCCGCATCGTCGTGCTGCGCGCGCTGGTGCTGGGCGACATGCTCTGCGCGGTGCCGGCGCTGCGTGCCATCCGCCGCGCGTGGCCGCAGGCGCACATCGCCGTGCTGGGGCTGCCGGCCAGCCGCGACTACGTCGAGCGGCTGACCTGCGTGGACGAGTGGCTGCCTTTCCCCGGCTGGCCCGGCCTGCCCGAACATCCAGTGGACGTGCGCGCGCTGCCGGCGTTCCTGAGCGCGATGCAGGCCCAGTCCTGGGACCTGGCCATCCAGCTGCATGGCAGCGGCCAGCTGACCAATCCGCTGGTGCGCCTGTTCGGTGCGCGCGCCACGGCGGGCTTCCACGGCGACGGGGCCATGGTGCCGGCCGACGATGCGGCGCGCTACTGCCCCTGGCCCACGCAGGGCCGCGAGACGCAGCGGCTGCTGGCGCTGTGCACGCACCTCGGCCTGCCGGTGGACGAAGACGAGTCGCTGGAGTTCCCGCTCTGCGCCGAGGACGACGAGGCCCTGCGCCGCAGCTGGCCTGGCTGCGGTGACACGCGCTACGCCTGCGTGCATGCCGGCGCCCAGCTGCCGTCGCGGCGCTGGCCGGTGGACCGCTTCGCCGCGGTGGCAGAAGGCCTGCATCAGGCCGGCCTGACCGTCGTGCTGACCGGCACGCTCGGGGAGCGCGCACTGGTGGCCGACCTGTCGCTGCGGCTGGCCGTGCGCGGCGTGCCGCATGTGAACCTGGTCGGCCGCACCAGCCTGTGGTCGCTCGGTGCGCTGCTTCAAGGCGCGCGGCTGCTGGTGTGCAACGACACCGGCGTGTCGCACATCGCTGCCGCGCTGCGCGTGCCCAGCGTCGTCGTGTCCTGCGGCAGCGATGCCCAGCGCTGGGCTCCGCCGGACCGCGTGCGCCACCGCGTGCTGGCCGAGCCCGCGCCTTGCCGGCCTTGCGCCCACGCCATCTGCCCGGTGGGCCATGCGTGCGCTACGGCGCTGACCGTCGACACGGTGCTGGCCGCCGTGCATGAACAGCGTGCGAACCCAGAAACGGCGGTTGACCGCTTCCCATCGCATGCACAAGCTTGATTGCTCGACGGGCAGGTCCCACGGCCGCATTCACCGGTCAGGCGGCAACGCTGCACGCCCGCCTGGCCTGCCCTGGCGCGCGCTGGCTGCGTTGCTTCTCCTCGCGGGCACGAGCCCGCAGCGTCGTCGCGCCTTGCCCGCGCGCCCCAGCGCAGCCCCTTCGGCCGCGCTCAACCCCCGTTTCTAGGTTGGAGACCTCCCCATGCCCCGCCGCCTGCGCATCCTGACCTGGCACGTCCACGGCAACTACCTCTACAACCTGACCCAGGTGCCGCACGACTTCTACCTGGCGACGGACTCCGCCGGTTCGCCGGGCCACGCCGGTCGTGTCGGCGCCTTGCCCTGGGGCGACAACGTGCACGAGGCGCCGCTGGAGCGCATCGCGCAGATGCCGTTCGACGTCGTGCTCTACCAGCACCGCGCCGGCTGGGACGACGACCGCCCGCGCTGGCTCAGTGCCGCGCAGCGCGAGCTGCCGCGCATCTACCTCGAGCACGACCCGCCGCAGCAGCACCCGACCGAGACGCGCCACTGGGTGCAGGACCCGGGCGCCTTGCTTGTGCATTGCACGCACTTCAATGCGCTGATGTGGGATGCGGGCATCACGCCCACGCGCGTCGTCGAGCACGGCGTCAAGCCGCTCAGCGACGTGCGCTACCACGGCGGGCAGGCCAGCGGCCTCGTCGTCGTCAACCACCTGGAGCGCCGCGGCCGCCGGCTGGGCGCCGACCTGTACCACCAGCTGCGTACCGAGGTGCCGCTGTCGCTTGTGGGCATGGGCAGCGAGGAGACACCCGGTGGCGTGGGCGAGATCGCCCAGCACGCGCTGCCCGAACTGATGGCGGCGCACCGCTTCTTCTTCCACCCGGTGCGCTACACCAGCCTGGGCCTGGCCCTCATCGAAGCCATGCTGGTGGGGCAGCCCGTCGTCGGCCTGGCCACCACCGAACTGGCCACCGTCATCCGCAGCGGGCACGACGGCTTCCTGGACAACCGCCCCACGGTGCTGGCCGACACCATGCGGCTGCTGCTCGGCGACCCCGGCCTGGCCAAGGAATGGGGCAGCCGCGGCCGCGCACTGGCGCAACAGCGCTTCAGCATCGATCGCTTCGTGGCCGACTGGATGAACACACTGCAGGAGGTGGCCTCATGACCCCCATCGTTTCCGACACCGTGCTGGTCACCGGCGCCGCTGGCTTCATCGGCAGCCACCTGTGCGAGGCGCTGCTGGCGCGCGGCCACCGCGTGATGGCCGTGGACAACCTCAGCACCGGCGACGTCAGCCACCTGGAGCGGCTGCTCGGCCACACGGGCTTCACCTTCCAGCGCCGCGACGTGGTGCTGGCGCCCACGCCCGCCATGGCGCAGGCCGGGCGCATCTTCAACCTGGCCTGCCCGGCCAGTCCGGTCCACTACCAGAAGGCGCCGGCCGACACGGTGCAGAGCAGCGTCCTCGGCGTTTGGCGGCTGCTGGAGCTGGCGCGGGCCAGCGGCGCGCGGCTGCTGCACACGTCCACCAGCGAGGTCTACGGCGACCCGCAGCAGCACCCCCAGGACGAAGGCTACTGGGGCCACGTCAACCCCATCGGCCCGCGCGCCTGCTACGACGAAGGCAAGCGCTGCGCCGAAGCCATGCTGGTCGCCTGGCGCCAGCAGCACGGCGTGGACGCGTGCATGGCGCGCATCTTCAACACCTACGGCCCGCGTCTGAGCCCCGGCGACGGCCGCGTCGTCAGCAACTTCATCGTGCAGGCGCTGCAGGGCGAGGACCTGACCGTCTACGGCGACGGCCAGCAGACGCGCAGCTTCTGCTACGTCGACGACACCCTGCGCGGCCTGCTGCTGCTGATGGACAGCGGCGAGGCCGGCCCCATCAACCTCGGCAACCCGGGCGAGCACACCATGCTGGATCTGGCCGAGATGGTGCTGCGGCTGACGGGCAGCCGCTCGCGGCTCGTCTTCAAGCCGCTGCCGCAGGACGACCCGCGACGGCGCTGCCCCGACATCACGCTCGCCGGCGAGCGGCTGGGCTGGCAGCCCGAGGTGAACCTGGAAGACGGCCTGCAGCGCACCATCCACCACTTCCGTGCACTGCTCGGCGAACGGCGCGTGACCGTCGCCTGACGGGCCTTGCCATGACGACAACGCGCCGTTCACTGCGCTGGGCCGGCCTGCTGATCGGGCTTGCCCTGGGGGGCTTCTTCGACGGCATCCTGCTGCATCAGATCCTGCAGTGGCATCACCTGCTATCCAACGTCGATGCGGTGCGGGACATGCGCATGCAGCTGCTGGCCGACGGCATCTTCCATGCGTTGATGTACGTCATCGCGGCCATCGGGCTGGCCCTGCTGTGGCGCGGGCGTCATGCCCTCGCCGAGGCTGGCACGGGCCGGCGGCTGTCGGGCGCTGCGCTGCTCGGGTTCGGCGCGTGGCACATCGTGGACGGCGTGCTGTCGCACTGGGTCACCGGCATCCACCGCATCAAGGTCGACTCGCCCACGCCGCTCGTGTGGGACCTGCTTTGGTTCGTCGGACTCGGTGTGCTCCCCGCCGTCGTCGGCTGGTGGCTGCTGCGCGGCACGGGGACGCGCGATGGCGGAAGCGGGCGCCGCGCTGCTGCGGCCCTCGGCCTCTCGCCTGTCGTGGCCGGCCCTTTCGCGGCCTTGCCACCGGCGGCCGACCCGACGCAGGTCGTCGTGCTGTTCGCCCCCGGCGTCAGCAGCGGCCAGGCGTTCAATGCGCTGGCGGCAGTCGACGCCCGGGTGGTGTGGGTGGACCGCTTCGGTGGGCTCTGGGCTGTCCGCCTGGATGACCCGAACCGCGCCTGGCGCCTGTATCGAAGCGGCGCCATGCTGGTGAGCAACACGACGTTCTCGCTGGGCTGCATCTCGGCGATGACGACCGGGGGCGGCAGGTAAGCCCACGCACCCCGGCGCCTGTTCAATGCCGGGTCGGCAGCGCGAGGTGCCGCCGCAGCAGCGGTTGCAGCGCACCGTCCACCATGGCGGCAAGCTGTTCGGGGCGCAGCGCATGGCTGGGGCCTGGGCGGGCCGTGAGACTGGCGCCGGTCCAGCCGGTCCAGGCCGGCAGCCCGTCCCAGCGCACGACGGCCTGCACGCGGGCGGCCAGCGCAGCGTGCAGGCTGTCGTGCACGGGGCCCAGCCAGTGCAGGTTGGGCGGGCCGGGGTCGTCGCCGGGCAGCTCGGCCGCGTCGATCACCAGGTGCAGCGCCGGCTGGCGCCAGGCCGCAGCGCGCAGGCGGCGGCCCAGCTTGGCCAGCGCGTCCGGGTTCTGCGTGCCGTGCAGGTGGCTGGGTGCGGACAGCCACACGCGCGGCGACGGGATGCCGCGCAGCAGGCGGCTCAGCTCTTCGTCCTCGTAGCTGTGCGGTGGCGCCTGGCGCGGGGCGCAGGCCACGCCCGGCCAGCCGGGCGGCAGCTGCGCGTGCACATGGCGCATCAGGTTGCCGTCCGGCGGGTGGGTGGCATCGGGCTGCACGACGACGCCCCCGCCGGCGAGCTCGCGCCACCAGTTCGGATGGCCGTCGTTGCGCCAGCCCGCCAACCAGCACAGCCAGCGCCGCGGGCCGTCCTGCTGCAGCGCCTCGCGCAGCAGTCTCAGCTGTTCGGGCGTCGGCGCCTCGGCCCAGCTGGCGGCACCCTGGCCATGCAGCACCAGCAGCTCGGCCCCGGGCGCAACGGTGTGGCTGCGCAGCAGCGGCGGCCTCGCGCACGGCCGCGGCGGCTCCAGCAGCCGCACCGCGCAGCGGGCGCGCCAGGCATCCAGCAGCAGCTGGCGCGGCGCGGTCCAGTCGTCCCAGGCGCAGGGCAGCAGCAGCAGCAGACCGGGCCGGTCGGTGTCGGCGGAAGTGGCGGTGGCGGTGGCGGTGGCGTGGAGCGGCGGGCGCGCCTCGTTCAGGCTGCGCCAGGACAGCAGTGCACGCGCATAGGGCCGGTTCAGCCGGCGCACCGGCCGGGCCTCGCTTGGCTCCGGCGACTCCGGCAACTCGGCCGGGTCGCGCGGCACCTGCGTGATCTGCCACAGGCCGCTGCGATGCCAGCGCCAGGTGTCGTTCCAGTCCGGCCTGTCCAGCAGTGGATAGAGGCACACGCCCTGCAGCGGCACGCCCATGTCGCGGGCCCGCAGCGCCTCGCCGGCGACCTCGTTGAGCCAGGCGGCTCGGCCCACGCCGAGGTGCCCGGTCTCGGCCAACACCATCGGCCGGCGGTAGCGGCGCCACACGCTGTGCAGCAGCGCCGAGAGCGGCTGGCGCCTCGGGTCGCGCCGATGCCAGGCCAGGCGCTTCTCGCCGGGCACTTCCCATTGGCTGCTGTGATAGTGGTTCATGCCCAGCCAGTCCAGCGCATCGGGGTGGCCGCCGAGCTGCGGCTCCATGCGGCCGGACATCATGTCCAGCGTCTGCCACTGGTAGGAGGCGATGCGCTGCGCCAGCTCGCGCTGGTCGGGGTCGTGTTCGTCCTGCGGCGCCACGTGCACCACCGGCTCCACATGCAGGAAGCGCGCCTCGGGGTCGGCCGCGCGGATGGCCGCCATGCCGGCCAGCGCCGCGCGCACCAGCCGCTGCTTGACGAGGTAGCCGCTGATCAGCGTGTCCTCGGTCGGGCAGGGCGCCTGCATGCCGGCCGGGCCCATGTCGCAGGTGGCGCTGGCCGCCCAGGACAGGAAGCTGATCTCGTTGATCGGCGTGTAGAAGCGCGGCCCCGGGCACAGCGGCCGCAGCACGCGCGCCACCTCGCCGGCAAAACGCGCGAAGCGCGGCACCATGGCGTCGTCCAGCAGCGTCAGGTCGCCCGGCATGCCGTAGTGCATCAGCGTCCACAGGATGTGCACGCCCTGGCGGTTGGCGGCCTGGGCCATGCGCACGGCGCGGCTCAGGTCCCAGCTGCCGCCACCGGCGGGCTCGGTCAGGCGCCAGCCTATGCTTTCGCGCAGGCAGCGCAGGCCCAGCCGGCGAGCGTCGCGGTAGTCGGCGTCCAGCCGCTGGTCGTGGCCGGTGGCGCGCACCATGTCCAGGGCCTCGCCGCGGCCGTTGATGTGGTCGGCACCCTCGTAGCCGCCCATCCAGAACGAGCACAGCAGCGGCGAGCCGCGATGGGGTTGCGTCGTCATATCGAGTCCTCGGGCCGAGCGCCGGGCCGCTCCCAAGCCGGCCCGTCGTGGCGGTGTGCTGGCGGCTCGATGCCGCCAGCATCGCCGTCACCGCGGGGGACCGGCCAAGGTACGCCTTGGACGAGGGGCTCATCCAGCCCTTGCTCCACAAGCGCACACCAGCTGTGGCCGATGAAGATGTGCGCCTCCTGGATGCGCGCCGTGTCGGCGTGCGGCACCACCAGGCAGGGGTCGCACAGCGCGGCCATGGCGCCGCCGTCGCGGCCGCTCAGGCCGATGCAGGCAAGGCCCAGTTCGCGTGCCTGCTCCAGCGCCCGCAGCACGTTGGCCGAGTGGCCGGACGTGGAGATGGCGATGACGCAGTCGCCCCGCCGCGCCAGGCCGGCCAACTGGCGTGCGAACACCTGCTCGAAGCCGTAGTCGTTGCCGATGCAGGTCAGCGCCGAGGTGTCGGTCGTCAATGCCAGCGCGGCCAGGGGGCGGCGTTCGCGCTGGAAGCGGCCTGTGAACTCGGCGGCCAGGTGCTGGCAGTCGGCCGCCGAGCCGCCGTTGCCCATCAGCAGCAGCTTGCCGCCGCCGCGCAGCGTGGCCGTCATCAGCGCGGCGGCGCGCAGGATGTCGGGCTGCAGCGCATGCAGGCGGTCGAACAGCGCGCGGTGGGCAGCCAGGCCGTTGGCGACGATCTCTTCGTCCCAGCGTGGGGTGAATGAGGGCAGGGCACTCATGCAGAAGCTTCCAGTTCTTCCGGCGTGACCGAGGCGGTGCCGAACTTGCCGACCACGAGGCCGGCGGCGCGGTTGGCGGTGCGCACCGCGTCTTCCAGCGGCTGGCCGTGCACGAGCGCGCTGGTCAGCGCGGCCAGCACCGTGTCGCCGGCGCCGCTGACGTCGTAGACCTCGCGCGCCGCCGTGGGCACATGCAGGCAGCGGCCATTGCGGGAGTAGAGGCTCATGCCGTCCTCGCCACGGGTCAGCAGCACATGCTCGATGTCCAGCCGCTGCTGCAGCTCGGCCAGCCGTGCGCACAGCGTGGCTTCGTCGGCCCAGCCGCCCACCGCGTCACGCAGCTCGGCCGCATTGGGCTTCAGCAGCCAGGCGCCGGCATAGGCGGCCCAGTCGTGCCGCTTCGGGTCCACCAGCGCTGGAATGCCCTGCTGCCGGCATTGCGCCAGCAGCGACTGCACATCACCGAGCGCGCCCTTGCCGTAGTCGCTCAGCAGCACCCAGCGGTGGCGGCTGGCAAGGCTGCGGGCCAGCGTGGTCAGCTCGGCCACGCAGTCTGCTGGCGGCGCGGCTTCCACGTCCATGCGCAGCAGCTGCTGGCGCTGGCTGACGAGGCGGATCTTCTGCGTCGTCTGCACGCCGGGGCTGCGCACGAAATGCTGGGTGATGCCCGGCTCGTCCAGCAGCGCCACCAGGCCGGCGCCGGCGGTGTCGGTGCCCACCAGGCCGGTCAGCGTGCACGGGCACAGCAGCCGCGCCAGGTTGAGCGCCACGTTGGCGGCGCCGCCGGCGCGCTGGTGCTGGCGGTTCAGCTGCAGCACGGGCACCGGCGCCTCGGGCGAGATGCGCTGCACCGCGCCTTCGAGGTAGACGTCCAGCATGCAGTCGCCCACGACGAGCACCTGCGGCGGCGCACTGAGCCGTGTGGAAGCATCCATCGTCGTCATGGCGCCTGCATCCTCTGCATCAGCCGCGTGGTGGAGTGGCCGGCCTGGTAGGGCGCGATGACGACGCGGCCGCCCCAGCCCCGCACCAGCGGCGTCTCGGGCAGCGCCTCGGCGTCGTAGTCACCGCCCTTCACATAGACGTCGGGCTGCAGCGCGCTCAGCAGCGAGGCGGGCGTGGCGTCGTTGAACCAGGTCACCCAGGACACGCAGGCCAGTGCGCCGACGACGCGGGCGCGGTGTTCCAGCGTGTTCAGCGGGCGTTGCCCGGGCGCGCCCGGCTTGCCCAGGGCGGCGGCCGATGCGTCGCCGTTCAACGCGACGATGAGGCAGCTGCCCTGCCGGCTGGCGGCCTCCAGGCAGCTGACGTGGCCCACATGCAGAAGGTCGAACACGCCGTTGGTGAAGACCAGCGGGCGCGCCAGCCAGGGCGCCATCTCGGTCAGCCGCCCGGGCGGCAGAAACTTCAGGGAACTGTCCCACTTGTCCAGCACGGTGGATCTCCTGCGGTGTCGCGTGTCAATGAGCAGGTGGCGTTCCCGGCGAGGTCCGCTTCGAGGTGGTCGGCCAGCGCCCACCAATCGGTGAAGACCGCGTCGGGCTCGCGCAGCGGCGAGCGCCGCCACACCGTCTCGCCGCCGCTGTCGAACAGCAGGCCGCCGGCGCCCGCACGGTGCCCGGCTTCGACGTCGTCGAGCGTGTCGCCGACGATCCACGAGCGCGTCAGGTCCAGCCCATGGCGCTGCGCCGCGCGGATCAGCATGCCCGGCGCCGGCTTGCGGCACAGGCAGGCCGGGCGCTCGTCGTCGCCGGGCGCATGCGGGCACATCTCCACGTCCAGCAGCGTGACGGCGAACTCGTCCCGCAGCCGCTGCACCAGCCGCTGCTGCAGCTGCGCGAACTGCTCATGCGTGAAGTAGCCGCGCGCCAGGCCGCTCTGGTTGGTGACGATGACCAGCGCCAGCCCCGCGCGCTGCAGCCGCGCCAGCGCCGCGCCCGCGCCGGGCATGAACCGCAGCAGCGCGGGGTCGGCGTTGTAGGGCACGTTCTCGATCAGCGTGCCGTCCTTGTCGATGAACAGGCAGGGACGCAGCGGCGCGCTGCGGCCGGCATGCGACAGCAGGAGTGACAGCGGGTCCAGCGTGTTCACGGCCAGGAGGTTTCGTGGGTGGGCAGCACGGTCAGCTCGGGCACGACGCTGCCCTCCGGCTGCTGCAGCACATAGCGCACCGCGCAGGCGACGTTGATCGGGTCCTGCAGCTTGGTCTCGTCGATGCCGGGGAAGCGGTCCAGCAGGAAGGGTGTCTTCATGCCGCCGGCGACGATGGCCGTCACGCGCACGCGCTGGTCGCGCAGCTCGGCATGCAGCGCGTGCGACAGGCCCAGCAACCCCCACTTGGTGGCGTGATAGGCGCTGGCATTCGGCCAGCCGCGCTTGGATGCGGTGGACGCGATGTTGACGACCTGGCCGCCACCCGGCTGCTTGAGCATGTGGGCGGTGGCGAACTTCGTCATCAGGAACGGGCCGGACAGGTTGGTGTGCAGCACGCGCAGCCAGTCCTCCACGGCCAGCTCGCCCAGCGGCGCGGTGACGTCCACGGCGGCGTTGTTGACCAGCACGTCCAGCCGGCCGAACTGCTGCAGCGCGGCGTCCACGGCGCGCTGGCATTGCGCCGGGTCGGACACGTCCAGCGGCACGGCCACGGCCTGGATGTCGTGCTCGTCCAGCAGCGCCGCGTGGTTCTGGGCGCGCTGCACGTCCAGGTCGGCCAGCACCAGGCGCATGCCGGCTTCGCCCAGCACCTGCGCGATGGCCGCACCCAGGCCGCGGCCGCCGCCGGTGATGAGAGCGACCTGGCCTTGCAGCGACGGCAGGCTGGGGGTCTTGGGCAGGGGATTTGAAGTGTTGTCGGTCATGGCGTGTGGAAGAAAGGTGAAAGAGGTCAGCGGTTGCACTCGCGGTCTGCGGCTTCCCAGGCGACGGCGCGCAGCTGCGCGGCGGCCATCAGCGAGAAGCACTCGTCCCAGATCGGAAAGGCGCCGCTGGCAGCGACGACGAGGCCGTCCAGCCACACGCCGCCCCACAAGGTGCAGTCGTCCGCGCGCAGGCGGTGCGGTTCCAGCAGCTGCAGGCGGCGGCTGTCCATGCGGTGCCGCCACGACAGCAGCGCCTTGCGGCGGGCGTAGTCGGCGTAGTCCACGTCCCAGCGGTCGCGGTCGCCGATGGAGTGCTCGCACAGCGTGCGCGGCCCGCCCATGGCATCGGCCGGCGTCGCATCGAGCACCACGAGGTGCAGCACGCCCAGGCCGCTGACGCTGGGCGACGACAACTGCGCCTCGATGGCCGGCGTGATCGCCAGCAGCGCGGCGCGCGCGGTGCTGGCCGAAAGAAAGCGGCTGCCGCCGGCATCGGCGTCGCCCGAGACGATCTGCGTGCGCTCAACCATGGGCCGGCTCCCCGGCATGGCGGCGGCGCATTTCAGCGGCGGCGATCTTCAGATGCTGCCGATACTTGGTGACGGTGCGGCGCGCAATGGCCAGCCCCTGCGCCGACAGCAGGCGGGCGATCTCGGCATCGGAGAGCGGGCGGATCGGGTCTTCCTCTTCCAGCATGCTCTTCACCAGGCCGCGTATGGCCGTGCCCGAGCAGGCTTGGCCGCTGGTGCTGACGATGGGGCGCGAGAAGAAGTACTTCAGCTCGAACACGCCCGACGGCGTGGCCATGTACTTGTTGTTCGTGACCCGGCAGACGGTGCTTTCGTGCACGCCCACCTCGGCGGCAATCTCCTTGAGCGCCATCGGCTTCATCGCCATCGCGCCGTAGTCCAGGAAACCGCGCTGCCGCCTGACGATGGCCTCGGCCACGTCGACGATGGTGGCGAAGCGCTGCTCCATGCTGCGCAGCGTCCAGCGCGCCTCCTGCAGGTGGGCGCCCATCTCGTCGTGCTGCGGCGTGCGGTGGCGCTGGAACAGCGCGGCATACACCTGGTTGAGCCTCACCTTGGGCACGACGGCGGGGTTGAGCTGCACGCGCCAGTTGCCCCGCACCTTGTGCACGGTCAGGTCGGGCACGATGTAGTTCACCGGTGCGGCGTCCAGCCTCCAGCCCGGCCGGGGGTCCAGGCGGCGGATGCGGTCGCACACCTTCTCCACCAGCCCGACCGGCGCGCGCAACTGCCGCGCCAGCTGGGCATGGTCGCGCACGGCCAGCATGTCGAGGTGGTGGGTGACGATGGTGGTCGCCATCGCGCGCGTGTCGGGGCAGTCGATGGACGGCATCTGCAGCAGCAGGCACTCGGCCACGGTGCGCGCCGCGACGCCCGCCGGCTCCAATGCCTGCACGCGGTGCAGGGCGATCTCCATCTCCTGACGCGATGGTGGCGGCGCCAGTTCCGGCACGTCGAGGAGGTCCTCCAGCGGCGTGCGCAGATAACCGTCGTCGTCCAGCGACTCGATGACGATGCGCGCCAGCACGCGGTCCCGGTCGGTCAGCGGCAGCACGTTGATCTGCACATGCAGCGACGCGTTCAAGCCCGGCTGCACGGCCATCTGCTCCATGGCCTGGGTCTCGCCGTCATCGGCACGGCGCAGCCCGGTGCCACCCTCGCTGTGCCACAGGTCGCGGTCGTTCCCTTCGCCGGCCTCGCCGGCCGTGGCGTAGGCAGCGTCTGCGGTGTTGTCGGCTGCTTCCCGCTCCGGCGCGTTTTCGCCGGGTGGGGATTCGCCGTCCTCACCGGCTTCAAGGAAGGGGTTGGTCGCCAGCGCATCACGCATCAACGCGGCGAAGTCCATCGACGACATCTGCAGCAACTTCACCGCATGCTGCATGCGTGGTGAGAGCGCGGCGTTCTGCCGGGCGAGGGCATGGAGGTGGAGGGCAGTCAAAGGCGTACTCGGCAAGCTTGGGTGAGCCTGCTGCAATGCAACCGGCGTGCCGGGTTGGCGGCTCCGGGTCGTTTCCGGGGGAGTCGCGCCGCGCGAGGCTGGCCAGGTTCGCCGTTTACCGATGTGTTTTCAGTAAACGCTTCTCCAAGGGGTGTCCAAAGGGTGCCGCCAAGCGGCTTTGCTCCGGCGCGGGAGAAGCGGCACATCGCTTGCTGCTCCGGCTTCATCATCACCAAGGAGCGCCCCATGGCCCAGACCCCAGCCGACGAACCCACAGCTGCGGCGCCCGTGCGTCAGTACCTGCGCCCTGGCAACGCGGAGGAGCCCGCCGCCCCGGCACTGCCGGTGCTGCTCGTGTTCTCGCATCTGCGCTGGGGCTTTGTCTTCCAGCGCCCGCAGCACCTGCTGTCGCGCCTGGCCGGCCGCTGGCGCGTGCTGTTCGTCGAGGAGCCGCAGCAAGGCAGCGGCCCGGCGCGACTGGAAGTGAATGACGTCGCACCCGGGCTGACCGTGCTGGTGCCGCACACGCCCGTGCAGGCGCCGGGCTTCCATGACGACCAGATCACGGCCCTTGAACTGCTGCTGCGCACCTACCTCAAGTCAAACGCGCTGGTCGTGGACGCCACATGGCTCTACACGCCCATGGCCCTGCCGCTGGCGCATGCCCTCGGCGCCGGGCGCCTCGTCTACGACTGCATGGACGAGCTGTCGGCATTCCGCGGCGCGCCGCGCCAGCTGCGCCAGCGTGAGTCGGCGCTGATGCAGCAGGCGGCGCTGGTGCTGACCGGCGGCCCGTCGCTGTTCGAGGCGCGGCGGCACCAGCACGCCAACATCCATTGCTTTCCCAGCGCGGTGGACGTCGAGCACTTCGCGCCCGCCCGGCTGGACCCGGGCGGCGACCTGGCGCAGGAGGCCCGGGCGCTGCAGGGCGACCTGCCCAGGCCGCGGCTGGGCTTCTTCGGCGTCATCGATGAGCGGCTGGACGTGGCCCTCGTCCAGCGCCTGGCCGACCAGCATCCCGAATGGCAACTGGTGATGGTGGGGCCGGTCGTCAAGATCGACCCGGCCAGCCTGCCGCAGCGGCCCAACCTGCGCTGGCTGGGCATGCAGCGCTACGAGCTGCTGCCCTATCTGCTGGCCGGTTGGGACGTGGCGCTGATGCCGTTCGCGCAGAACGAGTCCACGCGCTTCATCAGCCCGACCAAGACGCTGGAATACATGGCGGGCTGCAAGCCGGTGGTCAGCACGCCCATCCACGACGTGGTGACGCTGTACGGCTCCGCCGTAGCCGTCGCGCCGTCGGGCGACGGCTTCGTGCGCGCCTGCGAGGCCCTGCTGGCCGAAGGCACGCACGCCCGCATCGGGCGGCTGGCGCGGATGGCCGGCCTGGTGGAGCGCTACTCGTGGCGCGACACGGCGGACGCAGTGCATGCGCTGCTGAAAGCGGCGGTGGATGTGCAACAGCCGCCCGCGGCCGAGCCACTGGCCGCGCGCGCCTGACGGCGATGGTCATCGACGCCCACCTGCACTGCACCGGCCGCGAGACACAGGGCGAAGTGCTGCGCGCGCTGGACGACGCCGACATCGACGTCGGCGTGCTGCTTGCGCCGTTCCTGAACGACGGCTACTCGCTGAGCGATGCGGCCTCGCTGAGGCGCGCCAATGACCACCTGGCGCGGCTGGTGCAGGGCGCCGAGGACCGCCTCGTCGGCCTGGCCGTCGTCAACCCGTCGCAGGCCGGCGCGCCCGCCGAGCTGAGGCGCGCCATCGAGGCCGGCCTGAGCGGCGCAAAGATGGTGCCCAGCGGCTGGTACCCCTACGACGCCGCCGTGCAGCCCACCTTTGCCGAGGCTGCGCGGCTGAAGCTGCCGCTGCTCTTCCACAGCGGCATCTTCATCGACGGCCGCTCCGGCCGCTTCTGCCGGCCGGTGTTCTTCGAGGCCCTGCGCGACCACCCCGGCGTGCGCGTGACGCTCGCCCACCTCAGCTGGCCGTGGACGGACGAAGCCATCGCCGTCGGCCTGATCGACCGCATCCACGGCGTGCCCGATGCCGAGTGCGTGTTCCGCTTCGACCTGTCCTTCGGCCCGCCGCCGCCCTACCGGCTGGAGGTGCTCAGGCGCGCGCTGGAAGTGCTGGGGCCGGGCTCGCTGCAGTTCGGCAGCGACTGCTTTCTGCCCTGCAGCGGCGCCCACATCGCCGAGCGGCGCGGCTGGCTCGTCGCGCTGCTGGACGAACTGGATGCCGACGCGGCGACGCGCGATCAGATCTTCAGCGGCACGGCGGCGGCGTGGCTGGGGCGTCAGTTCCCTGCCAGTGCGGCGCCGCAGCGGCCGGCAGCGGCCCACGTGCGGGCCGCCGAGGACGATGAACCCGCACTCCGCTTCTGGTCGCAGCGCGGCTGGCCGCCAATATGTTGCTAGCGCTGAACCTAGATCCGGCAATTGACCGCTTGCTATTCGTCGAAAGTCTCAGTGACTCAATACCTTGTCCACTTTGCGCCGTTCACCACTTCGGTGAGCAGCGCTGCACGCCCGCTGGCCTGGCGCTTCGAGCCGCTGGCCGCGTTGCTTCTCCTTGTGGGCATGAGCCCACAGCGTCGTCGCGCCTTGCCATCGGCCCGCTTCGCCAGGCCCTCGGGCGCGCCCAACTGCCGGATCTAGGTTCACCATGACGACGAACAACACCATCTCCACGCCACGCCTGCATGTGCTGCAGGTCATCGGCAACGCCATCGTCGGTGGCATGGAAGCGTGGGTCGAGCGCTTCATCGAGCGGGCGCCCCGCGAGCGCTTTCGGTTCACCGCGCTGCTGCCGTTCGAAGGCGAGTTCGCGCACCGGCTGCGCGCGCTGGACGTCGAGGTGCTCATCGCGCCCATGCCCGACGACCCGCCCTGGGCCAGCATACAGATGGCACTGGCGCTGGTGACCGCCAGCGGTGTCGACCTGCTGCATGCCCACCTGCCCAAGGCCCACCTGCTGGCCGGTCTGGTCGGCCGCCTTGCGGGCAAGCCGGTGGTGACGACCGTGCATGGCCGCCAGCTGACGATGCTGGACCTGGAGGTGCACCGCGCGGTCGGCAGCCACCTGAGCGTCGTCTGCCGCCAGGGCTATTACCACGCGCTGGGGCTGGGGGTGAACGCGGCGCACCTGAGCTGCGAGCTGAACGGCGTCGACACCGCCGTGTTCCGGCCGCAGCGCGGCCAGGCAGCCGGCCTGCGCGCCACGCTGGGCCTGGCCGGCGACGTGCCGCTGGTGGGCTTTGTCGGCCGCCTGTCGCCTGAGAAGGGGCCGGAGGTGTTCGTGCGGGCGATGGCCGTGCTGCTGGGGCGCCTGCCGCAGGTGCATGCGGTGATGGTGGGCGAGGGGCCGATGGACGCCGACATTGCCGCGCTGGCCGAGCGGCTGGGCCTGCAGCAGCGCCTGCATTTCGCCGGGCTGCTGGGTGACATGCCGGCGGTCTACAACGCGCTGGACGTGGTCGTGTCCAGCTCGCACTCCGAGGCCATGCCGCTGGCGCTGATGGAAGCCATGGCCTGCGGCCTGCCCGTGGTGGCGACTCGCGTGGGTGGCGTGCCGGACATCGTCGAGCACGGGCAGACCGGCTGGCTGGTGGGCGCCGGCGACATCAACGACATGGCGGGCCGCTGCGCCGCCCTGGTCGCGGATGCGGCGCTGCGCCAGCGCATGGGCGAGCGCGGCCGGGAGCGCGTGGTGGCGCAGTTCGACCTGGCCGAGAGCGTGGCCCGCGTGAGCCAGTTGCTGGCGCGGCTGGCGCAACCGCGCGCCGAGGGCCCGCGCCGTGTGGCCGTGCTGGCCAGTGGCGGAGGCGGCGCCAGCAGCGCGGCGGCGCGCTGACGGGGCAGGGCGCCGTCAGGGGGCCATGTCGGAATCGAGGGCCTCGCCGGCTTCGCCGCCGTATTCGCGCAGCCGGTTGTAGAGCGTCTTCAGGCTGATGCCCAGGGCGGCGGCGGTGCGCTCCTTGCGGTAGTTGTAGTGCCGCAGCGTGGCCATCGTCAGCGCCTGCACGGCCTCGGCCGCCGAAATGCCGATGGGCAGCGTGATGGTGGCCGAGGGCGCGCTGGAAATGCGTTGCGCCAGCATGTCGTCAAAGGGCGTGGGGGCGGAGTCTTCCTCCAGCGCGGGCGCGGCGACACGCGGCGTGCCGGCTCCGGCCCACGGCGCGGCGGGCTTGGTCAGGCTGTCCTTGCGCGGCAGCCAGCGGCAGTCGATCTCACCGCCCTGCGCCATCACATAGGCGCGCTGTATGGCGTTGCGCAGCTCGCGCACATTGCCCGGCCAGGGATAGTCCTGCAGATGCGCCAGCGCGGCGGGCGTCAGCTCGCACTTGCGGCCCTCCTGCTCGGAGACGGACTCCAGGAAGTGCTGCGCCAGCAGCGGCACGTCGGCCAGCCGCTCGCGCAGCGGCGGCAGCGCCAGCGGGAACACGTTGAGCCGGTAGAGCAGGTCCTCGCGCATGCGGCCGGCGGCCACTGCGCGCTCGGGCACGCGGTTGGTGGCAGCAATGATGCGCACGTCGGTCTCCTGGCTCACCGTGCCGCCCACGCGCATGTAGCGGCCCGTCTCCAGCACGCGCAGCAGCTTGACCTGCAGGTCCAGCGGCATCTCGGTGATCTCGTCCAGGAACAGCGTGCCGCCTCGGGCGCGTTCGAAGAAGCCCTGGTGCTGCCGCTCGGCGCCGGTGAAGCTGCCCTTCTCGTGGCCGAAGATCTCGCTCTCGATCAGCTGCGGCGAAATGGCGCCGCAGTTCACGGCGATGAACGGGAACTTGCGACGGCGCGAGAGGTCGTGCACCGTCTGCGCCACCACCTCCTTGCCGGTACCGCTTTCGCCGGTGATGAACACCGTGATGCTGGTGCCGGCCACGCGGGCGATCTGCTGGTACAGGCTCTGCATCGCCGGGCTCTTGCCCCAGAGGTGGCCGAAGTGGCCGCTGGCGTCCAGATTGGCGTTCAGCGCCTGCACTTCGGTCTGCAGCTCCGCCGGCTTCATCAGCCGCGACAGCAGCCCGCGCAGGTGGGTGTGGTTGATGGGTTTGACGAGGTAGTCCGCCGCACCCAGGCGCAGCGCCTGGATGGAGGTGTCGATGCTGGCGTGGCCCGTGCACAGCACGACCTCGGCATTGGCGGCGATGGCGGGGTCGTTCATGAGCTCCATGCCGTTGCCATCGGGGAGCTGCAGGTCCAGCAGCAACAAGTCGGGCTGCTGCAACGAGATCTGGCGGCGCGCTTCACGGATGGACTGCGCGGTAGCCACCGTGAGGCCCTGGCGCGCGATCAGGGACTGCAGCGAGCGGGCGTACTCGATGTCGTCGTCAATGATCAACGCATGCGGGACGCGATGACTTCTTTCGGGGTTGTTCAAAACGCTTGTTGCCAGGTCGTGCAAAAACGTGATTTTTAAGGGCAGACACCGATTTGAGGGAGACCGTTACCCGATACGAAGCGGAAGTCTGGGACACGCCGGCGCCGTGGGAACGCCGCTTGTGTCCACCGACAGAAGCGTTACAAACGCCTCGGCCCGTGTCCCGGCGATGGGAATGCGGCTTGCAGCCGTCAAGGCATGCATGCCTACAAAGACAGATTTACCGCCGCTTCCGCCGGCACCGCGACAACCTTCGACACCTTGGTGGTGGGCGCCGGCTTCGCCGGCAGCGTCATTGCCGAACGGCTGGCCTCCCAGGGCGGCCAGCGCGTGCTCGTCGTGGACCGCCGCCCGCACGTCGGCGGCAACGCCCATGACGAGTACAACGACGCCGGGCTGCTCGTGCACCCCTACGGCCCGCACATTTTTCACACCAATTCGGCAGACGTGTTCGGCTACCTGTCGCAGTTCACGTCCTGGCGGCCCTACCAGCACCGCGTGCTGGCCAGCGTGGACGGGCAGCTGCTGCCCATGCCGATCAACCTGGATACCGTCAACCGCCTCTACGGCCTGCAATTGAGCGCCTTCGAGCTGGAGCCGTTCTTCGCCGGTGTTGCAGAGAAGGTGGACGCCGTGCGGACCTCGGAGGACGTGGTGGTCGGCAAGGTGGGGCGCGACCTGTACAACAAGTTCTTCCGCGGCTACACACGCAAGCAGTGGGGGCTGGACCCGTCCGAGCTGGACGCCAGCGTGACGGCCCGCGTGCCCACGCGCACCAACCGCGACGACCGCTATTTCACCGACACCTACCAGGCCATGCCGATGCATGGCTACCACCGGCTGTTCGCGGCCATGCTGGCCCACCCGCGCATCCATGTGATGCTCAACACCGACTACCGCGACATCGTGCAGCGCCTGCCGTGGCGGCACATGGTCTATACCGGGCCCATCGACAGCTTCTTCGACCATCGCTTCGGCCAGCTGCCCTACCGCAGCCTGCGCTTCGAGCATGTGACGTTGGCGGCACCGGGCGGGCAGGGCTTCGTGCAGCCCGTGGGCACGGTCAACCACCCCAACGACCACGCCTACACGCGCGTCACCGAGTTCAAGCACCTCACCGGCCAGCGGCACGCCGAGACGGCGCTGGTCTACGAATACCCGCAGGCCGAGGGCGACCCCTACTACCCCGTGCCGCGTGCCGAGAACACCGCGCTGTTCCGGCGTTATGAGGCCGAGGCCGAGCAGCTCAGCGACGTGACCTTCGTGGGCCGGCTGGCGAGCTACAAGTACTACAACATGGACCAGGTCGTGGCGCAGGCGCTGACCGTGGCCAGGCGCCTGCTGGCCGGCGCGCAGCCGGCCGCCTGATCAGTAGCTTGCCGGGCTGGCCGGCGAGGCCGGTGGCTGGGGCGGGATGACCTCGGGCGCCGGCGTGGTGCTCGGAGTCGTGCTGGGCGTGGTGCTCGGCGTCGTCGTGGTTGGCGAGGTGGTGCTCTGCGGCACGTCCTCCGGCTGGCGCTTGCAGCCGGCGAGCGTGACGAGCATGGCGGCGCTGAGCAGGGCCGCGAGTTTGGTGTGGCGGGTGGTGTTCATGAAAGCTCCTGAAGTTGCCCAAGGCAGGCGACCGGCAGCAGCGGCAATCCGCGTTCCTCCGGCGGCCCGAAAGGCGTCTGGGCGCCAAGGGGCCGCAGCAGTTCACGGCTCAAGGTCAGGGGCACCGGGCAGCAGCAGCGTCACCGTGGTGCCCTGCCCCGGCCGGCTGCTCAGCCGCGCGATGCCGCCGGCCTGCCGGCAGAAGCCGGCCACCTGGGTCAGCCCCAGGCCCTGGCCCTGGCCTGGCTCCCGGGTCGTGAAGAAGGGCTCGAACACGCGCTCGACCAGCGCCGCGGGCACGCCCACGCCGTCGTCCGTCACCGTCAATGTCACCCAGCGATCTTTTGGGTTCGGCAAGCCGTAAAGGTCTGCGCTCTCGGCATTGCCAGCCTGGAGGCACAGGTGGCCGCCGTCGGGCATCGCGTCGCGGGCGTTGAGGCCCAGGTTGATCAGTGCCAGCTCCAGCTCGCCCGGGTCCACACAGATGGGCACGGTGGCCGGCTCGACATGCACGGTGATGGCCACGCGGGGCCCGAGCACCCTGCGCAGCAGATCCGGCACCTCGGGCAGGTAGCGCGTCAGCTCCGTGCGCTGCGGCTGCGCCGGCCGGTGGCCGGCAAGGCGCAGCAGCTGCCGCGTTGTCTGGCTGCCGGCCTCCACCGTGCGCAGGATGGAGTCGACCAGCGCCTGGGCCTCTGCGTCCTTGGCATGGTCCTGCAGCAGATGGGTGTTGTTGCTGATGGTGCCCAGCAGGTTGTTGAAGTGATGCGCGACGCCGCCGGTCAGCCGGCCCAGGGCGCCCAGGCGCTGGCCGTGGCTGGCGCGCTGCTCATCATGCCGCGTGCGCGCCGCCATGTCGGCCGCGCGCTGCTGCAGCGCAAGCTCGCGGTCCTGTGCGGCGCGTGACGCCTCCATCAAGGTGCGTACCACCACGTCGCATTCGGCAATGCCGGTGGGCGCGTGCGCCACGGCCTGCCCGGTGCGCAGGGACTCTGCCGCCGCCCGCAGCCGCTCGATGGCGCGCAGCAGGCGGCGGGACACCGCCCACACGCCCGCCGCCGCTGCCAGCAGCAGCGCCACCGCATAGGGCAGCAGGCGCCTGTCGGCGGCATGCTCGGCGGCCGCTGTGCCGTATACCAGCCACAGCGAGCCCAGCAGTGCCGGCACGGCGATGGCCAGTGCCAGCAACACCAGGGACGAGCGGATCGAAGACAGCATGGAAGAACGGCGCCGCGGGCCAGGGAGAGAAGGCCAGGATGATCGCCGTCCAGGCTGCTTATTGCGCTCCCCAGTTCTCCGGCGAACGGCCCCGCAACGGGCCTCTCGATTGCTGCCCGGTGCCGCGCTCAGCCCGGCCTGCCGTGCTCCGCGATCAGGCGCCGCAGGTCGGTCAGGTCGATCGGCTTCACCAGATGGGCGTCAAAGCCCGCGTTGATCGTGTCCTGCTGGTCCTGCGGGGCACCCCAGCCGGTGGCGGCGATCAGCAGCAGGTGCCGGCCCCAGGGCTCGGCGCGGATGCGGCGGGCCACCTCCAGGCCGCTGACGTCGGGCAGGCCCAGGTCCAGGATCACGACGTCGGGCCGCAGTGCCTTGGCGACCTTCAGGCCTTCCTCGCCCGAGCCGGCGCTGTCGACCTGGTGGCCGGCCGCGCGCAACACCTTGGTCAGGCTCCACAGCGCTTCGGTGTTGTCGTCGACGATCAGCAGCCGCCGGCCCTGGCCGGCGCCGGCCACGGGCTGTGCCGGCGGCTGCAACTGCCCGCGAGGCGACAGCGGCAGCCGCACGACGAACTCGCTGCCGCTGCCCGGGCCGTCGCTGAAGCCGGTGATGGTGCCGCCGTGCCGCTCGACGATGCTGCGCGCCAGCGCCAGCCCCACGCCCAGGCCGGGCACCGTCTGGCGCCTCTGGTCGCTCGGCTGGTCGCGGGTGAACATGTCGAACATGGACTCGATCACGTCGGGCCGTATGCCGATGCCGTTGTCGTGCACGGCCACGACCGCGCAGCCGTCGTCCACGCCGGCCGACAGCTCGATGCTGCCGCCGGTGCCGGTGTACTTGATGGCGTTGAGCAGCAGGTTGGACAGCACCTGGCTCAGCCGCATCGGGTCGCCTTCGAGCATGAGGGGGCCGTCGGGCAGGTTCAGCGTGAATCGGTGGCCGGCGGCGTCCATCGCGTGCCGGGTGGCGGCCACGGCCTCCTCGATGATGGGCCGCAGGTCGATGGGCCGCAGCTGCAGCACCAGCTTGTCCAGGCGCAGCAGCGAGACGTCCAGCAGGTCGGTGAGCAGGGCCTTCATGGCCTCCACCTGGCGCTGCACCATGGCCAGGGCGCGCTCGCGGTCCTTGCCGGCCGCGTTGTCCAGCTGCAGCACGCTGGCCGCCGCACCGATGGATGCGAGCGGGTTGCGCAATTCATGCGCCAGCACGGCCAGGAAACGGTCCTTGGCGGCGTCGGCGGCTTCCAGCGCGGTCATGGCGCGCTGTTTGTCCTCCACAGCGAGCTGGAGCTCGCTGCGGCTGTCTTCCAGCGCCTGCCGGGATTGGCGCTCCTCGGTCTGGTCGCGCATGATCTTGACGAAGCCCTGCACCTCGCTGCCCTGGGGGCCGCCCTGCATGGCCATCAGTGCGCCGCTCACCCACAGCTTGCTGCCGTCCCTGCGCACATGCAGCCGGTCGTCGGACGAGCGGCCGGTCGTGGTCGCGCAATGCACTTCGTGCTCCGGCGCGCCGGCGGCCCGGTCTTCGACGGTGAACAGCTTGTCGAAGCGCTGGCCCAGCATCTCGGCTTCGCTGTAGCCCAGCAGCACCTCGGCGCCGGCGTTCCAGTGCGTGACTCGGCGGTCCAGGTCGATGGAGAAGATGGCGTAGTCGCGTGCGTTCTCGACGATGAGGCGCAGCTGCTCCTCGCTGCGCCGCAGCGCGATCTCGGTCAGCCGGCGTTCGGTCATGTCGATGCTGACGATCAGCAGCGAGCTGGGCTTGCCTTCGGCATCGGTCAGCGCCGTGCCGCTCTTGTGCAGCCACAGCGTGGCGCCGTCGCGGCGCTGCGCACGCATGGTGCCGCGATAGCCGCAGGCCTCGACCATGGCACGCACCGCCTCGCGGGCTTCATTCGCGTCGTCGGGGTGCACCAGCTCCAGCACGTTGCGGCCGGCCAGCTCCTCGGGCAGATAGCCCAGCAGATCGGCATGGAAGCGGTTGACGTACAGGATGGTGCCGTCCAGCGCTGCCTGCACCACGCCCACGCTGGCCTGGTTGAACACGGCGGCAAAGCGCTCGTCGGCTGAACGCTCGGCTTCCTGGCCGCGCTTGCGTTCGGTGATGTCGACGAAAGTGAAGACGACACCGGCGATGTGATCGTCGATGGTGCGGTAGGGCAGGGCACGGACGAAATACCAGTGGCCGTTGGTGGCGCGGATCTCCCTTTCGGTGGGCACCAGGCGGTCCAGCACCTGGCGCGCGTCGCGGTGCAGCTCGGCGTAGTCGAGCTGGTTGGTCAGGTCCGACAGCGGCCGGCCCATGTCGCTGGGGATGAAGTTGAACAGCGCCAGCGCCGACGGCGTGTAGCGTGTGACGCGCAGCCCGCGGTCCAGGAAGATGGTGGCGATGGCGGTCGCATCCATCAGGTTCTGCATGTCGCTGTTGGAATGCCCCAGCTCGTCGATCTTGCCCTTCAGCTCCTGGTTGACGGTGGTCAGTTCCTCGTTGATGGACTGCAGCTCCTCGCGGCTGGTTTCCAGCTCCTCGGTGGCGGAGCGCAGCTCCTCGTTCATGGCCTGCAGTTCTTCGTTGCTGGACTTCAGCTCCTCGGTGGAGGCCTCGTACTGCTCCACCGTGTCGCGCAGGTGCGCCTTCATGCGCTCCAGCTCACGATCCAGCTGGGTGGCCAGCGTGTCGTCGCGCCGCGTGGAGATGGCCGGCGGCCGCGGGGCTGCGCCGCTCGCCGGGCCGGCCTCCGAGCGCACATGCACCAGCACCAGGGCCAGGCCCGAGCGCAGATCACCCAGCGGCCGCACCTCCAGGACGACCAGGTCGCTGCCATCGGCTCCGTTGTCCAGCGCCTGCGGCGGCGTGTACACCACCGTCTGCTGCTGCGCGGCCTGGTACAGCGCCGCGCGCAGCTCGATGCGCAACTCGGTCCGGATCAGGCGCAGCAGGTTGCGCGTGGGCTCGCCGCCCGACACCTGCATGTATCGGCCGGCGCTGGGCGACATGTGCAGCACCTCGTGCTCGCCGTCGACGATCAGCGAGGGCGGCGCCAGCTGCTCCAGCAGCTTGAAATGCAATTCGCCCCACGACGAGGCCCGGCCCTCGAGGCTGGTCGGCGGCTTCTGGACGAGCGAGCCCTGTGCGAATGCGGCGCCGACGACGACCGGGCCCGAGCGCGCCGCCTGCTGTGCCTCCAGGGCCAGTGCCATGGTGGACGGGCCGCCGGGAATGGGCACGGTCGTGCGCGGTGCGGCGCGGCGGTCGTACAGGCGCAACGCCTTGTTCACGACCGTGAACTTGCTGTTGCCGTCGTCCACCGACTCGGACGCGCCGAGGAACAGCAGGCCGCCGGGCTGCAGCGAGAAATGGAAGATGTCGAACACGCGCTGCTGGGCCTCGCGCGTCAGGTAGATCAGCAGGTTGCGGCACGACACCAGCTCCAGGCGCGAGAAGGGCGAATCCTTCAGCACGTCGTGCACGGCGAACAGCACGATCTCGCGCAGCTCGCGCCGCACGCGGTAGCCGCGGTGCTCGCGCACGAAGAAGCGGCGCAGCCGGTCCTCCGACACGTCGGCCTCGATGGCCGTCTGGTAGAGCCCTTCGCGCGCCACGCGCAGGGCTTCGTCGTCCAGGTCGGTGGCGAAGACCTGCAGCTGCGGCGGGGCGTCCAGCGTGCGCGCGTATTCGCTGAGCAGCATGGCGATGGTGTAGGCCTCCTCGCCGGTGGCGCAGGCCACCACCCAGACACGCACCGTGTCGCTGGCCCCCTTGTCGCGGAAGAGTCGCGGCAGCTCCTGCTCCAGCGCGTCGAAGCACTCCGCATCGCGGAAGAAGTTGGTGACGCTGATGAGCAGGTCCTGCAGCAGCGCGCCCACCTCGCCCGGCCGCGTGCGCAGGCAGCCGAGGTAGGCGGTGATGCTTTCGATGTCGTTGACCTGCATGCGCCGCGCGATGCGGCGCAGGATGGTGGCGCGCTTGTAGTACGAAAAATCGCGCCCGGTGCGGGTGCGCAGGTAGCTGAGCACGTCGCGCAGCGCGGCTTCGTCCCCCTCCATGCCGCTGCGCGCCGGCTCGGCTGGCTGCGCGCCGCGCTCCGGCGGCAGGCGCATCTCGCGCTCCAGCCGGAAGTAGTTCAGCACCCGCCTGGGGATCTCGGCGGCGGGCAGCACCCAGTCCACCATGCCGGTGGCGATGGCCGAACGCGGCATGCCGCCGGCTTCGGCCTCCTGCGGGTCCTGCACCACGGTCAGGCCGCCACGCTCCTTGATGCGGCGGATGCCGACGGCACCGTCACCGTCCATGCCCGACAGCACGACCGCTGCGGCATGCGGGCCGTGCGTCTCGGCCAGCGTGCGGAAGAACAGGTCCACCGTGACATGCCGCGCCGTGTCGCGCAGCATGGGCACCACGCGCAGATGGCCGTCCATGCTGTGCAGTGCCTTGCCCGGCGGGATGACGTACACGGTGTTGGCCTCCACCGGCTGTGGCTCGTGCACCTGCACGACCGGCATGGTGGTGGAGCGCTGCAGCACGTCGGCCAGCAGGCTTTCATGGTCGGGCGAGAGGTGCAGCACGACGACATAGGCGATGCCGCCATCGACGGGGGCCTGTTCGAAGAAGCTCTTCAGCGCCTGGATGCCGCCGGCCGAGGCGCCGAGCCCCACCACCGGCACCCGGTCGTAGCCGACCGTCGGGATCACGTTGTCCAGGTCGTCCGACCGAAGCTCGTGTTCGCCTGCGGGGGTCACTTCGTCGCTCATCTGAGTCCTTGTCGAGCCCCGAGTCGCGACGTCCGGGCGTTGGGTGGGAAGCCGGGCCCGTTGCCCGGGTCGTCGCTTCAGCGGCGCATTGTCACGCTGCAGCCTCCCGACAGAGCAGTCGGCGGGCCCCTACGTTTGCCCCCGCATTCGGCGCGACGATTCCAGAGGCGAGGCCTTGCGGCAGGCCGGGTGGCGCTGGCTTTTCGACTGCAAAAGGTTCTGGCGTTTGTTGCCGAAGTGCGCCACCCCGTTGAGCGGTCAGGCAGCAGCTCTTGCCGCCGTCCAGAGGCACGCGGATTGCTCGATTTCCGGGCTAGCAGCCGCCACAGGGGCGGCAGCGCTAGAGCAACTCGTGAAAGGAAGAGACATGTCGCAACACGACGATCAACACCGTCAGCACGGTAATCAACAGCGCGGCCAAGGCTACGGCGACGATCAACAGCAGCAGCGCAACTTCAACCCGCAAGGCCAGCAAAGCCATCAAGGCGGCAGCTACGGCGGCGGCTCGCAAGGTGGCAACTACGGCGGCCAGGGCGGTGGCTATGGCGGCTCTCAAGGTGGCAGCTACGGTGGCCAGGGCGGCGGCTACGGCGGTTCCCAAAGCTACCAGGGTGGTGGCTCCCAAGGCGGAAGCTATGGCGGCTCGCAAGGTGGCAGCTACGGCGGTCAGGGCAGCAGCTCCGGCGGTTCACAGGGCTACCAGGGCGGTGGCTCCCAAGGTGGTGGCTACGGCAGCCAGGGCGGCAGCTATGGCTCCCAAGGCGGCTACGGCGGTTCCCAGGGCTATCAGGGTGGTGGCTCCCAGGGTGGTGGCTACGGTGGCCAGGGCGGCAGCTATGGTGGCCAGGGCTACCAGGGCGGTGGCTCCCAAGGCGGCGGCTACGGCGGCCAGGGCGGCAGCTATGGCGGTTCGCAAGGCGGCAGCTATGGCGGCCAGGGCGGCTACGGTGGTTCGCAGGGCTACCAGGGTGGTGGCTCCCAAGGTGGCGGCTATCTGACGGGCAGCCACCAGGGGTATGAGGATCAGAGCCGCAGCTTTCAGCAGCGCGGCCAATATGGCCACGGCGGGCAGGAGTCGCAATTCGGTCAGGGCCAGGGCGGCTACGGCGGGAGCAACTTCTCGAGTGGCGGCTACGGCGGCCAGAGCGGTCAGGGCGGCAGCTACGGCGGCTACGGCGGAGGCCAAGGCGCCAGCCAGGGCGGTCTGTCGGAAGGCCGCCAGAGCTATGGCGCGCAGGGGCAGGGTTCGGCAAGCGGCCGCCACCATGACCCGGACTACGACCAATGGCGCAACCAGCAGATCAGTGAACTGGACCGCGATTACGACACCTGGCGGCAAGAGCGCTTCAAGAAGTTCTCGGACGAGTTCTCGTCCTGGCGCGGCGCCCGCTCCGGTTCTGGTTCCGGCTCCGGCTCGGGCTCGGGCACCGCGAATCGCAAGAGCACTGACGACACCGACGTGGACAGCGGCCTGTCTGCAAGCGGCTCCGGCAGCAGCGGGTCCACGAGCGGCAGCAGCAGTGGCAGCACTGGCAGCGGCAGCACCGGACTCAGCGGCAGCAGCGGCAGCAGTGGTTCCAGTGGCGGCAGTGGTTCGAGCGGCACCAGCGGCTTGAGCAGCGCCAGCGGCTCCAGCGGCAGCAGTGGCTCCACGGGCAGCAGCAGCAGCGGCGCCAGTGGCAGCAGCAAGGACGCCAAGACCAAGTGACGATGGCCCATGACGATCCGCAGCGCCGGATTCGTCCCTACAGCACCGCTCGCCGCGGTGCTTTTTTTTGGCATGGCGCCCGACGAGCACCATGCCAGTTCAGTTCCTCAAGGCCGACGCGGCGGCAGGTTCTGCCGGCCTATGGCCCCGGGCGCCCGCCCGTGACGCCGAGCACGCTGCCGGTCATGTAGCTGCCTTCCTGCGACGCCAGCAGCACGAAGGCGGCGGCCAGCTCGGCCGGTTGGCCTGGGCGCTTGAGCGGTGAGTCCTCGCCGAACTTCGGCAGCTCTTCGGGGAGCTGGCCGCCGCTGGGCTGCAGCGGTGTCCAGATGGGGCCGGGCGCCACGGCGTTGACGCGGATTCCCTTCTCCGCCAGTTGCTTGGCCAGCGATTTGGTGAAGGCGACCAGGGCGGCCTTGGTGGAGGCGTAGTCAAGCAGCTGCGCCGGCGGGTCGTAGGCCACGACCGAGGCGGTGTTGATGATGGCGGCGCCGGCGCGCAGATGCTGCAGCGCCGCCTTGGTCGTCCAGAACGGCGCGTAGATGTTGGTCTTGAAGGTCGCGTCGAACTGCTCGCTGTCGATCTCGTCGATGGACTTGCGTGCCTGCTGTTTGGCCGCGTTGTTGACGAGGATGTCCAGGCCGCCCAGGCCCTTCACGGCGTCGGCGACGAGCTGCTGGCAGACGCGCTCGCTGCGGATGTCTGCGGGCAGCGCGACGGCCTTGCGGCCTTCGGCGCGGATGAGCGCAATCACCTCGCGGGCGTCTTCCTCCTCGGCCGGCAGATAGCCGATGGCGACGTCGGCGCCCTCGCGGGCGAAGGCGATGGCCGCCGCGCGGCCGATGCCGGAGTCGCCGCCCGTGATCAACGCCCGCCGGCCTTTGAGGCGGCCAGAGCCCACATAGCTCTTCTCGCCGTGGTCGGGCCTCGGGTTCATCCGGGAGGCCAGCCCCGGCGGCGGCTGCTTCTGCTCGGCAAACGGCGGCTTGGGATATTGCGACCGCGGGTCCTGCATGGGCGGCCGCGCGCCGGCACCTGAGGCGTCCTGCGCCTGAGCCGCGCCGGCAATCAGCGCTGGCGCGGCGGCCAGGCCCGCTCCCACGGCGCTAAGCGTCTGGCGCCGCCCGGCGTCGATAGGCGGGGCGTGCCGTTCCTGTCCATCCTTCATTGAAAACTCCTTGTTCCGAGCTGCCAAGAAAACCTGTCGGTGTTTGCCGGCTTACACCCAGGTCTCGCCGTAGAAGTCGTAGACCTTGCGTCCGTACTCCTCGGTGTACTCGGGGCGGGCGTCTTCCGCGTAGCGCGGGGCGTTCTCCAGCGTCGACTTGTCGATGTCGACCACGAAGCCGTCCTTGCCCGTGTCGTAGGTCAACGTGCTCCATGGCACCGGGTAGCGGTCCGTGCCCATGCCTAGGAAGCCGCCGAACTCGAGCGCTGCATAGCGCACGCGACCCGACAGCTTGTCGATGACGAGGTCATCGATGGAGCCGAGAGCCTCGCCCTGGCGGTTGTAGACCTTGGTGCCCTCGACGTCGGCGGACGAGATGACGGGGCCGGAAGTGCTGACATCGCTCATGGAAATCTCCTTGGAAGGGGTGGGTGGAACGCTCCGCCAGACTGGCGCGGGGAGCGGCCTTCGGGGTGGCAAGGCTCGTTCCCGAAGCGCCCGCCACGGTGTTGACGCGACTGCGAACGGGCGCGCGGTTTGCCGGCTGGCATTGCCCTCTTTCCTCAACACCCAGGAGGTTCAGATGACCCACGACGATCCACGGCATCGCTCGCCGCCCCGCGCCGAACCGCTTCAGCCTGATCTGCCCGGACGCGGCACGGAAAAGCAGGACAAACACAGCGGTGCCGCACCGGCCAAGGGCGAGCAGCGGGACGTGCCCGAAAGCGCCGAGAAGCTGAAGCGGCAAAGCGACGTCGCCATCGAAAACACCCGCGAGGGCTATGGCGGCAGCTGACCCGGTACGTGGCTTGCCGCAGCGTTGCCTTGACGGCCACAAGGAGCGGGCATGGCAAGGACGGTGAGTGACCAGCTGCTGCAGCGGCTGCATGACTGGGGCGTTCGTCGCGTCTATGGCTATCCGGGCGACGGCATCAACGGCCTGATGGGCGCCTTCGGCCGCATGGGTGAGCGCATGCAGTTCGTGCAGGCGCGCCATGAGGAGCTGGCCGCCTTCATGGCCACCGCGCACGCCAAGTTCACGGGCGAGGTGGGCGTGTGCATGGCCACGTCGGGCCCCGGCGCCATCCATCTGCTGAACGGCCTTTACGACGCCAAGGCCGACCACCAGCCCGTTGTGGCCATCGTCGGCCAGCAGGCCCGCGCGGCGCTGGGTGGCGACTACCAGCAGGAGGTGGACCTGGCCAGCCTGTTCAAGGACGTGGCCCACGAGTTCGTGCACATGGCCACGGTGCCAGCGCAGGTGCGCCACCTGGTGGACCGGGCGGTGCGCATTGCGCGTGACCAGCGCTGCGTGACCTGCGTCATCCTGCCCAACGACCTGCAGGAGATGGACGCCGTGGAGCAGCCGCCGCGCGAGCACGGCACGGTGCATTCCGGCATCGGCATGACCGCCAAGCCGCAGCTGCCCGACGAGGCCAGCCTGCGCGCTGCGGCCGACGTGCTGAACGCCGGCCAGAAGGTGGCGATCCTGGCGGGTGCCGGTGCCCTGCATGCCACCGACGAACTCATCGCCGTGGCCGACCTGCTCGGCGCCGGCATCGCCAAGGCGCTCCTGGGCAAGTTCGCGGTGCCCGACGACCTGCCGTTTGTGACCGGTGCCATCGGTCTGCTCGGCACCGCGCCGAGCTGGGAGCTGATGAACGGCTGCGACACGCTGCTGATGGTGGGCTCCAGCTTTCCGTACTCGGAGTTCCTGCCCAAGGAGGGCCAGGCGCGCGGCGTGCAGATCGACCTGGACGGCCGCAAGCTGTCCATCCGCTACCCGATGGAGATCAACCTTGTCGGCGACAGCCAACGCACGCTGCAGGCGCTGCTGCCCATGCTCAAGCGCAAGGACGACCGCAGCTGGCGCGACAAGATTGCGGCCGACGTGCGCGACTGGTGGGGCGTGCTGGAGAAGCGCGCGATGAACGAGGCCGCGCCGATCAACCCCCAACGTGTGTTCTGGGAGCTCTCGCCGCAGTTGCCCGACAACGCCATGCTGACCGTCGACTCCGGCACCAGCGCGGCCTGGTATGCCCGCGACATCAAGGCGCGGCGCGGCATGATGGGCTCGCTCTCGGGCGGGCTGGCGACGATGGGCAATGCCGTGCCCTACGCGCTGGCCGCCAAGATGTGCCACCCCGACCGGCCGGCCATCGCGCTGGTGGGCGACGGCGCGATGCAGATGCTGGGCATCAACGGCCTCATCACCATCGCCCACCACTGGCGGCAATGGCGCGACCCGCGGCTCGTGGTGATGGTGCTGAACAACGGCGACTTGAACATGGTCACCTGGGAGCAGCGCGTGAGCGCGGGCGACCCGAAGTTCAGCGCCTCGCAGGACCTGCCGGCCTTCCCCTTTGCCGAGTTCGCCAGCCTGCTCGGCCTGCGCAGCCTGCGCGTGGACCGCCCCGACCAGATCGCCGATGCGTGGGCCCAGGCGCTGGCGGCCGACCGGCCGATGCTGCTGGAATTCATGACCGACGCCAACGTGCCGCCCGTGCCACCCCACCTGAGCCTGAAGCAGGCCGCGAATTACGCGAAAGCCTTGCTGCAAGGCGATCCGGATGCGAAGCAGGTCGTCATGGCGACGCTGTGGGAAGCCTGGGACGGCCTTGCCGGCAAGCGCTAGATGACACAGGCCAGTGGCGCTGAAGAGCGACGACGCGCGGGCAGGCCGTGGACCTGCTGAAGCTGCTTGAGTGGCCGGCAATGCTGGTCACGGTCGCCGCGTCGTGGCTCGTGGCGTCGACGAGCAACGGCCGTCGCCGCCTGGGCTTCTGGACCTTCCTGCTCAGCAATGGGCTGTGGATAGGCTGGGGCGTCGCTGCCCAGGCTCACGCCCTCGTCGTGCTGCAGGTGTGCCTGGCGGCGATGAACATCCGCGGCGCATGGAAGGCCGCCAGGGAGAAGAAGCGCGAATGAGACGCGGCGGCCGTCGTGACCGGCACATCACTTCGGGGGCTTGATCTCCTGGCGATAGGTGCCCATCAACTCGCCTTTAGCGATGACATGGCTCTTCGCTGCGGCCAGCACGTCGTCGCGGCTGGCTCCCAAAGGCAGCTGCAGCGTCGTGTCCAGGGCCAGGATCTGGAAGTGGTAGCGGTGCGGCGGGTCGCCCACCGGCGGGCGCGGACCGTAGTAGCCCACGGAGCCGCGGCTGGTCGCGCCTTGCATCAGGCCCGCCGGTTCGGTCAGCCGGTCCTGCTCCTGCAGGCCTTCGGGCAGTGTGGTGACGCTGCCGGGGATATTCCAGGCCACCCAGTGCACGAAGGGCGTGATGGGCCTGGCGTCGGGGTCCTCGGCGATCAGCACATAGCTCTTCGCATTGGGCACGGCGCTCCAGCTCAGCTTCGGCGACACGCCGTCGGCGTACTCGCTGTGCTTGGCCGGAATCGCCTCTCCCGCGCCGAAAGACGGCGACGAAACCTGGATGGCCGTGGCGCTGGACGCCGCCGTCTCGGGCCTGTCCTTGGCCAGCGGCACGCCGATGCCCCGCGCGGCCTGGCGCTTCATTTCGTCGGCGGGCGCCTGCATCGCCGCTGCGGGCTTGGCATTGGCCTGGTAGGCGACGCGGTAGATCACGCCGTTGGCATCGTCGGCCATCAGCAACGCGCCATCCCTCGCCCAGGCCAGCCCCACGGGCCGGGCGATGTGGGTGCGGCCACGGTCGGTGAGGAAGCCGGTGACGAAGGGCTCGATGCGCTGGGGCTGGCCGTTGGCGAAGCGCACTCGCACGATCTCGTAGCCGGCGGCCACCTGGCGGTTCCAGGAGCCGCGCATCGTCACGAAGGCGTCGCCTGCGTACTCAGCCGGAAAGCTGCCGCCGCCCCGGGCGAACACCAGTTGCATGGGTGCAGCGTGCGCCTTGTAGCCCAGCGTCATCGGCACGCTGACCGCCTTCCATTGCGCCTTGGTCACCTCGCCAGGTGGTGTGCTCTGCGGGTTCTCCTGGCCATCGCCCCACCAGTGCGGCCAGCCGTAGCGCTTGCCCTGCTCGATCTTGTTCAGCTCCTCGGGCTGGACTTCATCGCCGAGGAAGTCGATGCCATGGTCCATGCCCCAGAGCTCGCCGGTCATCGGATGCCAGTCGAAGCCGATGGTGTTGCGCAGGCCGCTGGCGACGATGACGCGGCTCTTGCCGTCGGGCGACGCGCGCAGCAATGTGGCGTTCTCCGGGTTGCTCTCGTTGCAGGCATTGCAGGTAGAGCCGGCGCTGATGTAGAGCATGCCGTCGGGGCCGAACGCCAGCGTGCGGTTGGGATGCTGGCCGGCGTCTGGCAGGTCGCCCATGATGAGCCTGGGTTCGCCGACCCTGCCGTCGGGCTGCAGCGGCGCGACGAAGACCTCCTTGACGGTTGCCACGTACAACTGGCCGTCCTTGATGGCCAGGCCGTGCGCACCGGCGCGGTCCAGCACCTTGACCGGTGCGGCGTCGGCACGGCCGTCGCCGTCCTTGTCTTCAAGCATCAGCACGTCGCCGGTGTCGCGGCGGCTGACGTAGATGCGGCCGTCCGGTGCCACGGCCAGGATGCGGGCGTTCTTCAGGTCACGCGCGAACACCGACACCTTGAAGCCTGCCGGCGCCTTCAGCTGCGCGATGCGCTCGTCCGTTGCGGGCACCTTGTCGGGCTTGAAGACGTGGGTCCTGATCGGCACGTCGGTGCCGTCGCCCTGCTGGGCATGGGCGAAGTTGGCGACTGCGGCCAGGCTCGAACAGATCGAGAGACCACAAAGGACCTTGGCGACGCGCTTCGCGCGTCCATTGGATTTGCGTGTCGCGAAACGGGTCATCTCGCTTCCTTTGCAGAGGATGCTCATTTCCGCCTGTTGCGGCTGCTATTCAGTGAACGGCGGAATGCCTTCAATGGCGTGATGGGCGGCCTCGGTCGCATAGGTCAAGGCCTCGGTGGGGGTGGCCCAGGCGTTGTCCATGGTGGGTCGATAGCTGTCATCCGCGCCGACCTGCTCAACGGGGGCTGGGTCCAGGATCGTGAAGACGCCGACAAAAAGGTCGCCTTTCGGAAAGGCCTCGGCCTTGAAACGGATGCCGTTGTGCACGTCGATGATGCTTTCGTTCATGACCGTCCTTCGTATGCGCGGGATGCAGGGGCAATTCGTGCGCCCGGCCGTCTTGGCGGGGTTTGCGCGAGGTTTGATGAGTGATCACTTGAGTGCCGGTGCACTCGATGCGGGGCGCAGCATCGGCCAGCTCAGCAACCATGCTCTGTAGGACTCGACCACTTTTCCAATGAGCCATTCAACTCTTCATTGGGAACGTCGTTTGCTGAAAGTCGCTTGCGCGTGCTGCGCGTCTTTTGTCAACGAAGGAGGTTTCCATGCTTCGTATCAAGCTTCTGCTGTCTATTGCTCTTGTCTCCGCCACCGCGCTGGTGGCATTGCCTGCCCAGGCTAGGTCTGACGAATCGTTCATGAAGGATGCCGCTCAGGCGGGCGCTGCGGAGATCGAGGCAAGCAAGCTCGCTCAGTCGAAGGCAAAGAGCGCAGACGTGAAGTCGTTTGCCGACGCCATGATTGCCGACCACACCAAGGTTGCCAACGAACTGAAGGCATTGGCCGCCAAGAAGAATGTCAAGCTTCCCGACGGCCCTTCGGTCGCGCAGAAGGCGGAACTCAAGCTGATTGACGCCGGCGACAACGACAAGTTCGACGAACGCTACGCCAAGCACTTTGGTGTGAATGCCCACAAGGACACGATCAAGCTGTTCGAGGAGGGCGCCAGGGACGCCAAGGACCCTGAAGTGAAGGCCTGGGCAGAGAAGACGCTGCCGGGCCTGCGCCACCACCTTGAAATGGCACAGGCATTGAGCGCGGCACCGAAGAAGTAATGCGGTCGGGCGGCTCAGTCGCCATTTCAAGGCACGGCGTTTGCCACTGGTGTTCGTGCCGCCCACTGCATCGGGCGGCGCGTTCTGCCACCAGCCAGTAGGAAATCACATGCCAACCGCAACGAAAACCTCAGCCAAGGCGTCCAAGGGCGCATCCACCAAGCCTGCCTCGCGGTCCAAGGCCCGCAGCGACGAAGCGCCCGACGCGATTGATCTGTTGACCGCCGACCACCGCGAGGTGAAGGCGCTCTTCAAGGCTTACGACAAGCTCGTCAAGGCCGAAGCCGACGCCGGCGAGAAGCAGGTCGTCGCCGCGCAGATCTGCGTGATGCTGACAGCCCATGCGACCGCAGAAGAGGAACTCTTCTACCCGCGTGCCCGCGAGGTGCTGGGCGAAGACGAGGACCTGGTCGACGAGGCCGACGTCGAGCACGCCAGCGCCAAGGAACTGATCGCCCAGATCGAATCCGGCTCGCCGGACGATCCGCTGTACGACGCCAAGGTCAAGGTCCTGGGCGAGTACATCGACCACCACGTCAAGGAAGAGGAGGGCGAGATGTTTCCCAAGATCCGCAAGTCCGACCTCGACCTGGATGCGCTCGGCGAGGAGATCTCGGCACGCAAGGCCGAACTGATGGGCGAAGACGGCGAAATGCACTGAAGACCTGCGACTCGCGACTTGGCAAGGCCTGGCCATCCCGGGCCTTGCCCATTCATCGACCCTACAAGCCCGAGCACGAACATGCCAGACAACAAGTCACAGAGCGGCGGCCAGGACCGTCAACGCATCAATGTCAACGAGGACTACGAGCTGCGCGACTGGGCCGCCAAGTTCGGCGTCAGCACCGAGCAACTCAGGCAGGCCGTTGCCGAGGTGGGCGACCGAGCCACCAGCGTGGAGCAACACCTGAAGGGCAAGCGGGGCTGACCCGCGACGCGTCAGTCCAGCTCTATCCACACCGGCGCATGGTCGCTGGACCTCTCCCTGCCGCGCACATCGAGGTCAACGCCCGCTGCGCGCAGCCTCGGCGCCAGCGCCGGGTTCAGCAGCAGGTGATCGATGCGCAAGCCGGCGTTGCGTTGAAAGGCGTTTCTGAAGTAATCGAAGTAGGTGTAGACGGTGGCATCGGGATGCAGGGCCCGAATCGCGTCGGTCCAGCCCTGTGAGACCAGCCGCTCGAACGCCTCACGCGTCTCGGTGCGAAACAGCGCGTCATCGACCCAGCGCTCGGGCTTGTACACGTCGCGCGGCGTCGGAATGACGTTGTAGTCACCGGCCAGCACCACCGGCATGTCGCCGTCGATCAGCGTTGCGGCGTGAAGGATGAATTGCTCCATCCAGCGCAGCTTGTAGTCGAACTTCGGGCCCGGGGCCGGGTTGCCGTTCGGCAGGTACAGGCACACCACCTTGAGGCCTCCGACATCGACCTCCAGGTAGCGGCTCTGGGTCTCGTCGGGGTCGTCAGGCAGACCTCTGCGGACCTCGATGGGCGCCTGTCCTCGCACGAGCACGGCCACGCCGTTCCAGCTCTTCTGGCCGTGCCAGACGGCCTCGTAGCCGAGCGCCTTCAACTCGTCGACAGGAAAGCGGTCCTGCGGCGACTTCAATTCCTGCAGGCAGGCGACGTCGGGTTGGGTCTGCTCAAGCCAGCGCAGCAAGACGGGAAGTCGTGCGTTCAGGCCGTTGATGTTGTAGGTGGCGATGCGCATGGATGAGGTTCAGAAAAGTTCAGGCGGCATGGTCCGCAGTGGCTTGCAAACCCATCGGCAATCTACCGCAGGGGTGCTCCGTTCAGCCAGATCTGCCTATGCCCCGGCCGGCCCTTCGTCCTTGTCCTGGCGTTGGGCGTCGCTGCCGTCAAATTTCAGGACGGACAGTTTCCCGTCGCCCTCCAGGTAGGCCGCCCGCACCGTGCCCACGTCCTCGACGCCCGCCTGCCGGAGCTGCGCCTCCACGTCTTCGCGGGTCAGGAATTCCTTGCGCAGGTTGCGCATCAGCATCTGTCCATCCTTCACGAGCTGCAGCGGGTCGGGCTCGGTCAGTTTGTGGAAGATCTCCCACCGAAAA
Source organism: Roseateles sp. AC306 (assembly GCF_979253795.1). NCBI lineage: Bacteria > Pseudomonadati > Pseudomonadota > Betaproteobacteria > Burkholderiales > Sphaerotilaceae > Roseateles > Roseateles sp. AC306. Next base: position 232,316 of record NZ_CEEDEB010000003.1, read on the forward strand.
GCGGCCCAGTCGAGCGCGTAGTTCCAGAACACCAGCGTGCCGATGAGGATGAAGCCTTCTCCCACGGTCTGGTAGTCGCCTGACATGCCGTTCTGAGAGGCGTCGGCAATGATGACGACGAGGAGGATGTCCGCCATGCCGAGCGACCCGGGGTCGCGGCGCAGCACGAAGCGAAAGATCAGCAGCAGGAACCAGTACATCAGCGTGCCGCGCGCGATCAATTCCAGCGGCGACACGTGGATGGCGAACAACTCTGCAGGGTCCATGTCTACTTTCTCGAACGGATCGCCTCGGACGGTCTGACGTCCGCCTTCAGGACGCGCGCCATCTGCTCCAGCGCCTTGTCCCTCGCGTCGACGGACTCCGCCGCCACGCAGTCGACCGGCACGCGAACCGAGTAGCCGCGCAGGTAGGCATCCATGGCGGTGAAGAGCACGCAGCTGTCCGCAGCAACGCCGGTGACGATGAGCCGCTTGCAGTGGAGCTGGCCCAGCAGGAGGTCCAGCGGCGTGGCGTAGAAGGCCGAGTGGCGCGGCTTCAACAGCGCAAAGTCGTCGCGCCGTGGCGTCATCAGCCTGGCAATTTTTCCGGCCGTGCCGGGCAGGGCGCGGCAGTGGCGCCAGAGCGCCTTGAAGTCAGACGTCCATTGACCGTAGTTGTCGTTCGCGTACACGGTGCGCACGCCCTCGGCCGACAGGCGCCGCCGCAGTTTGGCGGCCTGCTTTGCGGCCTCCAGCGCCGATGGCGCCAGTTCGGCCGCACCGTCGAAGGTCAAAGGGTTCACGAAGTCCACCAGCAGCAAGACGGTCTTGCTCGGTTGAAGGTCATCGGTCCTGATTCTGCTCATGCGGTCACCTGGCGACCTTAGGCAAGCAACGTTCCCGTGCCGATCGGAGTGGCATGGCGTTTGCCCTTTTGGACCAACAACAGGAGACAGCATGTCAACCGTTCCCCACCGCCCCATCGCCGTCGTGACCGGCGCGTCTTCCGGTATTGGCCGTGAACTGACCCACCTGCTTGCCAAGGATGGCTACGACCTCTTTCTGGCGGCCGACCAGGGGCCGCTGGAGGAAGTCGCCGCCCACATGCGAACGCATGGCGGCCATGTCGAGGCGGTGCAGGCCGATCTCGCCACGGCCGACGGCGTGGCGCGACTGGTGGCCGCCATCGGCCAGCGGCCCGTGCAGGTGCTGATGGCCAATGCCGGCCACGGCCTGGGCCATGCATTCCTGCAGCAGGATTTTCAGCAGGTTCGCCATGTGGTGGATACCAACATCACCGGCACCATCGACCTGATCCAGCAGATCGGGCGCGGCATGGTCGAGCGGGGTTCCGGGCGCATTCTGGTGACGGGCTCCATTGCCGGCCTGATGCCGGGCAGCTTCCAGGCCGTCTACAACGGCACCAAGGCCTTCATCGATTCCTTCTGCTACGCACTGCGCAACGAACTGAAGGATTCCGGCGTGACCGTGACCTGCCTGATGCCGGGTGTCACCGACACCGAGTTCTTCGAGCGGGCGGACCTGATGGACACCAAGGTGGGCACCGGCAAGAAGGCCGACCCGGCCGATGTGGCCCGCGCGGGCTACGAAGCCATGCTGGACGGCGACGCCGATGTGGTGGCAGGCTGGAAGAACAAGTTGCAGGCCATTCTTGCCAATGTGACGCCGGCGCCCGTGCTCGCGGAGAAGCATCGCAAGGTCACGGAGCCGGGGTCGGCCGAGCGGTGATCGGTGATCGGTGATCGGTGATGAACCTGGAAGTCTGAAGAAGATGTCCAAGTGCATCATGCTGATTCGTCACGCGGAGAAGCCCGACCCGGGCCATGACGGCGTTGACGATGCGGGAAAGCCGGACGAACGCTCGCTGAGCGTGGCGGGCTGGCGGCGCGCCGGCGCGCTGGTGCCGTACTTTGCTTCGCTCGCCGAGCGGGTGAATGGCAGGCTGGTCTGCAGGCCGGAGCACATCTTTGCTGCGCGAGAGACGTCGCTGCATCCATCCACGCGCCCACAGGACACCGTCCAGCCCTTGGCGGACGTGCTGGGCCTGTCAGTCGACAGGCACTGGTCGGACGAAGACTCGATGGAGGCATTCGCCGAGACCCTCAGGAACAGCGACATGCCGGTGCTCGTCTGCTGGCGGCACGACCATCTGCCGGCGCTGGCACGCACGATCCTGGGTGGCGGCGATGTGCCCCAGACCTGGCCAGAGGATCGGTTCGACCTGACGTGGTCCATCCGGCGCGATGGCGGCGGGTGGACATTCCTGCAGGTGCCCCAGCTGCTGCTGGCGGGGGACCGTGTGGACGTCATCGAGGATGTGGAGCGTCAGTAGGGCCCGTCAAGCCAATGGGCTTGCCGTTTCCCGTCCCTCAGCGCCGTCGCGCCGGCTTCTCGTACCAGCTGTCGTGGGCCAGGAAGACGACGCTGTCTGCCGGCTCGCCGATGTCGATGCGCCAGGCCCAGCGGGCGGGGCTGCTGTCGAAGGAAAACCTTGCGGCCGCCAGCGGGGCGCCCGGGTGCCGGGCCTTCACTTCGTCAACGAGCAGCTGGGGCGGCCCGCTGAAATACTGCGCCGGCAGCCACGCTGCCATGTCGCCAGGCCCGGCCCCGAAGGCGCTGACCTGCGCCACGCGACCGCCAAGGTCAACGCGCGCATAGCCGCAGGCACGATCTCCTTGCAGCAGGGGCACCAGCCAGAACGCGGGCGCGCCGTCGGCGTCACCGGCCAGCAGGGGCGTACCGACCTCTGCATGACGCAAGGCCGCCATGCCCGGGTCGCTGGCGACAGGTTCGGCGCCTACAGCGTTGGCGACGGCCTGGCGAAGCTTTTCAGGCTCGTCAGGCGCAGTCGATGTTGGCGTAGACATAGTTGGTGTGGGTCACGGCGTCCCAATCTTCCCAGGTGATGGCGCCGCCGAGGGCGTAGTCGGCGTTCCATGGCCAGGGGTCGTAGATGTAGAGCTTTTTGTCCGTCGTGCTGCCGGCGATGGACCAGCGTGCATGCGAGTAGCCGGCGCAGGCGCGTGCGTGTCCGTTGATCCCGCTCTTGAAGGGCCGGTGCAGGTTGATCTGGTCGCGTGCCTTTTCCCAGGTGGCGTCTTCGTCGAAGCTGGCATCTAGATGGTTGCAGGTCAGCGACTTGTAGCCGGCACTGACGTCGCGGGGGCAGCCATCACCGGCGGTATAGCCCAGGGCCGGGGCGATCTGGTCCTGCGTGTAGTAGTAGCGGTAGAAACACAGAATCATCTGGCAGGTGGCGACGGAGCAGTAGTCGTTGACCTGCTGGCCATGCAGCGCGAAGCAGTGGTGCGAGCGCGCATGGGTGTGGCCGTAGTGGTTGCAGAACTCCAGCAGGTGGGTGACGTTCTGCGCCACCGTCCAGCCCAGCTTGCCCACCACCGGCGTGAGCACGCGGGCCGCGGTGATCTCTTTGCGCAGCGCGGGCTTGATGCTGACGCGCTCGGCCTCGATCTTCTTGAAACGGGCGACACGCTGCCTGCGCTCGGCGTCGGGAATGGCGTCGTAGACCGACCAGGCATGGAAGCCCTCGCGGCCGTCGTCCTTGCGCTCGGGCACACGGGCGAAGGAGGCCACGTCGTAGATCGCCCGGGCAGGCCCTTGCGGTCCGTCCATCTCGAACATCACGCCGAGCTTGGGGTAGCTGTAGCAGACCAGTTTGGGCTCGGCGATCCTGGCGCCCCTGAACTCGCGCTTGACGATGGGCGTGAGCTTCTTCACTGCCCCGTCGAAGTTCCAGGTGCGCTCGCCGATCTCGGAAGAGATGACCCCCGTGCCCAGCACCTGGCTGGCCGCCACGCGCACATTGCCGAAGACCTGGCCGGTCTTGCCGACCTCGAAGTCGTAGAACAGCGGTTGGCCGTTGATGTCGTGGATGAGGAGCGGCGTCTTGCGGACGGTGCCAGCCACCCAGTCCCGCAGCACGGGAATGCCCGCCGTCGCGTTCTTGAGCACGCCGACGAGGGCATGCTCAACGAGCTCCTCGCGGGCGATCATGAGCTGGGCTTCGGGGTAGCGACTGGTGGCCATAGCTGTCTCCATATGCCCGTGGCGGGCGCTTGTTGCCTCGGGACAGTAGGCCGCTGCACGCTGGATTCATAGCCCCACGTCAGCGAGTTTTCATGCAGAAGAAGGACGGCTGGCGGTGAGGATTCCCCTGGGCCGGCTGCGTGGTCAGGCCGATCCGGGCGCTGGCGGCTGCAGGCCGTCACGCTGGGCCAGCGCCGGGAACAGCCGCCACCACAACGCGACGATGGCCAGCACGCCGACGCCGCCCAGCAGCACCGAGCCCACCGGGCCGATGAGCGCGGCCGTGGCACCGGACTCGAACTCGCCGAGCTGGTTGCTCGCGCCGATGAAGACCGAGTTGACGGCACCGACGCGGCCGCGCATGTCATCCGGCGTTTCCAGCTGCACGAGCGACTGGCGGATGACGACGCTGACCATGTCGGCCGCGCCGCTGACGGCCAGCACGATGAAGGCGACCAGGAAGGACGTCGTCAGCGCGAAGCCGATCATCGCCATGCCGAACACCGCCACGGCGCCCAGTAGCCAGTGGCCGGCGCGGCGCGCGATCGGGTGGCGGGCCAGCCACAGGCCGACGACGACGGCGCCCAGTGCGGGCGCGGAGCGTAAAAGCCCAAGGCCTTCGGGCCCCGTATGCAGGATGTCCCGCGCGAAGATGGGCAGCAGCGCCGTTGCGCCGCCCAGCAGCACGGCGAACAGGTCCAGCGAGATGGCGCCCAGCACGACGGGGCGCTGCCAGATGAAGCGGATGCCGGCGGTCAATTGCGCCAGGCCGGGCGCCACGCGACGTGCTTGCACGGGACGGTGGCGGATGGTCAGCACGGCTGCGACGGCGGCGGCCAGCAGCAGCATCGACACGCCGTAGACGATGGCTGCGCCCCAGTGCGCGGCGGCGCTGGCCGACGTGCTGTGCGCGATACGGCCGGCCGCCAAGGGGCCGAGGGCGTAGAGGGCGCCGCCCAGCGCCGGGCCGGCAATGATGGCGGCCTGCATGGTCGAGCTGGCGGCGGCGACGGCGCGCGGCAACAGGGCCGGCGCCACCAGCGAGGGCATCAGCGCCTGCTGGGCCGGCATCTGCAGCGCGCGGGCGCAGCCCAGCAGCACGGACAGCATCAGGATGAGGCTGGACCCCACCCAGCCACCGGCGCTGGCGAAGGCCAGGCTGGCGGCCGTCAGCAGCTGCAGGCTGAGGCTGGCGACCAGCAGCAGGCGGCGGTCGCGCTGGTCGACAAGGTGGCCGGCCGGCAGTGTCAACAGCAGCGCGGGCAGGAATTGCGCGAGGCCCACCAGCCCCAGGTCCCAGGCGCTGGCGGTCAGGTCATACATCTGCCAGCCCAGCGCCACCATCAGCATCTGGTTGGCCGCGCCACCCGTCACGCGGGCACCGAGCAGGCGCACGTAGTCGCGCTGGTTGCGCAGGCGGGCAGGGGTGCCCGGTATGACGTCCGAGATATTCATCGAGGCGAGTTTAAAAACCTGAGGCGCAGAGTCCGCCAGCTCTTGCGCACCGCAGGCTGAGTAGACTGGCGCCGACCTCTTTGCGCATGAAAGGAAGCCCTTGGCCCCGACCGTGATCAACCCGGACAGCGTGCACGAGTTTCGTGACGAGCAGGCTTTCCACGACTGGCTGGCGGCGCATCATGACCAGCGGGACGAGGTGTGGGTCAAGATCCACAAGGTCGGCTCGGGGCTGGCGTCGATCACGGCCAAGCAGGGCATAGACGTGGTGCTGTGCTGGGGCTGGATAGACGGCATTCGCAAGGGGCTGGACGAGACCAGCTTCCTGCAGCGCTACACCCCACGCCGCAGCCGCAGCATTTGGAGCCAGATCAACATCGCCAATGTCGAACGGCTGATCAAAGAAGGCCGCATGACGCCGCACGGCCTGCGGGAAGTCGAGGCCGCCAAGGCCGACGGGCGCTGGGCGCGCGCCTATGGCAGCGGCAAGAGCATGAAGATTCCCGATGACCTGCAGGCCGCCATCGATGCCGAGCCCAAGGCGCGCAAGATGCTCGCCGGGCTGACCGAACAGAACCGCTTCGCGCTGGCCTTTCGCGTCCACAACATGAAGACGCCAGCCGGTCGCCAGCGCAAGATCGAGACCTTTGTCGAGATGCTCAAGCGCGGCGAGACCATCTATCCGCAGAAGAAGAAATAGCCCGCGCAATGAAAAACGACCGCCGGGGGCGGTCGTTTTCAACAGGCAAAGACCTGCTCGGTTCAGCGAGCGGCGCGCTTGCGGGCCCAGCCCAGTGCGCCGAGGGCGCTGAAGGCGAGCACGAGGCTGGCGGGTTCCGGCAGGCGGCCGGGCAGGGTCGGCCCGGCCTGGACGAAGCTGAAATCGTCCAGCATCAGGGACTGATCGACACCGGTGACGACCATGTAGCGTGCGACACCAGAAAAGCTCATGTTCAGCGAATCCCAATTGCAGAAGCGGGCACCGCCGGTGCAGCCTGTCAGTGGCAGGGCAAAGGACGCCAACTCTCCGGTGAGGTTTTCGCCCGAGTAAAGAGTGATCGCTGCGAGACTATTGAGCGTTGAGTAAAACAGCGACGTGCCAGCAATGAAGCCTTGCGTGAATTTGAGCGTGAGGCTGTTGCCGCCGTTCAATGCCAGGGCAACGCAGCCGCCGTCGTGAGGGACGAACTTCGATTCACCGCCGCAGCCGCCGGCCAACGTGACTTGAGCCCAGGCGGCCCCGGTGAATCCGATACCGTCCTTGATGTATTGATCCGTCAGCTGGAGATAGCCCTCGTTTTCTTCGGTGGCCTTGAAATCTTCAAAGGTCAGCGGAACGGTGCCGGCGACGGCCGGTTGCAGCGCTGCCGTCAAGGCCAGGGCCAAAAGTTTGCTCGTTGCGCGCATGGCGTTCTCCGTCTGTGGATTTCGAGTTGGGTTTGTGATCTGGACTGTAAACAAGCCCTTCCTTCCTGCGCGGTGCGGCGCCCCTTCAGTTAAGGGGGCAAATGCCTTCGGGGGCCTGGCTTAGGGGGGGCTATCGCCGTGGCTACACTGCCCTGGGTGGAAACCAAATGGCTTGAAGACTTCGTCAGCTTGGCCGAGACGCGCAGCTTCTCCCGCTCCGCGCAGTTGCGTCATGTGACCCAGCCGGCGTTTTCGCGCCGCATCCAGGCGCTGGAGGCCTGGGCCGGGGTCGACCTGGTGGATCGCTCGTCCTACCCGACCCGCCTGACGGCCGCCGGCGCGACGCTGCTGGCCCAGGCCGTGGATCTGCTGGGCAATCTGCAGGCGACGCGCAACATGCTGCGCAGCCATCAGACGGCCGACCAGGACATGATCGAGTTCGCCGTGCCCCATTCCCTGGCCTTCAGCTTCTTCCCGCACTGGCTGATGAGCTTGCGCCGCGGTTTCGGGGCCATCAAATGCCGCCTGAATGCGGCCAACGTGCATGACGCGATGCTGCAGCTCAGCGAAGGCAATTGCGACCTGCTGCTGGTCTACCACCACGCCAGCCAGCCTCTGCAGCTCGACCCCGAGCGCTACCAGACGGTCTCGCTCGGCAACGAGACCCTCTCGCCCTATGCCCGGGCAGACGCCCAGGGCGAGCCGATGTTCCGGCTGCCCGGGCGGCCGGGGCAGAAGATTCCCTTCCTGAGCTATGCCGCCGGCGCCTACCTGGGCCGCATCGTCGAGCTCATCGTCAAGCAGGCCGACTGCGCGCTGAACCTGGATGCGATCTACGAGACCGACATGGCCGAAGGCCTGAAGGCGATGGCGGTCGAAGGGCATGGGCTGGCTTTCCTGCCGGCCAGCTCGGTGCAGAAGGAACTGGCGGGCGGCCGCCTGGTGCCGGCTGCAGCGCCGGGGGCGTTCAGCGTCAGCATGGAACTGCGCATCTACCGCGAGCGGCCCGAGGCGTCGCGCCGGCAGAAGCCGGCGGCGCAGGCGCTGTGGGACTACCTTGCGTCGGCGGCATGAGGTCATTGCCGCTTTGCATGGATCGTGAAAACCCGTATTCGGGCTGAGAGCGCGGCGTGGTCTGCTCAGGGCTGCTATCGATTTCACTACCTGTTGTTGGAGTCTCCATGAAGAAAGTTCTGCTCGTCGCTGCCCTGCTGGCCGGCGCTACCGCCGTGCATGCCGAAGACACGCTGAAGAAGATCAAGGACAGCGGCGTCATCACGATGGGTGTTCGCGAGTCCTCGGGCCTCTCGTACACCATCGGTGACGGCAAGTACGTCGGCTATCACATCGATGTCTGCACCCGTTTCATCGCCGACCTGGAAAAGCAACTGGGCCGCAAGCTTGAAACCAAGTACCAGCCTGTCACGTCAGCCAACCGCATTCCGCTGACGGTCAACGGCACGATCGACCTGGAATGCGGCTCGACGACGAACAACGCCGCGCGCCAGAAGGACGTGGCTTTCGGCGTGACGACCTATGTCGAGGAAGTGCGCATCGCCGTGAAGGCCAGCTCGGGCATCACCGCGATCGGTCAGCTCAACGGCAAGACAGTAGCCACGACGACCGGCACCACCTCGGTGCAGACGCTGCGCAAGAACGAGCGCGCCACCAACGTCGACTTCAAGGAGGTCTACGGCAAGGACCACGCCGACAGCTTCCTGCTGCTGGACTCGGGCCGCGCCGATGCCTTCGTGATGGACGGCTCCATCCTCGCCAAGAACATCGCCACCTCCAAGAACCCGGCGGACTTCAAGATCGTCGGCGAGGTGCTGAACGTCGAGCCCATCGCCATCATGATCCGCAAGGACGACCCGGCCTTCAAGAAGGCGCTGGACGACAGCATCAAGGCGCAGATCAAGTCCGGCGAGCTGGCCAAGACCTACGACAAGTGGTTCATGCAGCCCATCCCGCCGACCAACACCAAGATCGGCCTGCCGCTGTCCCCCGCGACCAAGAACGCCTGGGACAACCCCAACGACAAGCCGATGGAAGACTACGCCGCGAAGAAGTGATTCGCCCGTTGACCTGAACCACCGCAAAGCGGGTGCTTGGCACCCGCTTTGCTTTGTTCTCCATAGAACCATAACGAAGCGCTGAGGAGAGGCCATGAGTTGGGACTGGCAGTTCTACTGCAATGACACCGCCACCGGAGAGGCCGTCGCCGGCTGCTTCGGCCCCGGGGGACAAGAGCAGACTTATCTGCAATGGATGTTGGGCGCCTGGGGCTGGACGCTGAGCGTCTCCCTGCTGGCCCTGGTGCTGGCGCTCGTTGTCGGTTCCCTGATCGGCATCATCCGAACCGCGCCGAACAAATGGCTGGTCCGCTTCGGCGAAGCGTGGACGGAGTTGTTCCGCAACATCCCGCTGCTGGTGCAGGTCTTCCTCTGGTACCACGTGCTGCCGTCGCTGTTCCCGTCCTTGCGCGAGGCCGTGTCGCCGTCGGTGCTGATCGTCTTCGCGTTGGGCTTCTTCACCAGCGCGCGCATCGGCGAGCAAGTGAAGGCCGGCATCAAGACTCTGCCGACCGGCCAGCGCTATGCCGGCCAGGCCGTCGGCATGACGCTGCCGCAGACCTACCGTTTCGTGCTGCTGCCGATGGCGTTCCGCATCGTCATCCCGCCGCTGACGAGCGAGAGCATGAACATCGTCAAGAACTCGGCGGTGGCCTTCGCGGTCAGCATCCCGGAGTTGGCGCAGTTCGCGCAGCAGGCCTCCGAGGAAACGTCTCGTTTTGAGGAGATCTTCATCCCGGTCACGGCGCTCTATTTCATCTCGGCGTTTGCGATCAACCGCATCGCCAAGTTCATCGAGGCGCGTGTGCGCATCCCTGGCCAGGCAGGAGCCAAGTGATGCTCAATCTCGACTACTCCTTCCTGAATTGGGCCGTCATCCAGAGCTTCGTCGCCAAGGGTTTCTGGTTCTCCATCCAGCTGACGTTGGTGTCCATGGTCGGCGGCATCATCCTCGGCACGCTGCTGGCGATGATGCGACTGTCCAGCCACCGCTGGCTGTCGGTGCCGGCGGCGCTCTACGTCGACACGCTGCGCTCCATCCCGCTGGTGATGGTGATCCTGTGGTTCTTCCTGCTCATCCCCAAGCTGCTCGGGCCGCTGGGCGGGCAGATGTCGGCCTTCATCACCTTCACACTGTTCGAGGCGACCTACTTCTCCGAAATCATGCGCGCCGGCATCCAGTCGGTGTCCAAGGGTCAGGTCAATGCCGGCTATGCCGTCGGCATGACCTACGGCCAGACGATGAAGCTCGTCGTGCTGCCGCAGGCCTTCCGCAACATGCTGCCGGTGCTGCTGACGCAGACCATCATCCTGTTCCAGGACACCTCGCTGGTCTACGCGGTCGGCGAGTACGACCTGCTGAAAGGCTTCGAGGTCGCGGGCAAGAACTTCAACCGCCCGGTTGAAACCTACCTGGTCGCCGCCGTCGTCTATTTCGTCATCTGCTTCGGGCTGTCGCAATTGGTGCGCAGGCTGCAGAAGAAGATCGCCATCATTCGCTGAGCACGCGAGCATCACGCCATGATCGACATCAAGAACATCTCCAAGTGGTACGGCGCCTTCCAGGTGCTGACCGACTGCACGACCACCATCAAGAAGGGCGAAGTCGTCGTCGTCTGCGGGCCCTCGGGCTCGGGCAAGTCGACGCTGATCAAGACCGTCAACGCGCTGGAGCCCTTCCAGAAGGGAGACATCGTCGTCGACGGCATCTCCATCGCCGACCCCAAGACCAACCTGCCCAAGCTGCGTTCGCGCGTGGGCATGGTGTTCCAGCACTTCGAACTCTTTCCGCATCTGTCGGTGACCGAGAACCTGACCATCGCCCAAATCAAGGTGCTTGGCCGCTCGGCGGAAGACGCCAAGACCCGCGGCCTGAAGATGCTGGATCGCGTGGGCCTGACGGTCCACAAGGACAAGTTCCCCGGTCAGCTGTCCGGCGGCCAGCAGCAGCGCGTGGCCATCGCTCGGGCGCTGTCGATGGACCCCATCGTCATGCTGTTCGACGAGCCGACCTCGGCGCTGGACCCCGAGATGGTCGGCGAAGTGCTGGACGTGATGGTGCAGCTGGCGCAAGAGGGCATGACCATGATGTGCGTGACGCACGAGATGGGCTTCGCCAAGCGCGTCAGCAACCGCGTCATCTTCATGGATGCGGGCAAGATCATCGAGGACTGCAGCAGTTCGGACTTCTTCAACAAGCCGGAAGACCGGTCGCCGCGGGCCAAGGATTTCCTCGCCAAGATCCTGCAGCACTGAGCGCGGCAGCAATGGAAAACGGCGGCCACCAGGCCGCCGTTTTCGTTTCAGAGTGCGTGCTCAGGGCTCGATGGCTGCACCGACCACTGCACCGGCCGCGACGGCACCGATGCGTGTCGCCTTGCCCGAGGCGAGGTCGACGCGATACCAGACCGACTTGCCGCCGGTGGTGATAGCCGAATAGGCCGCGTTGGACACGTCCGAGATGTCCAGCGTGGCCTTTTCGAACGAACCGATGCCGAGGGAACCCACCGTCCACAACCGGCCGGTGTTCGGCGACACGGGCGGCTGCACCCCTTCCTTGGTTCCCTGGTGCACCAGCACGCCCTGGCGGCCGTCCAGCGCGTAGTTGGTCGTGATCTTTTCGTTCTCCTTGTTGTAGGTGTAGCCGGCCGCGACGACGGCGGCAGACTTGCCGGCGTTCACGTCAGCCGCGTCATAGGCCAGGCGGCCGTCGAACTGCACGCCCGGCTCGTTGGCGTTGCCGTCGACGAGGGCACCGGTATCAGGGTGCAGGCGCAGATTGAAGCCGGCATCGTTGACGACGCGGATGCGGTCCACGGTGGGGTTGAAGTCGACGCCCCATTCGTTTGCGCCCTCCTTGGGCAGGGCGACGGCCGTGCCGATGGCGCTGGCAGCCCCGGTTTTCGTGTCGATGCGGTAGAGCTGGCCGCTGGCGCCCAGGCCGAAGAGCTGGCCCTTGGCGACGCGGTAGTCGATGCCCAGCAAGGTGTCGCCGGCGGCCAGACCCGTCAGCGCCCTGGTGGACAGCGTCTTCTGCGGCTGGCCCGCGTTGAACTGCACGAGCTGGTTCGTCGTCGTCACCGCGTAGATCGTCTCCTTGGCCAGCGGGCCCATGGGTTCGGTCGGTTCGGTAGCGCAGGCAGCAAGCAGTGCGGCAGCGGCGGCGGTGGTGGCGAGCGTGAGGGCAGAGCGGACCATGGCATCTCCAGGGGTTGGGGGCGGTCGCCTTATACGCGCCGACCCCGGCGCGTGGATGCATGACCCTGCTCAGCCATGGAGCGAACGACAATCGCGCCCCATGACCGACATCCTCACCCTCACCCGGCCGGACGACTGGCATCTGCACCTGCGCGACGAAGCCGCGCTGGCCAGCGTCCTGCCCTACACGGCGCGCCAGTTCGCGCGGGCCATCGTCATGCCCAACCTGCGCCCGCCGGTGACGACCGCTGCACAGGCCGTGGCCTACCGCGAGCGCATCCTGGCCGCCCTTCCCGAGGGCCTGGACTTCCAGCCGCTGATGACGCTCTATCTCACCGACAACACGCCGGTCGACGAGATCAAGCGCGCCCGGGATGCTGGCGTCGTCGCGCTCAAGCTGTATCCGGCCGGCGCCACGACCAACAGCGATGCCGGCGTCACCGACATCCGCAAGACCTACGCGACGCTGGAGGCCATGCAGCGCGAGGGCCTGCTGCTGCTGGTGCACGGCGAGGTGACCGACGGCGACATCGACGTCTTCGACCGCGAGGCCGTGTTCGTCGAGCGTGTCATGCAGCCGCTGCGCGCGGCCATGCCCGAGCTGAAGGTGGTGTTCGAGCACATCACGACCAAGGAGGCCGCGCAGTACGTGACCGCCGCCGACCGCTTCACCGCCGCCACCATCACGCCGCAGCATCTGCTCTACAACCGCAACGCCATCTTCACCGGCGGGCTGCGACCTCACTACTACTGCCTGCCTGTGCTCAAGCGCGAGGAGCATCGCCAGGCGCTGCTGAAGGCCGTCGCGTCGGGCAGCCCCAAGTTCTTCCTGGGTACCGACAGCGCCCCGCACGCCGCCCAGCTGAAGGAGAACTCGGTCTGCGGCGCCGGCTGCTTCACGGCCATCTCGGCGCTGGAGCTTTATGCCGATGCCTTCGAGGGCATCGGCGCGCTGGACAAGCTGGACGCCTTTGCCGGCCACCACGGCCCTGACTTCTACGGCCTGCCGCGCAACACCGGCACCGTCACGCTCAAGCGCGAGCCCTGGACACTGCCCAGCGCCGTGCCCTTCGGCGAGGCACAACTCAAGCCCCTGCGCGGCGGCGAAACTTTGAACTGGAAACTGATCTGATGAAGAAAGTTGCCTTCCTCGTCGACTTCGACAACGTCGCCACCGACGTCATCGAACAGGCCCTGCAGATGGCCTTCAAGGACTACGAAGCCGTCCACATCCGCCGCGCCTACTGCAATGCCGAGCAGGCGCAGAACCACCAGGGCTTCCTGAAGCGCCTGGGCCTGCGCGCCATCGTCAACCTGGCCATCGGCAAGAACTCGACCGACATCGCCATGGCCGTCGACGCGATGGACCTGGCCATCACCGAGAAGCCCGACGTCATCGTGCTGGTGTCGTCTGACAGCGACTTCGCGCCGCTGGTGCTGAGGTTGCGCGAGAAGGGCGCCTGGCTGCGCGGCTTTGGCCAGCAGGGCAAGACGGGCGACGGCGTCATCCAGATCTACGACCAGTTCAACGAACTGGCCCATGACAGCGGCAGGTCTTCGACTGCCAAGCGCGAGCCGGCGCGCAAGGCCGCCCGGCCCGCACGGACCGCTGCGAGGAAGGCTGTGCCAGCCAAGGCCGCAGCTCCGGTGCCTAAGGCGACTGTGAGTGCGGCTCCGACGCCAACGCCAATCGCAACCCCGGCGCCGAGCCCACTGCCGGCGGCCGTGCCGGCACCGGTGCCGAAACCCGCGCCTGCGCCGAAGCGCGCTGCCACCCCGCCGGCACCGGTCGACGCCAACGTGGCAGCCGCCAGGGAGATCAACGCCATCCTGGCCCTGCTGCCCAAGCTGGCCGATGGCCAGTGGCACGACCTCGGCGCCGCCGCCAAGGCGCTCAAGGAAGCCGGCCTGCTGCCCAAGACGGCGCCGTCGACCAAGCTGTTCCGCAAGCATCCGCAGGCCTTCCAGATGCAGCCCGAGAAGACGCCGAACCAGGTGCGTTTCGGGCACGGGTGAGTGCGACCGGCTGTGCGCCGGCGATTGGTTCACACGGGCTCCGGGGCTGACGACCGGGCGTGGCGCCCAAAGCGGCTAGCATCGGCGCCCACCCCGGGAGGTGCCGTTTGTTGATGAAGTTCTGTTTGAAGCCCTTGTTGGGCCTCGCCGTCGCTGGCTTGGCCTGTGTGGCCGGCGCGCAATCCGTACCGCCGCCGCCCGCCTCGGCGCCTGCGAGTGCGGCACAGGCACAGGCACAGCCGGCCGCGCCGGCGACCGTCTCGGCCAGCGCCCGGCGCCTGTACGAGCGCAGCAAGGGCCAGCTGCTGCAGATCCGCACGCTGCTCAAGACGCAGGACAGCCAGGCTTCGGTCGGCTCGGGATTTCTCGTCAGCGACGACGGCCATGTCGTCACCAACTACCACGTGATCAGCCAGTTCGCGCTCGAGCCCGACAGCTACCGGCTGCGCTACGCGACGACCGACGGCCAGAGCGGCGCGCTGGAGCTGCTGGACTTCGACGCCCGCCGTGACCTGGCGCTGCTGCGCGCCGTGGACGACGGCAAGGGCGCTGGCCTGAAGGGCCGCGGCGCGCTCGCGTTCCGGCCGCAGACCCAGCCGCTGGCCAAGGGCGAGCGCATCTACTCGATGGGCAACCCGCACGACGTCGCCTTCGCCGTCGTCGAGGGCAACTACAACGGCCTGGTGGAACGCAGCTTCGACCCGCTCATCTACTACGCCGCTGGCATCAACCCCGGCATGAGCGGCGGCCCTGTGCTGGACGAAGACGGCCTGGTCGTCGGTGTCAACGTGTCGACGATGCTGTTCGCGCAACAGGTCAGCTTCCTCGTGCCGGGCCAGTTCGCGGAGGCCATCGTCAAGCGCAGCCTCGCCGCCAAGCCCATCCGCACCGCGGCCTGGAGCCGGCTGCGCGACCAGCTCACGCGCTACCAGGACGAGCTCGTCACCCGCTTCCTGGCCCTGCCCTGGGAGAGCGCCAACCACGCCCGCTACCGCCTGCCGGTACCCAGGCAGGACTTCATGCGCTGCTGGGGCAGCAGCACGGCGGCCGACACCAAAGGCCTGGAGTACGAGCGCTCGCAATGCCGCATGGACCACGCCCTCTTCGTCGGCGGCAATCTGCAGACCGGCTGGCTGGACATGTCCCACGAGGCCTACGACGGCACCAAGCTCGGCGCGCTGCGCTTCGCGCGCCAGTACTCCAAGAGCTTCCGCAACGAACGGCTGGGTGGCTCGGACAAATCGCGCACTGCGGCCCATTGCAAGGAGCAGTTCGTCGACCGCAACGGCCTGCCGCTGCGCGCCGTCGTCTGCCTGCGCGCCTACCGCAAGCTGGACGGCCTGCACGACCTCAGCGTCCTCGTGACGACGGTGGACGCTTCCACGCAGGGCGCCCTGGGCCGCTTCGACGCCCGTGGCGTCAGCTTCGACAACGCGCTCAAGCTCGCGGCGCATTACCTGGAGGGCTTCGCGTGGACGAACAGCTCGAAGGCCAAGTGATGCCCACCGCCACGCCAGTCGCCGCCGTCGTCGAGCTGCTGGGCCGCGACGGCCGCGTTGCCCTCGTGCAGCGCGTGTCGCATTGGCCGGTGCGCATCGGCCGCTCGCCGGCCTGCGACATCGTGCTCGACGACGCCCACGTCGCCGCCCAGCATGCCGAGCTGCACGCCAGTGCCGATGGCCGCACGGTGCTGAAACTGCTGGACACGCGCAACGGTGGCGCGGTTGACGGCAAACGACTCGGCGCCGGCGAAGAGGCGTTGCTGCCCGCCGGGGGCGCCTTCCAGCTCGCCGGCTGCTCGCTTCGCCTGCGCACCAGCGCCGATGAACTCGCGCCCGAGCAGACCCTCGTCGTGCACCCGGTGCGCCACTGGGCGCTGCTGCCGGCGCTGATCCTCGCCATGCTGTTCTTCCAGTGGGTGGACCGCTGGAGCGAATCCGACCCTGATGCGCGCTGGGTGGACTACGCTGCCCCGCTGCTTGGGCCGCTGGCCTTCGTGCTCGGCTGGGCGGGGCTGTGGTCGCTGGCGAGCCAGATCTTCCAGCACCGCTTCCCGTTCACGACCCATCTGCGCCGCGTGCTGCTGGTCACCGTCGCGCTGCAGCTGCTGGATTGGGCGCTGCCCGCCGTGGCCTATTCGCTGTCATTGCCGAGATTGCTGGCACTCGACGGCCTGGCCCTGCCGCTGGCCAGCGCGGCGCTGATCGCCTGGCATGCCCGCCTCGTCTGGCCGGGTGCACGGCGCACGCTGAACATCGGCATCGCCGCCCTGGTGTTGCTGGGCCTGGGCCTGCAGATTGGCGGCCGCCAGGAGCAGCAGCACGTCTTCGGCCCGCCCTATCTGGCCAGCCTGCCGCCCCCGGCGCTGCGCCTGGCGTCGCCCAAGCCGCCGGAAGACCTCATCGAGGCGCTGAAGCCGCTGAAGGCCGAACTCGCGAGGCAGGCCCGCAAGGACAACGAGGGTGCCGACGCGGAAGAGGCTGGCGAGTAGGCCTCAGCTGCCTCAGGCGGCCTGGGGCAGGAAGCCGTCGACGGACAGGTAGCGCTCGCCCGTGTCGTAGTTGAAGCCGAGCACACGGGCGTTGGCGGCCAGCTCGGGCAGTTTCTGCGCGATGGCTGCCAGCGTCGCGCCGCTGGAGATGCCCACGAGCAGCCCTTCCTCGCGGGCGCTGCGGCGAGCGTACTCACGCGCCGCCTCGGCCTCGACGAGGATGACGCCGTCCAGCGCCGCCGTGTCCAGCACCGCCGGGATGAAGCCCGCGCCGATGCCCTGGATGGGGTGCGGGCTGGGCTGGCCGCCGCTGATGACCGGCGACGCGGTCGGCTCCACCGCATAGACCTTGAGCTGCGGCCACGCGGCCTTCAGCACCTGCGCGCAGCCGGTGATGTGGCCGCCGGTGCCCACGCCCGTGATCAGCGCGTCCAGGCCATCGGGAAAGTCGCGCAGGATCTCCTGCGCCGTCGTCTTCGCATGCACGGCCGGGTTGGCGCCGTTCTCGAACTGCTGCGGCATCCAGGAGCCAGGGTGCTGCTCCAGCAGCTCGCGGGCGCGGGCGATGGCGCCCTTCATGCCCTTCTCGCGCGGCGTCAGGTCAAAGCTCGCGCCATAGGCCAGCATCAGGCGCCGGCGCTCCACGCTCATGCTGTCGGGCATGACGAGGATGAGCTTGTAGCCCTTCACCGCTGCCACCATCGCCAGGCCGACGCCGGTGTTGCCGGAGGTTGGCTCGACGATGGTGCCGCCGGGTTTGAGCAGTCCCTGCGCCTCGGCGTCCTCGATCATGGCCAGCGCGATGCGGTCCTTGATCGATCCGCCCGGGTTGCTGCGCTCGGACTTGACCCAGACCTCATGGCCCGCAAACAGGCGCTGCAGGCGGATGTGGGGCGTGTTGCCGATGGTGTCGAGGATGCTGGCGGCTTTCATCAGGGGCTCCGGTGGTTCGTTGCCGCCCAGTGTGCCTATTTCTTGCGGGGTTCGGGCAGGCCCGCGTCGCCCGGCTTCAGCAGGCCGTCGCGCATCCGCCCGATGCCGATGGCCACCGCGCGGGCGGCGCGCCGCACCTCCTGCTGGACATCGGTGTCCTTGTCGAGTGCTTCATGGCTGGTGGCATAGGGCTCGTAGTAGCCGATGTAGCGGTCCAGCCGGGCGCCGAAGCCGGCGTCCAGCAGGCCCATCCAGTCCAGCCAGTCCGACAGCGCGCGCCGCGTGCCCTCGATGCCCGCCACGTCGCCGTGCACGACGACGCCGTAGACGCGTCCGGCCAGGTGCTGCGGGTAGCTCCAGCCCTTCAGCTCAATTGCGCGCGCCATCTCGGCCTTCTTGCCTTGGGTGGACGTCGGGTCCGGGTTGCCGCCATCGGCGCAGACGAGGCGGTCCATCATCAGCTTCAAGGGGCTGGTGACCTGGTACCAATGCACCGGCGTCAGCAACAGCACGCCGTGGGCGCGCACCCACTGTTCGTAGATCTCGGCCATCCAGTCGTTCGTCTGGCCACTCGCATGGTTGGGGTAGCAGCTGCAGGGCCAGTGGCACAGCGGCATGGCGGTGGACACGCAGCCCTTGCAGGGGTGGATGTGGCGGTCGTAGTCGGATGTGAGACGACTCAGGTCCAGCACGTCCACCGTCATCCCTTCGGCTTCGCAGGTGGTGCGGGCCATCTGCGTCATGCGCCATGTCTTTGACATCTCGCCTGGGCAGGTGCCGTCGTTGCGCGGCGAGGCGTTGATGATGAGCACGCGCGACGGCGTTGATGCGTCGGCCCACTGCGCCTGGCATTGCTTCAGACGCAGATGCGTGTCTCGCCACTCGCTTGAAAGGTCGTAGTCAGGGTCGGCGAAGCCGGCCCCGGCCTTGACGGTGATCGGCGCCTTGCGGCCCTCGTGGAAGGCCTCCCAGGCGATCTGCTCCAGCCGATTCAGCGCATCGCGTTCGGCATCAAACGCGGGGTCGACGAAGCGCTGGCGGAAGTGCTCGCCGAACTCCTGTCGCTCCATCGTCCGTGCCTGGCCTGTTCTTACGGGTGAAGTCATTGCCGGCTCCTCGTTGGCGGCCTTCAGGCAAGCCGGATGCCCGCAGCGATAATGCCGCCCGTGAAGCAAGCCAGACCGTCGCTGGGGCAACCATGGAAACATGGCCCTGGAGGAAGGTCCGGACTGCATAGAGCGGCGTAGCAGCTAACGGCTGCCCGGCGAAAGCCGAGGATCAGAGCAACAGAGACGAGTCAACCAAACGTGCAGGGCGCAAGCCTTGCGGGACCGCAGGCGCAGCCTGCGGGGTTGGGTGCAACGGGCAATCTCTACGCGCAGCAACACCAAGTAGGCCAGCGTTGATGCGGCTCGCAGAGCTGGCGGGTAGGTGGCACCGAGCCGGGCAGTGATGCCCGGCCCAGAGGAATGGCGGTCACATCGCACAAACCGCAAGGTGAGGGCGGTGCACAGAATCCGGCCTATCGGCTTGCTTCACTCTTTTTTGCATTTCAGCCAGGCGACATGCGCTGGATTTCACGTTGACGTGACGTTAGCGCCCTGGCGCAAAAGCGCCGTTGCGCCGACATTCGGGTTGACCGGGCAAAGACCCGGCAGTTGCGCCCGGCGCCAACGGCGGTGCTCCGGAGGTGACGCGTGGACTCCGGCGGCCGCCCTGCGACGGCTTGTCGACCATTGCGGCCCTAAGTCACGCCACCTGCTGCGGGCGTGCTTGAGATTGGCCGAGGCATCGCCGAGATTGAATGAGCTCCAGAGCTGCGATCGTGATGTCGCACTGCGTTGGGCCAACCAGGGAAGCTGTCATGAATTTGAAGAATCTGCGCCTGCGATCCAAGCTGATGCTTGGTTTTGCATTGCTGGCGGCCGTCGTGCTGCTGGTCTCCGGTCTGGCGCTCAACTCATTGAGCCGGTCGAATGACCGCTTTGCCGACTACCTGACCAGCGTCGGCCATCGCGAGCGACTGGCGACCGAGCTGCGCGGCTTTGCCACACGGCGTGCGATTGCGGCACGCAACCTGGTGCTGGTCACCGAGCAAGCCGACCGGGAGCTCGAAAAGGCAGCGGTCGCGAAGGCTCACGAAGACACGCAGAAATCATTGGCCACGCTCAAGGCCGCCATGGCGAAAGCGACGGACCTGACGGAGCGGGACAAGGCCGTGTTCGCAGAGATCGAGCGAATCGAGGCCCAGTACGGCCCGGTGGCGGAGGCCATCGTCGGCATGGCGCTGGCCGGCAAGCGCGAAGAGGCCATCGCCAAGATGAACAAGGAATGCCGACCGCTGCTGGCTGCGCTGTTGAAGTCGACCAACGAATTCATCACCAATGAGGAGCAGCAGGGCCGTGAGCGCGTGCAGCTGGCGGAGCAGGGTTACGGCAGTGACCGCATCGTGCTGCTGCTGGTCTGCGCCGTCGCGGTGGCTGCCGCCGTGCTGCTGGGCTGGACCTTGAGCAACGCCGTCACGAGGCCGCTGCAGCGCGCCGTGAACCTGGCCGAGGCGGTGGCCTCGGGCGACCTGAGTTCCGACATCGTCATCGACAGCAACGACGAGACCGGCCAGTTGCTGACTGCGCTCAAGCGCATGAACGACGGCCTCGTCGACATGGTGGGCCGCGTGCGCCAGTCGGCCGACAGCATTGCCACGGCCTCGCAGGAGATCGCCAGCGGCAACCAGGATCTGTCCAGCCGCACCGAGCAGCAGGCCAGCGCCTTGCAGGAGACGGCGGCGTCCATGCAGCAGATGACGTCGACCGTGCAGCAGACGGCCGAGAGTTCGCGCCAGGCCAGCCAGCTCGCCAGCGCGGCCACCGAGGTGGCCGGCCGCGGCGGCGATGTGGTGCAGCGCGTCGTCACGACCATGGGCGAGATCAGCGACTCCAGCCGCAGGATCGCCGACATCATCGGCACCATCGACGGCATTGCCTTTCAGACCAACATCCTGGCGCTGAACGCGGCCGTCGAGGCGGCGCGGGCCGGCGAGCAGGGGCGCGGCTTCGCGGTCGTGGCCGGCGAGGTGCGGGCGCTGGCCCAGCGCAGCGCCCAGGCGGCGCGCGAGATCAAGAGCCTGATCGGCGCCAGCGTCGAGAAGGTGGCGGCCGGCAGCCAGCTCGTCGGCGAGGCCGGCGCGACCATGGGCGACATCGTCAGTCAGGTCAGCCGCATGACGGACCTGATGGCCGAGATCAACGCCTCGGCCAACGAGCAGAGCAGCGGCATCGGCCAGGTCAACCAGTCGGTCGCGTCCATCGACCAGGGCACGCAGCAGAACGCCGCCCTCGTCGAGCAGAGCGCGGCGGCGGCCG
The DNA here is from genome assembly GCF_979253795.1 of Roseateles sp. AC306. Taxonomy (NCBI): domain Bacteria; kingdom Pseudomonadati; phylum Pseudomonadota; class Betaproteobacteria; order Burkholderiales; family Sphaerotilaceae; genus Roseateles; species Roseateles sp. AC306. The sequence goes on from NZ_CEEDEB010000003.1 coordinate 253,299, forward strand.
AGAGCCTGCAGCAGCAGGCGGCCGGGCTGCTGGACGTCATCGCGCAGTTCAAGACGGCCCAGCCGCGCAGGGGTTTCGTGGCCTGAGGCGCCCTGCCGGGAGACCGGTCGATACACTGGCCAGCTGCCGCAACCCAGTGGCTGCCCGCTCGTCTACCGACTGCCCCCGATGAATCCTGAAGCCAGCCGCCTCTGGCGCGCGCCCCGCTGGGCCCTGTCCGTGCTGTTGGCCGGTTTGGGGATGATCGGCCCCTTCTCCATCGACACGTATCTGCCGGCGTTTGCCGGCATCGCGGCGGCGCTGGATGCGACGCCGGTGCAGATGCAGCAGACGCTGTCGGCCTATCTGTTCGGCTTCGCCGTCATGAACCTCTTCCACGGCGCGCTGTCGGACTGCTTCGGGCGCCGGCCCGTCGTGCTGATCGGCCTGGCGGCGTTCACCGCGGCCAGCGTCGGCTGTGCGCTCGCCGGCTCCGTCGGCCAGCTCGTCTTCTGGCGCACGGTGCAGGGCATGTCGGCCGGCGCCGGCATCGTCGTGTCGCGGGCCATCATCCGCGACATGTTCCCGCCGGCAGACGCCCAGCGTGTCATGTCTCAGGTGACGCTGTTCTTCGGCGTCGCGCCGGCCATCGCGCCCATGGTCGGCGGCTTCCTGTTCGTGCACGCCGACTGGCACTCGATCTTCTGGTTCCTGACCTTCGTCGGCGCGGTGCTGTTCGTCGCCAACTGGCGCCTGCTGCCCGAGACGCTGCACGCGGACATGGTGCAGCCCTTCAATGTGCCGGCGCTGATGCGCGAGTACCGGCGGCTGTGCAGCAGCCCCAAGTTCCTGATGCTGGTGCTGGCCAGCGGCATCCCGTTCAACGGCATGTTCCTTTACGTGCTGGCCACGCCGGTGTTCCTGGGTGAGCACCTGCACTTCGCGCCGACGCAGTTCTTCTGGTTCTTCCTGTGCACCATCGGCGGCATCATGGTGGGCGCGGCGTTCAGTGGCCGGTTGGCGGGCAAGATGTCGCCGCAGCGCCAGATCATGCGGGGCTTCCGCATCATGGTGGCGGTGTCGGTGGTCAACGTCGCCTGCAACCTGTTCGTGCCGCTGAGCGCCTGGTGGGCGTTGCCGTTGATCGGGCTGTTCTCGTTCGGCTGGGCGCTGATGGTGCCGGTCGTCACGCTGCTGGTGCTGGACCAGGTGCCCGAGCGGCGTGGCATGGCCTCGTCGCTGCAGGCCTGCATAGGCTCGGCGGCCAACGGCCTGGTGGCCGGCGTGGTGGTGCCGCTGGTCATGCACTCCACCATCGCCCTGGCCGTGGCTTCGGCCGGGATGATGCTGGTGGGATTGCTGGCCTGGTACGGCGTCAGGCGGTCGATCGCGCCGACCTGATCTTTCGGCGGCTGCGCAGCGCCAGCAGGCCTGCAATGCCGATCAGCGACCAAGTGCCGGGCTCGGGCAGGGCCGTGGCGCTGGCGCGGGCGGATGCCGAGGCGTCAGGGTCGACGAGGCTTTGATCGGGGTCGAAGCCGATGCCGTTCGGGTCTGCCGAGAACAACGCGTAGTGCAGCAGCACCTCACCGCTCAGCCGGCCGTCGGCCGAGGGCGCGAAGCTGAATTCGCCGATGCCGGTGCGCAGCAGCGCGTCATAGGCCTCTGTCAGCGTGGCCATCGGCGCCAGGATGACCCAGTCGGCGCGCGTGCCGAGCAGGTCGGCGTAGCTGCCGAAAGCAGAGGGCGCGGCCAGCGTGAACTCGCTGCCAGTGACGAGCAGGTAGTTGTCGGCGTCGTCGTTGAACAGCGAGAAGCCCCAGCCGGTCGTCTCGCCCGGATAGGCACTGATGGCCGCGGGCGACAGGGTGAGCACGGCCGCGTGGGCAGCGGTGGCGAGCAGCGTGGCCGCAGCCGCGCAGATCAGTTTGAAGTTGTTTTTCATGATGTTCTTGGGGTCGGGTTGGCTTCAGCGGAACTGGTTGCTGCGGCTGATGGTCAGCGCGGGGGAGCCCTTGGCGGGGTCGCCGTGCCAGCCGTTGGCGGCGTTGAAGGGCGCGTCCACCGCGAAGGCGGCCAGGGCCGCGCAGCCGGTGAAGTCGATGGTGACGCCGGTGCTGGCCGTGGTGCCGGCCGCGATGTCGCCCAGGTTGACGGGCAGGCTGGTCCTGACGACGGGCGTGCAGGCCGCGCCACCGGTCTGGCGCAGCGTGAAGCCGGCCAGGCGCACGCCGTATGCCGTGCCCGGGCCGGCGTTGCTGAAGCTCAATTTCCACACGCGCGCGTCCGCCGTGCCGGCCTTGCTGGCGATGCTGCCGCTCAGGTTGGCACCCGGCAGCTGCGAGGCGTCGACGATGCCCCAGTAGGCCGGCTTGGCCTTGAGGGACTGGTCGAACAGCACGGGCGCCTCGGCCCGCGAGCCTGTGGTCAGCCAGGTGTGGTTGTCGGCCTGGCCCCAGATGGTGACCGAGTCGATGAGGCCGTTGAGCTGGCGGAAGGTGTTGAAGTAGTTGCGCCAGGCGTAGCCAAGCTGGGCATGGACCGACGCCGGGATGTCCTCATACGTGGCGTAGAACGGGCCGTTGTCGCTGACCTTGATGTCCATCTCGGTGACCTGCTGCGACAGGCCGGGGAAGGCTGTGGCCAGCGAGCGCACCATGTTGCCGACAGCGGCCGGCGAGGGGTAGCCCAGCGAGATATGCATCTGGTGGCCGACGCCGTCGATGGGCACGCCGCGCGCCTTCAGGCCGGCCACCAGCTTGTGGATGCAGGCGAGCTTGGGCGCATCCGTCGTGCTGTAGTCGTTGTAGTAGAGCTTGACGTGGGCCGGCAGCAGCGCGCGGGCGGTGCGGAAGGCGGTGTCGATGAAGTCGGTGCCGGTCAGCAGATACCAGGGGCTCTTGCGCATGCAATCAGCCTGCGAGGCGTCGATGACCTCGTTGGCCACGTCCCAGGCGTAGAAGCTGGCGACGCTGGGTGCGAAGTGGTTGAGCACATTCGTGATGTGGTCCACCTCGCGTTGCAGCACCAGGGCCTTGGACGCCGGCGACGGTGTCAGCGGCTGGCCGTTGGCGTCCTGGAAGACCCAGGCCGGCACCTGCTCATGCCAGGCCAGCGTGTGGCCGCGCAGCTTCAGGCCCTTGGCCTTGGCGAAAGCGACCTGGGCGTCGGCATTGGCGTACGTGAACACGCCTGGCTGGGCCTGGAGGGCGCTCCACTTCATGTCGTTCTCGGCCACCACGCTGTTGAAGTGCTTGGTGACGAGGTCGGCCTGCACGCCGCTGATGCCGGCGCCGTAGAGGATGGTGCCAACGGGGAAGTAGGCCAGCTGGCTCTGCGCCACCGAGGGCAGGCCCGTCTCGATGCTGGGCGGCGGCACGTAGCTGACCTGCACGTCGTCGATGAGGATGGGGTTGGTGTCGGCCGACTCGACATAGAGCGTCAGCTTGGTATTGGCCGCGGCGACCGAATAGGTGCCGTTGAGGCGCACCCAGGCGGACGAGCCGACGGCCGTGCTGTTGATGACCGTGTGATAGGTCGTGATCGAGCCGGCGTCGCGCTGCAGGCTGATCTTGACCTGCGAGGTCGCCGCGCCGGCGCTGGCGGGCAGCTTGGCCCAGGCGCTGACCTTGTAGGTCGAGCCGTTGAACATCACGTTGGTGACGTCGTAGGCCGGGCCCGCCCAGGTGCCCTGGCGGCTGGTGGCCAGCAGCGACTGGCTGCCGCCGTGGGCGCTCTCGGACGTGGTGGCAACGGTGGCGCCGCGGCCGAACCAGCCCTGGGTGCTGCCCTCGAAGGTGGACGACAGGCCGGTCGTGTTGGGCGGCAGGCCGGGTGTGCCCGAGACCAGGGTGACCAAGGCATCGTCGACGTGGAAGGATGCCGTCGCGCTGCTTGATTCGATGTAGAGCACGAGGCTGCTCGGCGCCGGCTCAGGCAGGGCGTAGAGGCCGGTGATCTCGGTCCAGGCGCCATCGGTGACGCCTGTGGCCGTGCTGGAGGCGACGCTGTCGTAGCTGGTGGAGCCACCCGCCGTGCGCTGCATGGACAGTTTGACCTGGGTCGCCGGCGTGCCGGCTGCCAGGCGCACCCAGGCCGTGATCACATAGGAAGACCCCGGTGCCAGCCTGTTCGTGAGGTTCAGGCTCGGGCCCATGTAGCCCGCCGTGCGCCCGGTGGTCAGCAGGCTTCGCGAACCCGTTCGGGCGGCGGCCGTGCTGTTGGTCAGCGTGACGTTGCCGAACGGGCTCCAGCCCTGCGCCGTGCCGTCTTCCCAGGTTGACTGAACCACCTGGGCCTGAGCGGCAAAGCCGCAGAGGCCACTGAGGCCGATGAGCAGCGCGCCCGCAGCGCGCCATGACTTGATCAAGCCGAGCATGTCTCCATCCTTCTTGTGGTTCGACCGCAGCGTCGAGGCCGGCGGTCTGGTGATTCGTTGTGACTGATAGCGCAACCATTTCAATGTACTGAAGACGGGACGCTTGCTGAAGCCTGGTTTACGCGCATAGGCGCAGCCATCGCTTGCTAACGTTGTCTGGCGTTGGTAGCGGTATCCCGCCGCTGGCTGCAGGGCTCGCTCAAGCTGCGCCGGTGTTGGCCGAAATCACCAGGATGACCATGAAGAAGCATCTGATCCTGGCGGCCTGCCTGCTCGCGCTGGCCGCACAGGCGCAGGACGGCAAAGAGCCGGTGGAGCTGCTGCGCCAGCGGCTTGCCGAGCGCCTTGCCACCAAGGGCGAGGGCGCTGCCACGGCCAAGACGACCACCGCCAAGGCTGCCGCCAGGCCGGTCAAGACCGAAGTCAGGAAGCCCGTGCACTGGGGCTACGCGGGCGACCTCGGCCCCGAGCACTGGGCCAGCCTGGCGCCGGAGAACAAGACCTGCGGCGTGGGCACGCGCCAGAGCCCCATCGACATCCGCGACACGATCGCCGTCAACCTGGAGCCGATCTCCTTCGACTACCGAGCCAGCAGCTTCTCGGTGCTGGACGATGGCCACACGGTGCAGGTGAACGTCGCGCCCGGCAACGGCATCACGGTCATGGGCAAGCGCTACGAGTTGGTGGAGTTCCACTTCCACCGACCGAGCGAGGAACGCCTCAACGGCAGGCAGTTCGACATGTCGGCCCACCTCGTGCACAAGGATGCGCAGGGCCGCCAGGCCATCGTCGCCGTGCTGCTGGAGCGCGGCGCGGACAACAAGGCCCAGCCACTGCTGCAGACCGTCTGGGCCAACCTGCCGCTTGAAAAGGGCGAGCCCCTGCAGGCCCAGGCGCAGATCGACCTGAACCAGCTGCTGCCCGCCGAGCGCGGCTACGCCACCTACATGGGCTCCATGACGACGCCGCCCTGCAGCGAGGGGGTGCTGTGGATGGTGCTGCGCCAGCCGGTGCCGCTGACGGCCCAGCAGATCGGCGTCTTCTCGCGGCTTTACCCGATGAATGCGCGGCCGTTGCAGGCAGGCTCAGGTCGCTTGATCAAGGAATCTCAGTAAGCCGGAGGCTCAGGCGTCGTGGCCTTTGGCCGTGGTGCGCGTTCCCGACAACCAGTCGTAGAGCGTTGCGAAGAGCTGCTCGGCCACGACGGGCTTGGCGACGTGGTCGTCCATGCCCGCGTCCAGGCAGCGCTGGCGCTCCTCGTCGAAGGCGTTGGCCGTCATGGCCAGGATGGGCAGCGTCGCACCCTCGGGCAGGCGGCGGATGGCGCGGGTCGCGTCCAGGCCGTCCATGACGGGCATCTGCACATCCATCAACACCAGCGCGTAGCCGCCGGCCTTGACCATGTCGATGGCCTGCTGTCCGTCCGCCGCGACATCCACCGGCAGCCCGGCGCTGCCGATCAGTGCGACGGCGACTTCCTGGTTCACGGCGTTGTCCTCGGCCAGCAGGATGCGCAGCGACTGGCTGCGGGCCAGCTCGGCCAGGCGTTCGCGCACGGAATGCGGCCGCGGCGTGACGGCCGGTGCGGCCGGCGCCTGGCCGGTGGCTTCGACGGTCAATGAAAACCAGAAACGGCTGCCGCGACCGAGATCGCTGTCCACGCCCACGCGGCCGCCCATCAGCTCAGCCAGGCGGCGACAGATGGCCAGCCCCAGGCCCGTGCCGCCGTAGCGGCGTGTGGTGGAGCTGTCGGCCTGTTCGAAGTCGCGGAACAACCGCGGCTGCGCCTCGGTGGCGATGCCGATGCCGCTGTCCTGTACCTCGAAGCGCACCGGCAGCCGCATGCCCGTATCGGTGCTGATGGCCTCGCCGTCCAGCCGCACGGCCAGCCGCACGAAGCCGGTCTCGGTGAACTTGACGGCATTGCCGGCAAAGTTGAGCAGCAGCTCGGCGATGCGCTGCGGGTCGCCCAGCAGCACGCGGCCCGAGAGCGCCGGTGCGATGTCGGTCTCCACGCGCAGGCGCTTGGCGGCGGCGGCCTGCGTCGTCATGTTGGCAATGTTGTCCAGCACCTCGTCGACCGTGAACGGCCGCTGCTCCAGCTGCACCTTGCCGGCCTCGATCTTGGAGAAGTCGAGCACGTTGTTGATGACGCTGAGCAGGTGCTCCGCCGCGTTGGCCACTTTCTGCAGGCGCTGCTGCTGCACAGGCTCGACGGCGTCGCTCTGGGCCAGGTAGGTCAGGCCGATGATGGCGTTCATCGGCGTGCGGATCTCGTGGCTCATGTTGGCGAGGAAGGCGCTCTTGGCCAGGCTCGCAGCCTGCGCCGCCTGCGAGGCCTCGGCCAGCTCGGCGGTGCGCGCCTCGACGAGTTCTTCCAGGTGATGGCGGTAGCGCTCCAGCTCCAGCGCATCGCGGCGCTGGCGCGAGATGTCGGTCAGGAAGCCGTGCCACAGCATGCCGCCATCGGCCTCGCGCTGCGGAATGGCGTTGCCGTAGATCCATCGTTCGGCGCCGTCGGCCTGGGGCGTGCGGAACTCCTGCTGCCAGGGGCTCTGGGTGCGCGCCGAGGCCAGCAGGCTCTCGCGCACGGCGGCGCGGTCGTCGGGGTGGATGCGCTCGAACCACGGCGCGGCGCTGCGGCTCAGCTCGGCCGTGCCGACCGGGAAGTACTCGCGCACGGCCTCGCTGACATAGGCGAAGGCGAACTCGCCGTTCACCGCCAGGCGCAGCTGGAAGACGACGCCGGGCACCGTCTCGGCCATGCCGCGCAGCCGCTCGATGAGAGCGCGCTGGGCGTCGAACTGCTGCTGCAGCGCATCGCGCATGTGCTCCAGGTGGCCGCCGAGCAGGCCGATCTCGTCCTGGCGGGTGTGCTCCAGCTTGGCGTTGAAGCGGCCTTGCGCCAGGTCGTTGGCAAAGCCGCCCAAGACGCGCAGCGGGCGGAACAGCCGCGAGTTCAGCAGCCACAGCACCAGTGCCAGCGACACCAGCAGCTGGCCGCCCACGGTGGCGCCGTAGAGCCAGCGCTGGCGCAGCAGCGCGGCGGTGCTGAGGTGGTCGTCGATCTCGATCTGGATGTGGCCGATGCGGGTGGCGCCGCGCATGATGTCGCGCTCGCCGATCAGCGTCTTGCCCAGCCGCCGCTCGGGCAGGTGGTTCTCGATGAAGGGCAGGCCCTGCGACGCATCGCTGACGCTGACGCGCACGACCTCGGGCGACTTGACGATGGCGGACACGACCTCGCGTGCGGCCACCGCGTCGAGGTTCCAGAGCAACTCGGGCAGGCTGCTGGCCAGCACATCGAGCTTGGCGTCGATGTCGCGCTGCAGCGCCTGCTCCGTCACCTTGGACTCGCGCAGGCCGATGAAGAGCCCGCCGACGATGAGGGCCGGCACGAGCAGGCCGACGCTGGCGCCAAGCGCCAGTGCGGCGAAGAGGGAGGACGAGGGCTTGCGGGTCAAGGCGAGCCCCTCGTCCAATCTTGCCTCGCTGAACGCCGGCAAGTCTGGCCGGTCCCCCGAGGGGACGGCGATGCAAGCGGCATTGAGCCGCTTGCACATCGCCAGACGGGCCGGCTTGGGAGCGGCCCGGCGCTCGGCCCGGCGCGACTCATCAGCCCTTGCCGCCCAGCAGTTGCGGCTTGAGCGAGGAGTCGACCGGCTTGTCGCCCAGCCAGATCTTCAGCACCGCGTTGTAGAAAGCGATGTCCTTCATCGGCTCGCCGATGGGCTTGCCGTTGAGGAACATGACGGTGCCGGTATCGGGCACCCAGTCGACGGTGATGACGTCGCCCTTCTTGCCCTGCGGGATGTTGACAAAGGCCTCGCCAAACTGGGTCAGCTGGTTGACGAACTTGGAGCGCTCGGCCTTGTCGGTGTTGGCGGTGATGCCGGCAATGAAGGCCTGGCCCAGCTCGTCGCCGGTCACCTCGCGCAGCAGGCCCAGGCTGAAGCGGCGCGGGCCGGGGCTGCCGAGCACGCCGGCGGTGGTGTCCTTTTTTTCGGGCAGGTAGAGCACCAGCGCGTAGACCTTGATGATGACGCGTGTACGGATGCCTGCGCCATTGACCTTCAGTTCCTTGCCGGCGACCTTGACGGTGTCGTCGAACTTCAGGCCGCCGACGTCGATGGCCTGTGCCGCGCCAGCCATGCCGAGCGCGAGGCCCAGGCCGGCAATGCAGCGGATGACTGGATGCGTCCTCATGGTGTCTCCTGCTTTTATGGGTAAACCAGTATCAGCGTGCCGCCTCGAGCTTGAAGAGGCTGACGACTTCCTCGAGACCTTTGGCCTGGGCGCGCAGCGAGTCGGCGGCGGCAGCGGCTTCTTCCACCAGCGCGGCGTTCTGCTGCGTGCTCTTGTCCATGTCGTGGATGGTATGCGTGACGCGCTCGATGCCGGTGCTCTGTTCGGCGCTGGCGTGGGTGATCTCGCCCATGATGTCGGTCATCCGTTGCACGCTCGCCACCACACCCTGCATGGTGCTGCCGGCCTTGGCGACCAGCTCGTTGCCAAGGGCCACCTTCTCGACCGAGTCGCCGATGAGGCGCTTGATCTCCTTGGCGGCGTCGGCACTGCGGCCGGCCAGCGAGCGCACTTCGCTGGCGACAACCGCGAAGCCGCGGCCCTGCTCGCCGGCACGTGCGGCTTCCACCGCCGCGTTCAGCGCCAGGATGTTGGTCTGGAAGGCGATGCCGTCGATGACGCTGATGATGTCGACGATCTTCTTGCTCGATGCGTCGATGCTGCTCATCGTCGTCACGACCTTGGCCACCACGGCGCCGCCTTCGCCGGCCACCGTGGATGCCGCCTGTGCCAGCTGGTTGGCCTGCTGCGCGTTCTGGGCGTTCTGCTGCACGGCGTCGGTCAGCGTCTTCATCGCCGACAGCGTCTGTTCAAGAGAGGCAGCCTGCGCCTCGGTGCGCACCGAGAGGTCCATGTTGCCGCTGGCGATCTCGCTGGACGCGGACGCGATGGACTCCGTGCCCTCGCGCACGCGGCCGACGATGCCCTTGAGGCTTTCGTTCATGTCCGACAGCGCCTGCAGCAGCTCGCCGGTCTCGTCGCGGCTGCGCACCTCGATCTCGCTGGTCAGGTTGCCGGAGGCGACCTTGCGCGCCACGGCCACCGCGCCGCGCAGCGGCACGACGATGCCGCGCGTGATCAGCACGCCGGTCAGCACGCTGGCGACGATGGCCGCTGCCGCCAGCAGGCCCAGCATGAGTGCCGTCTTGCCGGCGACGCGGTTGGACTTGCGGCCGGCCTCTTCCATGGCGGCGTTGCGCGTGTCGACCAGCTTGCTCAGCGCCGCCATGTACTTGCCCTGGGTGGGGCGCACGGAGAACTGGAACTTCAGCGGCGCGCCCTCGGTGTCACCCGAGGCCACCGTCTTCACGAAGGCGGCCTGGGCCGGCATGAACTTGGCGTGAGCCTCCTTCACCGCCTTGAGCTGCTCCTGGCTGGCCTCGTCAGTCAGCATCGGCTCGAGCTCGGCCATGGTCTTCTCGTGAGCGGCCATCAGCGTGGCGACGCTGTCCAGCTCCTTCTTGATCTGTTCTTCGCCGGTCATGATGAGCGTCGTCATCATGCTGCGCGTGGCGTCGCCGACCTCGGCCTTGGCGCGGTTGGCCAGGGCCACGGCCTTGTAGTCGCTGCTGATGAGCTGGCTGATCTCGGCGTTCAGCGTCTGGATGGCGAAATAGCCCAGACCGGCCATGGCCATCAGGCAGACGATCACGACGGCAAAGCCCGCCGTGAGGCGCTGACCGATGCGCATGTTCGACAAAAACTTCATGGAGGCAGCCTTGATGTAACTGGCTGAAATTTCATCAGAAATGCAGGGCGCAAGACATTCTGAGCGGCGCCGCGCGGCCGGGCTGCCGTGATTTGTGGGGCAAAACCCCTACAGACGTTGGGCTGCTAAAGGCGCTCAGCCTGGCATCAACGGCAGCAGCACCTCGAAGCACGCGCCCTGGCCGGGCTCACTGTGCACGGTGATGTAGCCGCCATGCGCCTGGACGAATTGCTGGCTGATGTACAGGCCCAGGCCCATGCCCGGCCCCTTGCCCGCTGGCGGCAGACGCTCGAACTGCTGGAAGATGCGCTGCTGGTCGTCGGCCGGGATGCCGGGACCCTGGTCGGTGACAGCCAGGCGGGCCATGCCGTCATCGGTGAGGTCGACCTCGACGTGTACCGGCTTGCCCTCGCCATAGCGCAGCGCGTTGCTGAGCAGGTTGACGAGCACCTGGGTGATGCGGCTGTCGTCCCAGTGACCGACGATGCCGGGCAGGGCCACCAGGCTCAGCGGCACCTGCTGATACTGGGCCTCGAAGTCGGCCACCACGCGGCGTGCAAGATCGGCGAGATCGGTGCGCTGGCGGCGGATGGACAGCATGCCGTGCTGCAGGCGCGAGATGTCGAGCATGTCCTCGATGAGGCGGGTCATGCTGCGCACCTGGCGGCCGTCCTTCTGCAGCATGGCCTGCAGGCGCTCGGGGCTGAAATAGGCGAGGTCGCCCTTGTCCAGCCGCTGCTGGCGCACGATGACTTCCAGCGCCATCACGCCCAGCGGTGTGCGCAGCTCGTGCGTGACCATGGACATGAATTCGTCACGCAGCTTCAGCGCGCGCTTCAGGTCGTCCTGGGTGCGCTGAAGCTCGGCCAGCAGGCGTTCCTGCGCAGCGCGCGCGGTCTCCAGCTCGACGAGCTGGCGGCGCAGCTCGCGGCTCTTGGCGTGCAGCTCGGTGAAAACGCGCACCTTGCTCTTCACGGCGTGGGCGTCCAGCGGCTTGTAGAGGAAGTCCACTGCGCCGTGCTCGTAGCCGCGGAAGGTGTAGGCCGGCTCGCGGTCCGCCGCGCTGACGAAGACGATGGGCAGGTGGCGGGTGCGCGAGCTGCCGCGGATCAGCTCGGCCAGCTCGAAGCCCGACATGCCGGGCATCTTCACGTCCAGCAGGGCCAGCGCGAACTCGTGCTCCAGCAGCAGCGACAGCGCCTCTTCGCCCGACGCGGCCGGGATCACGCGCAGCGGCTCGTCGCGCAGCAGCGCCTGCAGCGTCAGCAGGTTCTCGGGCAGGTCGTCGACGACCAGGACGTTGATGACGTCGGGTGATGCCACACCCGCCACTTCAGCCATTTCACTCACGCGGCGTTCCTTCTGGCGGCCAGTTGCAGCAGCATGGGCGCGATGTCGCCCAGCGGCAGGATGTGGTCGGGCTGGCTGCGTGCGATCGCCGCCTCGGGCATGGTGGGCACGTCGGCATCCTGCGGGTCCTGGACGATGGTGAGGCCGCCGCAGGCGTGGATGGCGGCCATGCCCTCGGCACCGTCCATGTTGGCGCCAGTCAGCAACACGCCCACCAGCGTCGGGCCGTAGGCGTCTGCGGCGGCCGACATCAGCACGTCGATGGACGGCCGGGCAAAGCTCACCGGCGGCTCGTTGCTGTAGGCGAAGCAGCGGTCGGCCTCGATGAGCAGGTGATAGTTGGCGCTGGCCACGTAGACATGGCCGGCCCGCACGGGCTCCTTGTCCTGCGGCTCCCTGACGGGCAGGGCGAGGCGGTGGGACAGCACATGGGCAAGCTGGCTGTCGTGGCGGGGCAGCAGGTGCAGCAGCGCGACGATGGGCAGGGCGTAGCTGGCCGGCAGCGGCGAGAGCAGCGCCAGCAGCGCGGACACACCACCTGCAGAGGCGCCGATGACGATGAGCTCGATGGGCGGGCGGGGCTTCATCGTTTTCTGTAGAGGCGTTCGCGGGCGGCCACGGGCTCGAACTGCTTGCCGTGGACGCTGAAATCCAGCGTCTCCTTGCTGCCCAGGCCGAGAAAACCGCGGTGGCACAGCGACTGCGCGAACAGGCCGATGGCGCGGTCCTGCAGCTGGCGGTTGAAGTAAATCAGCACGTTGCGGCAGCAAATGAGGTGGGTCTCGGAGAAGACGTGATCGGTGGCGAGGCTGTGGTCGGCGAAGGTGATGCGGCGACGCAGCTCGGGGTCGAAGCGGGCCGCGCCGTAGGCGGCGGTGTAGTAGTCCGAGAAGCCGCTGCTGCCGCCGGCGGCCTGGTAGTTGCGCGTGTACTGCTGGAGGTCGGCCAACGCAAAGATACCCTGGCGCGCCTTGTCCAGCACAGCGGGGTTGATGTCGGTCGCGTAAATGATGCTGCGTTCGAGCAGCCCTTCCTCGTGCAGCAGGATGGCCAGCGAATAGACCTCCTCGCCGCTGGCACACCCGGCCACCCAGATCTTCAGCGACGGGTAGGTGTGCAGCAGCGGCACGACCTGCCGGCGCAGCGCCAGGAAGAACTCCGGCTCGCGGAACATCTCCGTGAACGGCACGGTCAGGATCTGCAGCAGCTGCGCAAAGGCGCGCGGGTCGTGCAGCACCAGGGCCTGCAGTGCCGACACCGACTCGCATTCCAGCTGCTGCACCGCATGTTGCACGCGCCGCTTCTGCGAGGCGAACGAGTACTCGCGGAAGTCCTGGTTGTAGCGCGCGTAGATGGCCTCCATCAGCAGGCGCACTTCAAGATCAAGCAAAGCCTGCGGCATGGATCAGGCTCGATCGAGACCCGGCAACCAGACGCGCAGCAATGACATCAGCCGGTCAAGTTCAATCGGCTTGGCCAGGTAGTCGTTGCAGCCGGCCTTGCGGCATTGCTCCTGGTCATCGCGCATGGCCTTGGCGGTGATGGCGATGACGGGCAGCTTCTGCCAGCGCGGGTCGGCGCGGATGCGGCGCGTGGCTTCCAGGCCGTCCATGACGGGCATCATCACGTCCATCAGCACGAGGTCGATGTCGGTGTGCGCTTCCAGCTTCTCCAGCGCCTCGACGCCGTTGCGCGCCGGCTCCACAGCCAGGCCTCGCTGCTCCAGCAGGCTGGTCATCGCGAAGACGTTGCGCATGTCGTCATCCACCAGCAGCACCTTGCGGCCCTCGAAGATCTGCTCGCGGTTGCGCGCCGTGCGCAGCATGTCGCGGCGCTCGCCGCTCATGCGGGACTCGACGCGGTGCAGGAACAGCGTCACCTCGTCCAGCAGCCGCTCCGGCGATCGCGCGCCCTTGATGATGATGGTGCGCGAGTAGCGATTCAGCTCGGCCTCTTCATCGCGGCTGAGGTTGCGGCCGGTGTAGACGATGACGGGCGGCGTCGCTGCATCGGGAGCGCGCTCGGCCATGCGGGCGAGCAGCTCCGTGCCGTCCATGTCGGGCAGCTTGAGGTCGATGATCATGCAGTCGAAGGCCTGCTCGTCCAGCAGCGCCAGTGCCTCCTTGCCCAGCCCGACCGCGACGACCTCGACGCCGTCGTCGCCGATCAGCTGGGCGATGCTGTCGCGCTGTCGCGCGTCGTCTTCCACCAGCAGCAGGCGGCGCACTTCGTCGGCGCCGTGGCGCTCGAGCTTGCGGAAGATGTCGATCAGCTCCTCGCGCGTCGTCGGCTTGATGGCCGTGCCCACGGCGCCGAGCGGCAGCGCCACGTCGCGGAAGTCCTCGCCGGCGATGACGTGGACCGGGATGTGGCGAGTGCGCGGGTCTTCCTTGAGCCGTTGCAGCACGGCCAGGCCCGAGCCGTCCGGCAGGCGCACGTCCAGCAGGATGGCCTGGGGCAGGTGGGCCGACGCCAGTTCCAGCGCTTCGCGGGCCTGGGTGGCCACGATGCAGCGGTACTGCATCTCGTGGGCCAGGTCGTAGAGGATGGATGCGAAGCCCGGGTCGTCCTCGACGACGAGGGCCAGGCGTCGCGGCGGCGTCTCCGCGCCGATGGTGTTGCCGAGTTCGGCGCGGTCGTCGGCGAAGGCGGGCGGAGCGCTTTCACGCACGGATGGCGGCAGCGGTGACGGCGGTGGTAAAGGCGCTGGCGGCTGCTGCTGCTCGGCGGGCGGCGCGAGCGCGGTGGGTGTCTGCAGGGGCAGCAGCAAGGTGAACTCGCTGCCCTTGCCTTCGACGCTGCTGAGCTCGATGTCGCCGCCGAGCAGGCCGGCGAGCTGGCGCGAGATCGACAGGCCCAGGCCCGTGCCGCCGTAGCGCCGGTTCAGCGCGCCGTCGCCCTGGTGGAAGGCCTCGAAGACGCGCAGTTGCTGGCTTGCCGGGATGCCGATGCCGGTGTCCTTGACGATGAAGGCGACGCCACTGGGCCGCGGCTCGACATGCAGCGTCACCGCGCCCTGCTCGGTGAACTTGATGGCGTTGGACAGCAGGTTGCGCAGGATCTGCTCGACACGCTGAGCGTCGGTCACCACGGCGTGGGGCAGGGCGGGGTCGAGATGGATGTGGAAGGCCAAGCGCTTCTCCTGCGCCAGCGGCTCGAAGATGCGGCGCATACCTTCGGCCAGTGCGCGCAGCGGTACCGGGCGGGCCGTGATTTCGAGCTTGCCGGCCTCGACCTTGGAGAGGTCCAGGATGTCGTTGATCAGCGTCAGCAGGTCCTTGCCCGCGGCATGGATGGTGTTGGCAAAGCGCAGCTGCTCCTCGCTGAGGTTGCCCGGCTTGTTGTCGGCCAGCAGCTTGGACAGGATCAGCGAGCTGTTCAGCGGCGTGCGCAGCTCGTGCGACATATTGGCCAGGAACTCGCTCTTGTAGCGGCTGGCGCGCGCCAGCTCGTCGGCGCGGTCCTGCAGCTCGGCCTGGACCTGGTTGAGCGCCGCATTGCGCCGGCTCAGCGTCTCGGACTGTTCACCCAGCTGAACATTCGTCTGCTCCAGCTCGGCGCGCTGTTCTTCCAGCTGGAGCTGCGATTCCGACAGCACGCGCGACTGCTCGCCCAGCTCCTCGTTGGCGGTGCGCAGCTCTTCCTGCTGCACCTGCAGTTCCTCGTTGAGCTGGCGGGTTTCCTCCAGCGAGCGCTGCAGGCGCTGGCGGTAGCTGGCGGCCTCCAGCAGCGCGCCCAGCAGGCCTTGCAACTGGTCGAGCAGGGCCAGCGTGCGCACATCGGGCGGCTGCGTGAAGCCCAGCTCCAGCACGCCGTTGACCTGGCCCTCGTGCAGGGCGGGCAGAAGCACCACCTCCTGCGGCGAGGTGTCGCCGAGATGAGTCGCGATCTTCAGGAAACCGGTCTGCAGGCCGGGCAGGCGCAGCATCGTGCCGTCGCGCCAGACCTGGCCCACCAAGCCTTGCTCGGCATCCGACCCGTCGCTGCCTTCGCCTTCGTTGCGCAGGCCGTGGGAGGCCACGCGCTGCGGCCGGCCGTCGTCGCCGCGCACAAAGGCGGCCGAGACGATGGCGCCCACGCGCTCGGCCAGGAAAGCCAGGGTGCGTTCGGCAATGCCCCGTGCGGCCAGCTCGCCCGCGAGCTGGTTGGCCAGCTCCAGCTGGGCGCCGCGCAGCCAGGCGCGCTCCTCGCTTTCGCGAGCGCTTTCACGCATGCGAGACATCGCGCCGCCGTACTCGCTCGACAGATTGGTGATGTCGCGGCGGCCGCCCCAGGCGATCAGCCCGCTCACGGTCAGCAGCAGCGCGACATAGCTGCCCACGAACAGCCAGGTGGTGTTCTGCGCGTCCTCGCGCCGGTCGCGCAGCAGGCGGGACTCGCTGTCCATGAAGGCGCGCAGCTCACGGCGAACTTCGTCGAAGAGTTGCTTGCCGCGCTCGGAGCGCACCACCGCCTCCACCGGCTCGTTGCGGCGGCGCATGGCAATGACGTCGCTGGCGTATTGGTTCCAGCGCACCACCAATGCGGCCACGCGGCGCAGCCGGTCCTGCTGGGCGTTGTTGTCGAGGGTCAGGTCCTGGGCGGCCTTCAGCTCGCTGTCGAACTTGGCCGCAGCCAGGGAATACGGCGCCAGAAACGACTCCTGGCCGCTGAGCAGGAAGCCGCGCACGCCGCTTTCCTCGTCGGCCAGCAGGGTCGACAGCTCCTGCCCCTTGGCGATGGCGCGGTGGGTGTGGTCCACCCACTCCAGCAAGCCCACCAGCTTCCACAGCAGCACGACGAAGATGACCACGCTGCCCAGGCCCATGCCCAGGGGCAGGGCAAGGTTACGGGTCAGGATGCGGCGGAATTGTGTCGAGTCCTCCCGGCGAGGCTCTGTCATTGGCTCGTCCTTGTTGTCACGCCCTGCACTTCTTCAGGAGGTGGGGCGTCGCCAGGCTCAGGCTCGCAGAGGCGCGAGCCGGTAAAAATTGCCTGTAAATCAGGTGCGCGGCGGAAAAAACCGCCGCAGGCTTTCCTGGGACAGGGGCTTGCACAGCACGTGATCCACCCCCGCAGCCATGGCCTCGTTGTGCGCCTTGTCGCCGCTGCGGCCGGTCACGGCAATCAGCACGAGGTCCGAGCCATGCGCGGCGCGCAGCCGCTTGCTCAGCTCGCAGCCGTCGAAATCGGGCAGACCGAGGTCGACGAGGGCGCAGACGGGCTGGTACTCGTTGACGGCAATGATGGCGTCCTGCGCCGTGCGCGCCACGCGCACGCTGTAGCCGTCGAACTGCAGCAGGCTGCTCAACGTTTCACAGGTGTCGGCGTCGTCGTCGACCAGCACGACGCGAATGTCCTCGCTTGACATGAATGCTCCTCGCACCCGGCTTGACGAGGCCAGGCGTTCCCGCTCGCGGCTGGAACACCGCTTGTAACGGGGAAGTAGGAGCAACTCCCATGCCTGCGCGTGGCGGGCCTTCAACGGTGTGGTCGCTTGTCCTACGCCGCCTCGCGGTTGCGGCGTGCACGGCGCTCGCCGGCGCAGCCGCAAAGTCCTGCTCACCCGGCCGCGGTGGCCGACATGGAGTTTGTGATGAAAGCCTGGACTGACAAGCTGGCCGCTAGCGCACCACCGATGTGGTTGACCTCAGCCGTGGCGGCGGTGGTGGCGGCGGCTTTGTTGGTCGCTTTCGTCGACACGCTGCGCGAACACCTGCGCCATGGCAACGAGATGCGCCAGGCGCAGGTTGTGGCAGCCAAGCGGCCCGCATTCGCTGCGGTGGCCGACGCAACAACGGCCCGCGTCGAGCAGCTCAAGCTGCGTTGATGCGGGCCGTTGTGATCGAGGCGGGCCGGGAGGCCCGCCTTGAGTCTTACTGGAAGTAGCGTGCCTTGGCGCTGGCCTGGCAGCTGTCCTTGGCGTTGCCGGACAGCGAATCGCAGCGCTCATTGGCGGCCTTGTAGTCGGCCTTGAGCTTGGTTTCCATCTGGTCGTTCTGGGCGTCGGCAATCTTCTTGTTCGCCTTCAGGTCGGCCTTGGCCTTGTCGTGCATCGCCTTGGCGTCGGCCACGCAGACATCCTTGGCGTTGCCGGACTGGCTGTCGCAAGCCTCCTTGGCGATCTTGTACTTGGCCTCGTAGCGGGCTTCCAGGTAGTCGTTGCGGTCCTTGGTGTTGCCCGTGTATTGGTATTCAAGGTGGGCGAGGGCGACCTTCTCCTGGCCCTTGGCGCGCTCGACGCACACGTCCTTCATATTGCCCGACTGCTTGTCGCAGGCGTCGCGCTCGGCCTTGAACATCGCCTTCACTTCGTCCTTGGCGGTCGAGTAGACGGGCTGGGTCAGGTTGGCCGAGGCCGCACCGGCCAGGCCGGTCAGGATCAGGGCACAGAGAAGGCGGGGGGCGTTGTATCGGGTCATCGAGGTCTCCTTCGGGTTGATGGTCGGGGTGGCAGACAGCTCATGGGCATGCCCGTTGCTCCGTACCGAAGCTTAGGAAGCCCGGGCCCTGCGCCCTGTCGGCGCCTGTGCGACTCGGCCGTCAGACAAGGCCGCGCCTGTCACTCTGCATCCAGCCGCTTGATCGCTTTGGTGAGCGTCTGCCGCGACTTGCCGTAGTCGGCCCAGGGATCATTGCCGCCCCTGAAGGACAGGTACTCACGCGCCGTCTGCACCGTCCAGTTCGCGCCGCTCTTCAACGACGCCAGCTGCTCCCAGGCCACCGGCATCGACACGCCCATGCCGGGCCGTGCACGCGCCGTGAAGGCCGCTGCCGTCGTCTGGCCATGGCCATTGCGCAGGTAGTCGATGAAGATCTTGCCGACGCGCCGCGCACCGCCGCTCTTGGCCACGAAGCGCTGCGGGATCGTGCGCGCCATGTGCTCGACAGCGCCCTTGGAAAAAGCCTTCACCGCGTCGGCATCCAGCTTGGGCGCCAGCGGCACGACGACGTGCAGGCCCTTGCCGCCGCTGGTCTTGAGCCAGGTCTTGAGGCCCAGTTCCTCGAGCAGCGTGCGCATGAGCACCGCGGCCTCCTGCAGCTGGGGCCACGTGACGCCTTCGCCGGGGTCGAGGTCGAAGATGACGCGGTCGGGCTGGTCGATCTTCTTCACGGTGGAGTTCCAGGTATGGAACTCGACGACGTTCATCTGTGCGGCGCTGATCAGGCCTTCCAGGCTGTGGATCTCGAGCAGCGGCGCGTGGTCCGGCCACAGCGCGGCGTCCAGGTCGACGACGCCGGGCATCTTCGCCTCGGAGTGCTTCTGGAAGAACAGCTGGCCGCTGATGCCCTGCGGCGCCCGCACGAGCGACACCGGCCGCTGGCGAAGGTGGGGCAGCATCCACTCGGCCACGCTCTCGTAGTAGTGCACGAGGTCGATCTTGCGCAGGCCGGTGGAGGGGTCAATGACGCGGTCGGGGTGGGTGATGACGTGCTTGCTCATGGGCTTGGCCTTGGCTTGGGTCGGCTTGGTTGGCGCTTCGGCCTGCTCGCGTGTGATGGCCTTGGCCGGCTTGTCGGTGCGCACACCGCGAAAGCTTGCGTGGCGGATGTGGCCGTCCGGCGTCCATTCGCCAAAGGCCACCTCCACCACCAGCTCCGGCTTCACCCAGCGCTCGCTGCCGCGCTTGCGCTTTGACCAGCGGCCGGGCTCCAGCTCGGCGGGGTCCAGGGGCGGCTGCTTGGTCTCCAGCGGCACCAGCTGGCGGTGCAGCTCGCGCCCCTGCGCGTTGCCCCAGCCCGTGCCGACCGAGCCGGCCGAGCGCAGGCGACCGTTCTCGTGATAGCCCAGCATCAGCGCGCCCACCTCGCCGGGCGCGTTCGTGCGGTCCGTGAAGCCGATGACGACGAACTCCTGGCGGCGCTGGCACTTCAGCTTCAGCCAGTCGTCGCTGCGGCGCGAGACATAGGGCGAGTCGGCGCGTTTCAGGATCACGCCCTCCAGCCCCAGCTGGCAGGCGGCGGCCAGCACCTCGGCGGGAGAGGCGGGGAGTTCGTCGCTGAAGCGGATGCGCTCGTTGGTCTTGCCGTCGAGCAAGGCCTTCAGCGCTGCCCGGCGGCTGCGCAGCGGCACGGCGCGCAAGTCGCGCCCGGCGCTGAAGGGCAGGTCGAACAGGAAGAAGACGATGTCCTGGGCGCGCGCGTTGTCGATGGCGTTCTGCAGACGGTTGAAGTCGGGCACGCCGTGTTCGTTCAACACGGTGATCTCGCCGTCCAGCCAGGCGGCCCCGAGCTTGAGCGCCTGCAGCGCCTCGGCAACGGGCTTGAGCCGGTCGGTCCAGTCATTGCCCTGGCGCGTGAACAGGCGCACCTTGCCGGACGAGATGCGCGCCAGCAGCCGGTAGCCGTCGAACTTGTTCTCGATGACCCAGTCGCCGGACGGCGCAGAGGCGGCCAGCGTGGCGAGCTGGGGCGAGAGCGTGGCGGGCAGCGCGGCCTTGACGGCGCATGACAGATCGGCTGGTGCTTCGACGGCTTCAGCAGGCTGACCGCGCGGCTCGCGTTCCTCCACCAGGCCCAGCGGCTTTTCGACGACGCTGTCCGGCAGCGCGGTAATCACGTCGTAGTCGCTCTTCGACCGCGCCCAGGCGTCGCCGCGTTTCTTCAGCAGCAGCCAGTGATCCTGCTTGAACTGGCCCGGCTTGGAGATGCGCACCAGCTCCCACAGGCCGGCGAGCTTCTGGCCATGCAGCTGGAAGATCAGCTTGCCCTTCTCCAGCCCCTCGCGTGGGTCGCCCACGGGCGTCCAGGTGCCGCGGTCCCAGATGATGACGGTGCCAGCGCCGTAGTGGCCTTTGGGGATGGTCCCCTCGAAGCTGTTGTAGCTGACCGGATGGTCCTCGACATGAATGGCCATGGCCTTGGTGGCCGGGTCGAAGCTCGGACCCTTGGGCACGGCCCAGCTGAGCATGACGCCATCCAGCTCCAGCCGGAAGTCGTAGTGCAGGTGCGAGGCCCAGTGCTTCTGGATGACGAAGACGAGGTCCTTCGCCTTGCGACGGGCGGGCTTGCCGGCGGGCTCCGGGGTGGCGGTGAAGTCGCGTTTGGCGTTGTAGCGGGAGAGGGGGGCGTCCGCTTTCATGGTGTTTGGCTTCGCCGTTTCTGTGGGTTGTTGGCAAGGCCCATGCCGGGATTTCGCCCCGGCGGGCGAGTCACTTTCTGGGCCGCCAGAAAGTAACCAAAGAGCTCCCCCCGACCGCCCCGCCCCTGCGCTTTGCTTCGGGGTGCCCTGCGCTGCTCAGTCCTTGAAGCCCCGCGCAGAACTCCCTTCGCTACGCTGCGGTCAAACAACCGCGCGGAGTCAGTTCTTGATGCGAGCTTCGCTCGCGGCTTCAAGGCCTTCCGCTGCTCGGCGGGGCTAAAGGGGGCATACAGAAATACGTCCACCACCCGGACTTCGGGTGTGGCTGTTGGCTGTTCGGCTGTTCCGGGGCCTCCCCTTCTAAACCGCCGAGAAGCGCAGAAGCCCAGGGCGCGCGCGAAGCGCGCTTCAACTTCTAACTTCGCGCCCCTTTGTTTGAACGCAGCGAACGCAGTGAGCGAAGTGAGTTGGGCGCGGCCCTGGGCTTCGAGCATCGCAGGGGAGCCCGCAGGGCCGGTTTCGTAGGGGAGAGCTTTTTGCCTACTTTTTGGCGGCGCAAAAAGTAGGTCGCCCGCGGGGGCGAAATCCCCGCTGGGCCTTCCCACAACGCCAAAACACGGAATCACGACACCCCCCCAGCACGCCGATACGCACTCATATGCCGCAACGCCCCCGACTGGTCTCCCAGCCTCTCCAGCAGCACGCTCAGGTTGTAGTGCGCATCCGCCAGCCCCGGCTCCAAAGCCAGTGCGCGCTCATACGCCGCCACGGCCTGATGCGGCCGGCCGACGTCCTCCAGCGCCGTCGCGCGGTTGAAGTGCACCAGCGCCGTCGGCTCACAGCGGTCCAGCGCCTGCTCGTACAGCGCCACCGCCTCCTCGCAGCGCTGCGCCTCACAGAGCAGGGCACCGAGGTTGATGTAGGCCGGCGCACAGCAGACGTCCATCGCCAGCACACGCCGGTAGGCCGCTTCGGCCGCTGCGCTGTCGCTGGCTTCCAGCCGCATGGCCTCGCGCAGCCAGTCACCGGCGTCGCGCTCGGGTTCGGTCGCCAGCGGCTCAACGCCGGCAGCATTCCGGTCGTCGCCGTCGAAAGGGAGCAGGGCCTGGCCGGTGTGGGCGTCCAGCCGCTGGTCTGCGGTGTGCAGTTCCACGGAACCGCCTTGCGGGCGCAAGCGCACGCCGGACAGCGGGCCGTCCGCCAGCGAGTGCTTCACGTTGCGTAGCGCCTGCAGCACCTTGCGCGGCGGCACACCGGCATCGCGCAAGGCCTTGGCGGTGCGGCCGACGACGACGTCCTGGTGGCTGAAGCGCTGCCCGTCCGCCGAGCCCAGCAGACCCTGCTCGACGAGGCTGTCGAGAAAGCGCCTGGGCAGGCCGGTCAGGCGCAGCGCCTGCCGCAGCGGGTAGGGGGCGTCGGCCACCATGCCTTACTTGCTGGCGCGTTTGCGGGCAGGCGCGGCCTCGGGTTCGGCGGTGACGCGCTTCGCAGCCTTGCGTGCGGCCGGCGCCGCCTTCAGCGCGGTCACATTGGAGGGCTTGGACTCCTTGGCGGGCTTCTTCGCGGCCCCGCCGAGGCTGGCGCGCAGCGCATCCATCAGGTCGATGACCTGGCCACTGCCGGCCGGGCCGTCTTCCTCGTGCGAAGAAGCGACGATCTGCTTGCCCTTCACCTTTTCCTCGATGGCGGCCAGCACGCGACCCTTCTCCTCGTCCTGGAAGGCGCCCGGGTCGAACTCGTCAGCGGCGATCTGCTCCACCAGCTGAAGGGCCAGCTGCAGCTCCGACCTGGACACCTCCGACTTGGGAATGTCCAGCCCGGCCAGCGACCGGACCTCCTCGGCGTAGCGCAGCTGCTGCAGGATGAGGCCGTCCTCGTTGGCGCGGATCTGCGCGACGTATTGCTTGGCCTTCCACGCCCACTTCGCCAGGGCGCAGCGGCCCGACTGGCGCAGGGCCTCGGCCAGCAGCGCATACGGCTTCTCGCCGCGCTTGTCGGGCGCCAGCAGGTAGCTCTTGTCGTAGTACAGCGGGTCGATGGAGGCCAGCGGCACGAAGCTGACGATCTCGATGACGTGGCTGCTGCCTTCCTCGAGCGCCTTCAGCTCCTCGGGCGTGAACAGCACGAAGCGGTTGTCCTCGACTTCGTAGCCCTTCACCATGTCCTTGCGTTCGACGACTTGCTTCGTGCGCTCGTTGACGTACTGCTGCTTGAGCCGCGAGCCGTCCTTGTCCAGCAGGTTGAAGCGGATCTCTGAGCCCGACTCCGTGGCGGAATAGAGCTTCACCGGCACATGCACGAGGCCGAAGCTGAGCGATAGCGAGGCGATGGAACGGGCGTTGGTGGCCATGACGGTCTCCGTATTCGGGCCGAGCGCCGGGCCGCTCCCAAGCCGGCCCGTCTGGCGATGTGCATGCGGCTCAATGCCGCATGCATCGCCGTCCCCTAGGGGGACCGACTGGACTCGCCCGCGTTCAGCGCGGCGAGGCCAGGCGAGGGGCTCACATCAAAGCCAGGGGAAGCCGTAGTAGTCATACACCTTGCGGCCGTAGTCATCCGAATAGTTCGGCGCTTCGTCCTCGGTGTAGCGCGGCGCGCTGTCCAGCTGGCTCTTGTCGACATTGACGACATAGCCGTCCTTGTCGGTGTCGTACTTCAACATGTTCCAGGGCAGCGGATAGCGGTCGGTGCCGACACCCAGGAAGCCGCCGAACTCCAGCGCGGCATAGCGCACCTGGCCGCTGCGCTTGTCGATGACGAGGTCGTCGATGGACCCGAGCTTCTCGCCTTGCAGGTTGTAGACGTTGGTGCCTTCGACCTTGGAGGAAGAGATGGTGGGATAGGACATGGTGTGGCTCCTTTAGGGGGTTGAGCGTGACGTCGGCGGCGGCTTTACGGACCGCCACCTTGGGTGCATGCACCAGCCCCCAATTTGCGACATGCGGCCGGCGCCAGGGGTCGGGGGCGGGGCCATCTGCATGTAGGCATTGGCCGACGAACCGCAGGACTCGCCGCCAATGAGGCGATTCGACTGAGCATTCCATTGGTCATTCGGATCCCACTCCCATTTGTGATTGAATGCGGCGTCCAAAACAACGATGTCGCTGGAGACACCATCAATGGCCAAAACGCTGAACACCCTTCTGAAGCAGATCGCGCAATTGCAGAAGCAGGCCGACGCATTGCGTTCGCGCGAGAAGACGGAAGTGGTCGACCGAATCAAGGAAGCCATTGCCCATTACGGCATCACGGCCGATGAACTGTTCGGCGGATCGCCGGCGAAGGCGGCGCGCAAGAGCGCGGCAAAGGCCGCAGGCAAGACTCGCAAGCCAGCGGCCAGGAAGGCGGGCGGCGTGGCCAAGTACACCGACGGCGCCGGCCGCACCTGGTCGGGCGTTGGCAAGCGCCCCAACTGGTTCAAGGACGCGCTGGCCGCCGGCAAGACGGCCGAGGAACTGCTGGTCTCGCGCTGAGTCGTTCAGGGGGCGTTGGTCAGGACTTCGATGCGATGGCCGTCGAGGTCATGAAACATCGCCCCGAAGTAGGTCTCGCTGATGTCCGGCCGCGTGCGCGGGGTGAAGATGTCTTTCGCCGCCGCCGCCATTGCGGCCTCATGCGACGCCGAGACCGCGGCGCGGCCGGCGGCACCCAGCGCGAGATGCGTGCCGCGCGCCGTGACCGGCTCGCCTTCGGGCACCGGATACAGAAAAATGCGCCACTGCGTGGCAGTGCCAAAGGCGGCTTCTGCGCCGGTGTCGCGCAGCAGCTCCATTCCCAGCGGCGCCAGCACACGGCGGTAGAACGCCACCGCGTCGGCGTAGCGCGTGGTGCCCAGGGAGACATGATCGATCATCGGCAAGTCCTCGTTTCTGAATCGGAAATGCTAGCGGCGGGCTGGCGCCGAATTGCGGCAAGATGCGCCGCCGCAGCGCGGTCTGGCCGCAATGTGCGCACTGCTTTCAATGACTGACCTGGACCGTTTCGACCGCCAACTGCTGACCCTCGTGCAGCAGGATGCCGCCTTGACCGCCGAGCAGATGGCGGAGCGGGTCAGCCTGTCGCCATCGGCCATTCAGCGCCGGCTCAAGCGGCTGCGCGAGCAAGGCGTCATCCAGCGCCAGATCGCCGTTGTCGATGCCGCCCACGTCGGCCGGCCGACGACCTTCATTGCCGGCCTGCAGGTCGACAGCGAGCGGCCCGAGCCCATGGCCGCGCTGCGCGCCTGGCTTGAAGCTGAAGCGGCGGTGCAGCAGGCCTTCTACGTGACCGGCGAGGCGGACTTTGTGCTCGTCGTGACGGCACCCGATGCGGCGAGCTACGAAGCGCTGATGCAGCGGCTGCTGGCCGCCAACCCCAATGTGCGCCGCTACACGACGCAGGTGGCGATGGGCGTTCTCAAGCGCGGGCTGGCCTTGCCCATACCGGGCGGCTAGCCCTGCTGCTGGCTGCCCTCGCCGGCCTGCGGTGGCACCCAGGCCAGCAGCGTACGCACCAGCTGCCTGGCGTCGATGGGCTTGCTGACGTGGGCATTCATGCCGGCCGCCAGGCAGGCCTGGACGTCGCCCTCCATCGCGCCGGCCGTCATGGCAATGATGGGCAGTGCGGCGTGTTGGGGCATGGCGCGGATCAGCCGCGTCGCGCTGACGCCGTCCAGCTCGGGCATCTGCATGTCCATCAGCACCGCAGCGAAGGCCTCGGCCTTGACGCGCTCGACGGCTTCCACGCCGTTCTGCGCCACCTCGACCTCCAGCTTCATCATCGACAGGAAGGCGCAGGCGACCTGCTGGTTGACTGGGTTGTCCTCGACGAGCAGCACCCGCGCGCCGTGCAGGGACCGCATCGCCTCGGCCAGGTCGGCCAGGCTGCTGCCGACCTGCGCGGGTGCGGGCGGCGCCTCCGAGGTCTGCAGCTGCATGACGGCGTCGAACAGCCGTGACGGCGTGACGGGCTTGACCAGCACCTGCGTGGCAGCCTGGCCCTGCAGCGCTTCAACCAGGCTCAGGCTGGCGTGCAGGCTGCTGAGCGCGATGACCTGCGGCGGCGCCATGCCGCGCTGTGTGGCGATGCGCCGGGCGTCTTCGACGAAGCTGGCGCCGGTGGTCTTCCAGTCGATCAGCAGCAACTCGTAGGGGTGCTGCGGGTCGGCGTGGCGCAGCCGGTACAGGGCCTCGTCGCCGAAGGACGCCACGGCGACCTGGAAGCGCCAGCTCTGCAGCATCTGTTGCAGGATGAGGCGCTCGGTGGGCTGCGCGTCGACGATGAGGGTGCGCATGCCGCGGATGCGGTGCGGGTCGATGCGCCCGGCGCCGGGCCTGGCCTTGCCGAAGCTGCAGGTGAAGGCGAAGCTGCTGCCCTTGCCGGGCTCGCTGTCGACCTCGAAGCTGCCGCCCATCAGCTCCACCAGGCGCTTGCAGATGGCCAGGCCCAGGCCGGTGCCGCCGTAGCGGCGCGCGGTCGATGCATCGGCCTGGCTGAAAAGCTCGAACAGGCCACCGACCTGCTCGGGCGTCATGCCGATGCCGGTGTCGCGCACGCTGATGCGCAGGCGCAGGCGCTCGCCTTGCGTGCCTTTGTTGCCGTCCTCGCCCAGCACCTCGGTGCGCACGATGATCTCGCCCCTGGGCGTGAACTTGATGGCGTTGCCGACGAGGTTGTTCAGCACCTGGGTCAGTCGCAGCGCGTCGCCAAGCAAGCGGTCGGGCATGTGTTCGTCGAACTCGAACAGCAGGTCCAGCCCCGACTCCTCCAGCCGCGCGGAGAACAGGTGGCCGACGTTCTCGATCAGCTCCTCGGGGCTGAACTCCTCGGCTTCCAGCGTGATCTTGCCGGCCTCGATCTTGGAGTAGTCGAGGATGTCGTTGAGCAGGCTCAGCAGGGCCTTCGATGAGGTCTGCACCTTGCCGAGGTAGTCGCGCTGGCGGCTGTCGAGCCGCGTCTCCAGCACCAGGTTGGTCAGGCCGATGACGGCGTTCATCGGCGTGCGGATCTCGTGGCTCATGCTGGCCAGGAAGAGGCTCTTGGCCGCGTTGGCGGCCTGGGCCTCGTCGCGCGCGGCGGCCAGCTCATCGTTCAGCCTGTGGTCGGCTTCGTAGGCCTTGAAGAGGCGTGCATACAGCGTGCTGTTCTCCAGCAGCAGCTCCATCAGCACGACCGAGCAGGCCAGCAGGCCGAAGATGCGGCCGGCGTAGAAGCCCAGGTCGAAGCGCGCCGCATTCAGCATGGCGGAGAGCGCGATGTCGAACAGCCAGGTCAGGCTGACGACCATCAGCCACAGGTCCAGCACCGTGTGCGGCCGCTGCCGCCACAGCCTTGCCAGCGCCGCGAGGCTGAACAGCCAGACCGCGCCGACCGTGAGCAGGAAGGCCGTGGAATAGCGGCCGCCGACGAGCAGGTCGGGCAGCCAGCCGGTGCCCAGCGTCGCCAGCGCCACGCAGGCCGCTGCGCCGGCGAGTGTGGCGGCCGGCCAGGCCAGCGCCGGTGCGGTGGCAGGCGGCCTGTTCCTCAGGGCGATGTAGCCCAGCACGAAGAGCGGGAAGCCGCCGTGCCACAGCATGTAGAGCCAGACGGTGGTCTGCGTCGTTGCGCCGAGCAGGCCGGTGGTGCTGAACAGCCCGGGGAAGGTCAGCGTGTGTGCCGTCGTCAGCACGGCCGTGAACAGGTAGCCGCAGCCCAGCAGCAGCAGGGCCCTCGAGCGCAGGATGCGGTACTGGCCGAACAGCAGCACGGCGGTGATCAGGTCGGTCAGCACCAGGGCCGACTGGTAGATGGGGATGAAGGCCGGCACGGCCGGCAGCTTCACCTTGGCAAAGGGCAGCAGGGCGGCAAACACCGCCACCGACACCAGCGCCACGATCAGCGCATGCCGGCGCTCGCGCGGGCCGGCCGGCTGGTCCAGCAGAAAAGCGGGCCGGGCTTGCTCCGGCGGCACTTCAGAAGGCGTCCCCAACACCCGGGACTGGCTGCTTGCGTCCAAGTCGGCTCCCTGTAGCGCCCCCTCGCTGGCGGGCTGCTAACAGGATAGTCGATGTGCGCTGTGGCTCGGCCGGCGAAGATCCTGCGTCTTCAGGTGCCCAGCAGCTTGCGCAGTTTCTCGCGCTCGGCCGAGATGATCTGCGCGGCGGCCAGAGCAGCTTCCCGCGCTGCGGCATGGTCGGCCTCGGGCAGCATGACGAGTTCACCCTTCTCGGTCAGCCCGGCAGGCCGCGCCGCGGCGGCGTCGGTGCCGCTGGCGCGGAGCACGCCCCAGGCCATGAAACCGGCCCGCGCGGTGGTGCCTGTCAGCACGTCGCCGTTCGGCTGGGTGCGCAGGATGGGACCGGCCCAGGCGTTCTGGTTGTGCATGATCTCCGCGGTGCTGCCGTCGGCGTAGGTCAACGCGACATAGCCGTGACGCTTGGTTGCGTCGTTGAAATTGCCGAACTGCGAGGCGCCGTTGGCACCGCTGAACAGGCCGGCCCGGGGTGCGCCGTTGGGGTGGAAGACGCCGGCGAAGGTCCCGCCGCTGGTGTAGGTGAGCGTGCCGCTGACGGGCACGCCGTCGTCCATCACGCCGACGAAGACCTTGCCGTCGACCCATTCGGCGCGACTGGCTGCAGGGTTGTCGAAGTCCTCGACGATGCGCTTGCGCTTGCTGTTCTCGAAGCTTGTGTGGTGTACGCCGACCGGCACGCCGGCCTTGTAGCGGCCTCGGCGCAGTTCGCGCGCACCCGCGCTGCTGATGAACAGACGTTCGGCGGGGCCGTCCAGTTGGCCGCCCGCGTACTGCCCGCTGTCGACGCTGCCGTTCTTGTAGGTGAGCCGACCGGTGCCGCTGAAGTGCGTGCCGTCGAAGCCGCCTTCGTAGACATCGCCACTGGCGTACTGCAGGCGGATGGTGCCGCTGGCGCGGCCGGCGCTCCACTGCGCCTGCAGCCGGGATCCGTCGGCGTAGGCCAGCGTGCCGCTGCCATGCGGCAGGCCGTTCAGTGTCTGGCCCTCGTAGCGGTGGCCGCCGGCCACGCGCAGCGTCTCGCTGCAGCCGTCCTGGCAACTGGCGCGCGTGCTGCCGCTGAAGGCGCCGGCAGCCGCTTTCTGCTGCTCGCGAGCCAGGCGCTCGGCGTAGTCTGCGCGGCTGTTGCCGAAGGTGCGGCTCGCCCAGTAGGCATCGTGGCCCGCGTCGATCGCAGCGGCGATGAGCCCGTCGTAGTCCTCCGCGCGCCGCTGCAGGCCGCGCTGGGCAATCAAGGCGTCCATGCGCTTGAGCTTGGCCTGGAATGCCTGCTCACGCGCGTCGATGCGCGCTGCGGCTTGGCCCTGGGCTTCCATGCGGCTGGTATCCGCCCAGCTTGAACTGCTCGCGCCGAAGTTGATCAGCGGCGCGGGCGCCGGCCGGCTGCCGGCGGCGCTGATGCGCGCCCGGTGCTCGTCGGCCTGCTGGCGGGCGCGCTGGCCGGCCATCTGTTGCAGCTTCAGGCGGTCGGGCGCGTGATACGCGTCGCCGTACTGGGCGTGGGCCGTCAACGCGGCCAGCAGGGCCAGGGCGACGGCGCAGCGGAGGGATCTTGGGGTGTTCATGGGTGCGTCCTCTTTGCAGATGGGTACACCAATGAACGCAGCGAAAACCGCCGCCGCGGCTCAACTGTTACATCTCGCGCCTGCCGACCCGCGGGTCAGCTCGCCGCGTCGACGAGGGCCTTGATCAGATCGGGATACACCTGGGCGCCGGTGCTGCGGTTGAACAGGCCCATGCTGTGGTTCTCGGTGGCAGCACCGGCGTCCCAGTAGACGGGCACCATGCCGTGCAGCCAGGCCGAGCGGGCGACGTACTTGTTCCAGGCCAGGCGATAGGCTTCGGCGCCCGGGAACTCGGTGCGGCGGATGGCGCCGAACTCGCCCAGGATGACCGGGATGCCCTTGTCGA
Organism: Roseateles sp. AC306; assembly: GCF_979253795.1. NCBI lineage: Bacteria > Pseudomonadati > Pseudomonadota > Betaproteobacteria > Burkholderiales > Sphaerotilaceae > Roseateles > Roseateles sp. AC306. The sequence goes on from NZ_CEEDEB010000003.1 coordinate 282,760, forward strand.
CGAATGCCGTCTTCATCTTCTGGAACTGCGCATCGGCCCAGGCCTCGTCGAAGCCGGCTTCCCGCGCCTTGGCGTCGGTCGCGCCAGCGCCCCATTGCCAGATCGTGCTCTTGTCGTTGAGCGTGAAGTTGTAGGGGTCGTAGTAGTGCACTTCCATCATCAGCCGGTCCTTGGCCGTGTCGGTCGGCATGACGGCGAAGGCGATGGTGTGGTCGATGTTGGTGTTGAAACCCTGCACGACAAGATGGCGCACCGCGTTGTTGCCGCCTGTGGCCCGCACGGCGTTCACGAACTGCTGGTTGAAGCCGTTCTGCACGGTGACGTACTCGGCCTTGGGCGTGCCGTAGTCGCCCTCCACCATGACCTCGTTCGTACCGGCGAAGAGCAGCGTGTCGTCGTAGGTCTTGAAGTGGTTGGCGATCTGCGTCCAGAACTTGGTGATGCGCGCATTGGCCAGCGCCTGGGCGGCGAAGGTCGGCTGCATCCAGCCGCCGTCCCAGTGGATGTTCAACATGACGTGCAGACCCGCCGACTGCGCGTAGCCGACGACCTGCGCCACGCGGGTCAGCCAGGTGGCACTGATGTTGTCGCTGGCGTCGGCGTATTGCTTCCAGGACACCGGCAGGCGCACGGTCTTGAAGCCGGCCGCCTTGACGGCGGTCATCAACGCCTGCGTGGTGGCGGGGTTGCCCCAGGCGGTCTCGCCGCCGATGGCCTCCAGCGCGTTGCCGAGGTTCCAGCCCGAGCCCATCAGTTTGCTGAGTTGCAGGCTGCTCAGGTCGCGCATGCCGGTGGTGGTGGGCGCGGTGGGTGCCGTCGGTGCGGTCGGTGCTGCGGTCGGCGTGGCAGCCACCGCCGAGCCGCCACCGCCGCCGCAGCCCGCCAGCGGCAGCAGCCCGATGAGAGCCTCGCGCCGCTTCACGCGACGACCTTCTTCACGCTCAGCAGCACGACGTCGTGGCTGCGCAGTTTCACGTTCACGCTGGCCGCGCCGTTTGCGCCGACAACCAGCTCGCGCTGCACCTCGGGCTTGTCGGTCGTCAGCGCCTGCAGCTGGGCCAGTTGCTTCGCATCCAGGTTCTTGGGCGAGCCCATCTTCAGGTAGGCGGTGTGCGCGTCGTTGATCTCATAGCCGGTGCGGCGCTGCGTCAGCGTGTAGCGGCCGGGCGGCAAATGGCGCAACTCGACGGTGGCGGTGCCCGCATCCCGCGCCGGCTGCGGCTTGCCGAAGAAGCTGCGGTTGCTGGCCGTCTGGTCGGGCTGGCGCCAGTCCCACACGATCGCCTGCACCTGGTCGCCGTCGACGGCCGCCCAGGTCGAAGCGTCGCTGGTCGGCACCTCCTTGCCCTTCAGCGCCGCGAGGTACTTGTACGCAAACCACACAGGCTTGCGGATGCCCTCGCGCGTCATCAGGCCAAAGCCGCCGTGGAAGGGCGCGTCCGGCGGGCCGGGCTCCTCGAACAGGTCGCTGTAGACCCAGTAGCTCATGTGCTGGGCCAGGCCCTGCGTCTGCTTCAGCTTGGTCAGCACATAGGGCGCGCTCATGTAGCTGTCGTGCACCAGGTCGCGCGGGTTGTAGCTGCTGCTCCATTCGGTGAAGAAGAGCGGGATGCCCGCCAGGTGCGAGGCCTCGATCTCCTTGCGCACGCGCCGGACGTCGCCCACGATGGCGTCGGGCGACTTGGACAGCTTGCGGTCTTCCTTGCCGAACTCGTCGAGGAAGCCTTCATCGACGCCGTAGGTGTGGGTCGTGATGAAGTCCACCGGCGTGGCGGTGACCTTGGCGTGGGCCAGGAACTCCGGCACCCAGGCCGCGCCGGCGGTGGACGGGCCGCCGACACGCAGCAGCGGGCTGACGGCCTTGATCGCCTTGGCCGTGCGCGTGTAGAGGTCGAAGTAGGCTTGTCTGTCGGCCTTCTCCCAGAAGCCGTCGAGGTTGGGTTCGTTCCAGACCTCGAAGTACCAGTCGTGCACCTCGGCCGCGCCGTAGCGGTCCAGCAGATGGCGGATGAAGGCGTCGATCAGCGCGACCCAGCCGGTGGGCTCGGGGTGGGAGGTGTTGCCTTCCCAATAGAAGATCTTGTTGTCCGAGGTCTTCAGCGCCAGCGGCGTGAAGCCCAGCTCGACGAAGGGCTTGATGCGCCGGGCCAGCATCTCGTCATAGAGCTTGTCGATGCCGGTGAAATCGAACACCAGCTTGCCGGCGGCGTCACGCGTGACCGTCTTGAACACGTCGTGAAAGATGGCGTGAAAGCGCAGGTAGCGAAAGCCCAGTTCATTCACCGCCGTCTTCAGCTGCGCGAGCGCATCCGGGCGGTAGGTCGTGCCGGGGTAGTCGGCACCGACGCAGTGGTCGAAGAAGCGGTCCAGCGGCTCCTTGGCCTGCGCCACGTCGAGCACGATGCGGCGGGGTTGGGCAGCGGCCATGGCGGTGGGCACGAGGGGGAGGGAAGCGGCGGCAGCAAGCAGGTGGCGGCGGCGTTGGGATGTCATGCGGTCAGTCCTCGGTAGACAAAGTTGCGGGCGCGGACTTCCCCATTGCCGGCGCTGAACAGCGCGGGCCGCAGGCTGACGAAGCCGCCGAACACGTTGTGATGCAGGCCGGAGACCTCCATCTGCCAGGAATGCTGTTTCCAGGTCTTGCCGCCGTCGTGCGAGTAGTGCCAGGTGACGACGTTCTCGCGGTTGACGAGGCGGATGTGCACATGGCGGGTGGCCATGTTCTCGCGCATCCACGAATGCTCCTGCCCGTAGCCATAGGTCAGCATCTGCGTCGTGCTGAAGCCGAGGCCCACATGGCCGCGCTCCTCGTAGAACAGCGCCAGGCCGCCGTGGCTGTTGGGGTCGTTTCCGCTGATCTCCAGTTCGACCGAGACCTCGTAGCTGCGGTCGCCGGCCTGGCAGGTCAGCGGCGAAGAGTCGGGCAGCGACTTGCCCTTGCCGCGGAGGACCAGCGCCTTGTCTTCGAAGCGCAGGCGTTTCGCCTCCTCCGGCCCGGGCGCATGGAAGGCCCATTGCAGGCCCAGCTTGCCGCTCGAGAAGTCGTCGGACAGCGCGAAACCGGCCTTGCTCGGCTTGCCACCGCGCGGCTTGGGCAGGGGCCGGTCCAGCGTGCCACCCTTGGCGCGCAGCCAGCCGTCCTTCGTCCATTCGACCGGCTCCAGCAGCGCCTGGCGACCGAGGGTGCGAAAGCCGTTCTCATAGCCGTGATAAACCATCCACCAATCTCCCGCCGGCCCCTCGACGACGCTGGCATGGCCGCGCGACCACCAGGGCTCGCTGGCGTTCTGCGTGCGCACGATGGGGTTGTTGGGCGCGTCTTCCCACGGCCCGTGCACCGAGCGTGAGCGGGCGACGGTGACCATGTGGCTGGTGGGCGGCCCGGCCGTGCCGCCGACGGCCGAGATCAGGTAGAACCACTCGCCGCGGCGGAACAGCTTCGGCCCCTCGGGCGCGAACATCTCGACGACCCAATCCTTGGGGTACTGCCAGGGCTTCCAGGCGTTGTTCTCCAGCTCGCCGTCGGTGGCAAGGCCGTCATCCTTGAGCCGCACGCGGCGGCCGCCGTTGACGAAGAGGTAGCGCTTGCCGTCCTCGCCGACCACATGTCCCGGGTCGATGCAGCCCGGCACCTTCAGGTCGACAGGCGCGCTCCATGGGCCGCGGATGCCGTCGGCGTGGATGACGAAGATGCCGGTGCCGTTGTCCTGCAAGACCGGGATGTAGATGAAGAAGCGGCCTTGATGCTTGATCAGGTCCATGGCCCACACCGTGCCGATGGGCTGGGTCAACGCGGCGGTGATCGGCGTCCAGTTCACCAGGTCCTGCGAGTGCCAGATGACGGCGCCCGGGTAGGACTGGAAGGACGAGAAGGTCATGTAGTAGTCGGCCCCGTCCTTCAGGATGGTCGGGTCGGCGTGGTCGCCCGCGACGATGGGGTTCAAGTACGTGCCGTTGCCCAGGTCGGCCTTGCGCTGGCCTTCAATGCCGGCGGCAAAGCGCGGCGCGGCCCATGCAGGGCTCACCGCTGTACCGGCGAGCGCGGCTTGCAGAGCCGTGCGGCGCGACATGCTCATACCGTCCCCCGCGTCGATTCAAGCTGCCCGCGAATCGCCAGCATCCGCGCCTCGGTCAGCGGGAAGCGCAGGATGGCGATCAGCGCCAGCACCAGGCCGATGACCGGGATGCCCGACAGCAGGATGCGGATCCAGAAGATCGCTTCCGGCGTCTGGATGGCCTGCTTGGCGTCGAAGCCGGTGAATTGCAGGATCCACCCCGAGGCGCCCACGCCCAAAGCAATGCCCACCTTGGTGATCCACGACTGGCAGGCCGAGAACGAACCCTCGCGGCGCTGGCCGGTCTGGGACTCGTCGTAGTCCACCACGTCGCCGATGGTGGCGCCGTACAGCGTCCAGAAACCCGCGCCGGTGAAGGCCACGAAGCCGCAGGCGAAGAGTTGCAGATACGGCCGCGCCGGGTCGTACAGCCACCAGTCGCCGATGAAGGCGCAGATCGCCAGCACCAGCACCGCGGCCAGGCCCGCCCGCTTGCCCCAGCTGCGCGCGATCCACGTGAAGAACGGAATGCCCGCAAAGCCGAAGGCCATGCCGGCCAGGCCCATCGCGGTGTTCCACTTCGCGCCCTGCACGACATCGCCCTGGCAGACGTAGTAGATCGTCGCGTAATAGCCCAGCGCGCCCACCATCGCCGTGCCGATGCCGTAGGCCAGCGCCATCAACAGCACATGGCGGAAAGGCTTGCAGCGCAGCGTGCGCCACAGCGTGTCGGCAAACGGAATGTGCGTCTGCGTGCGCGACACCAGCTTCTCGTAATAGCGCTCGCGCACCAGCAGGAAGATGGCAATCGACACCGCCACCATGATGGCGCCCAGGATGGCGCAGTAGGTCTGCGCGCCGCGCAGGATGTCCGGCTTGCCCGAGGCGTCGTTGAAGATCGCCAGCGTCGTGAACTGCGCGGCGAAGAACATTGCCAGCTCCGGCAGCTTCTGGATCGCGTTGCGGATCGCCATCACGGTGGTGCGCTCGTGATAGTCCGGCGTCATCTCCGAGCCCAGGCTGACCCAGGGCATGTTGAAGCAGCTCATGATCGGCACGTAGATCACCATGCTCACCAGCATGAAGATGAAGTACTGCGTCTGCGTCCAGTCACGGCCCACGGCAAACATCAACGGCAGGCCGATGCCGGCCAGCACGCCGCCCACCAGGATGAACGGCCTGCGCCGGCCGAAGCGCGTGCGCGTGTTGTCCGAGATCCAGCCGAACACCGCGTCCGAGCCGGCGTCGATGAAGATCTTCACCATCTGCACCGTGGAGATCAGGCCGGGTGCGACGCCCAGGAAGATGTTGAAGACCTGGAAGGCCAGCGACGGGTAGAGCCAGTGGCCCCACATGTCGAGGAAGGCGCCCAGGCCGAAGCCGACCTTCTGGCGCATCGGCAGGCGGTCGGCCGCCGGCGGCACGACGCGGTCGAGATGAAGAGTGCTGGCGTTCACAAAATCTTTCTTGTCTTGACGACGTCGGCGTAATAGCGGGCCGACAACTTGGGCGTGCGCACCTGCGTCTTGAAGTCGCAATGCACGATGCCGAAGCGGCGCTGATAGCCGTCTTCCCATTCGTAGTTGTCGATGAAGGACCACAGGAAGTAGCCCTTCAGCGGGATGCCGTTGGCAATCGCGCGGTGGGCCTCGCGCAGATAGCTGCGCAGGTAGTCGCGGCGGTGCAGGTCGAGCACCTCGCCGTTGACGACCGGCTCGTCGTCGTAGCCGCAGCCGTTCTCGGTGATGTAGATCGCCGGGTGACCGTAGACCTCGTGGCAGAAGCGCGTCGCCCAGTAGATGGACTGAGGCACCAGGCGCAGCCAGGGGCTGTCGGCACGCGGGTAGTTGACCGGGTGGGGCAAGGCCTCAGGAGCGCCCGTTTTGCCGGCGCGCACGAAGGTGCCGCTGTAGATGTTCAACCCGAGGAAATCGGTCGGCAGGCTGATGAGGGCGAAGTCGCCGGGCTGCACGTCGGGCGCATCGGCGCCCACCCGCGACAGGAAGTTGGCGGTGTACTTGCCGGCGTGGATGGCGCCCAGCACCTGGGCGTTCCGGTCGACGAACCAGGCCTTCGCGGCGGCGATGTCAGCCGGCGTTTCCGTCACGGGCACGGACACGCCGCAGTTGTCGGTCAGGCCCACGACCGCGCCGGCGCCGCCAAACTTGCGCACCGCACGCACGCCATGACCGTGGCAGAGCAGCGCGTGGTGATAGGTCTGGTTGACGACCTTGGCGTTCTCCTTGCGGCCGGGCGCCTTGGTGCCGGTGCCGTAGCCCAGCAGCGTGAAGCAGACGATCTCGTTGAGCGTGATCCAGTGCTTCACGTCCTTGGCGAAGGCCTTGACGACGGTGTCGGCATATTGCGCGAAGGCATCGACGGTGACGCGCGACGTCCAGCCGCCGCGGTCTTCCAGCGATTGCGGCAGGTCCCAGTGGAAGAGCGTCACCCACGGCTCGATGCCGTGCTTCTTCATGCTGGCGAAGAGGCGGTGATAGAAGTCCAGCCCCTTCTGGTTCACCGCGCCGTCGCCGTTCGGGTAGATGCGTGGCCAGGCGATGGACAGGCGGTAGGTCTTGAAACCCAGCGAGGCCATCAAGGCGAAGTCCTCGTCGAAGCGGTGGTAGTGGTCGCAGGCCACGTCGGGCGTGTCGCCGTTGTGGACCTTGCCGGGCATGCGGCTGAAACGGTCCCAGACGGATTCGCCCTTGCCGTCCTCGAAGGCGGCGCCCTCGAGCTGCGCGGAGGCCGCAGCGACGCCGAAGACGAAGTCGGCGGGGAAGGGGCTTTCGTAAGTCAGCGCTGTCATCGCGGGTGCGGCAAGGCGCTGCGGCGTGGCGGCCAGCGAAGCGGTGGTCAGCGCGGGCAGTGCGGGCAATGCGGCGGCGGCGAAGAGTTGGCGGCGGCGCAGGGGGCGGAAGGCAGTCATCTGGATAGTCCTCGTTAGACCGCGTGTGGGGCGGAGGCCCGCTGCGGCGCGAGGGAATATAGGCGGCTTGGCTCGACCCGCTTCATGTCAGAGGATGCGGCGTTCGGCGATGACGTCGGCGTAGTAGCGTGCGGACAGCTTGGGCGTGCGCACCTGCGTGGCGTAGTCACAGTGCACGATGCCGAAGCGGCGCTGGTAGCCGTCTTCCCATTCGTAGTTGTCGATGAAGCTCCACAGGAAGTAGCCCTTGAGCGGCACGCCGTCGCCGATGGCGCGGTGGGCTTCGCGCAGATGGTTGCGCAGGAAGTCGCGGCGGTGCAGGTCCAGCACCTCGCCGTTCACCACCGGCTCATCGTTGTAGCCACAGCCGTTCTCGGTGATGTAGAGCGCTTCGTGGCCGTAGCACTCGGCGGCAAGGCGCGTGGCCCAGTAGATGGATTGCGGCACCAGGCGCAGCCAGGGGCTGTCGGCGCGCGGGTAGTTCACGGGGTGGGCCAGGGCCTCGAACGCAGCACCGTTCCGGCCGGCGCGCACATACGTGCCGGTGTAGATGTTCAGGCCGAGGTGGTCGGTTGGCAGGCTGATGAGGTCGAAGTCACCGGCCCGCACATCGGGCGCATCCGGGCCGACGCGTTCGAGGTAATCGGCGGGATAGCGGCCGGCATGCATGGCACCCAGCACATGGGCGTTCTTCTCCAGGAACCAGGCCTTGGCGGCGGCGATGTCGGCCGGGGTCTCGGTGACGGGGATGCAGACATCGAGGTTGTCGGTCAGGCCGACGACCGCACCGGCGCCGCCGAACTCGCGCACCGCGCGAACGCCATGGCCGTGGCAGAGCAGCGCATGGTGAAATGTCTGGTTGACGACCGCAGCACTCTCCTTGCGGCCCGGCGCCTTGGTGCCCCAGCCGTAGGCCAGCTCCGTGAAGCAGCGGATCTCGTTCATCGTGATCCAGTGCTTCACCTCGCCGCCGAAGGCCTTGACGATGGTGTCGGCGTAGGTCGCGAAGGCATCGACGGTCACGCGCGAGGTCCAGCCACCGCGGTCCTCCAGCGCCTGCGGCAGATCCCAATGGAACATCGTCACCCAGGGCTCGATGCCGTGCTCCTTCATGCTGGCAAACAGGCGGTGATAGAAGTCCAGCCCGGCCTGGTTGGGTTCGCCGTCGCCGTTGGGGTAGATGCGCGGCCAGGCGAGCGACAGGCGGTAGTACTTCAGGCCGAGCGAGGCCATCAGCGCGAAGTCGTCGTCGAAGCGGTTGTAGTGGTCGCAGGCGACGTCGAGGGTGTCGTCGTCATGCACCTTGCCCGGCGTGCGGCAGAAGCGGTCCCAGATGGATTCGCCCTTGCCGTCGGTGAAGGCGGCGCCCTCGATCTGCGGCGCGGCGGCGGCAACGCCGAAGATGAAGTCGGCGGGGAAGGGGCTGGAGTAGGTCAGTGCGGTCATGGGGTCAGTGCCGTTGCCGTCAGGGCGCGAGCCAGGGGGTCAAGGGGGTGTTCAGGCTGCGGGCCCGGATGTCGTAGCCCTGCGGGCTGAGGTGCAGCCCGCAGGGCAGGATGTGGCCGGGTCCACGACGTCTCGGGAACGCGCAGATGAGGCGGCTTGGGCACGGTGACGCGGTCGCCGCCGAGCTTGGCCTCGCCCTCGAAATCGGTGACGGCGATCTGCAAGCGATTCATCGTCAGAAATCCTTGGGCGACAGCGTGCGCGACTGGCCGGGTTTGAGCCTTAGCTCAACGACACGTTCGCCCGCGCGAACACGCCCGCCGCCGGCGCCAGCCACCGAGCGCACGGTGGCGCTGGTGACGCGGCCGTGCGCCCAGGCGATGTCGACCTCGAAGCCGCCGCGCGCGCGCAGCCCCTTGACCGAGCCCTCGGGCCAGGTTGCGGGCAGCGCGGGCAGCAGGTCGATGACGCCATCCTGCGATTGCAGCAGCATTTCGGCGATGGCTGCGGTGGCGCCGAAGTTGCCGTCGATCTGGAAGGGCGGATGGGTGTCGAACAGGTTGGGATAGGTACCGCCCTGATGGACTTCGCCGCCTTGCCGGGCCACCTTGGCGCCGGGCTGGGCGAGCAGGCCGCGCAGCAGGCTGTGGGCATGGTCGCCGTCGCGCAGTCGCGCCCAATAGGCCATCTTCCAGGCCATGGACCAGCCGGTGCTCACATCACCGCGCGCCACCAGTGTCTTGCGGGCAGCCGCGGCCAGCTCGGGCGTGCGGGCGGGCGAGATCTGCCGGCCGGGGAACAGCGCGAACAGGTGGGAGACGTGGCGGTGGGTGTCCTGCGGTGTGTCCAGCACGGCGTCCTTCAGCTCGGTCGGCCATTCGAGCAACTGGCCCCAGCTGCCCACCTGCGGGCCGGCGAGGCGGTCGCGGATCGAGGCGGCGCGGTCACGCGCAGCGCGGTCGCCGAGGGCATCTGCCGCCTGCGCCATGTTGTCGAAATGGTCCCAGAGGATCTGCTGGTCGTAGGCCACGCCGTCCTGGATGGGGCCGTGCTCGGGCGACCAGCCGTTGCGCGCCACCAGCCTGCCGTCGGGCGTGGCCTTGAGCCGGTCTTCCCAGAACTCGCCCACTTCCTTCAGCACCGGCCAGGCAACGTTGCGCAGGAAGGCCTTGTCCTGCGTGAAGGCGTAGTGCTCCCAGAAGTGGCGGGCATACCAGGCGTTGCCGGTCATGTTCCACAGATAGCTCTGGGCGCCGAAGGGATTGGTCTCGGTGCGCACCGTCCAGCCGCGCACGGGCTTGCCGTCGGCGGTCAGGAAGGTCTCGATCGGCGGCGTGACTGAGTTGTCCCACGGCGGCGTCTCGGGGGGCAGGGACTTCGGGTCCTTCAGCGCCTGGGCGGCACGTTCGGCAATGGGCCGCCGCCATTCGGGGATCAGCCTTTCGACGAAGCGGTGCAGCGGCCGCGCGGCCTCGGCGAGGTTGGTCGGCTCGGCCGGCCAGTAGTTCATCTGCAGGTTGATGTTGGAGTGGTAGTCCGCGTTCCACGGCGGCTGCAGATGGTCGTTCCACAGGCCCTGCAGGTTGGCGGGCAGCGAGTCACGAGAACTGCTGACGAGCAGGTAGCGGCCGTAGTGGAAGTAGAGGGCTTCCAGCTCGGGGTCGCCGCCTTCTCGCGTGTAGGCGGCCAGGCGGGCGTCGGTGGTCAGCGCGCGGCGCTCGGCGGGGCTGGTGCCGAGGTTCAGCTGCACGCGGCCCAGCAGCGCATCGACGTCGTCGCGGTGTTCGGCGCGCAGCTGCTTCCAGGGTTTGGCGGCGGCAGTGGCGACCTGGGCCTGCACGCGCGCCAGCGGCTTGTGCCCATCCGCAAAGCTTGTGCCGGCGCCGAGGATCAACGTCAGCGTGTTGCAGCCGCGAAAAGTCAGCGTGTTGCCGTCGAGGGCCACGCTGCCGCCCTCGTGCAGCACGCGCAGCTGGCTGGCGTAGGCCAGGCCGTTGGGCAACTGGCCGATGGCGGTCAGCGTGGTGCCGGCCGCCGACAGGGCCGCGCCGTGGCGGTCGGTCAGCGCGATGCGGCCGTTGTAGCGACCGGGGGCGCTGGCATGCAGATGCCAGACCAGCACCTGGGCCGGGTGGCTGGCCAGCGTGTCGCGCGCAAAGCGCACGCCGTCCTGTGTGTAGCCCAGGCGGTGCTCGGCGCGGGCGATGTCCAGCTCGCGGCGGTAGTCGCTGACCGGGCCCGCAGCGCCGTCCAGCTCCAGCACCACGTCGCCAAACGGCTGGTAGGCGCCCATCGCCTTCGTGTCGCCGGTCCACAGCGTGATGTCGTTGAACTGAAGCCGGTCGCGTGCGACCTGGCCGAACAGCATGGCGCCCAGCCGGCCGTTGCCGATGGGCAATGCCTGCTGCTCCCAGCCCTGTGGCGTGTCCGGCGCGGGCGCGGCGTAATGCAACGTCAGATCGGCGGCATGCACCGGCAGCATGGCCGCGACAAGGCACAGCGCGGACAGCAGCTTCTTCATGCGCGCGGCTTGCCGATGACGACGCCCCGGCCCTCGGGCGCGAGGTAGACGACGCCGAACTCCAGCGGGTCGGCCGCCAGCGCGTTCAGCCGGCCGAAGCGGTGGCTGTCGTCGTTGATGCGCTGCCATGTGGCGCCGGCATCGACGGAGCGGAACAAGCCTTCGGTGTCCTGGCTGCCGACCTTCACCCGGCCCCAGACGTAGACCGCGTGATAGGCCGCGCCTTCGGCCGCCTTGCCCACGGCCACGCGCCACGGTTCGACGACAGGGCGAATGCTTTGGGCGTTGCTGTCGGCGCCGGCAAAGTGCAGCAGGCCTTCGGGCAGGGCCAGCCACAGGTCGCGCAGCTTGCCCGGCGCGCAGATGAGCTGGGCGCCCTGCCAGCCCTGCAGCTTGGGCAGGCCGGTGATGCCGGGCTGGAAGCTGGCGCCGCCGTCCGCGCTGACGAGGATGCGGCCATTGGCGCGGTCGAAAACGTAGAACACGCCCTCGACGGCACGGTCGGCCACGGGCACCAGGGTGACGTCGCGCTCCGCCGGCCAGCCTTGGGCGGGTGCCCAGGTCCGGCCACGGTCGCGCGAGAACAGGGCCGCCTGCTTGTCGGGCGCCCACAGGAAGAAGCCGCCCTTGGCCGATACGGCCACCTGGCCGCTCGAGGCCGTCCAGCCCTCGGGTGTCTTGGCATTGCGCGTGGAGGGGCCGAAGGGCCGCCAGCTTGCACCGCCGTCGGGCGACCAGTAGCCGCCGTTGGCCGCGCCGTCCGACGTGCGGGCGACGATGCCCGGGTTCAGCTCGGCGTAGGCCACCGAGCGGCAGGTCTCGCCGGCCGGCAGGAAGAGGCCGTTCCTCGGGCCTTGGTTCAAATCGTCCCAGGCCGCACCGGAGACGTCGCCCATGGCCGCCAGCAGGGAGGCACCGCCGGACGGGCTCTCCAGGCTGAGCACGGCGGTCTCTTCGAGGTTGTCGACCGTGAAGGTCCAGTCCACCTTTGCGGCGCCCAGGTTGCCGGTCATCCACAGGCCGTAGCCCGTGCCGTAGACGGCGTGGTCGCCGTCGTGCGGGTCGATCTTGAAGTCGGCCAGCCAGTGGCCCTGCTTGTGCTGCGTCTTGCCCTGGTAGGCCTGCAGCCAGGGGTGGCTGCTTGAATCAAAGTTGGAGCGCGGGCTCAGCGGTGCCCAGTTGGCGCCATGGTCGTCGGAGACAAAGATCTCGTCGCCGCTGCTCCAGCGCTCGATGGTGGTGACGACGACGCGGCCGGGACGCTTTGCATCGACGTCCAGGCCGGAATAGCCAAAGCTCTGGCCATTGCCAGCCTTGTCGGGCTTGACCGGCGTGACGTCGCACCAGCGGCCTTCCGGCGTGCGCCGCCAAACGCTGCCGGTCTTGGCATTGCCGGGGTTACTGACGGTGCCTGCATCGCCGGCAGCGAAGCTCACGTAGAGCGAGCCGTCCGGCGCGAACGCGGCCCGCTGCGGTGCCTGCGCCGGCAACTCGGCAATGCGCGTGAAGCTGGCGCCGTCATCGCTGGAGACGAACAGGCCAGGCTGGTCGTGGCTGCCCGCGTAGACAGTCCTGGCGCCCGGTGCGAACAGCACGAGGGACACATGCTTGGCCGGAAAGCCGTCCAGCCTGCTGAAGCTCTGGCCGCGATTGCTGCTCAGCAGCAGGCCGTCCTGCGTGGTGCCGAGCAGCAGGCGCTCGGGGCGGTGCGGGTCCACCTGCAGGCGCTCGCCGGTGCCCCGGCCGGGGCCGTTGCCGTTGAGCTTCAGCCCGAGTTCAAAGGTCTGCCAGGTCGCGCCGCGGTCGCTGGAGGCGAGCAGCGCGGCATTGCGCGCCCACTCGCCGGTGTACAGGCCACAGGCGGCGTAGACGCGATTGGCGTCGCTCGGGTCCACGGCCATGCTGAGCACGCCCATCAGGTCGGCGTCGGCCTTGGCGAGGTGGTCCATCAAGGGCAGCCAGCGCTTGCCTGCGGGGTCGAAGCGGTAGGCGCCGCCGATGTCCGTGCGGGCGTAGAGCAGGCCCTTCTCGCGCGGGTGGAAGACGAAGCCGTCGATGAAGCCGCCGGCGCCATAGGTCAGGCTGCGCCAGTCGTAGGCGGGGGCCGGCGCATCGGCAGCCCAGGCAGGGACGGTGGCGAGCAGGCCGGCGGCCCGAAGCAGTTGGCGGCGCTGCATCACTTGTTCCTGCGGACCGAGCGCCGTGCCGTTCCCAAGAGGGGCTTCATTGCGCAGGTCTGCCCATCTTGACCTTGAGCATCATGGGCTCGGCGGGCAGGTTCAGGCCGTAGTCGACCTGGTCGCCATTCCACACGCGCTCCATCACCCAGCGGCCCTTGTCGTCGAAGCGGCCCTGTTCGGCGCGCAGCATCATGCCGCTCGTGCCCTCGGCCGGCTCCATGCGCACGCGCACGCGCTGGCCGATGACGAGGAACTCGTCCGGGCCGATCTGCGCGATGGCGGCGCCGCCGTCCGGCTGCTCGGTGCCGGCTGCGGGCTTGGCGAATTCGCCGCCCCAGGCGGACTCGCCGAAGCGGCCGAGGCGGTAGGTCAGCTTGGCCGTCCAGCCGGGAAAGTCCAACTGCTGGGGCTTGCGGTCGTCGCCTTCGCCGATGCCTCGCGTCTTGCCGTCGAAGGCCCACTGCGCCCACTGCCGCTGGATGGGCGCGAACATGCGGTAGACGCGCTCGAAGGGCTCCACCAGCGTCTTGTCGGTGGCTGTCGTGCCCAGCGGGTAGTTGGTGTAGTTGAAGTAGTCGATGCCGAAGGGCGACACGCCGATGGCGCCACGGCCCAGCATCGCGTAAAGGAAACGGCCGTAGGCCGGTTTGGTGCCGATCTCGGGCACGAACAGCGCGTTGTCCGGGCGCTGGAACAGCCGCAGGTTGGCGTTCACCTGCTCGGATTCGACGTTGTAGATGTCCGGGCTGACGATGTCGAGCGCGGGCGCTGCGGCCTTGTAGATGTCGATGACATCCCAGGTCGGGCCGCCGCTGGCGAAATCCTTGTTCCAGGGCTTGGGCGGCTGGTCCAGCGGGTTGCGCAGCGCGTTGTTGACGTACATCGGCAGCTCGTACACGGCCTTGCCGGCGGCCGCGATCTCGCCGATGTAGCGGGCGATGGCCCAGGCGTGGAAGTACTCGTCGGCATAGTCGCCGTAGACCTCGCGCCAGGTGCCCGATGCCGCGGCCTTGGGCTTCTGGCGGGCCAGCACGGCAGCGGGCACAGGCTGCTCGAAGGCGGCCTGCGCGTCCTTGCCGAAGTCGCGCACCAGGCCGTAAGTGCCGACCTCGTTCTCGACCTGCACCATCAGCACGGTGCGTTGGGTCGAGTCGATCTTCTTCAGATGCGTCATGAAGGCGACGAACGCCTTCTTGTCGGCCTTGAGCGTCTCGGTGCCGAAGGGGCTGAGGCTGTAATTGGGCTTGCCTTCGCGGTCCAGGTTGGCGGGGAAGCGCTTCGGGTCGAGCTTGACCCACTCGGGTGTGTACTGGGCGCTGGTGTTCTTCCAGGTGGCGAACCACAGGATGACCAGGCGCTGGTTCTGTTTGCGGGCTTCGGCGACGAGGGTGTCGACGAAGCTGAAGTCGAATTTGCCCTCAACCGGCTCGACCTGCTCCCAGGCCACCGGCATCAGCACGGTGTTGGCCTTGATGTCCAGTGCGGCATCCCAGACGGGCTTGAGCCCGGCAGGGTAGTTGCTGGAGTTGTGCGCCTGCGCGCCGAGGATGAGGAAGGGCTTGCCATCCACCAGCAGCGCGTGGCGGCCGTCCTTGGCGACGAGGCGGGGCAGTTCGGCAGCGCCAGCGCCCTGCACGGTGAACAGGCAGGCCAGGGCCGCTGCGAGGAGAAGCTTGGTCTTCATCGGGTGTTCGGATGGGCAGAGAAAAATCCGGCGGCCCGGTCAAAGGCCGCCGGAGACGTGCTCGTATTAGAACGAGTAGCTGGCTTGCACCGAGTAGCGGCGGCCGGTGTAGTTGACAGCGCGGGTCATCAGGCCGATGTTCTGCTGCATCAACTGGCGGGCCAGCGCGTCGTTCAGGTTCTGCGCTTCCACGCTGACGCTGAACTTGTCGCTGAAGCGGTAGTTGACGCCGGCGTCGACCTGGCCGTAGGAGTCGCTCCACGTGGGCAGCGCATAGGCCACAGCCGTGCCGTTGGTCAGCCGGCCGTCGCCGCTGCGCGTGCCGTTCACGTTGACGCCCTGCAGGTACTTGGAACGCCAGCTGTAGGCCACGCGCGCCGAGAACGGGCCGTAGTCATACAGCAGCGCCAGGTTGTAGGCGTTCTTGGACAGGTTGGTCAGCGGCAGGTTGCCGAAGGTGCGGCCGTCGGTGTCACAACCGTTGATGTTCAGGTTCAGATTGGCCGCGTCGGTGCTGGTGCCGGCGCAGAACGGCGTGGTGACCGGGTCGTAGGGCTTGGTCTTGCTCGCGACGAAGGTGTAGTTCGCCTGCACGCCGATGCCCGACATCCAGCCCGGCAGCATGTCGAGGTAGCGCTGGAAGGCGATTTCGAAGCCGCGTGCGTGGCCCTTGCTGCCGTTGACCGGCGAGGTCAGCGTGAGGTTCAGCGGCTGGTTGGCGGCATCGCGCAGCTGCACCGTGGCCGACTGCCTGACGATGATGTCCGACAGCTGCTTGTTGAACACCGCCAGGGTCAGCGAGCCGTTCTTGGCGAAGTACCACTCGGCGGTCAGGTCGAACTGCGTGGACTTGACCGGCTTGAGCAGCGGGTTGCCGCTGGCCGAGCCGCTCAGGTTGACGGAGTCGATGACCAGGACGGTGTCGTTGTTCTCCGTGTGCTTGGTCGTCGTCAGCTCCATGGAGGTGTAGGCCTGCATGTCCGAGAAGTCCGGGCGCGAGACGCCCTTGGCCACTGCGGCTCGGAACTGCAGCTTGTCGCTGGCCTTGAAGCGCAGGTTCAGGCTCGGCAGCACGTTGACGTAGCTCTGCGCGGCGGTGATCGGGGTGTTGAAGCTGGCGAGAACCGGCACCGGCACACCGGTCACGGTCTGGCCCGGTGTCGGCGTGATGCCCGGGTTGTAGTTGAAGACCGTGTAGCCACTGGCCTTCATGTCCGTGCGCACGGCGCGCAGGCCGAGGTTGCCGTCGATCGGTGTGCCGGAGTCGGCGAAGTCGAAGCGCAGCTGGGCATAGGCGGCCTGCGTGCGCTCATGCTGCTCGTTGGTGCCCGCCGGGTTGGTGCCGAAGCTGGCCGGCGACCACGCCGCGCAGCCGCTGCCCCAGCCTTGCGCGGCCGTCTGCTCCGCGCACAGGATGTCGTGGTACTTGTGCAGTGCGGTGTAGCTGTTCGGGTAGTCCTTGGCGAGCGACACGGCGGGCACGTAGATCGGGGGCACGCTCTGGCCGCCGAAGAAGTTCTTGAACTCGTGCAGGCGAGTGGGGGCGTTGAAGCGCGGGTCGCTCAGGTAGGCCAGGCCGCTGATGTCCCAGCCGCGTTGCCAGGTCTGCGTGATGGCCGACCAGTTGTAGTCCGGCACCGTCTTGGTGGTGGTCGCGTCGCGGTCGGTCAGGCGGATGCCGAAGCTCAGGTCCTGCAGCACGGGGTGGTCGAAGTTGAACTTGGCGTCCGCGCGCCAGGCCTTCTGCTCGGCGCGGCTGCGGTCCAGGTGTTCCATCGTGAACGCCCAGTAGTAGTTGGCCTTGTTCTGCAGCGAGGCCAGGTCGCTGGCGTCGAAGACGACGCGCGGCGTCGAGCCGGTCAGGTCCAGCGTTTCCTTGGGCATCAGCAGGCCGGTCGCGACGGTGGAGTCGAACGCGTTGGTGTCGGACTTGACCAACTGCAGGTCGGTGCTGAAGCTCCAGCGGTCGCTGGCCTTCCAGGCCAGGTTCCAGCCCAGGTCGCGGGTCTTGGAGTTGCGCGTCATGTAGCGCGTGTCGGCGCCGAAGTTCACGCCGCCGTCAGCCGGCGAGGTCAGCGTGCCGCTGACGAAGACGTTGTTGGCGTTGTACTTGGCGTCGCTGCCGATGACGAGGTTCCAGGGCGTGGTCTGCGCGAACAGCGCGTTCTCGTCCCACTGCATCTTGTACTTGGACTGGAAGTAGGTCAGCGAGCTGCTGACGTCGCCCTTTTTCCACTGCAGCGCGCCGTAGAGACCGTTGCGCGCGCGCTCGAAGTTGGAGTCGCGCCATTGCGCGCCCTTCGGCACCCAGTGCGTGCCGTCGATGTTGTAGTAGGGCTCGACCTGCCACAGGTCGGTGCGCGTCGAGCTCTTGCTGTGGGCCAGGCTCAACAGCATGCCGACGTCGCCGAGGTCGGTCCTCCAGCGGTTGGACAGCAGGCCCGATGCCGAAGGACTGAACTTGCCCTGCAACTCGTTGTACTTGCCGACGGCGGTGACGTGGCCCTTGAAGCCGGGGTTGTCGAACGGCATGGCCGTGCGCAGGTTCACCAGGCCGCCGATGGAGCCTTCGATCTGCGACGCCGACGGGTTCTTGAAGACATCCACCGCGGCCAGCAGTTCGGGCGGCACGTCCTCGAAGTTCAGCGCCCGGCCACCGTTGGCCGAGAAGGTGTCACGGCCGTTCACCTCTGAACGTACGTAGCTCAGGCCGCGGATGTTGACGCTGGAGCCTTCCACCGAGTAGTGCTCGGGGTCGCCCTTCGACATGGTGCGGTCGATGGTCACGCCGACGATGCGCTGCAGCACTTCGGTGACGGACTGGTCGGGCAGCTTGCCGATGTCGTCGGCAACGATGGAGTCGACGATCTCGTCGGAGTTCTGCTTGATCCGCTGCGCGGATTCCAGCGCTGCGCGGCGTCCGCTGACGACGACGGTCTCGACCTTCTGGATGGGGGCCGACGCTGCTGCGGCGGGGGCCGCGGGGGCCGCGGGCGTCTGGGCCATGGCCATGCCGCTGCAAAGCAGGGCGGCATGGGCGGCGGCTAGGGAAATGGCGGTTCTCTGGGGTTTGTTCACTGTGTCTCCTCTCGTTGGCCTCTAGGGCAGGGATGGTTTGCTGGTCTTGCTGCTGGTTCGACGGAAAGCAGTCAACATCGCCCGGCAGAACGGGCGGTGTGGACGGGTTGGGTGAATGGGGTCATGCCAGGTCAGGCGCAGAAGCGGTTGACGAGGTTCTCGAAGACTTCCTGGCGGCCGGACACAGGCGCCACGTCGGTGTTGCGCGCGAGCACGCCGTCGGCCAGTTCGGCCAGCGTGCGGCGGCCTTGCAGGATGTCCTGGCCGGCGGGGGTGTCCCAGCCGGCGTAGCGGGCGTCGACAGCGCTCTTGAGTCGGCCGTCGACGATCATCTTTTCGGCAATCAGCAGGGCCTGCGCGCAGACGTCCATGCCGCCGATGTGGCCGTGGAAGAGGTCTTCAGCGTCGATGGACTGGCGGCGGACTTTTGAATCGAAGTTCAGGCCGCCCGAACCCAGGCCGCCGGCTTGCAGCACGTGGTACAGCGCCAGCGCCGTCTCGGGCACGTTGTTGGGGAACTGGTCGGTGTCCCAGCCCAGCTGCGGGTCGCCGCGGTTCATGTCCAGGCTGCCCAGGATGCCCAGGGCGCCGGCGGTGGCGATCTCGTGCTCGAAGCTGTGGCCCGACAGCGTGGCGTGGTTGGCCTCGATGTTGACCTTCACTTCCTTCTCGAGGCCGTAGCGCACGAGGAAGCCGTAGACGGTGGCGGTGTCGAAGTCGTACTGGTGCTTGGACGGCTCGCGCGGCTTGGGCTCGATGAGGATGGCGCCCTTGAAGCCGATCTTGTGCTTGTGCTCGACGACCATGTTCAGGAAGCGGCCGAGCTGGTCCATCTCCTGGCCCAGGCGCGTGTTCAGCAGCGTCTCGTAGCCCTCGCGGCCGCCCCACAGCACGTAGTTCTCGCCGCCCAGCTTGAGCGTCGCTTCCAGCGCGTCGCGCACCTGCACGGCGGCGAGCTTGAAGATCTCGGGGTCGGGGTTGCTGGCCGCGCCCGACATAAAGCGGCGGTGGCTGAACAGGTTGGCCGTGCCCCACAGCAGCTTCAGCCCGGTGGCCTGCTGCTTCTCGCCGAGCACCTCGACCATGCGCTGGAAGTTCTCCTGGCTCTCACGCGGCGTGGCGCCTTCGGGAGCGACGTCGCGGTCATGGAAGCAGTAGTAGGGCGCGCCCAGCTTGGCAAAGAACTCGAAGGCGGCATCGGCCTTCAGCTTCGCGAGTTCCATCGGGCTGCCGCCCTGGAACCAGGGGCGCTCGAACGTGGCACCGCCGAACGGGTCCAGGCCGGTCCAGACGAAGTTGTGCCAGTAGCAGACGGCGAAGCGCAGGTGGTCTTCCATGCGCTTGCCCAGGACGATGCGGTCCTTGTCGTAGTGCTTGAAGGCCAGGTCGTTGGGGCTGTCGGCGCCCTCGAAACGGATGGGCTCGATGTGTTCGAAGTAGCTCATGTGTTGCGTCAAAAAGATCTATGCGCCGCGCAGGCGGCTGTAGAGGTCACGGAAGCGCGCCAGGCGTGGGGCCAGGCGGGCATGGCGTTCGGGGTCGGGTGCAAAGCGCGCGGCGATCTCGGGGCGGGTGCAGACGGTGTCGACTTGGCCGCCTGTGGCCAGCCAGCCGAGGCGGGCCGCACCGAGGGCGCCGCCGGCTTCGCTGCCGGTGTGGACGACGATCTCGACGTGCAACGCGTCGGCAATCAACTGCGCCCAGTAGGGGCTGCGTGAGCCGCCGCCGACGAGGGAGAGTTGCGTCACCTCGGTGCCGGCGGCGCGCAGTGCGGCAAGGCCGTCTGCCAGGCCGAAGGCCACGCCTTCGAGCACGGCGTAGGTGCAGTCGGCACGGGTGGTCTGAGCCTTCAGGCCGTGGAAGACGCCGGGGGCGAAGGGGTCGTTGTGCGGCGTGCGCTCACCGGCCAGGTAGGGCAGAAAGGTCGGCGCGCGCTCGGCGACTGCGCTGTCATTCGACGTTAGCTCGGCGAGCAAGGCGCTCTCGTGCTGGCCCACGAGATTGCAGAACCACCGGAAGCAGCTGGCCGCAGACAGCATCACGCTCATCTGGTGCCAGCGCTGTGGCAGCGCATGGCAGAAGGCGTGCACGGCCGAGGCCGGGTTGGGCCGGTAGCGGTCGTTGACGACGAAGAGCACACCTGACGTGCCCAGCGAGATGAAGCCGTCGCCCGGCTGCGTGGCGCCGATGCCGATGGCGCTGGCGGCGTTGTCGCCCGCACCGCCGGCGACGATGACTTCCGCGCCCAGGCCCCAGGCGCTGGCCAGTTCCGGCCTGAGCACGCCACTGGGCTCGCTGGCCTCGACGAGGCGGGGCATGTGGGCACGTGTCAGGCCGGTGGCGGCCAGCAGTTCGTCGGACCAGTCACGGCGCGCCACGTCCAGCCACAGCGTGCCGGCGGCATCGGACGGGTCGGAGACCTTGTCACCCGTCAGCCGCAGGCGCAGCCAGTCCTTGGGCAACAGCACGGTCTGCACGCGTTCGAAGACAGTGGGCTCGTGCTTGCGCACCCACAGCAGCTTGGGCGCCGTGAATCCAGGCATCGCCAGATTCCCGGCGATCTCGTGCAGGCGCGGTGCGGCGGCTTCCAGCTCCGGGCATTCGGCATGGCAGCGGCCGTCGTTCCACAAGATGGCCGGGCGAAGAATGGCATCGCTGTCATCGAGCAGGACCGCGCCGTGCATCTGCCCCGACAGGCCGATGCCGCGCACCTGGGCGAACTCGTCCGGGTGGGCGGCGCGCAACTGGGCGATGGCGGCCTCAGTGGCCGTCCACCAATCGGCCGGGTTCTGCTCGGACCACAGCGGCTGCGGGCTCGACAGCGTCAGCGTGCTGCCGGCCGTGCCGACGATGCGGCCGGCACCGTCGAGCAGCAGCGCTTTGACTTCCGAGGTGCCGAGATCGAGGCCGAGGTACATGTCAGTGACCTCCCGCATCGGAACTTGCGGGCCGAGCGCCGGGCCGCTCCCAAGCCGGCCCGGTATGGCGATGTGCGTGCGGCTCAATGCCGCGCGTATCGCCGTCCCCTCGGGGGACCGGCCGACGTACTCGTTGGACGAGGGGCTTCATTTCAAGCGGCCTCCTCGGCCAGGGTGACGCCTGTGTCTGCCAGCGGCAGCGCAGGGCGGGTGAGTCGGTAGCGCGCCAGCGCGGCAGCGCCCACGGCGACGGCGTTGGCGCCGAAGCGCGAGGTGCGCACGCTGGGCGGCGGCAGGTTGGCGGCGGTGGCGTAGTCCACCAAGGCGTCCAGCGCCGGCTGCAGGAAGGGCTGGCCCAGCTCGACCACGGCGCCGCCCAGCACGATGCAGCCCGGGTCGTAGGCCGTGGCCAGGTTCTGCAGCAGCACACCCAGGTTGCGGCCGGCGGAATTGACGGCTTTCAGCGTTTCGGCGTCTTCGTCCACCAGATGGGCACGCACCTCGGCCAGGGAGCGCAGCGCGGTCGAGTCTTCGCAGTCGCCGAGCAGCGCCCGCGTGGCGATCAGCGCCTCGGCGCAGCCGCGTCGGCCGCAGGAGCAACGCGGGCCGTTCAGCTGCAGCACCATGTGCCCCACCTCGCCGGCAAAGCCGCGGCTGCCGGTCAGCAGGCGGTCGCCGACGATGACGCCCGCGCCCAGGCCCTGGTTGATGGACACATAGAGCAGTGGGTCCGACGCCGGCGAGGGGTTGAACTCCAGCTCGCCCAGGGCCGCCACATCGGCTTCGTTCTGGATGAAGAGGGGCACGCCGTCCAGCGACGTGTCCTGCAGCTTCTCGCCGAGCAAGGCGCCGAAGGGAACGTCGCGCCAGCCGAGGTTGGGCGCGAAATGCAGCACACCGCGCACCTCGTTGACGCCGCCCGGCAGGCCCACGCCGATGCCGAGGATCTGCTGGTTGGCGTCCAGCTGCCTGCGCACTTTCAGCAGCGCCGTGGCCAGCGTGCCGATGCAGGCCTTGGCCGTGCGGCTGGCGCCGTAATTGGCCACCGCGCAGGCCTTGACCTCACCGGTCAGCGAGGTGGCAACGACGCGCACCGATTCGATGCCCACCTCGGCGCCCAGCAGCAGCAGGCGGGCCGGGTCGATGAACAGCGGCGTAGGGCGGCGGCCCAGATCGCCGGTGGCGACCACTTCGCGCTCGGCCAGCCAGCCCTCGTTCACCAGCTCGCGCACGAGCAGGCTGACGGTGGATTTGGTCAGGCCAACGGCGCCAGCAAGGTCTGCTCGCGACAGCCCGGGGTTGGCACAAAGGTGCCTGACCAGGGCCATTCGGTTGATGACCTTCAGCAGTTGTTGGCTTCCAGCGGCTTCGGCCTGCAAGCGTCGTCTCCTAGTTATGCCCTGTTGATCAGGTTTTGGAGCATATTAGTTCGACCGTCGCACGAAGTAAATTGGGTGAAAGCCCCTAGCGCGAAATGCAACAGCGCGTCGAAGATGGCGCCGCTTGTGGCCTCAACTGGTAAGGCCAACGCTCGCCAGCTTCACGATGTCAGCCCCTTCAGACCCTTCTGATCTCCCCATCCGCAAGATCGTCATCGTTGGCGGTGGAACTGCGGGTTGGATGGCGGCCGCCCCAATGGCGCAGCTGTTCGCGCGTACCGAAACGGCGCGGCCGGAGATCGTGCTGGTCGAATCGCCCGACATCGGCAGCATTGGTGTGGGTGAAGCAACGCTGCCGCCCATCCGCGCCTACAACAAGACCCTCGGCCTGGACGGCGCCGACTTCGTCAAGAAGACCCAGGGCAGCTTCAAGCTCGGCATCGAGTTCCGCGACTGGGGCCAGGTCGGCCACCGCTTCTTCCACGGCTTTGGCGATTTCGGCCCGCCCATCGACGGCCGCTCACCCTGGCAGCACTGGCTGCGCCTGCATCGCAAGGTGGCTGACCTGCCGAGCTATGAGGATTGGTCGATGTCGACCGTCATGGCGCATCGCAACCGCTTCACGCCGCCGGAAGCCGGCGCGCCTTCGGCTGCCAACGCCTTCTCTTTTGCCTATCACTTCGACGCCGGCCTCTACGCCGCCTACCTGCGCGAATACGCGATGGCACGCGGCACGCAGCGCATCGAAGGGCTGATCGTCGATGTCGAGCTGCGACCCGGGGACGGCTTCGTTGCCGCCGTCAAGCTGGCCGACGGCCGTCGCATTGACGGCGACCTTTTCATCGACTGCTCGGGCTTTCGCGCGCTGCTCATCGGCGGCGCCATGCAGTCGCCGTACGAGGACTGGAGCGCGCTGCTGCCCTGCAACAGCGCTCAAGCCGTTCCGAGTGAGCGCGTTGCGCCATTGACGCCCTACACCACCTCCACCGCCAAAGCCGCCGGCTGGCAGTGGCGCATCCCCTTGCAGCACCGCACCGGCAACGGCCATGTCTACTGCAACGGCTTCATCAGCGACGACGAGGCCGCCAGCACGCTGCTCGCCGGCCTGGACAGCAAGGCGCTCGACACGCCGCGCCAGCTGCGCTTCACCACCGGGCGGCGCAAACAAGGCTGGGTGAAGAATGTCGTCGCCATCGGCCTGGCCAGCGGCTTCCTGGAGCCGCTGGAATCCACCAGCATCCAGCTCATCATGGACGGTGTCGGCCGCCTGATCCAGTTCTTCCCGGACCGCCGCTGCAAGCCGCACCTCGCCGCCGAGTTCAACCGCCTGATGGCCCAGCAGTACGAGTCCACGCGCGACTTCATCGCGCTGCACTACAAGCTCACCGACCGGCGCGACAGCGAGCTGTGGCGCTACTGCGCAGCCATGCCGATACCGGACACGCTGGCGCATCAGATCGACCTGTTCCGCACGACCGGCCGCGTCGCCATCCTGGACCGCGACAGCTTCCAGGAGCCATCCTGGGTGTCCCTCCTGATGGGTCTCGGGCTGCGGCCCGAGGCCTACGACCCCTTCGTCGACCATGTCGACGAAGGCGCCTTGGTGCAGCATTTTTCCCGCGTGCGCCAGGCCATCCAACAGACCGCGGCCGGCATGCCCGACCACGGTGATTACATTGCCCGCCACACGAAGGCAGCACCAGCTTGAGGAGTTAGGCGACCCACATCAAAAGAAGTGAGAGACCGGCAACGCTGCCGGTCGTTTGGAGACAACAAGGAACCCACCCCATGAAGTTCACTGACGGACAGTGGATGCTTCAGCCGGGCGTCGCCGCGCACTACGCGGCCGAGGCCTACGCGATCGAAGTCCACGAAGACCGCCTCGTCGTGCTCGCCACGACGCGCCCCATCAAGCACCGTGGCGACACGCTGCAAGGCCCCACGCTGACCGTGACACTCAGCTCACCGCTGCCCGGCGTGATCCGCGTCAGCGTGGAGCACTACACCGCGTCCAGCGCGCCGCGCCTGCACATCCCGATGGTCGGCGCCGGCAAATGCCCCGTGCAGATCGTCGACGGCGAAACCAAGGCCACGCTCACCTCCGGCCCCATCTCGGTCGACGTCAAGAAGGGCGACGGCTGGAGCCTCACCTTCCGCGAAGGCGAGCGCATCCTGACCAAGAGCGACTGGCGTGGCCTCGGCTACATCCAGTACGCAGGCAAGGGCAATTTCGTCCACGACCAACTCAACCTGGCCGTCGGCGAGAACGTCTACGGCCTGGGCGAGCGCTTCACGCCCTGGGTCAAGAACGGCCAGATCGTCGAGAACACCAACAAGGACGGTGGCACCGCCTGCGAGCAGGTCTACAAGAGCGTCCCCTTCTACCTGACCAACCGCGGCTACGGCGTGCTCGTCAACGAAGCCGGCCCGGTGTCCTTCGAGGTCGGCTCGGAGAAGGTCGCCCGCGTGCAGTTCAGCCGCGAAGGCGAGAGCCTGGACTACTGCGTCATTGCCGGCCCCAATCCCAAGGCCGTCCTGACCCGGCTGACAGCGCTGACAGGCCGCGCCCCGCTGCCGCCGGCCTGGAGCTTCGGCCTGTGGCTGACGACCTCGTTCACCACGCAATACGACGAGGCCACCGCCACCCACTTCATCGACGAGATGAAGCGGCGCGACCTGCCGCTGGCCGTCTTCCACTTCGACTGCTTCTGGATGCGCGAGTTCCAGTGGTGCGACTTCGCCTGGGACCCGCGCGGCTTCCCCGAGCCCGAGGCCATGCTCAAGCGGCTGCATGACAAGGGCCTGAAGATCAGCCTCTGGATCAACCCGTATGTGGCGCAGAAGTCGCCGCTGTTCGCTGAAGGCGCCAAGAACGGCTACTTCATCAAACGGACGAACGGCACGACGTTCCAGACCGACCAGTGGCAGCCCGGCATGGCCATCGTGGACTTCACGAACCCCGCCGCCAAGACCTGGTACCAGAGCCACCTGCGTCGCCTGCTGGCGCAAGGTGCGGACTGCTTCAAGACCGACTTCGGCGAGCGCATCCCGAGCGAGGGCGTGACCTACTTCGACGGCTCCGACCCCGTCGAGATGCACAACCTCTACGCGCTGCATTACAACCAGGCCGTCTTCGAGCTCCTGGAAGAAGTGCAGGGCAAGGACGCCATCGTCTTCGCGCGCTCGACGTATGCCAGCGGCCAGCGCTTCCCCGTGCACTGGGGCGGCGACTGCTGGAGCACCTTCGAATCGATGGCCGAGAGCCTCAGAGGCGGCCTGTCGCTGACGAGCTGCGGCTTCGCCTTCTGGAGCCACGACATCGGCGGCTTCGAGGGCAACCCGCCGCCGGCCGTCTACAAGCGCTGGATCCAGTTCGGCCTGATGTCCTCGCACAGCCGCCTGCACGGCAGCAGCTTCTACCGCGTGCCCTGGCTCGTGGACGAAGAGAGCTGCGACGTGCTGCGCGCCTTCACGCGGCTCAAGCATCAGCTCATGCCGTATCTGTACGCCAAGGCCCACGAGGCGACGGAGACCGGCGTGCCGCTGATGCGCGCGATGCTGCTGGAGCATCCGAGCGACCCGGCCTGCGCGCCGCTGGACCGTCAGTACCAGCTCGGCGAAAGCCTGCTCGTGGCGCCCGTGTTCACGGAGAGCGGCGAGGTGGACTTCTATCTGCCCGAAGGGACGTGGACCCACCTGCTCAGCGGCGAGAAGAAGCAGGGTGGCCGCTGGCACAAGGAGACGCACGACTTCCTCAGCATGCCGCTGTACGCAGCGCCGAACAGCGTCATCCCCTGGGGCGCCGAGACCGAGAAGCCGGACTACGACTACGCCAGCGGCACCGTGCTGCGCGTGTTCGAGCTGGCCGACGGCAAGAGCGCGGCCTTCACGGTCGTGGGCCTGGACGGCAGCGTCGCGGCACGCGGCACGGTCGGCCGCAGCGGTGGGCAGTACACGGCGCAGGTGACCGAAGGCGCGCTGCGCAACTGGGCACTCGAGGTGGACGGTCAACGCAGCGCCGTGAAGGCCGAAGGCGCCTCGCTGAGCTGGACGGCCTGACCGGCTGATCGGCCCGCAAGCCGGTGGACGCTCAGTCGTCCGCCGGCTCACTGCTTTTGATGGAGTCACCATGGCCTGGCGTCGCGTTCTGTTGATGTTGTTGCTTGCCCTGACCAGCCTGGCTCAGGCAAGCCCACGCGAGCGCCTGTCGCTCGACCAGGGCTGGCTCTTCCACAAGGGCGACGTGCCCACGCCGCCCATCAAGGGCCATGGCGCTTCATACAACGCAGCCAAGGCGGGCGGCGTCACCGGCGCTGCGTCGACCGGCTTCGACGACTCCGGTTGGCGCCGCCTGGACCTGCCGCACGACTGGGCCGTCGAGGGCGGCTTCAACCCCAACGAGAACCTCTCGCAGGGCTACCGCGAACGCGGCGTCGGCTGGTATCGGCGCTATTTCAAGCTGCCGGTCACCGACCGCGGCCGCCACATCGAGCTGCAATTCGACGCCATCGCCACGCACAGCACCGTCTGGGTCAACGGCAATGTTGTCAACCGCAACTGGTCCGGCTACAACGGCCGCAACATCGACATCACGCCCTATCTGCGCTACGGCGATGACGTGAACAACATCGCCGTGCGCGTGGACGCCGATGCGATGGAAGGCTGGTGGTACGAGGGCGCCGGCATCTACCGCCACACCTGGCTGGTCAAGCGCAACGCCGTGCACATCGCCACCGATGGCCTCCATGCCAACCCGGTCAGCACGGACGGCAAGCGCTGGTCGCTGCCGGTAGAGATCGAGGTGAACAGCAGCGGCAAAGCGGCGCAGGACGCCGAGGTCCAGGTGATGCTGATCGACCCCGCCGGCAAGACGGTCGCGCGCTCGCGCAGCAAGGTGCGTGTGCAGCCGCTGGGCACCAGCACGGCCAGGTTGCAACTGTCGATTGCGCAGCCGCAGCTTTGGACACTGAAGGACCCGCGCCTGTACCGGGTGCGCGCCCGGCTGACGGCGGGGCAGACCGTGGATGAATCAGAGATCCAGACCGGCTTCCGCACGATCCGCTTCGACGCCGACCAGGGCTTCTTCCTGAACGGCCAGCACGTCAAGCTGCAAGGCGTCTGCATCCACCAGGACCACGCCGGCGTGGGCGTTGCCGTGCCCGAGGCCATCTGGGAATTCCGGCTACGCCGCCTCAAGGACATGGGCGTCAACGCCATCCGCTTCTCGCACAACGCGCCGGCCGCCGAGGTGCTGGACATGGCCGACCGCATGGGCCTGCTCGTCATGGACGAGAACCGCAACTTCAACCCGTCGCCCGACTACATGCAGCAGCTGACCTGGCTGGTAAAGCGCGACCGCAACCACCCGAGCGTCATCCTCTGGTCGGTCTTCAACGAGGAGCCCATGCAGGGCACCGAGGTGGGCTACGAGATGGTGCGCCGCATGGTGGCCGCGGTGAAGGCGCTGGACCCGACCCGACCCGTGACGGCCGCGATGAACGGCGGCCTGTTCGCCGACATCAACGTGTCGCAGGCCGTCGACGTGGTCGGCTTCAACTACCAGATCAACGACTACGACCGCTTCCACAAAGCCAACCCCAAGCTGCCGCTGACCAGTTCGGAAGACACCTCCGCCTTCATGTCGCGCGGTGAATTCAAGACCGACCGCGCCCGCAACATCATGGCCTCCGACGACACCGAGGCCGCCTACTGGGGCAACACGCATCGCCAGGCCTGGAAGGCGATTGCCGAGCGGCCCTTCATTGCCGGGGGCTTCCTCTGGACCGGCTTCGACTACCGCGGCGAGCCCACGCCCTTCGAGTGGCCCAGCGCCGGCTCCTTCTTCGGCGCGATGGACCTGTGTGGCTTTGCCAAGACGGCCTTTTGGTTGCATCGCGCGCAGTGGGTGAAGCTGGAGGACGCGCCCGTCGTCAAGATCGCGCCGCACTGGAACTGGACCGGGCAGGAGGGGCGCAGGCAGCGCGTCATGGTGCTGAGCAACGCGCCGCGTGTGCGCCTGCTGCTCAATGGCCAGTCCGTGGGTGAGGCCGATGTCGACCCCTTCGAGATGGTCACTTTCGACGTGGCCTACGCGCCCGGCAAGCTGGAGGCCGTCGCGCTGAAGGGTGGTGCCGAGATCGCTCGCGACGTGGTCGAAACCAGCGGCGCGGCGACCCGCCTGCTGTTGACGCCCGACCGCAAGGCGCTGGCCGGCGACGGCCTGGACGCGATGCCTGTCACCGTCAGCGCCCTCGACGTGCAAGGCCGGCCGGTGCCCACCGCCAACGTCAAAGTGCGCTTCGAGCTGAGCGGCGCGGCCGCCATCATCGGCGTGGGCAATGGCGACCCGAACTCGCACGAGTCCGAGAAGGCGCACGAGCGCAGCCTCTACAACGGGCTGGCGCAGGTCCTCGTGCAGAGCCATCGAGGCGGCGGTGGCGAGGTCAAGCTGCGTGCGCTGGCTGACGGCCTGCAGACTGCCGAGATCACCCTCGCCGTGCAGCCCGTGCCCACGCCGCCAGCCGTGGCCGCAGCCGAACCCGTCACGCAGTTGCTGTACTGGCGCATCTCGCCCGCGCACGGCGCACAGCCCGACCCCAACGTCCAGCTCGCCGACAACGACATGAACACCTGGGGCTGGGGCGAGGTGCCGATCAAGCAGGCCGCCGAGGCGCCGGCTTGGCGCCTGTACCGCACCGATCTGCGCCTGCGCGCCGACCTCAACGACGGCCGTGCGCGGCTGGTGTTCCGCGAGCTGGCCGGCAAGGCCCAGGTGTGGCTGGCCGGCGCCAAGCTGGGCGAGAAGACCACGGATGCGCCGGGCGAGTTCTCGGTGCCGCTGCCGCAGGGCGCGACGACGCGCCAGCTGACGGTGATGATCCAGTCCGACCCCGCGCAGCCCTCGGGTCTGCGCGGCAAAGTCGTCGTGGTGAAGCCATGAGCCTCATCAAGCCCCTCCTTCTTGCGCTGCTGCTGTTCGTCGGCGGCCACGCCTCGGCGTCTCGGCAGGTCATCGTGCTGGACGACGGCTGGCGCTTCCTGCGCGCCGACGCGGCCGGCGCGAGCGGCACCCACTTCGACGACTCCGCCTGGGCCGCGGTGCGCCTGCCGCACACCTGGAACGGTGTCGACGGTGAGGCGGGCGGCGCCTACTACCGCGGCCCCGGCTGGTACCGCCGCGAGCTGCAGCTGCCGGCTTCGGCACTGCGCCACTTCCTGCAGTTCGATGGCGCCGCGCTGCGTGCCGAGGTCTGGGTCAACGGCGAGCGCGCCGGCCACCACGACGGCGGCTACGCGGCCTTCCGCATCGACATCACGCCCTGGCTGCGCGCCGGCCGCAACCAGATCGCCGTGCGCGTGGACAACGCCACGGCGAAACACGTCGCGCCGCTGGGCGGCGACTTCACCGTCTTCGGCGGCCTCTATCGCGGCGTCAGGTTGCTGGCCGTGCCAGCCGCCCACTTCGACCTGCTCGACGATGGCGGGCCGGGCGTCTATGTGTCAGCCACCGAGGTCAGCGCCGAGCGTGCCCAGCTGGCTTTGCGCGCCCGCGTGCGCAACGACGGCGACGCGGCCCGGCGCCTGTCGCTCAAACTCAACCTGCGCGACGCGACCGGCCGGGTCGTGGCGCAAGGCCAGCAGGCATTGCAGGCGGCGCCCGGCACCACCGTCGTCGCCGAGCAGCCCTGGACGCTGACCCAGCCCCGCCTCTGGCAAGGCCCCACGGACCCGCACCTCTACACGCTCATCGCCGAACTGCGCGACGGCGCCGACGTGCTTGACACGCTGACGCTGCCGGTCGGCCTGCGCCATGTGCAGATCGACCCGCAACGCGGCCTGCTGCTGAACGGCCGGCCGCACGCGGTGCATGGCGTCAACCTCTTCCACAGCGGCCGCCCGGGCCAGGGCCTGGCCGTCAGCGACGCGCAGATCGACGAGGACTTCCGCATCCTGGGCGAGCTGGGCGTGACCGGCCTGCGCTTCGTCCACTTCCAGCATCCGCAGCGTGCCTATGACAACGCCGACCGCGCCGGCCTGCTGACCTGGACCGAGATTCCGCTGAACTCGGCGATGGACGAGGGCGACGACTTCCGCGCCAACCTCGCGCAGCAGATGCGTGAGCTGGTCAAGCAGAACCAGCACCACCCGTCCGTCGTCATCTGGGGCGTGGGCAACGAGGTCTACCGCTCCGATGAGCCGATCGTCAAGCTGCTGGCCGACATGAGCCGCCTGGCCCACGAGCTCGACCCGACGCGGGCGACGGCCTACGCCCACTGCTGCGCCGCCGACGATCATGCGATGGCGCGGCAGACCGATGTCATCGGCTTCAACCGCTACTACGGCTGGTACGACGGCCAGTTCAGCGACATCGGCCCCTGGGCCGACCGCGTGCACGCCGGCCAGCCCGACCGCGCGCTGTCGCTGGCCGAGTACGGCGCCGGCGCCAGCGCGCTGCACCAGCAGGACCCGCCCGTGCGCCCCAAGCCCACGGACCGCTGGCACCCCGAGCAATACCAGGCCTTGTTCCACGAGGCCTACTGGCCGCAGATCGCCGCGCGGCCCTGGCTCTGGGGCAGCTTCGTCTGGGTCGGCTTCGACCTCGCCTCGGCCGGCCGCAACGAGGGTGACC
This sequence comes from Roseateles sp. AC306, assembly GCF_979253795.1. Taxonomy (NCBI): domain Bacteria; kingdom Pseudomonadati; phylum Pseudomonadota; class Betaproteobacteria; order Burkholderiales; family Sphaerotilaceae; genus Roseateles; species Roseateles sp. AC306. The sequence goes on from NZ_CEEDEB010000003.1 coordinate 313,579, forward strand.
GGCCCGGCATCAACGACAAGGGCCTGGCGAGCTATGACCGGCAGACGCGCAAGGACGCCTTCCTCTACTACCAGGCGCAATGGAGCCGCCAGCCCGTCATCCACATCGCCAGCCGCCGGGCCACGCCGCGCGCTGCCGGCCGGGTCGACATCAAGGTCTACGCCAACGGCCGCAGCGCGGTGCTGAACCTCAACGGCGTCGACCTGCCCGCACAGGCCGTGCAAGGCGGTATCGCGCGTTGGGACAGCGTTATCCTGAGCCCCGGCCGAAACCGCCTGCAAGCCCGTGGGGACAACGGCGCGGTCGACAACATCAACTGGGTCGTCACTCCATGAACCGACAGATTCTTTGCGCCGCCCTGCTGGCCGCAGGCCTGACTCAAGCTCAGGCTCAAACCGGCGAGATTGCCGTCAACCAGATCGGCTACCTGCCCGGCGCGGCCAAGCTGGCCGCCATGCCGGCGGTCGACGCCGCGGACTTCACGGTCATCGACGCCGACAACGGCCGCACCGTGCTGCGCGGCAGCCTCGGCGCCGCCGCGCGCTGGGCGCCGGCCGGCCAGGATGTGCGGCTGGCGGATTTTTCCGCGCTGAAGGCACCGGGCCGCTACCGCCTGCAGGTCAAGGGCCTGCCCGACTCGCCGCCCTTCGTCGTCGCCGTCGACGCCTACGCCGCCGTCAACGCCGCGTCCATCAAGGCCTTCTACTTCAACCGCGCCAGCACGCCGCTGCTGCCGCAGCACGCCGGCAAGTGGGCGCGCGCCGCCGGGCATGCCGACGACAAGGTGATCGTGCATGCGTCGGCGGCCAGCGCCGGCCGCCCCGAGGGCACCGTCATCAGCTCGCCCAAGGGCTGGTACGACGCAGGCGACTACAACAAGTACATCGTCAATTCCGGCATCACCGTCTATACGCTGCTGGCCGCGTGGGAGCAGTTCCCGGAGCTGTTCAAGGCGCAGAACCTCAACATCCCCGAAAGCGGCGGGGGACTGCCCGATCTGCTCGACGAGGTGCTGTGGAACCTCGAATGGATGCTGACGATGCAGGACCCCGCCGACGGCGGCGTCTATCACAAGCTCACCAACAAGAGCTTCGACGGCAACCAGATGCCGCACGAGACCAAGGGTGAGCGCTACGTCGTGGCCAAGGGCACGGCCGCCGCGCTGGACTTCGCCGCCGTGATGGCGCATGCCAGCCGCGTCTTCAAGCCTTTCGAGGCGCAGCGGCCGGGGCTGTCGGCGCGCCTGCGCGAGGCTTCGGTGGCCGCGTGGAAGTGGGCTCGCGCCAATCCCAGCCTGGCCTTCAAGAACCCGTCCGACGTGCGCACCGGCGAGTACGGCGACGCCAAGCTCGACGACGAATTCGCCTGGGCCGCCGCCGAGCTCTACCTGACGACCGGCGAGGCCGCCTACCGCGACGCGCTGAAACTGGACGGGCTGGCCATCCGTGTGCCCGGCTGGGGCGACGTGGCAGGTCTGGCCTGGACAAGCCTGGCCCAGAACCGCGACAAGCTCACGAAGGCCGATGCCGACCTGGTGGCCCAGCGCGTGCGCGGCTTCGGCGATGAACTCGCTGCCAGCTGGAAGGCTTCTGCCTACCGCGTGACGATGGAGAGCAAGGCCGACTTCGTCTGGGGCAGCAACTCCCACGCGCTGAACCAGGCGTTGATGCTGATCCAGTCCTATCGCATCAGCAATGACCGCGTGCAACTGGACGCGGCGCAGTCCGTGCTGGACTACGTGCTGGGCCGCAACCCGCTGGGCCAGAGCTACGTGACCGGCTTCGGCACCAAGCCGCCGATGCACCCGCACCACCGGCCGTCCGAGGCCGACGGCATCGACGCGCCCGTGCCCGGCTTCATCGTCGGCGGCCCCAACCCCGGCCAGCAGGACCAGAAGAACTGCCCGGCCTATCCGTCCAAGCTGCCAGCGCTGTCGTACATCGACCACGGCTGCAGCTACGCCGCCAACGAAGTGGCGATCAACTGGAACGCGCCGTTGGTCTACGTGTCGGCGGCGCTGCAGGCGCTGACGCCGAAGGCGCCCTGAGAAGGCGGGCGAGACGATGTTCAAGTGGATCGCCTGTCTGCTGCTCGGCCTTTCGAGCGGGTTCGCCGGGACGGCTGAGGCGGCCGACTGGCATCGCGCCGAGAGCCCGAATTTCCGGCTGTTGGCGCGGGCGTCTCGCTCGATGACGCAGGAAAAGCTGCAGGACCTCGAACGCCTGCACCAGGCCATGCTGCTGACACTGGGGGTTGGCGCAAACCTGGTGCGGTCGCCGTTTCCCATCCTCATGAGCGACGACCCCGAGATGATCGGCCGGGTCGTGCCGCACCTGCGCAACCGCCAGCTCGCGGGCCTGTTCGTCCCGCGGGCCGACGGCTCGCAGGCCTTCGTCTTCAATAACCGGGGCGCCGACACTGAGTTCACCGGCAAGGTGATCTTCCACGAGTATGCGCACCGGGTCATGGCCCAGTACGCGCGCATCAGCTACCCCGTCTGGTACGTGGAAGGCTTTGCCGAATATTTCGGTTCGACCGTCATCGAGAGCGACGCCGTGGTGATCGGCGCCGGCAACCCGAGTGCCGAGATCCTGGCGCGCCGACCCTGGCTGGACGCGGCGCGCCTGCTGAATCCGAAAATCCAGTCCACCGGTCAGCAGGACATTGACGACAGCTACTTCCAGGTCTTCTACGCCCAGTCCTGGCTGCTGACGCATTACGTGCTCTCCAAGTCGGAACGCACGCAGCGCTTCAACGAGTACTTCCGCCGTGTCGCCGCGGGCGAGGACCCGGTCGCCACGCTGGAGCCCGCCACCGGCATCGCGCCGCTCAGGCTCAACGGCGAACTGCGCCGGCACCTTGAGAACACCTACTCCGCACGCATTCCCAACGCAGCGCTTCAGACCGTGGCCGTGCGTGTCAGCGAGGTGGCCACCGACGAGGCGGAGGCCGAACTCGACGCGATGATCATCACGACTCGCCCCGAGGCCGAGCATGGCAAGCTGGTGCTGCAGCGCCTGCGCGAACGCGTGAAGAAGGCCGGCGGCGAGCGTGCGCCCGATGCCATGCGCTGGGCCCTGGCCTATGCCGAGATCCGCTACGGTGAATCCGAGAAGGCGCTGGAGATCCTCGGCCCCTGGGCGCAGCAGGACGCGCCGCCCTTCGAGGCCAACCGGCTGCTTGGCTGGGCCTGGCAGACCCGGGCCGCGCACGCCACAGGTGCCGACCGCACGCAGGCGCTGGACCAGGCGCGTGCCTTCCTGGTGGGGGCCTACAAGCAGCGCCGCAACGACGCGCCCACCCTTTACCAGCTGGCCCAGGTGCTGAGCCAGAAGGGACTGAGCCCCAGCCTGAGCAACTCGGCGGAAGCTGCCAACGTGCTCGAACCGCAGGTGGGCGAATATGCCTACCTGGCGATCTGGGTGCACCTGCAGGACGGCAACCGCGACAAGGCCCGGCGCGGCCTGGAGTCATTGGCGAACAACCCGCACGGCGGCGAGTCCACCGAGCGAGCCCGCGCCGCGCTGCAAGCCCTGCAATCCAACCAAGAGGTCTCCGACGTCCTCGCCCTCCTGAACGGCAGCAAGAAGCCCACCCCACCATGACTCAGCAGACCTACCGCCATCCGCTCACCTGGGTGCCCTCGCTCTACCTGGCCATGGGGTTGCCCAATGTGATGGTCGGCGTCGTCGCCGCCATCATCTACAAGAACCTGGGTGTGTCCAACGAGGACATCGCCCTCTACACCTCGCAGATGTACCTGCCCTGGGTGCTCAAGCCCCTGTGGGCGCCGCTGCTGGAGGCCTACCGCAGCAAGCGCTTCTGGGTCATCAGCATGGAGTTCACGATGGCCGCCGGCCTCGGCCTGGTGGCGTTGTGCCTGCCGCTGGAGGGCTTCTTCAGGCTGTCGCTGGCCTTCTTCTGGCTCGTCGGTTTTGCCTCCGCCACGCAGGACACCTGCGCCGACGGCGTCTTCATGACGACCGTCTCCAAGACCGACCAGGCGCGCTACTCGGGCCTGCAGGGCATGTGCTGGAACATGGGCGCCGTCATCGGCTCGGGCCTGTTCGTGTCCCTGACCGGCTATCTGCACAACCACGTCGGCATGAGCTGGGTGCAGTGCTGGGTCATCGTCGTGTCCATGGCGGCGGCCGCGATGGCGCTGTTCGGCATCTATCACGTGCGCGTGCTGCCGCCGGGCTCGCCCTCGGCGCTGCACGGCCAGGGCCTGGGCGTCGGCCTGAAGGCCACGGCCGAGGCCTGGATCACCTTCTTCAAGAAGCCGCAGATCTGGATGATGCTGGCCGTCATCTTCTTCTACCGCTTCGGCGAAGGCTTCATCGAGAAGTTCGGCCCGCTGTTCCTGCTGGACGCGCGCGCCGCCGGCGGCCTGGGCATGGACAACGAATCCCTGGGCCACATCAACGGCACCGTCGGCACGCTGACCTTTATCGCCGGCGCCTTCCTGGGCGGCTTTCTGGTCGCGAAGCGCACGCTGCCCCGCAGCTTCTTCACGCTGGCCCTCGTGCTCAACATCCCGCACCTGACCTACTTCTACCTCGCGCAGACGATGCCGACCGACACGCTGACCATTGCCGTCATCGTCTCGATCGAGAAGTTCGGCTTCGGCATGGGCTCGGTGGGCCACATGCTTTACATGATGCAGCAGATCGCCCCGGGGCCCTTCCGCATGGCCCACTACGCGATGGCCACCGGCGTCATGGCGCTCACCAAGTGGGGCACGGGGACGGTCAGCGGCTTCATGTGGAACGCGGTCGACCACAACTACCTGAGCTTCTTCGGCTGGGTGCTGGTCTTCTCGGTCCCGCCGGTGATCCTGGCCTGGCTGGCGCCCTTCCCGCATGACCACGAAGAAGCGGATGAGTTCGGCGGCCAGGCTGCGCCGGCGGGTGGCCACTGATGGGGCTGCTGATGAGCGTCTTGCTGGCCACGGCCGCCTCCGCGCCCGCCTGCGGCCCTGATGTGCTGGGCACGTCACGCACGCTGATGCTCAAGCGCGAGGGCGCGGCCTGGGGCACCGCCCAACATGCGGCGCTGCCGACGCTGGCGCCGGGCGAGGTCGTGCTGACCTTTGACGACGGCCCGCGACCCGAGTCCACGCCGGTCATCCTGAAGGCGCTGGCCGAGCAATGCGTGAAGGCCAGCTTCTTCATGAATGGCGAGCCGATGCGCCAGCATCCGGCGCTGGCCCGACAGGTGCGCGACGCCGGCCATACGGTGGGCATGCATGGCGACCAGCACCCGCACTTCTCGCAAATGCCCGCGCCTGCCCAGCTCGCCGACCTCGACGCCGTGGTGGCCTCCTACCGCGCCGTACTGGGCAGCGAGCCGGCGGCCTACCGCTTCCCCTTCCTGGAGGAAACGCCCCCGCTGATGAAGGCGCTTGCTGACCGGGCCATCACCGTCATGTCCATCGACGCGGGTGCTGAGGACTGGCTGCCCGAGCAGACGCCGCAGATGCTGGCGGACAAGCTGCTGGATGGGTTGGGCAAGAGTGGCGGTGGCATCGTGCTGCTGCATGACGCGCAAGATCAGACGGCGAGGGCGATGCCGTTTTTGCTGCAGGCGTTGAAGGGGAAGGGGTACCGGGTGGTGCATCTGCGCTGGGAGTGATGACCAGGAATTTTGTGCATACCCCAATCGGCCGGTTCTAGCGATTGAGGGGGTGAGCCTATGTGGCGATGGCGCTTTCTAGCGCGTCGCATCGTGCTGGTAGTCGATCGTCTTTGAGAGCCGTGCGTCTGCTCGATGCATTGCCGGGACGGACCCCCGGCAATGCAACGAGCAGCACGGACAACCGCAAAAGCGGCGAGCATGGTGGCGTCAGCTTAGACACACGCGCCACACTTCGACGGGTATCAGCGGCTGCACCACACATTGCAAGCCGCCCTCCTACACACGTTCGCCACGTGCAAGGTGACATTCATCGCATCACAGCTGCAAGCGCGGTGCCTCATGAAAGTCGTTCTCCACGTCATCCTTGGCAGCATCCTCGCAGCGGCCTTCACGAGCGGTGCGTGGGCTCAAGCAGCCATGCCGGCTTCGTCACCCGCCTCCGCAGCCGAGCCGATGACTGCTGCGTCCAAGCAGGTCCCGACGCGAAACGCCGCCATCACGGCCGCCGAGAACGCCAAGGAGCCCGGCAATCAGCGGCCGGAGGAACGGGTGATTCCGCAGATCTCGATACCGCTCAAGCCGAGGAACAGCACCGCCGCCGCAATCACTGCCTCGGCGCCTGCCGGCAATGTGCCCGGTGGCGTGGACGACGGCGCGGCGCGTTGCATGGCCGCCAGTAGCGCAACGGCCAAGGCAGCCTGTGAGCGCGGGCTGGCGTCGTCGGCGCCGGTGAAGCCGCAGCGCTGACCCTGCTGGAGAAACCAAGATGACCGTCCGCAGCCTTCTCTCATCCGTCCTGATCGGCGCCGTCGCCAGCGCCCGCTCGATGACGCCCATGGCGTCCATCGCCTTGGCCCGGCTCGCAGGCCGTCGCACGCCAGGGGAACTTTTCCTGCTGGACCGGCCGCTGTTCAAGTTCGGCGCCCTGGTGATGGGTGTGGGCGAACTGTTCGGCGACAAGATGAAGACGGCGCCCGACCGCACCGTGGCCCTGGGGCTGATGGCGCGCGTCGCGAGCGCAGGAATTGCCGGCGCCGCGCTGGCGCCGCATGGCAAGGAGCGAGCCGGTGCCACGGCGGCTGTCGCGACCGCCGTGCCGCTCGCCTACGCCACGCTGGCCGCCCGCAAGCGCGCGATGGCCCGTATCGGCCAGACCCGCAGCGGCTTGATCGAAGACGCCCTCGTGGTCGCCGCGGGTTTGGCCATCGTGGCGTTCGTGGTGGGGCGGAATCGCGGTTGATAAGCAGAGGCTGGCCAATTCCGGCCAACCACCGCCCTCGCTCAAGCCGCCAGCGCGGCCCGCACCGGCACTTCCGCGTAATGGCTCAACTGCATGGTGAACAGCGCCCGCCCCGAGCTGAGCGCGCGCAACTGCCCGATGTAGCCGAACATGCGCTCCAGTGGCACATCGGCCGCCACGGCAACCGCGTTGCCGCGTGCCGCCTGGCCCTGCACCTGGCCGCGCCGGCGCAGCAGGTCGCCGATGACATCGCCGAGCGATTCGGCCGGCGTGATGACCTCGACGGCCATGACCGGCTCCAGCACCGCAGGCGCCGCCTTCAACACGGCCTCGCGCAGCGCCGCCGCCGCCGCCAACTCGAAGGCCAGCGCCGACGAGTCACGCACATGCGCGCTGCCGTCCAGCAGAACGGCCTCGAAGTCCACCAGCGGATGGCCGGCGAACGGACCCGCCTGCGCCGCCTTGCGAATGCCCGCCTCGACCGCCGGGATGAACTCGCGCGGGATCGCGCCGCCCATGACCTGGCTCTCGAAGCGGAAGCCATCGCCACGCGGCAGCGGCGCGATGCGCAGCGTCAGCTCGGCGAACTGGCCGGGGCCGCCGCTCTGCTTCTTGTGCACATGGCGCAGCTCAGCCGCGGCCTTGATGGTCTCGCGGTAGGCGACCTGCGGGCGGCCCGTGGCCACGTCCACGCCGAAGCGTGAGCGCAGCTTCTCCACCGCCACTTCCAGCTGCAGCTCGCCCATGCCGGACAGCAGCGTCTGGCCCGAGTCGGCGTCCTGCCGCAGCCGCAGAGACGGGTCTTCACGGACGAGCACGCCCAGGCCCTTGGCAAGGGCTGCGGCATCGGCCTGCTTGCGCGGCTCGATGGCGACGTCGATGACGGCCGCAGGCACGGCGATGCTTTCCAGCACGGCCGCGTCCTTGGCGGACGCCAGCGTGTGGCCGGTCAATACGTCCTTCAGGCCGACGACGCCCGCGATGTCGCCCGCGACGAGTTCGTCGCGTTCGACGCGCCGGTCGGCGTGGATCTCGTACAGGCGAGACACGCGTTCGGGCTTGCCGGTGCTGGCGTTGAACACCGTGTCGCCGCGCCTGAGCCGGCCGCTGTAGACGCGCACGAACACCATCGCGCCGTGGTCGTCGGCGGTCAGCTTGAAGGCGAGGGCAGACAGCGGGCCGTCGGTCGTTGCGGAGCCCGGTGCTTCACCAGGACTGGGCAGGTAGGCCACGACGGCATCCAGCAGCGGCTCCACGCCGCGGTTGCGGAAGGCCGAGCCGGCCAGCACGGGCACGAAGGCGCCCGCGAGGGTGCCGCGGCGCAGCGCCGCACGCACGTCGTCCACAGGCAACTCGGCGCCGCGCAGCCAGGCGTCCAGCAGTGCGTCGTCCTGTTCGGCAGCGGCTTCCATGAGACGCGCACGCGCGGCCTCGGCAGCCGGCAGCAGCTCGGCCGGGATGTCGCTCACACGCGGCGGCTCAGAAGCGTCGTCGCGGTCCCAGACGAGGGCCTGCATCGTCAGCAGGTCCACCACGCCGCGGAACTCGCCTTCCGCGCCGATGGGCAGCTGCAGCGGCAGCGCGCGCACGCCCAGGCGGTCCTGCAGGGACGCGACGACGCGGCCGAAATCCGCGCCCACACGGTCCAGCTTGTTGACGAAAGCGATGCGCGGCACGCGGTACTCGTCCGCGAGGCGCCAGTTGGTCTCGGTCTGCGGCTCCACGCCGGCCACGCCGTCGAAGACGACGACGGCACCGTCCAGCACGCGCAGCGAGCGGCGCACCTCGAGGTTGAAGTCGATGTGTCCGGGTGTGTCGATCAGGTTGATCTGCGTGCCCTGCCAGTGCACGGTCGTGGCCGCGCTGTGGATGGTGATGCCGCGTGCCCGTTCCTGCGGGTCGAAGTCCATCGTCGTGGCGCCGTTGTGCACTTCGCCGATGCGATGGTTTTCGCCCGTGTAGAACAGGATGCGTTCGGTGGTCGTGGTCTTGCCCGCGTCGACGTGGGCGATGACGCCGATGTTGCGCAGCTTGCGGAAGGAGGTGTTGGTGCTCGAGTTCATGGCGATTCCTGAATGAGTGAGGGGCCAGCCCCTCAGACGGAATCGCCGAGGGCACTAGCGCAAAGGCAGGACGCCGAAGCGCAGACGCGACAAAGCCGCGCTCCGGCGCTCGGGAATCGTGGCGATCAGCTTGTCGAAAGTGCGTGTGCGCATGGTGTTTGAACCTAAACCCGGCAGTCAGGCGAGCCCGCTGGTCTGGCGCTTCAGGTCGCTGGCTGCGTTGCTTCTCCTAGCGGGCATCAGCCCACGTCGTCGGCGCGCCTTGCCAGCGTCCTGCCTCTCCAGCCCCTCGGGCCCGCCCAACTACCGGATCTAGGTTGAGAAAAACAAAACCCCGGGAGGTGCGAGCCTGCCGGGGTTTGTTTGAACCGGAAGGCGGGGCGCCTTCCGAACACGGTCGAAGGGCGTCTCAGGTGCTGAGGCGGGCTTGGGTCGTGTGGTTGATCTTCATGATGGGTGCGATTGTCTGTCCGCCTGAACAGGCCTGGGATTGGTGGGGAAATCTGGTGACGCGGCTGTCGGTTTCAAGGGACTCCACGTCGGCCGGCCGCTGTCGAGTTCAGAGAAACCGTCGTGATCCAAGCTTTGGTTTCCGGCCTGCGCTGAGGGCGCCAACGTGGGCACCCCTCCAAAAGTTGGAAGCCAGATCCGCCGGAAGTTGGAAACCCGTTCCTGGCGAAAGGTGGAAAGCAAGGGAATTCCTCCGCCACGCCTCCTCGACATCTCGGACCGGTTGGTTTGCAGTGATGCATTTTGTGGCTGACGTTTGGTGGCTCACGTGCTGAGCCAGCGGCTTGAGACCATGGGTGGACGCGGTTATGTGGGCTAGCGCCAAAACAACTCGTTGTTAACAACAGGTCAGTAAGTACAATTGCCCCGTGCGCTTCACGCCAGCTCAAGCATTGGATCTCGTCGGTATCACCGGAGAGACGCTGCGGTATTGGAAGAAATTGATGCCTTCGTTGGCGGGCAAGCGGGGGCATTCACCGTCCTATACGAGGGCAGAAATCGTCGGGCTCATCGTCGTGCGACGGCTGGTTCGGGAATTCCGGATGGACGTGAGTGCACTAGCGCCGCAGTCCGAAACGCTGTTCGGCTTGTGCGCGGCGCAGTGGGCGTTGCCGAGCCGCCGGCTGTTGAGAGTCACATGCGATGGGCGGGTCACCGCACACGAGGCGCTTAGCGCTGAACACTTGGCCGAGGCGGTCATCGTGTTTCCGTTGGACACCGCGATCCAGGAACTCGAAGACCGCCTCAACGAGCAGGAAGCAGGGACTCAGATGGAACTCGTAGGACTGCCGCCTGTGTCAGTTAAGACAAAAATGAGGAGAGCGCTGTGAACGATCTTTCACAGGCAGATGTTTGGCGCAGACAACTTGGGTATCTCCCGGTGCCGCTGTTCGGTGTCTCGAAGGAGCGTTCCTATGTGATGCTCAACGGCGGCAAGGGCAACTTCTGCCTTGACGTTGACGAGGCCAGTCCGGACCCGTCCGTCGGGGCACAACTTGCATGGTCCGCTGACGTTGACCACTACCTTTCCGTTCGAGGCGACAAGCTGAGCCTCCTGCGCTGGGACCAACCAGCTGTGGGATGGGCCGAGCAGTACAACGTGTCTGACGTGGCGTCCAAGTTGGACGTTTTCCAGCGATACATCGAATCAAAGCAGGCGCCACGTGAACGCTCAGTGGTGTCGCGCGCCGTATCGGTCTACCGTGCTGTAAGAGCACGTGGTCGCAAAGATGGCGACCGCGAGGCGATGCTGGCGTTTATGGCGGTTCTGAATGCAGCCTTGAAGAGCCAGGATGGCAGGTCGTCACTTGCCGCGCACTGGCCGGAAGCTGTCGAGGCTTCCGAAGCGGCTCGATCGCTGCTCACAGCAGTCGGCATCGACATGGTTGTTGATCAGTTGCTGCGGCCTGATTTGAGCAACCGCAAGCCTCCGTCGATCTCGTTGATGGTTAGGCACGCTTCCGGGCGAATCTTTCAAGAAGCCCACTACCTCGCGCTGGCACCTATTCAGGAGGACATGTTCTTCGGGGGACAGGTTAAGGTCGCAGGCCCCGCCTCAAAGGCTCTAGGGGCCTTCTTCACGCCTACACCGCTGGTGCGTACGCTGGCGGAACAGACGTTGACCCGAGTCGATTTGAAGTCAAAGCATATCCACGTGTTCGACCCGGCATGTGGCAGCGGCGAATTCCTGCGAGAAGCGGTTCGTCAACTGGCACTAGGGGGCTTCAAAGGGACGGTCACGATCACCGGCTACGACATCTCGGCGCCCGCGTGCCTGATGGCTCGGTTCGGGTTGGCGGCGGAAGCGGCCACGTTCAGCGGCTCGCTGTCGATCAACATCGTTCATCGTGATGCCCTGGATGGAGAGGCCTGGGTGACGGACGTCGACGTCTGCCTCATGAATCCACCGTTCGTGTCCTGGCTCGACATGGAGCCGTCGCAGCAAAAGACGGTCAGCCGTGTGCTCGACGAGACTCACTCCAAGCGCCCGGATATGGCGTCCGCTTTTGTGCGGCTTGCAGCGGAGTCGTTGTCTCCGTCGGCAGTGCTCGGAGCGGTACTGCCCGCCTCGTTCCTTGACGGCACGTCGTCGGCGCCTCTGAGGGAATTTCTGCTGGCCGAGAATACCGTTGAGTTGTCTGCACGACTTGGCAATCAAGCGGTCTTCTCGGACGTCACCGTCGACCCCGCGCTGCTCATCCTGAAGCGGAGAGCTATGCAGCCAGTGATCGAGCCTACGCTGCTAGTTTGGGCAGACCATGCCAGCGGTTCTTCCGATCACGCTTTGCGCGCTCTCCGACGTCATGACATGCCGCATGCTCCAGAGTGCCTTGAAGACCATAAGAACTTCAGCATCTATAGCGTCCCATCGCTTCAGTCTGCCAAGGACTGGGCGCCGCGGCCATACGAGTCGGCAAACGTGCTGTCTGCCATGTCGGACAGTCTGCTCGTTGGAGATCGGTTCTCGGTCCAGCAGGGCGCTATCACCGGGCTGAACGCTGCCTTTTTGCTGGACAACGACGCATACCGTGCGCTGCCGAAGAACGAGCAGCAGTTCTTCCGTCCCGGCGTCGTGAACGAGACGATTCGCAACGGGCAGATTTTCCCCGGAACATGGGTCTTCTACCCCTACGGTGAGGGTGTGCCGACGATCACGTCCGAGGCCGACCTCAAGAAGAAGCTGCCGCACTACTTTCAGGCGAAGCTCTATCCGTATCGCGAGGCTCTGATTCAGCGCGCGCGCATCACGGAGGCGAACTGGTGGCGTCTGTCAGAGTACCGCAGCTGGCAAGTGGCGCGGCGCCCAAAGATCATCTCTACCTACTTCGGGTTGGCAGGATCTTTTGCACTGGACAGGGTCGGCGACTTAGTCGTCGTTCAGGGCTACGGCTGGCAACCCAAGCGAGAAGGGCTGACCGAACAGCATCTGGTAGCGATAGTTGCCACGTTGAATGCGCCGATCACGAACACCCTGCTCGCCGGCGTCTCGAACAACCTTTCTGGTGGCCAATGGAACTTGTCGAAGCGCTTTGTCGAGAGGATGCCGCTGATCGATGCGCAGCGACTACCTGACTCACTGCTTGAGCCGTTGTGCTACATCGGCGAGAGGATGGCCCAGGGTGAGGAGTGGGACAAAAAGGCTCTAGACCGCCTTGCACGCAAAGCGTTGGGATTCGGTTCTAAGGCGGGCTGAGCATCATGGCAAGCGGCAGGGGAAAGAAGAGGCAGAACAAACTCGTCTCAGTTCCGGAAGGGCTGCAGATCGGTGATGACAAAAAGTTCTATAGGGACGTTTGTACGGCATTGACGAATGCCCTTGGCCTTGGATTCCTCGACCAAACGAACAAGCAGTCAGGGCAACGGCAGTTTGTCTATATTCGACAGCCCAGCTCACCCACTGTTCAAGGGCGCAAGGGTCCTCTGCCGGCTCTACCGATTTACGTCGACGACAGGCAATCTGCGTGGTTGGTTGTCGAACTCGAGTCGGAGTACGGGACGCCTCTTATGCTCAAGCACATAAGCCTCAAGCTTTTGCAGGGCACGACCGCCGACGCAGCTCACCTGTGCTTCCGTGCGGAATGGGACGTGCGCGACGCAGAGCTCGCCCACGCGCAGCCGCACTGGAACGTGCATGCACCCCGAGGCATGGATGTGGGACTATCCGAGGAAATCGATTTCCAGACTTTCTCGGGACGAGAGAAAGCTGCCGAGGTCTCCACGTTCGCAGACTTCGCAATAGCCGAGGCAGTAACCACAGCTGTGGCGCCTCAAATCGGAACACCGGCATATGGCCTGTCCATAGAGCAAATGCACAAGTTCCACTTTGCCATGGCCGCGAACTGGCATGTGACCGACGGCCGGGCCGGGCCGAGGATCAGCACGACCCAGGAGGTTGTCTCGTGGATCAGCTCGTGCGCGCACTACATCAAGGGTCAGTTCGCTTTTGTGATGGGTGCTTGAACGCAGGCCAGCAGCAGTCCTTTTCAGACACCCAGCTATCAGGCGCAACGTGGCACGGCCATCGGCGTCACGGCGCCATCATCGCCACGGTCTTATGAACGCTGAGCACGACGCAGCGCACAAACGGCCACTGGTCCCTGACCGCGGCTAACATTGCGAATCATGCCGAGCAACCCCTAGTGCGCAAGAACACTCAGGGGAATGACTAGAACGAGCAAGTCCAGGGAGGACGCATGGCCGACATACAGAAGCGGTTGATCCAGCTGCGCGCCCGCCGCGTGGGTGATGACCGTCCGACGCGGACGCTGCTGGACGCGGCGGAGACTCGCGACGCGTTGATCAAGTCGCTGACTCCATCTAACGAGTCGTGGGAAGAGAAGCGCCAGAACAAGCCGTTTACTGCCTATGCGATCGGGGCCATGCAGCCCGTCGACGCACAGTACACGCGGGTGAGCCGTGAGGAGGCCAAGCGGGTTGAGGATCAACTCAAGCCGAGATTGTCTGCACGAGGAATTCCGACCGAGTACCGCATCCAGGGCTCCGTCGCACTCGATGTCCATATCCGACGCGTCAGTGACGTCGACCTCTTGGCGCTGGATAGAAGTCATCTCACCTACGAACGCCACGGCGTCATGGCCGGTCGCGGCATATACCTTGGGCAGCCTGCCAGGATGTCGTTCATGGTGCTGACAAATCTTCGTCACGGCATCATCACCAGCCTGGAGGACGCGTTTCCGCGGGCGAAGGTGGAGCCCGGCTCGAAGGCGGTCAGCGTTTCGGGGGGATCACTTCGGCGCGTTGTCGACGTCGTTCCATCACACTGGCATGACACCGGCGAGTACCAGCTGTCGCAGCTCGAGCGAGACCGTGGCGTCACCATCCTTGATGCCAGCGACGGCAAGACGATCGAGAACCTGCCGTTCCTGCATATCCATCGCATCACGGAGCAGTGCAACGCCACCTACGGCGGCTTGCGCAAGGCCATACGCCTGTGCAAGCAGCTGAAGGCCGACATGGAAGCCGACGGCCGCACCGTTGCGCTGCCCAGCTTTGACATCGCGGCCTTGATGTACCACGCCAACGAGCTGTGGCTCCGCTACGGCATCGTCTCCGAGCTGTCGATCCTTGGAGAGGCACAGCGCCACCTCGACTACCTGGCGGTGCATCGCACAGAGGCCCAAAAGCTCAAGACACCGGATGGACTTCGCGCCATTCTGGACACCGACAAAAAGTTCGAAGGGCTCACAAGCCTGTCAGTCGAGATGGACGACTTGGTCCGTCAGGTCGCGAGAGAGCATGGCGTCGCTGACCCGTCCAAGCTGACGATGGACGGGCTGAGGTCCACGCTGCGATCCGTGACTGCAACCGCCTGACACCGCCGGGTCACTGAGTGAGGAAGTGATGACTAACCTGCATACCGTGGACGCGCCAGCAACGCCGCTGCGCGTCCTGACGCTGGACGGTGGAGGCGCCAAAGGCTTCTACACTTTGGGAGTGCTCAAAGAGATCGAGGCCATGAGCGGTTGCCCGCTACATGAGAAGTTCGACCTGATCTTCGGAACCAGCACCGGATCCATCATCGCGGCGCTGATCGCACTGGGCAAATCGGTCGACGAGATCCTGGCGCTCTATCGCGAGCATGTTCCTAAGGTGATGTCCAACCGCCGGCGGGCAACCCGTACGAGGGCACTCAACCAACTGGCCAACGAGGTGTTCCGCGACGCCGCGTTCACCGATGTCAAAACCCGCGTCGGCATCGTCGCCGCAAAGTGGTTGAGCGAGCGCCCCATGATTTTCAAGGGCAGCGTCGAGCAGGCGCATGGGCGTGCCGCGACGTTCGTGCCAGGTTTCGGCGTGCGAATCGCAGATGCTGTGCAGGCGTCGTGTTCTGCCTACCCGTTCTTCGAGCGGACCACGGTCACGACGTCGACGGGCGAGCAGATCGAATTGATCGACGGTGGGTACTGCGCCAACAACCCGACCTTGTATGCAATCGCTGACGCTGTGCAAGCGCTCAAGCGGGCGCGCGAGGACATCCGGATCGTCAGCCTCGGCTGTGGGATCTATCCAGAGCCTAAGAAGCTCAGTATGTGGTTCGCCAAGAACTTCCTCTACGGTGTCGAACTGCTGCAGAAGACATTGGAAATCAATACCCAGTCCATGGACCAGCTGCGTCAGGTGCTGTTCCACGACGTGCCCACCGTCCGGATCAGCGACGCCTTTACCCAGCCGGCCATGGCCACCGACCTGCTGGAGCACGACGTTAGCAAATTGAACGTCCTATTCACACGCGGCCGCGAGTCCTTCTCGGCGCACGAAAAGCAACTAGCCGCATTTCTGCTCTGAAGGTTGTCGAACCATGGCCATCCCTGAATCTCAACTCGATACGTGGTCGCACCAAGGGTCTATCACGCAGTCGTCGACCACATACAACAGCATCAAAGGCATCTTGGAGGGCAGCGATACGCCGTACGCCGGCAAGAACTTCAAGGTCTTCCTGCAAGGCTCTTACGGCAACGACACGAACATCTACGCCGAGAGCGACGTGGACATCGTCATTTGCCTCACCGACTGTTTTCAGAGGGATATCGATCGTCTCTCCGAGGAAGAAAAGGCGGCCTACAAGACAGCCTTTACCGACGCCGCTTACACACACGTCGAGTTCAAGGCCGACGTGGTCAAAGTGCTGGTCGACCAGTACGGCCATGCGGCCCGAGTTGGCGACAAGGCCATCGCCATCGACGCCAACGGATCCCGGCGCAAAGCCGATGTGATCGCGGCCATCCAGTTCCGCCGGTACACCAAGTTCAAATCGGTCAGCGACTCGGAGTTCACCGAGGGCATCTGCTTTCACAATGCCAAGGGCGACCCCATCGCCAACTACCCACGACAGCACTCCGCCAACCTGACGCAGAAGCACAAGGACACGTCCAAGTGGTTCAAACCGGTTGCGCGGGTGTTTAAGAACATGAGGAGCCGGCTGGTCGAAGATGGCTTGATCGCCAAGGGAAGCGCCCCGTCCTATTACCTCGAAGGGCTGCTCTACAACGTGCCGAGCGAGAAATTTCACTCGGACTACCAGACTTGTGTCGCCAATGCGATCAATTGGTACCGAAGTGAGGCTGTCAAGAAAGACCTGGTCTGCGCTAACGAGCAGTACTACTTGCTGCGGGATGGCCACCACGTTTGCTGGAACCAGGCCAACTGTGACGCCTTCGTCGACGCGGCCGTGGATCTGTGGAACGCCTGGTGACGCCGTAGAAACTTCCCGGATGCTGTCGGTTGGTTCTATGGCCCCTATCAATCGAACCGGGTCACCGTCGTGCATGAGAGATTCGAAGTGATCCGTCAGGCGTTAACTCAGCTTGCTACAGGGAGTGCACGTCGGACTTGCGGTACCACGCCCTGATCCGCTGACCGTCCCAACACAGAGTCACGTGTGGCCCCTGGGTCACGGGTACCTTGATGGCCGGCGGACGGAACACCGCAACGCATTCGCGATCCGGATCGCGGACGGAGCGATACAGCAAGCCAGTCGCACCGTTGGCTCGTTGCACCTTCGCCAGTTCTCTGGAGGCGGCATAGCTGTTCGGATCGTGGATGGCGTCCAACTGACGCACGTCGACCAGAGGTGTTTGCACGTTGGCGACGTAGCAACGCAGGTCGACATCGATGGGCAGCTGCGAAGTCGCTGAGAGGAATTTTGAGCGGTGGTAGCTCACCTCGGCCACCGCCGTCTCCAACGTCTGCGCTCCATAGTAGACGCCCCAGGTGCCGTCACTGAAACGCGAACCTTCCGGGTTCAGGTGGCAGAACGCCGCCATGACGGGCGAGCTCCCGTTGCCGAAAACGCGGTCATCCTTCGGCACCAGGTCGATCTGCCCAAGTTCCTGGCGGATGCGTGGGTTCACCAAAGCCTGGACCGCATACAGGGTGTCGAAGTCCTGGACGGACGCGACCTTTTCAAAAATCGAGACAGGCGGGAATCGACTGGGGATGAGGCGGTAGGTCGGGTTCCATGGCAGCTGAATCGTTGTCGACGTCATGAGAACTCGCCGCCTCGCATGGCATCGAGGTAGTCGGCAACCACTTTCAAGTCGCCAACCTGGCCGCCCAGCATGCGCTTGAGCGCTGGCGCGCCTCCGAACAATGGCGCTGTGTTGAGCTCACGCACCCAACCGTCGGCTCGCTCCTGAATCGGCAGCAGAATCTGCAGAGCGGCGTAGATGTTCAGGATGTATCCCAGCCGCTCCAGCGTGTCTGGCGACAACGCCGAGGCCACTTGGTCGTTGCGCCACCGATAGCAAGTAGGCTGGCTGACGCCCAAGAGGACTTCCTGTTCGCTCGGAGACAGGCCCCAGGCCTTTGCGATGTTGAAGAACGCCCGCAGGACAGCGCGGGCCGCGTCTACGGTGCCCAGGTCCTTGTGGAGAGTTTTCGTCTGTACTGCTGGCATAGGGCTGCTCCGGTTTCCCGTGCACCATTATGCATTCTATAGAATCTCCGCGCAACGAAAGTATTCTCAGGAATGCTCCTCGAAGGATGCGGGTCAGGATCGTGCGCGCCGCTCTCGAAGGGAGGCGGAATGAGGACGGGTCGGACGGTGCCTACTGGATCTGCCACACGAGCCTCAACTGCGCCGACCGCCCAAATCGACTTGCTTCAGCAGGCGAGAACTCCGAGTACTTGCGGTCACCGATGTTGTTGACGGCCAGGCTTACCTCGAGCGATTGCGAGGCGTGCCAGCCCAGCCGGACATCGGCCACGGTGTATGCCGGCACGACCGGCTCTGGCAATGCAGACGCATGCCGCACGGCGAGATCAAGTTCAACGTTGTCGAACAACGTGGCAGTCGATCGCAGCGTTAATTGGTTCTTTGGATCATTGCCAAGGTTGGGAACCGAAGATGGAGGGGATTCTTGATCTGCAGTGAGCGATTTGGCCAGATGGACCCAACCAACGCTCATGCGCCATCGCGGATGCAAGTCGATGCTTGTCCACGTCTCCAAACCGGACACACTGCCACGAGCCCTGTTCTCAACGGACGTGGGCGCCTGGCGTCCAGCCCGGAGGCGCTCGTACTTGCTGTGAAACAGCGTCGCCGAGTAGCTCACGCCAGGGAGCTGCTGGCCTCTGTATCCGAGCTCCGTCACCGTGGCCACCTCTGATTGGAAATCGGGGCCGCCCGTGATGATGTACGGGGGGTTGGCGGGGAAGAAAAACTCGCGATCCAGCCTGGCCGGCGCCCGTACGGCACGGGAGGCCGACGCCCAAAGCATGCTGCTTTCGTGCAAACGGTAACTGGCCCTTAGCGTGGGAAGCCATTCGGTGCCTGTATAGACGTTGCGCTCTGCCTTGACTCCGGCAGTCAAACTCAACTGCGGCGTGGCCGCCCACTCGTTCTGGACGAACACGTTGCTCCAGCGCAGGGACTTTTCTTCGGGGGTGAAACGAACCACCGCCGTCGGTCTCGTACGGCTCTCGGCTGTCCGGTAGCCGAGCCCCCAGATGAGTTTGTGATGCGGGCTCACCACCGGCACGTGGTTGAACTGCACGTCTAGTGTGCGCGTGCGGTCGCGGAAGATGACGTCGTCATTCCTGCGGGCCACATCCAGATAGGCTTGCAGCTGCCAATTTGAACCGTCGTCGCTGAACTGCTGCCACCGGCCGAGGACATTGCCGCCTGAAACGTCTGGACCCAGGTTGCTTCCCGCGTCTCCCCGTCCGTCGTACAGATCCGCCTGCAGGGTGGCCGTGTGATTGACCGTCTTCCAGTCCATTCGCCCCCCGAGCTGCTTCTTGACCATGTGGTCGCTGCGAGGTACGCCGTCATCGAGCTCCGTGCGGTCTCGGGAGATCTGCATCGCGTATGCCCGCCAGGCGCCGTTGTCACCCAGCTTCCCGCCTTGCCGTGCAGCAACCTGATGGCCACCTTCGCCCGCCTCGGCAAGCAGCAGTGTTCCGCTGGTGTCGAACGACGACCGGGTGATGACGTTGATCACACCGGTCACCGCGTTGGCGCCCCACAGCGTTGCACCGGGCCCACTGATGACTTCAATCCGCTCGATATCCTGAAGCAGCAATTCCTGGCTGTCCCAGAAGACGCCAGAAAAGAGCGGTGAGTAGATCGTTCGACCGTCGACCAGCACCAGCAGCTTGTTGCCGATGGTGTTGTTGAAACCGCGGGCGCTGATTGCCCACTGGTTGGCACTCAGGCGCGCCACCTGAAGGTTCGGGGCAAGCCTGAGGGCTTCGGGGAAACTGCGAGCGGTTGATCTACGGATGTCATCCGCAGTGATCACAAACAAGGAAGCCGCGGCCTCGTGCGCCGATACCGGACGCCCGGTCACCGACGTCACTTGCACGTTCGCCAGTTCCTCGAGGCTGAGGTCTACCAAGTCCCGTCCCTTGTAGGACGCCACCAGCTCGCCGCCACCGTCGGCGGCGGCGTGCGCGCTGAAGACGCAGCACGCTGCCCACAGACCGAGTAGCTCCTTAGGCCGCTGGCAGCTTTGCCGGCCAGCCATTTTTCTTCTCAAGCTCATTGAAGTGTGGCGTCGGGTGAGACGCTTGTCGCCGATTTGGTTTTTAGGCTTTCAAGAATCGGGAACAACTCCTCGAGGTCAAGCGGCTTGGTGAAGTGGTAATCGAAACCAGCCTCCACTGCTTTGCTCTTGTCCTCAGCTCGTCCCCAGCCGCTGATGGCGACGAGAAGATGCGGACGCATCTGCCCATCGTTCAGTCTTCTCGCCACGTCGTATCCATTGAGCGCTGGCATACCAATGTCCAGAATTGCAACGTCCCGGCGCTGCGCCAAGCACGCCTGCAACGCGGCCTCGCCGTCATGGACGATGTCGGCCGCGTAACCTGCGAGCTGCAACATGGTCTGGATGCTTTCGGCAAAGTCGACGTTGTCGTCGGCAATCAGCATTGACAAGCGCGATGAAGTGGTCGCAGTCGGCTCGATGGGCGGCGGCGCAGCAGGTGTCTCGACCTGAACCCTTGCAATTCTTGGCAACTTCACCGTGAAGCAGGAGCCTTTACCAGCACCCCCGCTCGACAGCGTGAGCGCTCCGCCGTGAAGCAGCACGAGTTGGCGAGCCAGCGTGAGCCCGATCCCCAGGCCGGTGTTACCACGTTCCAACCGCTTGTCTACCTGCGTGAACATCTCAAACACGGCTTCGTGCATCGCAGGGTCGATCCCGATACCGTTGTCGCGCACCGAGACGAGAACCTCCCCATCTTGGGTGTGCAGGGACACCTCAATGCGCCCACCCTCTGGCGTGTAGCGAGAAGCATTCGTCAGCAGGTTCGAGAACACCTGCTGCAGCCGCGTGCTGTCGCCTGTCACCATTGCTGGCGCGTCGGGAAGATCGCTTCGGATCTCCTGCTCACGGCCGCGCGCCACGGGCTCGATGAGTTCCACGGCCGACCGGATGATTGGGATGAGGTCGACCTGCTCGTTCTGAAGGGCAAGTTTGCCGGTCGTGATCCGCGACACGTCGAGCAGATCGTCGATCATCCGAACGATGTGGCGGAGTTGTCGAGCAAGAATTTCATGGCTTTTCCCTCGCACCGCAGGTGGAAGGTTGTCCCGTTGCAGCAGTTGGACCGCGTTGACCATCGGTGCCAGCGGGTTCCGCAGTTCGTGCGCCAGCGTGGCAAGGAATACATCCTTCTTGCGATCAGCGGCGAGCAACTGGTCCTGTGCGGCTTCCACCTCGGCCAGCATCCCGTTGAACGACTTGACCAGGACCTCGATTTCCTCGCTCGTTGGACTGCTGTCCGCACGCAGCCGCCAATCACGCTCATCCATGACCTGCTTGGCGACCTTCGTGACGGCAAGCAGCGGTTCCGTCACCGCGCGCTGCAGACGGCCGAAAACGAACCGAGCCAATGCGAGGCTGGCGAGCACCACCAATCCAAGGATCGCCGCGTAGTTGACGAGTCGTGAACCGATGTCGTGTTCTGCGACCAGATCCAGGGTGCCGACGCGTTCTCCGTCATGGTCGATCGCGTACACGATTTCCAGCAACGAGCCTTCATGCCGAACGGCTGGAACATCCCAGGGCAATGCAACTGCTGCCCGACCTGCAGCTGACCCCTGTGCTTCATAAATGGCGAACCGCGCACCGTTGATGTCGTGCACAGTCGCTCGAAGCAATCCCGGCTTCTGGCGAAGAGAACCTAACTGCAGCTCTGCGCTTTTCGCGTCGCTGAACATGAGCGCCGGCGCTACGGCACGTGCCAGCAGCTCGGCCTGCGCGCGCAGATCCTTTTCACGTTCAGCTCGAAAGCTGAAGTACTCGTAGCCAAGCATTCCACCGGCGCTGAGCAGAAGCGCCGTCGCCGTGGTCAGCATGGCGGCTCTCATGAGCTGGGAACGAAGTGACCGGACCGTCATGGCAAGGCCTCTACAACCTTGCTGGCGACGCTCAGCAGGCGGGAACTGAGCTTCAGACCGTTCCTGGCCGCAGAAGGCAATGAAGCTTCAACACGGATGCGGCCATCCAGTTCGGCCAAGTTCAACACTGCGCCCCCTGCGAGGCCGTTCGCAGAATTGGTGATGGTCAGCACAGGTTGTGCGGCAGCCTGCGCCAGCGTGCGTTGAACGTCCCTTACCGTCCCGCTTCCGACGTAGAGCACGTGCAGCTTCGGTAGCGGCGAACCGTTTGCAAGACGATGGATCTCGATCACGTGCCCCAGAACACGCCGACCAGCGGCTTGTCGGCTCAGTTCCTCGTAGACGGCGTCCGCCTCGGCGACGCCGATCAGGATCGGTGAGTCCGGTGTGGGAAAGGCTTCTGCCGGCCACTCGACAAATCCAGGCAATTTTTGAAGGTAGGCCGCTTTTACCTGAGCATCCGATGCAACGACCGCCTGCGCATTGGCGAGTTCGCCAAGCAGCAGCAGGGCCGCTGCCAGACAAGCAGCGCCCCGTTTTGCGGAACCGGCCCACATCAGCGTCGCCCAAGCGCCCGACCTTGGACGACCGCAGAGGCGGGCGAAAAATTCACTCATCGCTGCCCCTGTGCCAGGGCCGGCACGTTACCTCATATATGCAACGCTTCTGCGAGAGGCGTGCTCTAGCCACAGGCGAGTAAGGCACGTACCCGTGCCGCCTCCTTCTGCTGCAGCGCAAGGGCGGCTCTTCTTCCTGGCACCAATGTAGGGCACGCCGTTTGCTCCGTCGATGCCTTCTTCGCTCCTGCTCCCACCTGGGTATGACCAACGTAGATACCTCGGACCGTTCCGTCGCTCCTGGAGCTGCCGAGAGCCAGCTGCCCGGCCAAGACCGGACCTCCGGACGACTGTCAAGCCTCGCTCAGCGGGAACACCGGACAAGGCTGCTTCTAAGCCAGTTGGTGCTTCGCGATCAGAGTCATGGGCGCCCCAGCGCGGCCAAGTCCCACCTCACTGACCTTTCAGAAGTCGACTGCTTCGATTGGTGACTGGTCGATCGTCATGTTGGCAGGAGGGTACTGCTGGGGCCGAGGCCGTTGCCAGCGCAATTTCGCTGGTTCGAGCGCGATAGGGACTTGTCTGACATCAAAACGAGCGCTCGGGGCGTAGCGTGTCGATTCCGCTTCGGACCATGTTCGCTTGCCCTTGAACTGACGCGCTTGCGCTAACTTGATGACGACACAAGATCACCGCGTCTCGGAAGGCAGGGAGCACCTCCGCCAAAGTGAGGAACGTTTCAAGCTACTCGTCGAGGGCGTCCGCGACTATGCAATCTTCATGCTTGACCCGACGGGGCATGTACTGACGTGGAATGCTGGCGCCGAGCGGTTTAAGGGTTACACCCGAGAAGAGATCTTGGGTCAGCACTTCTCGGTCTTCTACCCGCAAGAAGCCCTTCAGCGCGGCCTTCCGCAGTTCGAGTTGCAAATGGCCAGCCGGGTTGGTTCTTTTGAAGATGAGGGCTGGCGTGTTCGCAAGGACGGCAGCTTTTTCTGGGCCAACGTGGTTATCACCGCCATGCGGGAACCACAAACCGGTGCGCTGGTGGGCTTCTCGAAGGTCACCCGGGACCTGACACAGCGACGCAATCATGAAGAAGCTCTGCGCCGCAGCGAGGAACGCTTCCGGCTGCTCGTAGAAGGGGTGTCCGAGTACGCCATCTTCATGCTCGATGTCAATGGCCACGTCGAGACCTGGAATGTCGGCGCCGAGCGGATCAAGGGCTACGCGGCCGAAGACATCATTGGCAAGCACTTTTCCGTCTTCTACCCCAGGGAGGTGGTGGAAAGTGGCTGGCCCGAGCACGAGCTGCGCGAAGCGACTGAGAAGGGCAGCTTCGTCGACACAGGCTGGCGCGTACGCAAGGACGGCACCCGGATCTGGGCCAACGTGACCATCACGGCACTGCGCGATGACGATGGCCGCCTGGTCGGCTTTGCGAAGCTCACGCGCGATCTGACGCAAAGCAAGCGCTTCGAGGCGATCGAGGCTGCGACGGCGGAGCGCGAAGCCCTGCTCGATGCAGAGCGCAGCGCTCGAATGGCCGCCCAGCGAATGACTCGTGTGAAGGACGAATTTCTCGCCACTCTTTCTCACGAGATGCGTACCCCGCTCAGCGCCATCCTGGGCTGGACGCAGATCCTGCTGCGAACCCCCGACCTGACACCCGAGCGTCGTCAAAGGGCCTACGAGGTCATTGATCGCAATGCCAAGGCACAAGTCCAGCTCATCGACGACCTTCTCGACATCAGCAGAATCGTCACGGGCAAGGTCAGACTCAATCTGCAGCAGGTGGCGCTGCAAGACGTGGTGATGGCCGCCGTCGATTCAGCGGTCCCTGGCGCCGACGCAAAGGGCATCCGCCTGGTCAACGTGATTGACTCCAGCCGCATCCTGGTCAACGGCGATGCGGCTCGTCTCCAGCAGGTGATCTGGAATCTGCTGAGCAACGCGGTGAAGTTCACACCCAAAGGCGGGCGTGTCGAAGTGCTGTTGCAGCGCGTGAATTCGCATGTCGAGCTCAGCGTGACGGACACCGGCATCGGCATTCCCGCGAGCTTCATCCCCCAGGTGTTCGAACGGTTCGCCCAGCGGGACGCGTCGACCACACGCCAGTTCGGCGGCTTAGGGCTGGGTTTGGCCATCTCCAAGCAACTGGTAGAGCTTCATGGAGGGTCTATACGAGTACATAGCCCAGGCGAAGGGCTGGGTACGACGTTTTTCGTCGAATTCCCACTATCACTCATCCAGGTGGAAGACGAGCGGGAGCGGGAACACCCAACCGTTGAGACCAGTCCAGGAGAACTTCTATCCTTGCCGAGGTTGAGCGACGTGCATCTCTTCGTCGTCGACGATGAGCCGGACGCTCGCGAGTTGCTGCACCGAGTCTTCGAAGAGCAAGGTGCCGTAGTGACTACCTTCGGTTCTGGAGCTGAGCTGCTTGAGGCGCTAGAGACGCGGCGTCCGGCGGTGATCATCAGTGATGTGGGGATGCCTGGCATGGACGGCTACCACTTGATGCGAACGCTTCGGGCGAAGGAAACGCCCGGCACAAGAATTCCAGCGGTGGCGCTGACGGCTTTCGCGCGTGCGGAGGACCGAAAGAGAGCCCTTCTGGCTGGCTTTCAGAGCCACATTGCCAAGCCCTTCGACATCGCTGAACTGATGCTGATGGTCTCGGATTTGGTGGGCCGCTAGCTCATGGCCGCAACTCTGGATGTCAACACGCCGGTGGCTGCTTCTCAACGAAGCACGCGGGCAACGAGTTCGGCGACCTCCGACGATGGAGCGACAAAGGCGAGGCCGACAATAAAGCCGCCCTCAGCAGCGCTGAAAACACTGTGGATGACGCGTGCGGAAACTACCAATTCCTTCCGTTCGCCGCCAGTTGGCACGAGGCAACGCAGCATGAAAGTCGACCCTGGCGCCAGCGGCCCATCGCTCAAGATGCCCATGCCTGCCGAACTGAGATCCAGAGTGCGAACATCCAGGTGCAGCCCACCCTTCAACAGCAGCTTTGCACGTGTGCGAAGAACCCGCCGTGGCGCGGTCCGCCGATCCTGATCTAACCTGCTCATCGCTCTGATCCTACCGAGCCGCGACACGGGGGGTGGGCGGTTGCGAGGTTTCTTGCTCGAGGGTTGCGACAAAGTAGGATTTACGGCGAACGCATCCGGGATGTGCCTGGAGCCGAAGACGCTTGACCTGCACCGGATGCCAACCCGCCGCTCTGCAAGCTTGGTGCTATGACCCGCATGCCCGCTGACACATCTAAACCGGTAAGCAATATCCGCGCGGCGTGGCGTGACCATGCTGCTGCCGTCATGGTGGTAGCGATGGCTACGGCTATTTCGTTTGCTCTCGGGGTGGTGCTGGGGCAAAACTACCCGTTCGTCACCTACTTTTTGGCCGTGGCAGCTGTCGCTTGGTTCGGGCGAACGTCGTCGTCCGTACTCACGCTCGTTGCAGGAGCCCTGTTCTCAATGCTCATTTTTGACCCGGGCGAAGGCAGCGTGATAGTCCGAGTCGGGTTCTACAGCATCGCGGCGTTCGTGGTGGTGGCCATGGGGCATGCGATGAGGCGAGCGCGCAGCGAGACGGCGGAGTTTCTCGTTGCAGCCGCCGAGCGACGGGAGCAACTGCGTACGACCCTGGCCAGCATCGGGGACGCGGTCATCACGACCGACGTGACCGGTCGCGTCACTTACCTCAACGCCGTCGCGGAATCGCTGACTGGATGGACAAACGTTGAGGCGGAGGGGCGGCCGCTGACGCGTGTCTTCAACATCGTCAACGAATCTTCCCGGTTGCCGACCGATAACCCCGCACTTCGAGCCATGAAGCAAGGCCATGTCGCTGGCCTTGCAAACCATACCTTGCTGATCGCGAAAGACGGCACAGAACGGCCGGTTGACGACAGCGCTGCCCCGATCCGCCGCACGGATGGCGAGATCACCGGCAGCGTGCTGGTTTTTCGCGACATCAGCGATCGTCTGGCTACAGAGGAGCAGCTCAAGGCGAACGAGGCAAGGCAGCGTTTTTTGGTCACGCTGGCGGACGCGATCCGCCCATTGCATGACCCGGTGACCATACAGGCCGAGGCAAGCCGCTTGCTCGGCGAGAAGCTCGGTGCGAATCGAGTGGTGTATTTCGAGATCCGCGGGGACGACTACGTCATCGAGCGAGATCACGTCGCTGGCGTTCGGCCGCTTGCCGGCAGGTACCCGGTCAGTTCGTTCGGCCCGACCCTGCTGGCTTCGCTGCTTGCGGGCCAGACGGTTGTCGAAGCCGACGCCACGACCGAACCAGGGAGGCCAAATGACGAGCAAGCGGCATTTGCGTCAATCGAGGTGCGTGGCCACGTCGACGTACCCCTTGTCAAGGGAGGGCGCTTCGTGGCTGGCCTGACCGTGCACGTTCGTGACCGGCGCGAATGGACCGAGCACGAAATCGCCGTCATCGAGGAGACGGCCGAGCGGACGTGGGCGGCAGTCGAACGGGCTCGGAGCGAAGCCGCCTTGCGTCAGAGCGAGGAGCGAGCAGCTTTCGTGCGCCGTGCCAGTGGTGTCGGATTCTGGTACTGCGATCTTCCTTTTGATGTGCTCCAGTGGGACGATCTCGTCAGGGCTCACTTCTACCTCCCGCCGGACGCTCTCGTCACGATTCAGACGTTCTACGAACGCATTCACCCGGCCGATCGTGAGCCCACCCGCTTGGCCATTGACCAAAGCATCTCGGGCAAGACCAACTATGACGTCGACTACCGCACAGTGGATCCGACGTCCGGGGCAACGAGGTGGGTGCGGGCCATTGGTAGAACGTTCTACGCGCCGGATGGCACCCCAACCCGCTTTGATGGGGTGACGCTGGACGTGAGCGAGCAGAAGCGGGCTGAAGCGAGCCTGAGGCTAAGCGAGGAGCGCCGGCGTCTGGCTCTTGAATCCGCAGAGTTGGGTTCCTGGCACCTTGACCTTGTGACGAACACTTTGACGACGGACGACCGGTTTCGCCGCATCTTCACCGGCTCCACCGAGGCGATGGACTACGACCAGGTGCTCGCGGCGATTCATCCTGCCGACCGAGAGCACATCGCAACCGCGGTGGCCGCGGCGGCTCGACCCGAGGGTTCCGATCTCTATGCCGAGGAACACCGCGTCATCCACCCAGACGGGTCAGTTCGCTGGGTCTTCGCCAAGGGGCGCGCGAACTACACGCTCGAAGGAATGCGCAGGCTCGTCAGCCTTGACGGAACGGTCGCCGACATCACGGACCGTAAGCACGTCGAGGAAGAGCGGGAGCGGCTTGTTGGACAGCTTCGCCAGCAGGACCAGCACAAAGATGAGTTCCTGGCGACTTTGGCTCACGAGCTGCGAAACCCGTTGGCGCCGATCCGCAATGGCCTTCAGATCATCCAGCTCGCGGGAGCAGAAGGCACTGTCGCGCAAGCCCGCTCGATGATGGAGCGCCAGCTCACACAGATGACCCGATTGGTTGACGATCTGCTCGACGTGAGCCGGGTGACCACAGGCAAGCTACAACTCCGGCGTGAGCGCGTGGAACTGCGCGCGATCATTTCGGCCGCGTTGGAAACCAGCCTGCCCCTGATCGAGCAAGAGGGTCACGAACTTTCGGTCGCTGTGCCGGAAGTTCCGATCCACGTGGATGGCGATCCGATCCGGCTGGCACAGGTGGTGTCGAACCTGCTGACCAATTCGGCCAAGTACACGCCGGCGAGAGGCCACATCCGGGTTTCAGTTGTGCCCGACCACGAAGGCGCGGTGCAGGTGACCGTCGCTGATGACGGCATCGGCATCCCGGAGAACATGCTTGATGCGGTGTTCGGCATGTTCAGCCAAGTGGATCGCACGCTCGAGAAGTCGACCGGGGGACTTGGCATCGGGTTGTCGCTTTCCAAAGCGCTGGTCGAACTGCACGGCGGTGCTATCGAGGCGCGCAGCGACGGAGAAGGCAAGGGAAGTGAGTTCAGGGTGCACCTACCCATCGCTGCTCCAACGTCAGCCGACGCGGCACCACGTGCGTCATCAGAACGGGCGGAGCCCTCTGGACCTCGCCGCATCCTCGTTATCGATGACAACGCTGATGCTGCGGACTCGCTCAGCCTGATTCTGGAAATCGGGGGGCATGAAGTCCGTACTGCTTACGATGGAGCGGCCGGTGTCGAAGTGGCCAGAGTGTTCAGGCCGTCCGTCGTGCTGTGCGACATCGGTATGCCGACGATGAACGGCTATGACACTGCCCGCCGGATTCGATCCGAGGCCTGGAGCGAGGACACGGTTCTCATCGCATTGACCGGATGGAGCCAGGAAAAGGACTTGCAACAAAGCGCGGATGCAGGTTTTGATCACCACCTCGTCAAGCCTGTGGAAGCAGAGATATTGACCGGCTTGGTGGCAAAGTTGCAACGCGATAGGCACCAAGCAATCAGTGCAGGCGCGCGCGGCTTCAGTAGTTGAAGGGGCGCAGCCGATGCGTATGTAGAGGTTTCGCCCGCGGCGGCCCAACGCCCAAGTGAGAACATCGGTACACGGTCGGAGTCAGCCGGACAAAGGTGCGGCGCTATCGAAGGGGCAACGTCAGTGTGAAAGTCGCGCCAAGTCCTTCCCCTGGGCTGCTGGCGTCCAGGCGACCTCCATGCGCATGCACGATGTGTTTTGCGATGGCCAGGCCAAGCCCAAGACCACCGGTGCGCCCAGACTTGCTGGCGCCCGATTGCCAGAAGTGATCGAACACGCGATCCAGGTGCTGCGCTGCGATCCCAATCCCATGGTCGGTGACGCTCAGCCGCGCAAACTCGTCTACGAGGTCGAGATGGACCTCCACAAGTCCGCCGGGACCAGAGAACTTGACGGCATTGGTCAGCAGGTTCCAGATGGCTTGCTGCAGCCGCAGTTCGTCGGCAAGGATAGGCAGCGACACAGAGGGAGCGTTGCATGAAAGGGTGACTTGGCTACCCAATGCAATGGGAGCCACGGTGTCGATCGCAGCGGCCACGATGCGCGCCAAGTCGTCATCGGCTTGCTGTAGTTCCAGCTTTCCGGCCGTCATGCGAGTGAAATCGAGCAGGTCGTCAACCAGTCGGGCCTGTGTCTCCACGTTGCGCTTGATGGCAGCAATCCCTCGGTCCAGCATCGCCGGCTCCCGCGAAGCTCGCAGAACCTCGGTCCACCCAAGGATGGCGCTCAAGGGAGTCCGCAGTTCGTGCGATACCGCCCCGAGGAATAACTCCCGCTGTTTCTGCGCCTCCTTGAACGGCGTCACGTCGTACCAGACCACCGTCGCTCCAATGATGTTGTCATCGACGGACCGTATCGGCCCAGCATTGCAACTGACGGGAAGAAGGCTGCCGTCGTAGGCCCTGATCAACCATTCCTCGTTGCGAATCACTTCGCCTCGCGTCGCTCGCCAGAGAGCCATTTCCTCCTTGCGCGCGGGTGTCTCACCGTCCGCGTGATAGACCTGCCACGCGTCCCAGGTGTGCTCATCGGCCGGGGCATGCTTGAGCATCTCCATGCCAAACCGACTGACATGTGCCAGTTGATCCTCGCCATTGAGCGCAACGGCGATTCCAACCGGGGCATGCTCCATGACCGCGCCGACGATGCGCTCTTGACGCTCCCGTGCTGTACGCGCACTGTCCAGCCGCTGCTCGGCTTCGACGGTATCCGTCACATCGATGTTGACGCCCACCAGCCGAGCGATCGGCTGGCCCGGTACCTGCGCGGCCTGGGCGCATGACATGACCCACCGCACGGTGCCATCACCGGCACAAACCCGAAAGACAAACGGATCGATCCCTCCGGTTGCGCCGGCTCGTTCTACCAACGCCTCCAGCTTGGGCGCGTCCTCGGGGTGCACCATCTGCAAAAAGCGCTCGCCCGCTTCCTGGCCAGAACCTCTTGGCAGCCGGAGCAGGTCGTAGATTTGCGGGCTCCACTGTGCGACCCCGCTTTGCGGGTCCCATTCCCAAAGCGCCATGCGGCCGGCGCGCACCGCCGCATGGAGGCTGAGCTCAACCAGTCCAGAAGCAAGTGGGTCGCTCGGAGCTTCCGGCGCGATAGCTACAAGCCAATGGACGCCATCCGAGCCAGTCGTCATGGGTACGGCTTGGTATTGCCATCCTCCCTCTGCCTGGGCCAAGTGGATGAGGTCGCTGAACGGTGCGCCCCGGGCAAGTCCTGCAAGCCAGCGGCTTCTGGCGTTGTCGCCAAGGCGCTGAAGCCAAGCTCCGCCGCGTTCCTCGCCTTGGCTGGGCAGCAACTTGACGAACGCCGCGTTCAAGCCGACAACACGGCCAGTACTGTCGCAAGCAAAGGCTGGGTGTTCGATCGCGCTCAGCGCCTTAAAAATCAAGTCCACCCTGTCCCTCTTGTAGGTGCGCAGCATCGCGCGTCATGCCGAATCATGCCCCCATTGGCAGCGACCCGTCCTGGGCCGTCCACATGGCGTGCCCCGCCGTAGACCGCTACTCGTCGCCCGCCGTACCTAAGACAAGGCGAACACGTTCTACCAGCGCCCCGAAGCAGTCGGCCTGCACATCTGAAGATCAAAGGGCCCGAGCGTTGCCGGTTCAGCCGATCCGGATACAGCGACCAGGACGGCGGCCTCGGCGAGTTTCCCCCTGAGCGCCGATGCCAAGTCAAAACCATCAAAGCCGGTTGCGTTGACGTCGATGAGGACAAGAGCGGGCTGATGCTCGGCTGCAGAAACCAACGCCTCAGTAGCCGTGGAAGCGCAAGCCACAGTTCGGCTTCCTCCCTGAAAGCGCTGGGAGAGCGTTATCGAGGACTCCCTGTCGGCGTCGACGATGAGCACATGGAAGGCCGCCAGCGGGTCGTCTGGATGCGTAGAAAACAGGGTTTCGAAAAACTTCTTGGCAATCATGGCTCTCGATCGTCAGGCTGCGAACGTCGCCGATGCGCTTGCGACGTCTCACACGGCAAGCTACCCGCCCGTCCGGTTGAAGGATAGCTCGGCCCACGCGGCAAACGCCGGGCCTAACGTCCGCGCGCGTCACCGGGGGCGCCGTATAGTCATTTGATTCTGCGCCTGCCGCGCATCCCTCCAAGGTGGCGCCATGGAAGCACCGGTCCCGACGAAAGAGGTCGAGCGCCTCGAAGCGCTGCACCAGTGCCAGATCTTGGACACGCCGTCAGAAGCGACGTTCGATGACATCACCAGCTTGGCTGCGGCGCTCCTTCGCATGCCGGTCTCGCTGGTGTCACTCATCGACGAGACGCGTCAGTGGTTCAAGTCCCGTCACGGGCTGGACCTTGAACAGACGCCCAGAGCCATCTCGTTCTGCGCCCACGCGATCATGCAGCCCGGGGTGTTTGAGATCACCGACGCGTTGAGCGATCAGCGCTTCAAGGACAACCCCATGGTGACGGGAGAGCCGCATATTCGCTTCTACGCCGGCGCGCCCCTCATCACAGCGGATGGCCAGGCGCTTGGTACCCTGAATGTCATTGATACGGTTCCGCGCAAGCTGTCGGATCTGGACCGGCGGGCATTGACGGTGCTGGCCAAGCAAGTCACCGTCCAGCTGGAGCTGCGCCGGTCAGCGCATCGGCTGTGCCTGGAAGTCCGCGAGCGAGAGGAAAGCGAAGGACGACTCCGGCAAGCCTATGAGCAGGTCATCGAGGACCTTCGCGAGGCCAAGCGCTTCAGCGACCAAGTCACCCAAATCATGCCAAGCGTCGTCTACGTGTACGACCTCGTCGAGCGACGCTGCGTCTTCACGAACCGCGCCGTCGCGCGTGCGCTCGGCCACGACGTCGGCGATGTCACGTCGGATGCAGACCCCATCAGCCGTTTCATGCATCCGGAGGACCAGAAGCGCTTCGTCGAGCACATGTCACGGGTGGTTGGCTTTCAGGGGGATGAGACTGCAGAGCTGATTTACCGGATGCAGCACTCGGACGGCACCTGGCGATGGTTTCAGGGCTGTGACGCTGTTCTGCAAAGACGCCCCGACGGCACTGTGCACAGCATCGTGGGCACCGCTACCGACATCACTGCGATCAAGCAGGCCGAACTCAATAACCGGGCTAGCGAGCAGCGGCTGCGTGCCCTGGCGGAGTCCTCGGCGGTCGGCATCGCGACCGCAGATGCATCTGGGCTGCTCAAATACATCAACGAACGCGGGAGCGACATCGTCGGCCTGGACATGGCCGACTGCTTAGGCCATGGCTGGCAGCGCACCTTGCACCCCGACGACCGAGAGGGGGTCGTCGCAGGGTGGGCCGTAGGAATCGCCGATGAGGAACCGCGTCAGGCAGAGTTTCGTTTCGTGCATCTGGATGGCAGCGAGATCTATGTGCTTGCAGAATGCAGGCCGCTGTTGGAGGCGGGTGTCGATCAGGCGGCGTTCGTGATCACCCTGGTCGACGTGACCGCATCGCGTCAGGTCGAACAGCACCGCCTCGCGCGCGCCGCCGCTGAGCAGGCCAACAAGGCCAAGAGCCAGTTCCTTGCCCACATGAGCCATGAGTTCCGGACGCCCTTGAATGCCGTTCTCGGCTTCGCGCAACTGATGCAAATCGAGAACTCCGCGAGCGATCCCAGGTCCGGCGAACGCATCGGGCAGATCGTTCGCGCTGGCGAGTGGCTCCTAGCCCTGGTCAACGAAACGCTGAACCTCGCAAAGGTCGAAGCCGGCGTCGTCGAGCTTCACATCAAGAAGATTGAGCTTGGCCCCTTGGTTCGGACCTGCATCGAGCTGGTCGGCGAGTCGGCTCGGGAGATGGACGTCCGCCTCGACGTTCGGATGGAACAAGACGGGGGCCTCCATGCATGGGGCGACGCTACCCGGTGCAAGGAGATCGTCATCAACCTCCTGTCGAACGCCATCAAATACAACCAACGCGGCGGCACGGTGACCGTGGAGGCAGGCGTCGAAGATGGCGTGGTGCGTCTATCCGTGGAGGACACCGGCAAGGGCATCCCAGAGGAAAAGCTACCACTTCTCTTCCAACCCTTTCAACGGCTCGGTGCGGAAAACACCGGCGTCCCTGGCACGGGTCTCGGACTCGCGATCTCCAGCCGGCTTGCCGAACTGATGAGCGGACAGCTGTCCGTTCAAAGCACGGTGAATGTCGGCACGACGTTCACCCTGTGCTTGCCTCATCAACCCGACAGTAACGATTCCGTCTGGGCCGTCCTGCCGGCATAGATCCGCGTCGTTCGTGGCAAACGACGCGTTAGCCTCAGGCTGCTTGGGCTTCGCCCAGCAGTTCGGCCTTGCGTGCCGCGATCTCTTCACCCAGTGCGTCGAGATCCAGATCAGATTTGCGCACCTTGGGGAACATCTCCCCTTCTTCCTCCTTGACGTGGTGATCGATGTACTCGCCCAGTACCTTGACTTTGGCGTCATATAGCGGATCGTCCGGCGTACCAGCTTCAATCTGCGCGATGAGATCCTTCGCACTGGCATGCTCAACGTCGGCTTCGTCGATGAGGTCCTCATCCTCGCCGAGCACCTCACGGGCGGCCGGGTAGAAGATCTCCTCTTCGGCGGTAGCGTGCGCTGTCAGCATTGCGCAGATCTGCGCTGCAAGTTCTTGCTTATCCGCAGCGTCACCATCGGCTTCTGCGAGCTTGTCGTACGCCTTGAACAACTTCTTGACCTCCTTGTGGTCTGCCGTCAGCAGATCAATTGCGTCAGGGTTGCGGGCGGCGGTCCTTCGGGCGGCAGGTTTCCGTGTCGAGCTTTTGGTGGCCTTGGCTGAGGTCGGCATGGTTGTTCCTATGGCTAGTGGCAAATGCACGCAGGCGAGGCCGCGCGAGGAGCCCAAAGGATGCCGTGCACAGGGGACCACAGACGTAGGACGCCGCCCAAACAGCGGGGGCTGCGGGCCGTTGGCGCTTCCCCGAGCCAATCTGCGAGGTTGCGGGAACGTTGCTCGCCCGTTCTGTTTTCAACGACACGCCCTGAACGGTCGCAGCCCACAGGCTACGGCCCAACTGATGGCGAGGGGACCAGCGCTTGGGCACAACAGAGATATCCACGACCTCGGCTTCCAACCTCGACACACGGCTCATCGTGATCGGCGCATCTCTGGGTGGGGTTGCTGCCCTTCGGCAAATCTGCAGCGGCCTGCCAAGCGACTTCAAGGCTCCAGTTTGCGTGGTCTTGCACACCGGCGCTCACAAGATTAAGGCCGAGCCGTTCGTCTCATCTAGCAGCGCTTGCGGAGGCTTCAGCGGCTCAGCGAAAGCTAGTGATTTCTTCCTTGAAAGAGAAGTTACTTCGCGACACGCGTCGCAAGGAGCTCCCGCCGGACGCGTGTTGGTTAGCAAAGTCCGACTCGTCGGCTGGGTTACGGATCGAGGCGCGCATACGCCGCCGCAGAGTAACCGTCCGGCGAAGGCATCTTGACCCGGCACTATGGTGCTCCGAGCCACCGTCGGATGTCACGGCCTGCGTGGCCCCAACATAGTGATGACGGCGAGGCGGTACGCCTTGCGTCCGGGCTGCTGAGTGGTACCAATTTCCAGGGTGGCTGGACGACTACAGACCGCACGCTCGCTGCATCGATACTTACCGCGTCAGCAAGCAGCTTGGCAAGGATGGAGGTATCACCCACTATGGTTGCGGAGTCGACATCAAACGCTGCTATTGCCTATGAGGAGGCCCAGGAGATCAAGTCGCGCATGCTCGCTGACACGGAACGGCGGGTGATGAGCGGTACCGCATGGCTTGCACCGACGGATCTGTACTCTGAACTGCAGACGAATCCTTTGGATGGCGACGCCATGCTGGCCCGCTGGCTAGCGCACGGGCAACTTTTCGCGTTGGAGCGGGATGGGCTTCAGATCTTCCCTCGCTATGCGTTTAATTCCGCCCTAGAACCAGTGCCCAGCCTTCGTGAGGTGCTCAAAGTGATGCAGGGCAGGTCTCCTTTTCAGATAGCGGCATGGTTCGAATCTACAAGCAGCTTCCTAGCTGGCAAGCGCCCGCGGGAGGTGCTGTTGCAGGACGGCGCGGCGGTTGTGATGGCCGCCCAGCACTGGGCGGAGGGCCCAATCCATGGGTAACAAAACTGGGCAAAACTCGTAATGCGTCGCGGCCTCCCGCCGGCTTGTGCAACCGCGACGCGCACGGCGAAGCACAGAAGGCGACTCGAGACCTTCCACCGCTTGTCGTTGCTTTCGCTGTCCGGCTAAAAGAAGGCGGTCGCTAACAGGACGATGGCCAGTCGCGCTGCCACCGCGCAGTAGACGCGCTGCCCCACCCGGAGGGCAGCCAGATCCATGCCTTGCGTCCTGCGCGTCAGCGCGTGATGCCTCCCTTCAGTGTCGCCAACCAAGACCAGGCGATATTCGGGTACGACGGCGATGACGACTGTCTCTACTTTGCGGACCCTTGGCTCTCCTGCCAGCCACTCCAGCAGCCGGGTAAGGCTGCGTTTGTATGCGTCCGGCTATCCCAGGGCTGACCTTGCAACGCTTGAGCAGGAAGAAACATCGGCGCAGAAGTCGCAACGCCGCTGCAAAGCGCACGACGCTTCCCCTAGAACCGCAAGCAAATCTGGCAGGAACTTCGGGTAGTCTGATCGCCAGAGGCAGCCATCGATGGAGTTTTCTGAGCTCTTCACCCAAGGCGCCAGGCTGGTGCTCCCCGTGGCATGGAGGAAGGGCCTCACTTCCTACTTTGACTACACGGGGCCCAACATAGAGCTACTGGTGTCGGACGCCAGTCTGAAAGCGGCGATCCACCGAATCCTTCTTGGTATGACGGACTGCCTCGACGGAGGGTTTCTCATGTTCACAGCGGAGGCTCATGCCCCAGTGGACGGGATGAGCCGTGTGGCCATCCATGCAGCAGGTAGCGGCGACATTGCGGCGGACCTGCACAAGGTGCTTGACCGGTTGCAGATGCGGGCCACGCCGGATTCAGGCCATGGTTTGGATCGCCCTTCGGAGGCGTACGGCGTCTGCCCGGCCACGGGTGGTCGAGTCCAATTCGTCGATGCAGGTGCGAACGGCTTGGTGCTTTCCGTCGAAACGCACGTCCAAGCGGTGCAAATGCCCGATCACGTCGGGCGGCATGCCAAAGCTGATGGCGCCGTGGCCTGGCTGGTGAGCCCCAGCCACGGCCGGCTCGATTCCGTCGATCGTCGCTTGCGGCGTCTGGGCTGGCGAACTAAAAGCTTTGGCTCGCTGGAGGAAGTGCAGTCGCTGTTGCTCGGCGCCAAGATGCCGCGCGATGAAGCACCCATGTTGCTCATCGTCACGGAAGTCAGCGGCTCGGAGCTGTCGGCGATGGAAAGGGTCGCCACAACCCACCCCGGCCTGAGTACCGTGCTGGCGGTGCTCGCTGGTTCGTACTCCCTCACGGCCCGCGAACGCAGTCAGGTCGACGTGCGCGTCCTGCCGCTAAGCCCGGCTGAATTGGAACGCTTCACCATTCGCGTCGATCGTCGGCTCTCGAGCGACGTGGCACGCGAGACATCGCCGATGCCCTTGTACGCCCATGACGCCAAGCGGGTGCTGGTAGTCGATGACAGCGAGGTGAACCAGATGCTGGCACGCGCGCAGTTGGAGGTGCTGGGCTATGAAGTGGGCGAGGCACGCGACGGGGAGGCGGCGATTCACGCATGCCTGGATCGCGCGCCCGACGTTGTCCTCATGGATGTCGAGATGCCCGTGGTCGACGGTCTGGAGGCCACTCGTCGCATTCGTGGCTTGCAGCAGATCGGATCTATGGCGCCCTTCCCAATAGTCGCCTCAACAAGCATCCCGGACTATCGACAAGCGTGTATCGAGGCCGGCATGGACGGGTTTCTTTTAAAGCCGGTCGACCAGAAGCTCCTGTCGGACGAATTACATCGCGTGTTGCCAATGCGTCCAATAAGCCCGTTGGAAGATTTTGGCTGATTCAGCTTGTTGGCGGCACGCTTAAACTCGTCAACAAACAAGCATACGTGAATTAATGCTGAACAATTGGCGCGCATTCCTGGATTTACGCCGACATTGAACAAAAATCAATCACTTTCCAGGAAGAATCACTATTGGCAACGAAATGACGGATCGAAGGAAAGTCTTAGCACTGGTATCGGGCCTATTGATCTCGCGGCAGTCGATTTCGCAATCCTTGGCCGACAAGCCGATCACTATCTACGTCGCGTATCCAGCCGGAGGGCCTGCAGACCTCATGGCCCGAACAGTCGGTGCAATTCTGTCGGAACGCCTCGGACATCCGGTTGTAGTGGAAAACAAGCCAGGTGCTGGAGGTCAGCTCGCAGCGGGAGCGGTACTAAGGTCAAAAGGAGATGGGTATTCCTTGCTTCTTGGTGATACCTCGACCTTAGGTGTAAACAAGTATCTGTACAAAGACTTCAACCATGATCCGCTCATAGATTTGGAGCCAGTCGCGCCTTTGCTGCAAATGCCCATGGTCATGTGGACCTCGCAGCACAGCCCCTATTTCACGGTTTCAAAGCTGGTGGAGGCCTCGCGGAAAAAGACGCTGAACTTTGCGTCCCAGGGCAATGGCACTATTGGCCATCTGTTGGCCGAAATGCTGCGGGTGGCTACCGGCGGAAACTTCAACCACATCCCATACAAAGGCTCAGCGCCCGCCATAACTGCGCTGCTGGGAGATGAAGTCGATCTTCTGTTCGACGGGTTGGGACCTGGTCTTCCATATCTTTCCAGTGGCAAGCTGCGGGCTCTCGCAACAGCAGGACCGCGTCGCGTTCCGCAGCTGCCTGACGTACCCACCACAGCGGAGGCCGGTGTCGCAAGTGTGGCGCTGACCGTCTGGTTCGGGATGGTTGTCAGATCGGGGACTCCGCCCGCTGCAATCCGATTGTTGACTGACGAGATTTCCCAAGCCATGAAGCAGCCTCAAGTCGTCAAGCGGTTCGCCGACTTTGGGTTCCAGCCGCTTGATATGACGGCAGCAGAGTTTTCTCGGTTCGTTCGCAGTGAGGCAAGGCGGTGGGAACCGCTCCTCAAGGAGCTGAATGTTTTGCCAGGCGCGCTGTGAAGTTGGCGACTGAAACTGGAAATTGGCCGATTTCGCCGACGGGCAACTCTGCCACCTATGCGTCAAAGACAGCGAATCTATTGCGTCCCGCTCCTTTGGCCTCATAGAGTGCCTGATCAGCGCGGGCGATGAGCTCCGTGGCGGTCAGCTCGTTCAGGCGCATAAAGGCGCTTTCGTGGTCAGGCGCGATGGCCTCGATCACCGCGATGCCGATGCTTGAAGTCACCTTCAATTCTTGCTCCTGCAGCGCCAAGGGCTCCTGCATGGCAGCCACGATCTTGGCGGCTACAAGGCTACCTTCCTCGGGTTCGTGAAGCCCTTCCAGGATGATGACGAATTCGTCTCCAGACAGTCGTGCGACGGTGTCCGTCGTCCGAACCGCTGCCTGCAAGCGCCTGGCAAAACCAATCAGCACTTCATCGCCGACACCATGGCCGTAGGTGTCGTTGATCTGCTTGAAGTAGTCAATGTCAAGGTACATCAGCGCCATCGCCCGGCCGCTGCGTTGGCTGCGCGCCAGCGCTTCGTCGAGCCTCTCGCGGAACCGCCGCCGGTTCGGCAACTGGGTCAACGTGTCGGTACGAGCAAGCTCCAACAGTGTCTTCTCGGCACGTTTGAGTTCGGTGACGTCGAAGGTCATGACGTAGAAGCCCTTGACCTCCCCGTGCTCACCCAGGTCGGGCACAAGGTTCGCCTGGCGGTGGCTGCCTTCAATCTTGAGCGAGGGAAACTCGAAGCTCACTTCCTCGCCCGCGAGCACGCGGTCTAGGTACGGTGCGTGCTGCAGGAAAGTTGCTTCTCCGATGGCGGAGCGCATGTCGTAGTCTTTTTCGACATCAAGCTGAAACAACCGGCGCGCGGGCTCGTTGACGAAATGCATGCGCAAGTCGGCGTCGAAGTAGGCGATCGATGCCGGTACGTGGTCCGCGATGTCCCGCGCGCGTTTTTCGCTGGCCGCGAGTTCGGCTTGCGCTCGCTTTCGATCAGTGATGTCCCGCAAGAAGGCGTTGGCAATGTAGACGTCCCCATGCCGGATCGAGGCCACAGAAAGCTCGACGGGGATCTCATGACCATCCTTATGCAAAGACGGCACCTCGATCCGTCGATCCACCACGGGCCCTGTTCCGGTATGGATGAACTGAGCGAACCCTGCCTCGTGGGCCGCCCTCATCCCTGCAGGAATCAAGACCTGGCTCAAGCGCTTGCCAAGGACCTCCGCCTTCGTCCATCCGAAGGTGGCCTCGGCCTGGCGGTTCCACTCCTTGATGTTGCCGCTTTCGTCAATGCTGACAAAGGCGTCAGGCGCATGAGCCAGAAAGGCGCTGACCCGTGCCGCGCGCGCCTGCAACTCCGCCTGCACACTCTCTCGCTCCAGCATCAGCGAGTCAAACGTTCGCGCCATGTTGCGAATTTCAGGTTGGGACGGGTTCGCCTCGTACGGTGTGTATGTTGTGAGGCCGCGCGCTCGCTGCATGTGATCGTGCAGCCGCGTCAAGGGTGAGAGCTGCCAGTTCAGCACGGTCAGCGTGAGCGCGCCGGCCAGCATCGTCAGCACGATGGCCCCACCGATGGCAAGCCGTTCGATCCGGTCGATCTCCAGGAACGCCTCATTCTTGGGGTAGATCGCCCCGAGTACCCAGTTGGTCTGCTTGGTCTGCTTGAACGCATACAGGCCATGGACGCCCACCCGGTTGACGCCCTCGGTGGTTCCTTCGAACCCAGCAATGGCGCGTGCCGTTGCCTCATTGCGCCCACCCTCTGCATCCGTGTGCTTGAGGATGCGGTTCTTTCTCGGGGAATCGATGACGATCCCTTCTGTGTTCGTGATGAACATGTAGCCAGTCTTGCCGAACTTGATCCGCGACAGCTCACCGAGGAAATTCTCTTCCTTCAGATTGATGGAGCCAGAGATGACCCACCGCACCGCGCCTTGCTCATCGAGAACCGGCTGAGTGATTGCGATCTGGGCTTGGCCGCTTAGCCGATTGAGGTAGGGCTGGGAAATGACACCCGACCGCTGAGTCACGGTATCGGCGAAGTAGGGCCGATCAGCGACGTTGATCTTCCCGATGCGATCAGCGCCGTTGAGGTTGGCCACCAAGTCGCCCTTCAGGTTCAAGATGGCTACGTTGTCGAAGTTTTCCCGAAGGGACTTCTCGTGGGCCGCGAGGAACGCTTGAAGGGGAGCGCTTTCCAAAAAGCGCTGGTACTGCAAGCTGGCGCTGAAGTTGCGCAGCAAACTGCGGCGACTGATGAACTTTTGATCAACCGCGTCAGCAAGCGCAGATATCCGCGCGAACTGCTCCTGCGCAATCGAATCTTGCATGTGCCGCTTGACGAAGAACAGCGCGGAGGTGGCGAGGCCGAGCGTCGTCGCCAGCACGATGGCGATGACCCCCATGCTGAGCCGCAGGCGTAGGCTCAACGATCTGGCTTTTCTTCTGAACGGCAAGACGGTCTTCCATCCGGTGGTCCGGCTTTGGCTGGTGGGGCCTTCTGACCCTCTTTCTCCCCTGGCTGCCGGGATCGTAGCGGCCCGCGAGCACTCACCCGACGAGGGCTACGCTGAATAGGCCGCCGACTTGCAAGCTTCGCGAAGGATGGCCAAGTTGCGTAGCGATCGGCGGCGGCGACAGGACCTATGCGATCTGAGTCCGAGCCAACAACTGCGCCAGGCGACGCCCCGCACGGATGCCCTGGTCCTCAAAATTGACGTTCACGACCACCTGCACGTCAAGCGCCAATTCCGCGACCGCGGCAGTCCGGCGGGCGATCTCCTGCAACTCTTGGTCGTTGTATTCGTAGTTGAAGCGCTCGGATGCGGCCGCCAAGCCCTTGGCATCCCAAGTCTGGGCATTGTTGCCATGTAGACGGACCAGAGCCAGATCCGGGGTCGTCACCGCCCACACGCCGTGGGCGTAGTTGCCCACGCCCTGCGGCTCGTCGACGATGACGTGCGTCACGCCCAACGCTTGTTCCCAGGCCAGTGTCGTCTCGGCCTTGCCGTCACCGAACCAGGACTTGTTGCGAAACTCGACCGCCAGTCGGTGGTCGCCCATCCGCGCGACGCATTCCTCGACATGGGCCTTCCATTCCGGGGCGCCGGTGACCCACGGCGCGAACTGGAAGTGCACCGCCCGCAGCTTGCCCGCAGCCCTGAGCGGCTCGATGGCCGCCTTGTAGCGCAGCCAGATCTCATCGACGATTTCGCGCGGCACGTCCGCGTAGTACCAGTTCTTCCTCCTGCCGGTCAGCGGCGGCAGAGCCTGCTGGATGTCGGGTGGGAAAACCTTCGGCGGCGTCTGGTGCCCGGTGAGCAACCGGAACGCTTTGATGTTGAACTTGAAGTCAGGCGGTGTCCGTTCGGCCCAAAGCGCTGAATTGCTTGGCGTCGGCAGAGCGAAGAAGCTGCTGTCGACCTCCACCATCGGGAACTGGCTGGCATAGAAGCGCAGCATTTTTTCCGACGTGGAGTGGCCGCGCGGATAGAACGTCTTCTTCTTGACCAGCGACGGATCGGCCCACGACGCCATGCCGACAACCACGTTCTTGCGAGGGCCGACCGGCCCAGGCGCGGCGATGGCGTTGGGGTCGGTGTCGCCGAACAGGTCGTCCATGACTACCTCCAGAGGCGGTATCGCGCCGCGAAGCCGTCGATCACCTCATGCCACTGTGCGGACCGCGCGTCGAACTCATCGACGGTCAGCTGCGGGCCGAAGGCGCTCTTCAGCACATGCGCAAAGGGAGACGGGGGGTTTAGCCAGTCGACGTAACCATCGATGTTGGGCGGCACCTCGAAATCTGGATGCGTCTCCACATGCCCATCCATGGCCACGTCCAGCACCTGCTGGCCTGTCCAGTCCGGGTGTCTCTTGGCGAGCTCAAGCGCTCGCCGAACGATCGGTTGGTTCATCGTTGTGGCGTGAGATTGGGTTCCAGGGCAATTGGCGGGCGCACAGCGCGCTGGACAGCGTCGACGTCAGGGACGTGTTTGAAGCGCAGCACGCGATAGCCCGCGCGCTCC
This sequence comes from Roseateles sp. AC306, assembly GCF_979253795.1. NCBI lineage: Bacteria > Pseudomonadati > Pseudomonadota > Betaproteobacteria > Burkholderiales > Sphaerotilaceae > Roseateles > Roseateles sp. AC306. The sequence goes on from NZ_CEEDEB010000003.1 coordinate 355,989, forward strand.
AGGAGCGTGTCGCGCTTGCTGTCATGGACCTCGCGGCCCTTGTGGCTTGCGTCGTCGAGCTCGATCACAGCAAGCACCTCGAACGCTTTGGTGGCCAGGACGAAGTCGGCGACCTTCCGATTGAAGGTGGCGCGGGTCGGCATGTCCTTGGCGGTGATCAGAGCGGAAAAGGCGACCTGGCTCAAGACGATGTCGTTTGGAAAAGCCTGCTGTAGCCGGTGGAACATGGGCTGTTCCCGATCGGTGAGCAACTTCTTCGGCCGCACTTCTCCCGACGCTTTGCGGCGACCCGCGCCCTTGAGTACAGCAGCCGCGATTGACACCACGACGGCCAAAACCAGCACAAACAGCATCTCTTTGCTCATCGTCTCCCCTTGAGCTCACCGGTCCTCACGCCGGCGGCGTCTGATTTTGAAGCGCTTCAGCACTTGACGACTGGCATCGCCGTCCAGTCGGTGGTGTATGCCGGCGTGCGCCGCTCCAGCTTCGTTTCCCACGAGCCTTGAGGGGCCCGGCGGGGTTTGGCCGATCCCACGCGAATCGTGCCCTTGCCAAAGCGGTCGTTGACGACGTCTACAGCCTCCATGAGCCGGTTACGGTCACCGGCGGGTTCATCGTCCTCGAGGTCGAGCTCGGTCTGCCCGGCTTCTGCAGGTTGAAGGCCCATCAGCATCACCCCCGCCTTGGCGTAATTGATGCCCGGCTTGTAGATACCCCGCAGCCCATCGATCGCTGCGTGAACGATCGCGGCGGTGTCGGCGCACGGGCGGCGCAGCGGCATCACGACGGAGCGGGAGTACTGCGCATCCTTCTTACGGAAGGGGCTGGTCCGAACGAAGACCATGACCTTGCTGGCATGGCTTTGCTGCCAGCGCAACTTCTCCGACGCACGGGTGCAGAACTCGGTCACCGCTTGGACTAGCTGTCCCAGCTCCTGCACGGGCTGTCCGAACGAACGCGTCGACGCGATCTGCTGTCGCGGCTCCGGCTCATCCTGGAATTCCAGGCAGGGCGTGCCTTGAAGCTCTCGCACCGTTCGCTCCAGCACGACCGACCAGTTCAAGCGCACAGTGCTCGCATCCAGCTTGGCCAATTGGCTGGCGTTCGTGATGCCGGCTGCCCGCAACTGCCCGCCAATGCGTGGCCCTACGCCCCAAATGTCTCCGACGGGCGTTGCAACGAGCAACTGGTCGAGCGCCGCCGCGGACAAGCGGCCAACGTGGCACACCTGCGCATGCTCGGCCGGGTAGCTCCCTGGTTTACGCTCAGCCGACTTAGCAACGTGGTTGGCGAACTTGGCCAGGGTCTTGGTCGGGCCAATGCCTACGCTACAGGGCAGGCTCAGCCACTGCAGTACCCTGGCGCGCATCGTCCGAGCGCGCGCCACCAAGTCACCGCGCACGCCGTCGAGCGAGATGAAGGTCTCGTCGATGCTGTAGACCTCTTGCTCGGGGCCGAGTCCAGCCGCAAGACTCATAAAACGGTCGCTCATATCTCCGTACAGGCCGAAGTTGGCGGAGAGCGCCACGAGGCCAGCATCCTCTTGCAGATGCCGGAACTGGAAGAACGGCTGGCCCATCTTGATGCCGAGCGCTCGTGCTTCATCGCTTCTGGCCACCGCGCACCCGTCGTTGTTCGACAGCACGACAACTGGCAGGCCGTTCAAGCATGGGCGGAAGACCCGCTCCATCGAAACGTAGGCGTTGTTGATGTCCAGAAGCGCCAGCATGGCGTCACACGGGCATGGTCTTGATCGCTGCCGTCACGACGCCCCAGACCTCCACCACCTGGCCCTCCTTGGGCACGATGTCGGGGTAGCTCGGGTTGGCAGATTTGAGCTTGACGCGGCCGGCGCGAAGCTGAAGGTGCTTGCAAACGAACTCGCCATCAATGACGGCGATGACCACATGGCCGTTCTTTGCGGTCACCGCCTTGTCGACCACTAGCACGTCTCCATCGAAGATGCCGGCGTCGCGCATAGAGTCGCCGCGCGCGCGGAGGAGGAATGTGGCCTGGGGGTGCTTGACCAGCTCCGCGGTGAGGTCGATGCGCTTGGCGCCGATGTCTTCGGCCGGGCTTGGAAAGCCGGCGTGAACCGCGACGCCAAGGTCGCGGACGTGCAGGGGCACCGCTTGAACGCGTACCAAGCAGATGTCGGAGGAAAGGCTGATGCGCTGCATACTGTTGTTTTGTACAGTATAGGTGTCGCCTTTATCGGCGCGTCCCCGCAAGCGAAGGTTGAAACATGCAAAGCAGCACGACCCCGTCGCATGAGGAATGGGCCATCAACCCCGTCGTGCTCGGCGCGAAGCAGGCCTGCTGCCGCCCCAGCGGTACCCGGACCATCCTCAAGACCCGGCAAAGAACAGGGCGGGCTCGCCGGCCTTCAGGCGCAGAGGTACGCTGACGTGACCGATCGCAACTCATCCACATCGACCACGGAGACCGCCGTTGGGTTCGACGCAACCACGTGGCCGGCCGAGTGGCGCGGTGACTGGGAGATCAAAAACGACGGCGGTGCGGCCGCGAGGGCATGGCACCGGAGCGGGCTGTGCTTTTTCTTCGAGTTCGAACAAGTCGATGAGCAGGGCAGCTGGGCTTGGCTGATCTATGACGACGACATCTCGCAGAGCCGCCTGTTCGAACTCCAAAGCGAGATGGGAGAGGAGCCGTTCAACGCGTTCTCCATACTGCTGGGGCGTCAGGCCCGGATCCTCTGGCAAGAGATGGGACACGGCGACTTCCGGCTAGTCCGCTGAACCCTCGCGGCCTGAGTACACCGCCTCTAGCATGAGCTCGTATGCCCAGCGGGCGTGGGTTTCCAGTTCTGCGTGGCAGCCCTCGTAGTCGCCGTCCGGAAGCACCCAGATTTCCGATTGCATATTCCGGCGCTGCCTGAGCACCCGGTCCAGTCTTTGCTGAGCACCTTGCACGACGTGTCTTGAGCACCGGGTCCGGCGCTGGCAGTCAGCGGCGCCTTTGCGTCCTGAGCGTCAGGCCCGACTTCATCAGCAATTCCGGCAACATGAGCACCAGTTCCGACGGGCTGCGCAGTCCGCTGGAAGTCCTGCGCAGCGTGCTGGCGCTTCTAGACAGCCTGGAACGACTTCTTGGCCATCACCTTGCGCATCGATTCGCCCTTGAGCGTGATGCGGTGCGCCTTGTGCACGATGCGGTCGAGCACCGCGTCGGCCACAGTCGGGTCCGGGAAGAAGGCGTGCCACTTCTCTGTCGGGTACTGGCTCGTGATGAGCAGTGACCCTGTGCGCTGGCGCCGGTCCACCAGTTCGAGAAGGAACTGCCCCGCCAGCGTGTCAATTTCACCCAGCCCCAGGTCATCCAGCACCAGCAGACTCGGCTTGGCCAGGGCGATCTTCAGCTTGGGCAGCGCGCCCTCATGCGCCCGGTCCCTGATGGTGCTGCATAGATCGCTGGCTCGGAAGAACATGACCGGGATGTCCAGCCGACACGCCTGACCGGCGAGCGCACAGGCCAGCCACGTTTTCCGACACCGGTGGCGCCCTGGATGATGAGGTTCTGCTGCCGGCGAATCCAGTCACAGCTCCCGAGGCTGGCGATCTGCGCTCGGTCCATGCCGCGCTGGGTCCTTGGATCGAGGTCCTCCAGCGCCGCCGGCTCAGGTAGCGCCGCTGCGCGGAACAACCGCTTGAGCTTGCGGTCGTGCCGTTGCGATGCCTCATGCTCCACCAGCAACGCCAGGCGATCTTCGAAGCTCATCTCGTGGAGCCGAGGCTGCTGGAGCTGATGCTCGTAGGCCTCTGCCATTGCGCCCAGGCGCAGCTCGCGCATCCGCGCCAGCGTCTGTTGTGTGCTGCTCATGCCGGCTCCTTGAAGTAGTCGGCACCGCGAACCTCACCAATCACGGCAGGCGGCCTGGGTGGCGGCCGACTCGCACGCAAGTCCGCCTCTTCCTTCAGGATCGACGTGACCCCGCGCAACGTCGTGATGTTCAGCGGCAGCGCATAGGCGCAGACCTGCTCGAAGCGTTCGTCCCCGTAGTGCCGCGCCAGATCGCGCAGGCGCTGTGCCGCTTTCAGGCCGTTGGCCGCGTCGTGGCGCTGCTGCAGGTGGTGCTCGATCATCCGCGCCGCGCTGGCGCCGACCTCTGTCGCCCAGGCCAGCAACAGCTTGGGCTCGCCCTCCAAGACCCGCCTGTGGGCCAGCGGCCGGTGCTCGGGCAGCGTGGCCGCTTCGCCGGCGGTAGCCAGCAGCGGATGCATCGCGACGCGCCGCCCCTTGTGGAAGACCTCCAGAGCTTGGCCCGCAACGCACAGGTCCACCCGCTCGCGGGCGAGGTGATGCGGTACCGAGTAGTAGCGCCTGCCGTGTTCGACGTGGTGGTCATCTTGCACGCGCACGCCGTACCGCCAGTCCCTCAGCTCGAAGTGCACGGCCGGCAGCGGCTTGAGCGCCGGCCGGTCCTGTGCCTCGAAGCGCTCGCGCCGGCAGCCGGGCAGGCGCTTGAAGGGATGGTCATTGAGCTGCGCCGTCAACCGCACCAGCTCCACGTTCAACTCGGCCAGGCTGAAGAACACGCGCTCGCGCAGCGCGAAGAGCACCCAGCGTTGCGCGATCTGCACCCCTACTTCAGCCTTGGCCTTGTGCTTCGGCTTGCGGGAGCCCGTAGGCAGCGGCGCTGTGTCGTAGTGACGGAGGCAGTCGGTGTAGGCCGGGTTCAGCACGATGCGCTCGCGCTCTCGCCGCCAGACGGCCGCCTTCAAGTTGTCGCTGACCACCCACTGAGGTACGCCGCCCAGCGCCTGGAAGGCATGCACATGGCACAACACCCAGTCCGGCGTGGTCTGGCTGGCCAGCGCCTCGATGTAGGTGTAGTTCGAGTAGCCGAGGACCGCCACGAAGATTTGCGCGAAGGTGGACGGCCCGCCTTCGGGATCGCGGATTTCAACGGTGCGGCCGGCGAAGTCCACGAACAGCTTGTCGCCGGGGCGGTGGGAGCGTCGCATCACGACATGCTGGCGTTTGGCCCAGTCGCGATACAGCGCCGTGAACTGTGAGTACGCGACGCCATCGGGGCAGCTCTCTCGCCACTCGCGCCAGATGCGCTCCATCGTGGCGTCAGGCAGTTGCATCTGCTCGTGAACCCATGACCAGTCGGGCACTGGCTTGACGGGGACCCTGCTGCGGTCCTGCGTGCCGAGCGTGGCGCACCAGGTGTCGTCGTCGAGAACCTGGAGTTCGGGCCAAGCCTTCCCGCATCCGCGCAGCTTGGCGCGCAGGTCGTTGACGGTATTGGCCGAGAGACCGCTGATGCGCGCGATGGCGCGGCTGGACTGAGAGGAGTCGTAGAAGTGAAGACGTGCAGCTTCGCGCTGCAGGTGGACGGGAACCCTCATGGGTTTTCCTTTGCTGTTGATGAACAGATGAGTTCACCCAGCCGCCCGCTCAGGCTTGACGCCTGAGGGGCATGCAGCTCATACTGCCATCGACGTTTTGAAGTTCGATTGGCTCTTGAGCCGACGCTGAAGCCCGGGGTTGCCGCCCTGGGCTTTTGCGTTTCTGGGCGGGATGGTGGTGTCAGGTGTCGATCTAGCTGGACTCTCCTGCGGTGGGTGAAGGTGGGTGCGTGACCTTGGCCGTGAGCCGCGCCTCAGCCAGCCAGTTCGCCACGTCGAGCGTCAGCGCGAAGAACCCGCGCCGCTTCGGCAGTGTGAAGAGCGGTACCGCCACGCGACCGCGCCGGCGCGCCTGGCGCAACGACGCAGCGCTGCTGTGCCCCAGCGCGGCGACCAGCTTCGGGCCGCCCAGGAGCGGCCCGTGGATGCGCTCCAGGTCCTGGCGGAGTTGCTTCTTCAGTGTTTCGAGGTCTGGAATGTCGGCGGCGTCCATCGGGTGATGTTGGCGACACATGCCGCCAGCACCGCAGTGTTCCCGCCTGTCACGCTTTTGCCCACCCGACAGTTATTACGGATTTCTGTACGCTCGGCCCATGCCTCAGTTCATCCTCCCGCCGCGCCCTGGGCGGCCGAAGCGGCATCCCGTCGATGCCTTGTTCACCCGCCTTTGGGTCTCTGCGGTCAAGGTTCATTCCGGGTTGTCGCCGCATGCCATTGAGCAGGAACTCGAAGCGCGCCCGATGGGTCAAGGCTCCGATGGCGTGAAGCGGTCTCGCAAGTGGCATCTCTACGAGTCGGGAGAGCGCGTGCCGCAGCGTCAGCCCGACCAGCCGTGTTCGGTGGACTTGGCGGAGGCGAGGTATCCGGGCACAGCCGCCTATTTCGACGCGCCGATGAAGGCACTGCTGCGCCAGGATGAGGTGGATGCCCGGTGGGTGGATGAAGCCATGGCAAGCCTCGCCCCGGAAGTTGCTTCACTCCTGTTCGAACCGGTGCGGTCTTCGACGGGCCACCTGCGCTCGCGCGCTTTCGACGCAGCATGTGCGAACCGGCTCGTGGAGGTGGCCGGCTTTGATGGGCTGCAGGCGACCACGCTGCTCATGACGAAGGCCCAGTTGATCGCCTCGCCTGAGTTGCGCGACCTGGCTTGGCAGGCCTATGTCTGCATGCAGCCGGCGGTGGCGGAACTGCCCATCGTCGCGCCACTGGCTGACGAGCTGTTCATGCTCATCGACACGACGCTCAAGCGCTGGGTGTACCTGCGGCCTGACCGTCGTCAGGAGATGGTGTTCTTCACGAACGAGTTGCGCGCCAAGCACGGGCATGTGGAGATCGGGCGGGTTCGGGAGGTGGAGGCGTTGTTGAAGCGGATGATCGAACGCTCAGACTCAGACGTGGAGCCACCAGCTCCCCCAGGCCCTGCACTGGCGCCGTCGCAACCCATGCGGCTGATCGACCGTATCAAGACCCGCTCGAAGTTCAGGTGACATGGGCTGATGACATGTCACGAGCCCGCTCTCGCCGTACAGGCGAGCCTTGGGGTCTTTGCAGGCACTGATGCTCGCGAATCAAAAAGGCCGGCGATGAAGCCGGCCCAGACTCACTTCAATGAGACCTTACAGGCAGCACAGCAACTGCTGGATGCAGCAGGCGATGTCGTCGCAGCAAGCTTGAGCGGCGAAGGCTGCGGCAGAGCCGCCGATCAGAGCGACCGCAGCGGCGATCTTGATGAACTTGGATTTCATGGATGTCCTTTCGATGGTTGATGTACGTGCGATGCAGACGTCAACCTAATCGGGAGGGTTCCACGGCTGGCGACGCGGGCCAGCGTCGAAGGACGTGTTGGCCAACGGCCAATGCGGCGCGTCCGGCTGATGCGCGACCATCGCCCGCGGTGCGGGTGCGGGCTGTGGCGCCGCGCACGCTTGGCAGGCGGCGCTGGCGCAATGCACCATACCCTTGCAGCCCTGAAGGCAGCAATCGCTGTAGCCGGCCGACGTGCTCGCGACCGCTTGCCCAACGAAGGTCAGGCAACCGAAGAGCACCAGAAAGACGGCAAACAGCTTGCGCATTTTTCGATGATATTCCCGGGCTGACTTCGCTGGGGGTCAGGGGTTATGACTGATTTTGGGTGGCCGAGTGTTTTCGGCATGGGTGCACGTTCTGCGCAACCTTCGACGGGCCGGCAAGGGTGCAGCACGGATCAGCCATGGCTGCGCCGCATGCTGGCGCAGCCCCTCGTCATGCCCTCGGCGGGAGCGGATGAATAGCCCCCGCTCCAGATGCTTGGTTCCATGAATCCGACGGCTTTGGTCCAGTTTTCCTGAACGGGAACGCCAACTGGGCGGTATAGCTCGCCGGCACAGGATCGCCCTCGATGCCAACCGGACCAAGCGGTGGCGAGGGTCGGTGAAAGGAGCCAAACAGGTGATCCCAGACCAGCCAGAACTCGCCGAAATTGACCTGCGCATCCTCGAAGCGCTCGCGGTGATGCCAGCGATGAACCTCCGCCACCGCGAAAAGGTAGCGCAGCGCTCCGACGCGATAGTCAAGATTCGCGTGCTGGAACGCCAAGTGGACGGCAAGGATGACAAACCACCCGCCGACGACCGCAGCCGGCGCACCCAAGATTCCAAGAACGAGCAGCCCTGGACCAGCCATGAGCGCGGCATGCAGCGGGTGCCGACGTTCACCGTTGAGCCAGTACAGGCGGCGCGACGAATGATGGATGCTGTGCATGCGCCACAGGAAGCCGTATCGGTGGCTCAGGCGGTGGACGGCGTAGAGGGACAGATCGAGTGGCAGGCTCGCCAGAAACACCTGTCCCAGGAACGGCCAGTCCGACGGCCACCACAGCCTGCTCCACCCGAGCTGGCCGCGCATCACGGCGAAGCCCAGGATCGCTCCATGCATGACCAGCAAGTTGACGATCGCATGGGCAACGTCGGCCGGAAAGTCACGGTCCGCGCTCTGCCAATGCAGTTCGAACGGCAACAGCCGCTCGAAGATTGCGACGGCGGCCATGCCCGACGCCGCGAACACAGCCAGCCACGCCAACGTGTAGTTCTGCCGGCCGGCCCACGCGAGACCCGCAATCACCAGTGCCATGGTCAGGGGATAGGCGCCAAACCTGACGAGTCGCTTCATTTTCATCTCCGGCTATCGGTTGCGAGCAGTCTCGTCACGCGGTCTGCGTCCGGCTTGAACAAACGGGCTGTTGCGTTGCGCTTGACACTCCACCGACTACAGGTTGTGAAATCGCCTGCAGCACGGAAAGGACTGCGATGACCGAGAAACAAGCCGACGACGAAGGATCAGGTCTGGATGCGAACAAGGCGACGGACCGCAGCATCTTGTGGAAGGTGCTGCTCATCAATCTTGGCCAGTGCATCGCTGGCGTCGCGGTCGGCTTGGTGGCGTCCTCCACGGCTGTCATCGCCGCGGCGCTCGACAACCTTGCCGATGCCAGCGTCTATGGCGTCAGCCTGTACGCCGTTGGTCGCTCGGCAACGATCAAGGTTCGTGCGGCCCGGCTGTCGGGCTGGCTGTTGATCGGCTTGGCGGTGCTCCTGCTCGTCGAGGTGTTGCGCCGGTTCTTTGGTGGCGAACCACCGCTCGGCCCGGCCATGATGGTCATGGCCGCCATCAACGCAGCGCTCAACCTCGTGTGCCTGCGCCTCCTCAAACGGCACCGGGGCGAGGATGTGAACTTCAAGGCGTCGGCCATCTTCACCAGCAACGATTCGATCGTGAATCTCGCCATCGTCCTGTCCGGCGCCATGGTCATGTGGTGGGGCTCGAACGTGCCCGACCTGGTGCTCGGACTGGTTGTCTGCGGCATCGCCGCCAACGGCGGTAGGGAGATCCTGTCGGAAGCCTCAGGAGCTGCGGATCACGACGACTAACACAAGCCTTGACTCTCTACTCGCTACAGGGTGTGCAATCACGGCAGATCAACGGACGCAACATGACCGCTCAAGAACACCCCCCTGGCGCCAGCTCGGCCGGCAGCGCCACCTCCTTCAAGATTCCGAACATGGATTGCCGCAACGAGGAGGCTGCGATCCGTGCACGGCTCGCCGAGATCCCCGGCGTCGAGTCCTTGGCGTTCGATCTGCCGCAGCGTCGCCTCACTGTCGTGCACACCCTCGCCACGGTTCAGCCGCTGCTCGACGCCTTGACAGGCATCGGCATGAAAGCGACTTTGGAGGTCAGTCCCGACGCGGATACCTCATCGTCTTGCGGTACTTCATGCGCATCCAGTTGCGGCGCCGTTCGTGTCGCCACATCAACGGCGGCGTTCACCGTTGCGAACATGGATTGCCGCAACGAGGAAAAGGCAATCCGGGCCGGGCTCGAAGGGCTCGACGGCGTGAAAGGGTTGTCCTTCGACCTGCCAGCACGGCGGCTTGAGGTGGCTCACACCCTGCCTTCGTCTGAGCCGATCCTCACGCGCCTTCGCGAGATCGGCATGGATGCCCGCCCGGCCGAGGCGGTGGATGCGCCTGCCGCAAAGCCGGTCGCCGAAGTGCCGCCTCCTGACAACGCGATATCAGCTTGTCGCCCATGTGGCACATCGACAACGACGCCATCTCCGGCCGCCACCGGGAACACGACCCAGTTCGTCATCACGAACATGGACTGCCCCACCGAGGAAGCGTTGATCCGCAAGCGCTTGGGCCGCGTGGAGGGCGTCGACCAACTCGACTTCGACCTCATCAACCGCCGGCTGGCCGTTCAGCACCGCCTGGGCGACCCCGCGCCGGTGCTGGACGCACTGCGCGACATCGGCATGAAAGCCACCGTCGAGCGCGAGGCGGGCGCGAGTCCCAAGGGCCAGGCCATCTACCTAATCGAAAAGATGGACTGCCCCACCGAGGAGGCACTGCTTCGCAAGGCCTTGGAAGGGCTGCCAGGCGTGACTGCCCTGCAGTTCGACCTCCTGAGCCGCAAGCTGACCGTCGCCCATACGCTGGGCGACCTGGCGCCAGTCACGGCAGCCATCGGACGGTTGGGCATGTCGCCCGTCCTGCAGGACAGCAGCCAGCCGGCGCCATCGGTCACCCGCGAGTTCGGTTCTGGCATCTCGAAGAGACAGTGGCTGAAGATGGGGGCCGCCGGCGTCCTTGCGCTTGGCGCTGAGGCCATGGCATTCGCCGGCCTCGGTGAGTCCTCCTTGCCCGTGATCGGCGCCTCCTTGGCGGCCATAGCACTGGGGGGCGTCGACACCCTTAAGAAAGGGTGGATCGCGCTGCGGACGCTGTCCCTGAACATGAACTTGCTGATGACGATCGCCGTGATCGGCGCAGCGCTCATCGGACAGTGGCCGGAAGCCGCCGTCGTGATCTGGTTGTTCGCCATCGCCGAGATGATTGAAGCGCTCAGCCTTGATCGCGCTCGCAATGCGATCCGCAGCTTGATGGAACTGGCGCCAGAAACGGCCCTGGTCAAGCAGCCGGATGGCCGCTGGGAAGAGGTGAAGGCCGAGACCGTCGAGTTGGGCGCCCTGGTGCGGGTGCGCCCGGGCGAGCGCATCGCGCTGGACGGCGTCGTCCAATCCGGATCGTCCGCCGTCAACCAGGCTCCGATCACGGGCGAGAGCATGCCGGTGGCCAAGCAGGTCGGCGACACCGTCTTCGCAGGCACGATCAACGAACGTGGCACGCTCGAGTTCGAAGTGCGCTCACGCAAGGGCAACACCACGCTGGATCGCATTGCGCGGTCCGTGCAGGAGGCGCAGGGCCAACGCGCGCCCACCCAGCGTTTCGTGGACCAGTTCGCGAGCATCTACACGCCGGTGGTGTTTGCGCTGGCTGTGGGCATCGCCGTGATTCCGCCCTTGTTCTTTGGCGGCGTCTGGTTCGACTGGGCCTACAAGGCGCTGGTCATGCTGGTCATCGCATGCCCGTGCGCCTTGGTGATCTCAACGCCGGTCACGGTCGTGAGCGGCCTCGCTGCAGCGGCTCGCAGAGGCATCCTGGTCAAGGGTGGCCTGTACCTTGAGCAGGGGCGCCTGCTGCGCGCGGTGGCGCTGGACAAGACCGGCACGCTGACGCATGGCCGCCCCGCGTTGACGGACAACTTGCCCATCGGCGACCTGTCGCCCGCGCAGGCGCTCCACATTGCCGCCAGCATCGACGCCTTGTCTGAGCACCCCGTGGCCACGGCCATCGTGCGAGCCTATGGAGATCAGCCGCACGCCGATGTCCAGAACTTCGAGGCGTTGGCAGGCCGCGGCGTCAAAGGCGATATTGCTGGTCAGACTTACTACATCGGCAACCAGCGCCTGGCCACGGAGTTGGGCGTCGCTTCAGAGGCAGTCAAGGCTCAACTTGAACAGCTGGAAGCGCAGGCAAAAACTGCCGTAGTGCTGTCGACTGACCAGGTCGCACTCGCCGTGCTGGCAGTGGCGGACACCGTGCGGGACAGCAGCAAGGAGGCGATCGCCTCGCTCAAACGACTTGGCGTGGAGCCGGTGATGTTGACGGGTGACAACGCCAAGACCGCCGCGGCCGTGGCTGCGCTGGTGGGCATCACCGACGCGCGCGGCGACCTGCTTCCTCAGGACAAACTCGAAGCGATCGAGAAGCTTGCAGCCCAAGGTCCCGTCGGCATGGTGGGAGACGGTGTCAACGACGCACCGGCCCTGGCGAAGTCGAACATCGGCTTTGCGATGGGCGCGGCCGGCACCGACACCGCCATCGAGACGGCCGACGTGGCGCTGATGCAGGACGACTTGCGCAAGCTGCCGGAGTTCATCGCCTTGTCGCGCCGCGTGGGCGGCGTGCTCAAGGCCAACATCGCCTTCGCGATCGGGACCAAGGTCATTTTCATGGTGCTTGCCTTCACCGGCCACGCGAGCCTCTGGTTGGCCATCCTTGCCGACATGGGCGCAAGCCTGGTGGTCGTGTTCAATGGGCTGCGGCTCCTTGGCGGTTCCAAGCCAGAAGGTCGAAGCCATGCAGACTGACCGCGGCGCTCGGCGGGGCTTTGTGCTTGCTGCCACGGTTCTCGGCGCGGATCTGGCGACCAAGGCGGCCATCGTCGCGACGGTGGACTTCGGGGCGACACATCAACTGGCGCCCGTGCTGAACATCGTGCATGTGCTGAACCGTGGCGCCGCCTTCAGCTTCTTGCACAACGAGGGCGGCTGGCAACGCTACTTCTTTATCGCGATTGCGCTGGCAGCCTCGGCGTTTCTCATCGTGATGCTCCGCCGTGCGTCAACCTCGAACGCTGAGCGGATCAGCTTTGGCTTGATCCTGGGAGGCGCGTTGGCCAACATGTTCGACCGTATCGGCCGGGGCGCCGTCGTCGATTGGATCGACCTGCATTGGGGTCCGCATCACTGGCCGGCTTTCAACATCGCGGACATCGGCATCACGGCAGGCGCGGTTCTCCTAGTGGCGCTCGAGCTTTTCCGCAGGAAGCCAGCTCGACAGACGGATGCCTGATGCTGGGGCGCTTGTCGACCGCCCGCTGTTGAGCATCGGCCGGGGATGGGGTGTCTACGTGGGGCCCGTCTTGCCTGGGCGCCCCCATCGGCACCAGGCTTCCCAGTTGGCGTGGTGCCCGACGGGGACCGTGAAAGTCGAAGGTGCCTGGGGCACGCTGGATGCGCCTGGCCATGTTCTGCCCGCCGGCGTGCCGCACCGCATCCTGGCCGCTCAGCCCGTTCGCATGCTGTTCGTCGACACAAGCCTGCTGACCGGCGACGCGTCGTTGTGTTCGAAGCCTCATGTGCGAGCCTTGACCGCCACCCAGGCGACCGCCCTGGAAGGCGAATTGACGGACTGGCTTGAGAAGCCTCCATCAGGAGCGCCAGACGAACGACCCCTCCCAAGGCAGTCCGGGCGCTGGCCGGCGGTATTTGAGTGGCTTGAGCAGGCGCTGGAGGCCCCGGTACGTGTCGAGGACGCGGCTGCCGCCGCTGGGCTCTCGCGCTCGCACTTCATGCATTGGTTTCGTGAGGCGTCAGGTCTTTCGTTCCGGGCGTTCGTCCGGTGGCTGCGCCTGCAGCGTGCCGTGCGCACCCTTGCAACCGGCGCCACGCTCACCGAGGCAGCGCATCTCGCCGGCTTCGCGGACAGCGCCCACCTCAGTCGCACGTTCGTCGCCACGTTCGGGGTACCCCCGGCACCGCTGCGCAGCGCCCACATCGTGTGCACTGACACCGCCCGCCCACCGATAAGCTACTGGTCAGGAGCCCTCGATGTCAAAGACCGTTCGCAACAGGGTGACGCTGTCGGGTGAGGTCGACCTGGTCGCCGAGCAGCGACGCATCCTGCGGAGTGCCGCATGGTCTGCCTTGCTGTGCGCGGCGGTGGTCACAGCGTCCTGCTGGTTGCTGCCACGGTTCTTCCAGCCGCCCGAGGCGCTGGCCGAACGCATCGCCTTCGCAGTCCAAGCCGACCTTTTGGTGTTGGTCTGGCTGCTGGTCGCCGTCCGCATGGTGTCGTCGGGACGGTACCGTTCACCTGACGACAATCGGGGTTCGGCCTTCTCAGCTCCCAGTCCTGCGCTCGCCATCAAGGTGGCGTTTCTCCAGAACACCCTGGAGCAGGTCGTCCTTGCCGTAGGAGCACACCTGGCGCTTGCCACCCTGGTGTCCGGTGCCTCACTGTTTTTTATTCCGGCGGCGGTGTTGCTGTTTGGCATTGGCCGCATTGCCTTCTTGCAGGGATATCCGAAGGGCGCGGGTGCACGGAGCTTCGGCATGGCGACGACCGCCCTCCCGACAGTGGCCGCCTTCGCTTGGGCGATCTACCTGATCGGGCGTGACTTGCTGAGCTGAAGGGGCGCGCCGCATGCGTCCCAGTTCAAGCAGCAGACCGTCGGGCTTGCACCGCGTTGATGCTGAACCCGGCGAGGGCGATGAGCAACACGACCACCTGAGCGATTGCGGTCTCGGCAGTGGGGTAGATCCCCAACACCTGAACGTGGGGCCAGGGGATGGGGTTGGCTGACACCCAGCCCGCCTCCTGCAAGCCACTCATGCCCTTGCCGGCCAGGATCACGGCGATGACAGCCACGGCGATGGAGCTGACCGCGAAGAACTTGCCGATGGGCATGCGAGCGCTGGTGCGCAGCAGCAGCCAGGCGATCACTGCCAGCGCAGCGACCCCGCACGCCAGGCCGCCCAGCAAAGCGCCCTCGTGGCCGTCTACTGCGAGTGCCGAGAAGAACAGCACCGTCTCGAACACCTCGCGGTACACCGCGATGAACGACAGGCCAAACAACGCCCAGGCCGAGCTGCGCGACATCGCCGACGACATCTTCTCCTTAAGGTAGGCCTGCCAGCGCCCTGCGCTGCTCTTCTGATGCATCCACAGACCGACCGCCAACAGCACCACCGCAGCGAAAAGCGATGACAAGCCTTCCGTGACTTCGCGGCTGGCGCCGGAGATGCCGACGACGTAGGTGGCGATGGCCCAGGTCAGGCCGCCAGCCCCCAGCGCCGATACCCATCCCGCATGCACATGGGGGAGCACGTCCGTTCGGCCGGCCTTGCGCAGGAACGCAATCATGCCGACGACGATCAGTAGCGCCTCGACCCCCTCGCGAAGCAAGATCGTCAGCGCGCCGGCGAACGTCGTCGAAGCGTCCGATGCGCCGGCTTCCAGCTCCTTTTCCGCTTGGCTGAAGAGACCGTCAAGTCGCGTTGCGGCGGTTTCTGCATCGGCCAGCCGGCCGTTGCCGAGTGCCGCACGGTAGGCCAACATGCCCGACTCGATCTGCGTCATCAATGCTTTGTTGCGCGCTGACAGCTTGGGCTCCAAGGGTTCGAACCCGTCGAGATAGGCCGACAAGCCGAGCCGGGTTGCCTCAGGCGTGTTGCCGGCGCGGGCAGCTGCAAGGCTTTCCTGAAGCTTCGCGCGAGCCAGGGCCACGCCGCCGTTCGCAGTTGCCAGCGCAGCGCTGTCACTTCGCAGGTAGGCCATCAGGTCCCGCGCATCGTTGGCGCCCATAGAAGCCGTCAGGCTTTCCTCGGTCTGGGTCGTGAGCTCCGCGAGATTCGCCATCGCGGTCTTGGCGCGCGCATCTCTCTGCCAAAGCGCCGCACCGCGCTGGCGGGCAGCGTCACCGTTCGCCATCGTCCCGACGTACCACGCCAGCGCCCAACGATCATCGTCAGACAACGCGGTGAACGCCGGCATCGAGGTCCCGGGCACGCCTTGGCTGACCACCTGATACAGCGCCATCAGGCTTCGTGTGGCGGCCCGCTCGCGATCGGTAAAGGCGATTGGCTTGGGGTCAAGGCTCGGCGCAAGGGGCCCGTCACCGTTGCCTGAGGCTCCATGGCAGCTTGCGCACTGCGCCTGGTACAGCGTTTGGCCCAGCCTTATCTCCGGCAACTTTCTGGGCGCCACGGGCACCGGATAGGCCGCCAGCAGGAGGCCGGCTGCGCGCCGAGCCAGCTCTGCGACCAACTTGGGCTCCTCCTTGCGGGTCACCGCCTCGCGCAACCGCTGCGCTGCTGTGAGCAGTTCGGCTTTGCCGGCGGCGTCGGGCAACTGCCTGGCTTGCTCCAGCGCGCGGGTGGCGAATTCATCCATCTCGGCGTACTCGGCCGCGCTGACCACGGTGCCATTACTGACGGCGCCGCTGTAGTCGACCCCCACGTAGTCGATCAGCTGCCACAACTGGCGTACGGCGGGCTCAGGCGCGTCAGCGTGGCTGGACACCACGGTCAGCAAAAAGAGTCCGAAGGTGACGAGGCGAAAAAGTACAGGACGAAGGTGCTTCATTGAAAATGATTCTTGTTCAGCCGCAATTTGAATGCCTGAAGTAGATTTAGAGTCAAGTCTCCCATCGACTTCACACGACTTTTCATGAAGATCGGCGAGCTTGCCGCGGCCACGGATACCGCTATCGAGACCATCCGCTTCTACGAGCGGGAAGGTCTACTGCGGGCGGCCGCGCGGTCGGGCGGCAATTTCAGGCTGTACGAGCCAGCACATCTCGACCGCCTGCAGTTCATTCGTCACTGCCGCAGCCTCGACATGTCGCTCGACGAGATCCGCGTGCTTCTGCGGTTCAAGGACGAGCCCGAGGAGGCTTGCAATGACGTCAACGCGCTGCTTGAGGAGCACATCGAGCACGTCTCCAAACGCATCAAGGAGCTGAAGTCGCTCGAACAGCAGCTCAAGGCCTTGAGGCAGCGCTGCGGTTCTGATCGTCCCGCCGAGCAATGCGGCGTGCTCTCCGGCCTCGCAGAAGAGGCCAAGAAGTCTTCCGCGCTGAACCGGCGGGGGCATTTGAAGTCAGTTCATGGCCGTTGAGTTGGCGGGGATCGCTACCGCTTGCGATGCCGGCTGCGGCGTCGCTGTTCACGCCGTTCCTCCCGCCGACGGCGCCGCTTAACGCTGTCTTGGTGGAAGTAGTACGCGAGCAGAACCACGGCAGCAACCATGAACGCAGCCGAAGTGACGAGGATGTACTTCCATAGAACCGGGTTGGCCTCGGGCAGCCGCTCGAGCCAGCGCATGGGCACTCAGGTCTTGACTGCGCGCCTTGCCTCGCCAATCAGGAATTCCGCCACGGCCAATGCCTGCTCGTTCGAGCCGGTCATGGAGCCAGAGGTGAGCCATCGTCCATCGACACCCAGCGACGGCGTGCCCTGCACGCCATACCCCGTGGCAAGCGCGTTGGCCTGCTTGGCTTTCGCCGCAACGGCGAACGAGTTGGCGGCGTCCACCAAGCGTGAAGGCTCGACCCCGTTCTTCTTCGCGAACTCGGCAATGCCTTCGGGCTTGTCGAGCCGTTGCTTGCCCATGTGGATCGCTGTGAAGACCTTGCCGTGAAGCTGGTCGACGAGGCCGAGCTGCTCGATGGCAAAGAACAGCTTCTGGTGCGTCGCAAACGATTCTCGGAAGGCGATGGGAACGCGGCGGAGCACGACGCCAGCGGGCAGGCGCTTGTGCCACGCCTCCAGCGCCGGTTCGAACATGAAGCAGTGTTCGCAGCTGTAGGCGAAGAACTCCACTACCTCGATCTGCTTGGGGTCTCGCGTCGGCTGGCGCGGAGAAACGCTTGAATAGTGTTTCCCCGCAACGGGTCGCTCTTGCGCGTGGGCAACGAACGGTGAGGCGAGCGAGGTGGCAATCGCAACCTTGGAGAATTTGCGGCGGTCCATATTCAACTTCGAGAGTTCCAACTGGCCGATCGTCGACCATGAAGCGACTACAGAGTCAAGGAAAAGCTGCATGCTTGTCCGGCACGGCTGCCGAATCAGACCGAGCGACGGCTTGAGCCACCTGAAGCCTCAATGGTGCGAGCCAGATCAGGCGCGATTGGCAGCGGCTTGAACGGACTGATGTTGGCGCCACCCGTGTTGCCGGTCGGAACCCAACCGAAGACCGTCTTCGTTGCTGCACCGACGATGCGGAGCACCTGTCCTCGAGCCTCTTTCCAGACGCGGTGCTTCATCGCCCAGACAAGCATCAGCACATGCACCCTGACGTGGTGGAACGTCGACGCCTGCCCGAGCACATGGGCGCGCTCAAGATGGGCGAAGCTGGCGCCGGCCTCGCCTGCAGCATCAAGCCGCCGGGCCGCGGCGATTTCGCGATCAACGTGTGGCGCAATGCGCTGAGAGAAGTGGGTCACAGGAGATCCTTTCAGGCGGCGACGGTCGCCAGTTCATGACTGGATTGAAATCCCTGTAGCCGCTCCAGAGTCAAGCAGTTTCACGGTGAAGGGGGCGCCCCTCGGGCCGTTCACGATCGCCTGGCACCGTGCGTTAGGCCTGCATCGAAAGGGCCCGGGCGCTGCGCGCCCGGCGGGGCGTCGACAAGGCCATGCGCTACCGACCTGCAAATACTGGTCAAACCGAACGTTCGGGCCTACGGGTTCAGCGCCACAGCAATCGCTCACTGGTCATGACCAGTGGACACGCTGCTCAGTGTGTCGAACACACTGCTCAACACTGCTGGAATACGCACCGATGGCGTGCCCGGCTCATTGGGATGCAAGAGGTGATTGCGCAGCGTCCTCAGCCGCTCGAGGTCTTCCTGCCCGAAGAACAGCTCCTTGGCCTTGGCACCGTATTCCTTGAAATGCAGGTCGCGCAGCGTGGCCTCGATGACCGCTTGAGCCATGACGATCACTGAAGCCACGCGCCAGCCAGGAACGCGCGCCGGACGTCGACTTGAAGCAGCAAGCCGTGAGAACTCAGGTGCAGCAGCGCGAAGGGACGTCGCGCTCGCTCCTCGGTCTGCCAGAGCCAAGCCTCTCGGGCGGTTGTTTCATCGGCCATGGCGTATTGAACACCCGCCGATGGACCGGCCTCAGGCGGCTGGGTCTGCATGCGCATCCACCCAGGCCTCGCCGGCCTCTCGAGCTCGCGCAAAGGCCATCGTCGCTGTTTCGCACAACTGGTCGACCAGTTCACTGTGCTCGGGCTGCGCGTCGGCTGTCTCTGCGACCGCGTACGCCGGCCGGTACAAATCGGGACCTTCTGGTCGCGCCTGCGCCAGGATCATCTTGCCGCGATAGGGGTGCTGTTGATCCATCTCGTCGCCTGTCAGGTCGGTTTCAGTAGCTTCCTCGCCGCAGTTAGCGTCTGCCGGCTCTTCCAGTACTCGCGCCACGGGTCCTCCTTCTCGAAGGAAAGGTATTCGCGGGCCGTCGTGATCGTCCACTGGGCGCCGCTCTTCAGCGACCCAAGCTGCTCCCAACTGATCGGTACGGAGACACCCAGCCCAGGACGCGCTCTCGCGGAGAACGCTGCGGCCGTCGTCTGTCCGTGACCGTTGCGCAGGTAGTCGATGAAGATCTTGCCGATGCGGTTGCCGCCGCCGCTTTTGGCAACGAAACGCTGTGGGATCGTCTTGGCCATGTGGGCCACCACTGCGCGGGAGAAATCCTTGACCGCTTCATAGTCGAGCTTCGGCGCCAGCGGCACGACGACATGCAACCCCTTGCCGCCGCTCGTCTTGAGCCAGGCGGCGAGGCCGAGTTGCTCCAGCATGGTCCGGGTCAGCACAGCCGCCTCCTGCACGTGAGCCCAGCTCACACCTTCACCTGGGTCCAGGTCGAAGACGACGCGGTCGGGCTGATCGATCCGCCTGGAGGTGGAATTCCAGGTGTGGAACTCGACGACGTTGAGCTGCGCCGCGTTGATCAGGCCGTCGACGGTGTCGACCGACATGAGAGCTTCATGCCCTGGCCACAGCGCGGGGTCCAGGTCCGTGATGCCGGGAATCTTGGCATCGGAATGCTTCTGGAAAAAGAGCTGCCCCGCGATGCCCTGAGGCGCTCTCACCAGCGAAACCGGCCGGTGCTTCAGATGCGGCAGGATCCGGTCGGCGATTCCCTCGTAGAAGTGAATCAAGTCCATCTTGCGCAGGCCAGTCGACGGATCGATGACGCGGTCGGGGTTCGTGATCTTGACGGCAGTGCGCGGCTGGCTGGCTGGCTTGCTTGCCGGCTGGACTGCCGGCGGCGCCGCAGCCTGCTCACGACGGATCAACCGCGGATCCTTGTCGGTGCGCACACCGCGGAACGTCGCATGGCGCACGCTGCCGTCGGGTGTCCACTCGCCAAACGCCACTTCGACCACCATTTCTGGGCGGACCCACCGCTCAGTGCCTTTGGCGCGCTTGGACCACCTGCCCGGCTTGGTCTCCTCAGGCTCTACAGACGGGGTCTTGGACTCGAGCTTGACCACCTGATCGTGGAGTTCCCGTCCTTGCGTCGACGACCAGCCGGTCCCAACGGACCCCGCATACCTGAGTTTGCCGTCGTCGTCGTAGTAGCCCAGCAGCAGCGCGCCCACTTCACGGGCTGAGTTGGTACGGTCTGTGAAGCCGACGACTACGAATTCTTGGCGTCGCTGGCACTTGAGCTTCAGCCAGGTGTCGCTGCGACTGGACACATAGGGCGACTCGGCAGCCTTCAGCATCACGCCCTCGAGCCCGAGTTGGCAGGCCGCGCTGAGCACCGCCATCGGTGAGGATGGCAGCTCCTCGCTGAAGCGGACGCGATCCGTGGCGGGTTCCTTGAACAGTTCCTTCAGGACAAGGCGCCGGCTGCGGAGGGGGACGGCGCGCAGGTCGGTGTCGCCAAGGAATGGCACGTCGAAGAGGTAGAGAACGATGTCTTTGGTGCGTGTGTTGTCGAAGGCGTTCTGAAGACGGTTGAAGTCCGGCACGCCTGCGTCGTTGAGGACCACCATCTCTCCATCGAGCCAGGCCTGCTCGATGCCGATGGACTCGATGGCTTCGGCAAGGGATGCGAGCTTGGATGTCCAGTCGTTGCCGGCGCGCGTGAGGATGCGGGCCTTGCTTTCGACGATCTTGATCATGGCGCGGTAGCCATCGAACTTGTTTTCGATGACCCATGAGCCGCCTGCCGGTGCGGCCGCAGTGAGCGTGGCCAGCTGCGGGTCGAGCTTGTCCGGGAAGCGCGCTTTCACCGCCTTGCTCAAGTCGGGGCCGGATGTTGGGGCTGAAGGCGCCCCGGCCGTCACGCGCGGCTCACGTTCCTCGATCAGGCCCAGCGGCTTCTCGACGACGCTGTCGGGCAGCGCGGTGATGACGTCGTAATCAGCGATGGGGCGCGCCCAGGCGTCCCCCCGCTTTTTGAAGAGGATCCACTGATCCTGCTTTTTCTCGCCTGGCTTGGAAATACGCACCAGCTCCCACAGGCCTGCGAGCTTCTCGCCATGCATCTCGAACACCAGCTTGCCCTTGGCCAACCCTTCACGCGGGTCGCCCACCGGTGTCCAGGTGCCCCGGTCCCAGACGATCACCGTGCCCGCGCCGTAGTGGCCCTTGGGAATCTCGCCCTCGAAGGTGTTGTAGCTGATCGGGTGGTCTTCGACGTGGATGGCCATCTGCTTGCTGGCCGGGTCGTAGCTCGGACCCTTGGGGACTGCCCAACTGACCATGACCCCGTCAAGTTCGAGGCGGAAGTCGTAGTGGAGCCGGGACGCCCAGTGCTTCTGGATGACGAAGCGCAGGGCGGCGTCCTTCGCCTTGCGCGCCACACGTCCTTCGGGCTCTGCCGTGCCGCTGAAGTCCCGCTTGGCGTTGTAGCGCGCCAGAGGCACATCGGCTGGCGCCTGTTTGGCGCGTTCCCGGCCAGCGCTGGCTGCCGTCTTACCTGCCGATTTCGCAGGTGCCGCAGCTTTTGCCGTTCGCGACGGCGCGCGTTGGGCCGTGCCCATGGCTTCAGCCCTTGCTGCCCTTCAGATGGCGCTCCACATCATCGGCTTGGCTGCCGACCTGCGCCACGGCTTGGCGCAGCTGCTCCGCAGTTACGCCGAACTTCTTCGACCAATCGCGGACCTCGTAGTCTTCATTGAGGTTGATGCGCTTTCGATCCTGGCCGCCTGCCTGAGATTTGTCGTCTGCCATGAAGTGCTCCTTCAGCGAAGAGATCTGCACGGTAAGACGGGGGTCTCGGACTGGCTGTCGGACAACGACGCGACAGTATTTACCTGTTCGCCGACGCATCAAACAAGGCTCGGCCGAAGACGTGCCCCTGGCTGCGGACCGTGACAACACCGTCGCCGCTATGTCAGCGCCGTCTAGAACTTCGAGCAGGGCTGAAACCGGACTATTAACATCTTGCTTGGCGGGACGTAGGTTTGCGAGAACGCGTTCGCATCAACAGCAGCTGCTCAAGGGTACGCCTCGACTTGTGTGACCGTGGCGCCGGTCGCCTTCAGGCCACTGACGACGTCGTTGATCGTACGCGGGATGAATTGGCTGGAGTCGCCCGTCACCGTGCGCGCGAGCGCTGCTCCTAGGGATGCCGCGCTGAAACCACCCGAGGCCTTGGTGAACGTTGAATAGATGTTGACCGAGTAGCCGCCTTGGTAGGGCATCACGCAAGCGAAAAACGTTGTCCCTTCACCGTACTGCGACAGCGAGGTGTCGCGTCCGTTGGCCGTCATGATCGCACCTTCGCAGGTCGGAACCTGCAGCGACTGACCCGAAGCCGCCGCAAGCGCGGCCAAGCCAGTTCCCTTCAGGGGTGAAGCCAACTGGAAGCGGGGCGGCTTCGCCGGGAGCGGGGAAGGCGGGATGCCGTTGTTCACCTGCACGGCGCTCATGTTCTTCTGCAGGCCAACCTTCACCGCCTCCGTTATGCGGGACGCCGGGACATCGATGACCTTCACGTCGTAGATCACGTAGGCTTGGCTGGTTTCACGCGTCGGCGTGGTGTTCGCACACCCGACGAGACCGAGAACCGCGAGCCCAAGCGCGCCGTATCGGACCCGCGGGCCGCCGCATGGAGCGTTGGACGTTGAAGCAAAACGAGAAGCGGTCATGAATCCTCCTTGAGTGTTGACCTGAACGAGCAGACCTGGCTCCGTCAGCATCTGCTGAAATGTGCGAATTAGTGTGTGTATGAATGAGTGTACTTTCCGGAAAGTCCGTCCGTGCCATCACGTGCGGACTCCCCCCAGAAAGCTTTTGGCTCCCGTATTAGGGAGATGCGCCTGCTCGCCGGCATGACGCAAGAAGATCTGGCCGAGCGCTGCGGCTTGTTCAGGACCTACATGAGCCGCATCGAGACCGGCCTGGCCAACCCGACGTTGACCATGATTCATGCGTTGGCTGCCAGCCTAGCAGTGACACCTGGGGCGTTGTTTGAGCCTGCGGGCCAGTTGCCCGAGAAGGCTGGGCGAGCGGATAAGCAACCTCGTCCGTCTCGTGGTCGGGTCCGCTGAAGAGCGCCCTGGTCCCTCTGTACCGCCTCAACGGCCTGAACCGGTTCGTCACTGGCTTATACGGGTCCCAGGTCACCTTCGGCATGATGCTGGGGTACTGCGTGCCAGGGTTCAACGACGCTCCGACGTTGCTCAACGGCTACTTTTCCAAGGCGACAAGCGACGCGGCGAGGCGATGCTCGGCGTCGGTCACGTTCGATGCCATGGGCTGGCATACGACCCACTACAGCCGTGCCGCTCCCGCGCCCGCTGCATTCAAGGCACTGCATGTATGGGTGGAGCGCCCGCTGCGCGCCCCTCCCACAACTGGCGCTTCGCTCGAAAGCTGAACCGTTCGACCGTAATCACAACCACCTGCCGCCCAGTCGCCGGTCAGCGCCGACTGGCGGGTGGATCTGGCCCCGCCCGACTGCGGCAGCGCACGTAGTTACCTGCAACCCCATCTGCGCGTCTCACGTCGTAGCGTATCGTGCCGCTGCTGTCACATTCCCAGAGAAGGACCGTCGTTTTCGATTTGCAGTTGCTGCTTTTGGTCCCGCGTCAGTGTCGCGATGTAGCCGCGCAAGCGGCGGTCCCACCC
The DNA here is from genome assembly GCF_979253795.1 of Roseateles sp. AC306. NCBI lineage: Bacteria > Pseudomonadati > Pseudomonadota > Betaproteobacteria > Burkholderiales > Sphaerotilaceae > Roseateles > Roseateles sp. AC306. The sequence goes on from NZ_CEEDEB010000003.1 coordinate 379,627, forward strand.
CGCCTTGATCTGTCGAGCCAGATCCTTGGCGGAGACAAGCTCTTGACCGGAAGAGACGCTCAACACCGCGAGCGGCACGATCGCCGCTTGAGAGGCAAGCGCGTCAACATACTTGATGACCGCGTCGCTGGTCGAGAACTCACCGTATCCAGGCTGGCTGGTCACAGCCAGGGCCAGTTCCTGGAAGCGGACCCCCTGCTGCGAAAGATCGATCTGGCAGGTCGAGGCGGTCTTCGGTACGACGTGGCTCAGCGCGTCAACGGATATCGATGCGAAGAACTCGTGCCCGATTGAAGCCAGGGCGTAGATGCCGAAGGAGCCGCTGTCAGGTGCGTGCGTCTTGCGCAACGCATCGAGCTGAGTCGTTTGCGCGGCGTTGGGCTTGCGGTATGCATCGAGAACCAGCGGCCTGTTGGTATCCATGGTCTGCTTGAACTGCACCCAAAGCAGCCGAACTCCCTTGTTCGGCACCAGTCCCTCCCCTGAGACCACGAGCAGCAGGTCGGCGCCAACAGAGATCTCTTTCAGCGCCGGCTTCAGGTTTGCCTGGATCGAGTTTGCATAGACGTCGAGCTGCGAACCCATCAGGTCGGCCGCAATGCCCAACTGATTTTTCAGTGCGGCCACGAAGTCGGCCGTCATGGCATCCTCGTTCTTGAGACTCTTGACGGCCTCACTCGCAGTGGTCGAGGCGTGGGTCAGAGCCCAGTACAAGCCGGCGGGGTTGATGCCGCCGTTGAACTGACTCGGCACGCCCAGCTGAACCCCGTTGCCGAACAGCATCCAAACTCTGATCGTGTTCCGAACAAGTTCCTTGAACGAGTTCCTCAGTCCGAGGAACTCAACGCGATAGGGATGCGTCCAGTCCAGCAGCTTGATTTGTGCGTTGGCCTGGTTGGTGGTTGAGTGGGCGGCGCTCAGCATGGCCTTTAGCTGCTGGACTTGGTTCCCCAGGCTGGCTGACTGATTGGATTCCGACGTCAGAGCTTGCTGCGCAGTGTCCAGCGCTTGCTGTTTTGTTGTGTAGTCCGCCTTGGGCACCGCGCCGATGCAGCCCAGTAGAAAACGCTTAGCGGAGAACTTCGTCATGGAATGACCTGCTCGTCGAACGGGGGCCGAGGGTAGCTGCGTGCCTGGCAACATTTGAAATTGCGTATGGTGAAAGATCACCTTCTCATCCCTGGCGGCTGTCGGCGCGCCATGCATTCGCTGGGCGGTCCGCTGGCGTTTCTACTCGCAAGGCAGCCTGCGGGCGGACTAGGATGACGGGCTCGACAAGCCTCGAAGCCCCTCGATGACCATCGCGCGCGCCGAAAACTCAGCTGAACTGCTCAAGCTCCCCTTCTTGGAGCTGAGCGAGGTGTTTTTCAGCGGCCTGCTCTTGACCAAACTGGCTGACACCAGCGGCCCGGACCCTGTCGTGTTGGAGTTCGGTTTGGCGGACATGTTCGTATCCGGCTCAATAAAAGCTGCTGTCTCCACGCCTGAAGTACAAGTCCACCGCCAGAACCCGGTCGAGCGCGACATGGCGGCCGGACTCTCGGTGTTGTTTGGCAGTCTCTTCGAGGACGCCTTGCAGCAATCACAAGCAAAGCACTCGGTCGATCTGGGAAGCTTTTTCGGCTTGAGGATGCAGACCGTGCTGGGATTCTTGCGCGATGGCGACGGTGCGGATCTGGCGCCGGCCATCGAATCGTTCGCACAGGCGGGGCAAGACAGCCTGGGTGTGCCGATATTCAACGTGTGGGTGAGTCGTCAGAAGTTCGTTGACGCCTTCAAGGTCAACGTCCTGAACTTCTTGCGGCTATCGGAAGTGCTCTACGGCAGGATGGTGGGCGTCACCGATTTGTCGGCGCCCTGGGTCGCCATCGACAAACAGTTGGGTTATCTGCGCAAGCGCCTCGACTACCGCAGCGGATTGACCGGGGAGACGCGCTTGAGCTTTCTGCTTAGCGAGTTCAATTTCAGGCGGGTCATCCAGCGCTTCGAAGGCGTCGGCGGCCAGGGCGTCATGCCGACGCCGCTTTCGGGTGATGCAGGCGAAAAGGCGGTCTTGCCATTCCTGCTGGCCGTCCAGGGCGAGCTCGACATTGAGCAAGTCAAGATCATCAGTCCGGTAGATCACGTCGACCAGGTCGACATCCAGTTTTCTGTACGACGTCCAGCGGTCAGCAACATATTTGGCGCCGCCTATTGCGCGCTGCCACCCCAGACGCGCGCGCAAATGACGGAGGTGCAGCTCAAGCTGTACGAGGACGTGGTCCGAAAGCTCCAGGCCAACCTCAGCTTTCTGGGCAAGCCGAAGTTGGAGAAGGAGTTCGCCCTTTTCGCGAGTTGGGCGGTGCGACGCGTTTCTTACTGCCTGGAAGAGCCGAGCTTTTTGAAGGTGCCTGCCCGGCAGTGGCTTGAACAGCACGAGGCCAGCGGTTACCAAAAGATGGAGGATGACTTCTTCCTGCCCATCCTCTACGAGCGCCTTCGGGAGCAGTTCGGCGACGTGGTCTACAAGAAGCCGGAGCGCTTCGGGGGCAACGTCGACATCCTGTTCGGCGATCTGCCTGTCGAACTCAAAGTTCGCAAGAACCAGCGGCCGGCGCTGGTCGACACAGTCGTCGATGAGACCTACAAGCCCACTGGCCAAGCCGCTGCATACGCGGCGGGCACTGGTCTGGGTTGTGTCATGGTGCTTGATGTGCCGACAGAGTCCCCGTCGAATACAAACTTGTCGGCTTGCGTCAAGGTGGTGGAGCGGCAGCTTCCAGGTGCTGAGCTGCCAACGTCAATCGTGGTCTTTATCTTCCAATGCGACACACCCCGCCCCAGCGGCGCGGCTTGACGCAAGAAGGGGCCGTGGCTGCCACGCAAGTACGAACCCGATGTCGAGAAAGACTGATCGGGCGATTTGCCGTTCGCGGCGAGCTGAAGAGCCTGCGCGCCGTCGTGTGCGACGCTTACCTCGACGCCCATGATGCGCACCAACTAGACGATCTATTCGGCTATTCGGCTTCATCGACGTTGTCATCCACCACTAGGACAGGCAGCGACACGGCGGGTCGCGGCGTTCGTGCCTGCTGCTCGACCCGCGCCGCGTCGGCTTCCGCCAGCGGCAGGTTGACGTTGAACTCGCTACGGTGTCCGGGTCCGTCCCTTTGCGCCCGCACTTAACAGATGGTCATCCGGAGGTGGCGCTATCGCCTCAGCGCTTCCCATAGGAAGGTCTGCCCCGGAGGACCTGGCCGGCACTGGTAATTGCTGGTAATTCTCGATAATTGGGCGGGAAGAGCTGGTCGGGCTCGCGGGGCCAGCGCCAAGGACAGCGGCATCAGATCAGGCCCTCCCTGGGAATCAGCTCTGGCGCGTAGGGCCCGCGGACGGGCCCTGGGTCAGCCGGTTTAGAGAAAGTTATGATAATCGCCTAACTTTTTGGCCAGTCATCAGCAGCGTCCGCCTTCTGCTGTCAGTGCAGCACAAGGCGCCGGCTGCGGCCTCGATCGCCAAGGCCTTCGACAAATCAGCCTTGGCGCAGAACACCCAGCAGCAGCACGAGATCGGCCCGCCGTTGAAGGCCCTTTTCGAGGAAGCAGCCAAGGCAAAAGCTTCGGACGTCAATCAGTTCAAGATGACTTTGCCGGACGCATACGTTGCGACAGCCTACGAAGCATGGCAGCGCCACGCTGGAAATCCAGCGATGGTGATCAACTCCACGTTCGCAAGGAAGCCTGGGCGGCTTCGAGCTTCTTCAGCATCGTTCGCAGAGGCGCGCAGTCCGGATAGTGCCGCACCAGCGTTGAACGCACCTCGTCCAGGTCACGTTCATGTCGGATCCGATCCGCCTCGGCCATCCTGCGCTCGAAGGTTCGGCTGGCCTCGTGGTAGTACAGATCGAAGAACTTGTCCCCGGGCAGCTCGCTGCGGCTGTACTCCCTCCCCACCCACTCTTCAAGTTCACTGCGTATCGAATCGACTCGGTTGTAGACGCCCTTGCGGTAGTAGGTGGCGGCCACGACAGATTTAAGCAGGTGACCTGCCCGCTCGTGGGCCTCGAGCGGCATGCGTGCCTTCGGCCGCCTTTGCGGCCCGACGAAGGTCATCACGTACCCCTCTGTCTGCCGTGGACCAAGGGACGTTCGCGTCTTGGGCTCAGGATTTCGCGTCGGCCTCGTCGCGGCGCCCGGGCTGACGAAATACGGCGCGAAGGGCGCCGAGTCACCTGTCCATGTCGCCTCCACGATCGGCGGCGCGGGCAACCGAGTTAGCCCCGCGTCAACCGATCGAGGCGGGACACCCTTGTCGAGTTGAGAGACAAGGTACATGCGTGAACCGACATCTGGCGCGTACATACCTGGCCATGCCGTTTGCACGACCTCGAAGCCATGCTCCATGGCCCAGGCCGCGCGCGCCTCCGCCAGCCCTTCGATGCTTGCAAGATAGGGCTCATCGACCAGGAGGTGGCGCTTGCTGGTGGCGTCGAACCACACGCTGTGATGGCTTTGGCCGGGGATCGCGTTGCGGGCGCTGCCCCGCGGGTAGATACGGTTGTTGCTCTTGGAGGGCCGCAGCCTGGTCGCATCCATGAACTGGAGAGTCCTGGCGGCAGCGCAAACGTCCCGGCGTGCCGAGGACTGGGAGTGAGTCAGGTGCTCGCGCTCCAAGTGGTCAGGCGCAGCTGAGCGGAAGTTGACCAACGCACGGGGGATCTTCAGCTGCTGTGGCGTGGCGAGCTCATCCAAAGTGCGGGACAAGGTGAGCGCCATGGTTTCGCGGTAGATCTCACCGGTCTTCTGGTCCTTCCAGTAACACGTGAGAAAGATGCTGGGGGCGCCGCGCGCGATTCTCGGGGTGGGAACCTTGCCCAGGACGTTCAGAGCGTGCTGGTAGTTCTGGAAGCCGGCCGCCTGAGCTGCAAGGTGGAGCGCTGCTCGGTGCTGGATGCCCTGCGCAGACTTGAGGTCGTTCGCAAGGGTCTTGATGCCGACCAGCGTGGTCGGACGTACAGATTCAATCGGCATGAAAGTCTCCCGGCTCATGTCGAAACGTCACCCGTCCACCGCTTCTCGAACCAAGGCTTGCATGCAGGAAGGAGAAAGGAGTAATCGGCAGTGCTGTCTACAGCTTTGCAATGACGGGTGCCCGGCTTCTGCCCGAAGCCTTGGCAGCCATTTTGTCATCATTCGCGTGGCGCGGCCAGGGTTGTCAGGACGCCGAGAGGGCCTACTCGCCACTGCACCGCCAGGACGGCTGCGACACATCGCGCGTTGCACGCGCGCTTCGCGATGCAGGCCGCCCTTACGATGAATCGGTACTGGACCGGCGTGATGCGATCAACGTCTCCCAGCGGCTGGCGTAGGGATGCAGGGGATGTCCGGGCTGAATGCGGGCGTCGTGCGCAAGCGTTGCCGCAACGGTAGGCCGGTCGGCCACCGGGGTGGGCGCGCAACAGCCAGGGCCGACGCGGGTTTCAGGCGCGTCCTTCGAGCAGCCGCCGCACAGCGGCTTGCGCTCAAACAAGCTGGCCACCTTGCTATGGCGCCTGCAGATGGCGCGAGTAGCATGGGTCGGCCCGGTTCTAGAAGGCTGGCAGATGCGCTGTCGGCTTGCTTCGCCACCGTCTTCGTCCGCGTCATCGGCGGCTTTGACCAAGGGAGTGAACTGCCGCTGAGATAGCTGGTGGCAACCCTTCGGGCGGTCGCCGAGGTAACAAGCCGCCGGCAAAGTGAAATCAAGGCGACCTGTTGGCTTTCGCTGCGCCGCGCCGTCCTAGGCGTCCGCCGCTTCAGTTTGCAGTTTGGCGCGGACGGACTTCTGTAGTTTGCGCATGATGCTTCGATGAGCGACCGGCTCGGTTGCGGCCTCGCTGGTGACGATCTTGCCGCATTGAGCGCGGACAACGTTGATAGCTCGATCGGCGTCACGAGTCGCTCCGGCAAGATAGGCTTTGCGCATCAGCCTCGGATTCGGCGCATCGCTGACGCTGTCGTCGGCCTCAGCACGGCGCAACAGGGCCCACACTGACCATGGCTGAAGGGATTTGCCGTTCTTGAGGTTCGCGATCAACGGGGAGTTGGGTGGAAGGCGCTTCCTGGCATCCTCTTCGCGCAGCTGTCGATAGCGCTGCCACAAGACTGCGATTTCCCGCGGAAGGACTACGGGTGACGGTCGCCCTGTGCAGCGCAACTCGCACGCCCCGTTTGAAGAGGGAAGGCTCAGATCGTCGACGCGCAAGCCGGCGATCTCTCGTGGGGTCAACGCGCCCCAGAAGCTGATGCCCAGTGCGAGGTGTCTGCGCGCCTGGCGCGCGTCGTCGGGAATGCTGGCGCTGCGCAGGATGCTCTTCAGGCCGTCTGACAACTGTTCGATCGCCAAGGTTTCCGTTGTGGACGGCCGTTCGAAGTGCGGAGGCTCCACATCGGCCGGATCCCACGAGAGCCAGTCGCGCCGAGCGCAGTAGAGCAGGAAGGACCGTGTGATGCGCACGGCTTGAACTGCGCTTGCTGGCTTCAACGGTTTGGCCAGCGGAGAGATCGCCGTCCTGTCTGTTGTCAGGCAGGACAGGTAGGCGGTCCAGTGCTTCGCCTTCAGGCGGTGGACTTCCAGGACACCAGACGACGCGCAGAAGGCGATCAGCCGACCCACCTCGCCGCGGTAGGCAGCAGAGGTCGCGTCGGACAGCGTCAGCGACTTCAGCCAAGCGACCTCGGCATCGGTAAGGATTAAGGGTGACCCGCGCGCAGCCATAAAAACAGAATTATGTACATAATTTTGGTCAACACAGAACGGAGCGTTGGATGACCACCTTGCAGCTGGACGAAAAGCCGATGGCAACTGGGCTTGCAGCTCGAATCTTCGAAAGAATTCGACTGACAGGAGGGGACTGGCTCGACATCGGCGTCGGAACCGGCCGGCTCTTCGAAGCGGGCCTCGCCAGTCATGGAATAGACCGCTACATTGGCTTAGAACTTGGTTCCAAGCTAGCTTCGAGCGGTCTGCCATCAGCGGCGGTTGCAGGCGAGTTGCACATCGCCGAGGTGCTGCAGCCCGATGCGGTGCATGGCGCCTTGGGCGAGCGCCGGTTCAGGGTTGCTATCGGCAACCCTCCGTCAGGGCTTGGCGTCATGCCTCCAGACGCGCAATCGAGGTTGAGGGCGCTCTATCCTGAGGTGGTGCCGATCAAGTCGCGGGCGAGATTGGACCTGTACATACTTCTTGAAGCACTTGCGCGTCTTGAGCGACCGGCGGAGATGGCCTTCGTCGTGGCTGCGCCCATCGTCCAGGATCCAACCTTGGCAGCATTTCGCAAGATGCTGGTGGAATCTGCATCCGAGATCGAGTGCTACGAACTGCCCGACGCCTTCAGCCAAAAGGGCAAAGTTCACTCCTTCCTGCTGGTGGCGCGGTTCGGCCGGACGCAGGGAGCTCGGGTGACACTGGGGCGGCTGGAAGGCGAAGACCTTGCGCTGTCTTCGTGGCGCGCTCTCGGCGCAAGCAATGCGATCCGTCGAATGGACTTGGCGTACTACGAGTTCCACGACATGACGCAAGCTTTGACTCGCCGAGCCGGGTTCGCGACGCTTGCTGACCTGGGTGCCTGTGTTGTGCCCGGGAGTCGCACCAAGAATCAGTTCGTTGCGATGGGTGTATCTCACTTCCACACCAGTGACTTTCCAGTCGCCGATGGTGCGGTGGTCTTCGATGAGCAATGGTTGGACGGCGTTGAGATGGCGCAGGAAGGCCACACGCTCGTACCCTGCATTGGCGCGCGCTGCATCGAGCGCGTCGTGCACGTTGCGAGGGGCTGCTGTCCCATCACCGACGCGGTGTACCGCGTGAACGTGCAGGCCAGGTGGCGCAATGACGTCTTCGACTGGATGTACGGCGAAGAGGGCAAGGCATGGAGACGTACTGCCGCCGAAGTTCTCGGCGCTGGCCGCCTCACCGCCGCGACGCTGATGTCGATGCCGGTTCCGACCTGAGCTTCAGAGGGTTCGGCTACGGCAGCAAGTCAAGACCTGATGCGGCGAGCTCTGCTCTGACCTGGTGGAGAAGATGGTCGATCTCCGCCGATGATCCTGTTTCGCAGTAGCAGAGCGTCAGGAGCGTCAACGGATGCACGCCCAGAACGCTGGCCAGCTCGTCGACCTTAGTGACAGTCGGTGTTCGCTCCCGCCGCTCCAACTTGCTGATGTAGGTTCGGCCGGAAACGGCGTCAAAGACGTCTTGTGGGAGTCCGCGAGCCGTTCGCAGTGCGCGGAATGCTCTCGCAAAGTCGCTGGTCTCAAAGCCATCTGGCGCGGATCTGTCAGATCGCATCTGTCAATTATGCGGCCTGGGGCTACTTCCTAAGAGGTGTGCAATGCATTCTCGTAGGTCGGCATCCTGTAGCTCACCACTTGGCGGGTGCACCGCTTCCCGTCGGGGCCGCCTCGCAAGGTGGGCTCAGCGACGTCGGCCTATGGCCCTCAGGCTTGGTCGAGCGACTGTGTCGGAAGGCATCTACTTCCATCTATCGAAGTCACTCTGACCGACGTCGGGGCCTGTTAGTCCATTGTTGGCCACGTACACGACCTTGCGCCAGGTCCTTGGCAGGAATGGCGCAGCGTGTGAGATGCGGATGCGTTGAACGACGATGAGATCGTCCTTTTCGTATCCGTCGAAAATGAGATTCACCGTCTCTTCCCTGCGCGGCAGGGTCAGCGTCCAACCTGTTCGCCCGAATCCCTCGAGTGCGCGGTACAGGCATGGAAGTCTGCGTTGCTCCATCCAGAATGCGAGGATGCAAAGGCTGGTGGGTTCGAAGTACGGATCCCGCCCGGCCATGACTACCCTTTGAATCTCCAGTATCTCTTCGTCCTCTGGAGCGCGCAGACACCCCAAGTCCAGGGACAGAGGATGTTTGAGTCGGCGCCACACCAACGGGTTGGGAATGGCCAGCGCAATGAGCAGCGTGAGGGACGGTATCAGCAGACACTTTCCCTCAAAGGGCGCCATGACCCACCCGTTCGCCCCAACGTCCTCGGACAGGCCCAGGCCCCTCAGACGGACGTCATCAGCTTCAAACGGGCGAAGCGTGTCGAGTCTCACTGATGCGTCGCGCACAAGCCGGCGCGTCCATGAACCAAATGTCGAATGGAGAGGCTCGAAAGCGAGTGGCCCGGCCCGCCACCCTTGCGGAGGCGCCTTGACGTCGAAGTAGTCCAACGCGGTAGTGGTGGTTCCTTGCTGAGCAGTCACTGTGTCAAGCGCGAGCAAACCATCGCGATCGGTCAGCGAGCGGCGCCACATGATGCGCGGCTCGTCGGGGCCTGGCCGGTGATCGAAGCGTTTCTTGACGCTGGGCGGGGCGTCCACGTTGACATGCTGCGCATACGGCGCGTGGGGGCGCTTCATAAAATGGTTCCCATCAGCCGTTCGTCCCAAGATCTGGCGTGTGTGTCTGTGGGCGCTGCTCGCCACAGCCGCTCGCGCAAGAACAGTCGCATCGTCACGTGGTGAAGCGGTCGGACTCGAAGAGAAAGCTGGGTGTACAAACCGCGCCACCAGTGACGGACACCGAGCAGCTGAGGAGCGACGCCGTATCTAGCGGTGAAAGCGGCCATCTCCCCGGCGAGATGGCCGGTGGCAACTTGGCCTCGCCTCCCTTGGAAGCCAACCCGCTTCAGAACGGTGGCGTACTGTTCGATGTCGAGATGAAGGCTGGTCGCCGCTCGCGTCGTGTGCAGGTTGAACTTCCCCATCTCGCGCGCTATGCAGTGAGACAGCTGCACACCTGGGACGGGCAGCGTCAAACGGTTCCCGTTGCACAGCAGATCATTTGCGGTCCAGAAGTCGTGGCGCTGCGGCTCGTATGGAACAAGGCTGTCAAAGAGACGGTCGTCGTGCAGATAGCAGTTCGCAACCATGGGAAGCTGATGCGCCGTGTGCCAGTACGGCTCACCAAACGTTCGAGCGTCTTCATGCCTGCAGGTGCGGCAGTAGCGGAGCTGAGCCGGCGTTGACGCGCACCGCAGCCCGCCAAGGGATTTGCTCAAAGGGCGGTCTTCAGCAGCGCTTGTCTGCAGCAGGTCGCCGAGGCGAGATGCTGGATCGAACGCAAGCATGTACGGCAACAGGGTGTGCTGCCGCGCGAAGCCGACCTCATCAAGCTCAGTGCGGCCGCGCAGGTGTGCCAGCAGCCGGTGGACGCGGTTCGGATACGCGATGTTGATGCGAGCCGACAGCCCCCCGAGCGCCATGCGAGGACGCAGGTCGCGCTGGGAGTGGCCGGCCCGGGTGAGGTCTCTTGCGACGATGCTGTACCAGAGTTCGCCCGGGTAGGGCGCTGGCAGTCGGTCGAGATCTGCGACTTTCACTGCACCACCCAGTTGTCGATGTCGAGGAGGTGCCCGAGCTTCTTCATGTCCGACTCAACCGAGCGCTTGGCCTCGTTGGCCTCGTAGACCAAGCGGCGGATGTCCAGCACAGGCAGCGCAGCGAACTGGCCTGCGATCGCCGCCTTGCGCTTGAGGTTCGAGGTCGGCCGCAGCCGCGGCTGCTTGGCCGCCTTGATCGCCTTGGCGACGATCTCTGCAGCGGTGGCCTCGGGATCCTGCTTGGCGGCATGGTTCGCGAAGTTCTCGGCCTGCTCTTGCGAAGCCATGCCGAGTCCCTGCATGGCCTTGCTGGCACCTTCAGCGGCGGCGTCAGAGGCCGCCGACCGAGCGGCTCGCTTCGCCGCCTGGAATTTCGCAGCCAGCTGGTATTCGGCCAGGATGCGCGTGGTGTAGAGATCGATGTCGTCCGGCTCGGCATCCCAGATCGTGGGGCTGTCCTCCCGGTGGCCGTCTCGCATCTGACGAATGGCCGGCTGGATGTAGTCCAGGTGCTTGGCGGCACAGGCCTTCACGAGAGTGACATCAATGGTCTCGGATTCCGTCGCGATGGCCTCGCACTGTGCAAATGCCATCAGGCGCACAGCGAAGTCCGGTACTCCCTGCGTGCACTGCCAGAAGGTGCTGGTGAGGTCGTCATCGCATGGCACGACATGGGTCGTGAACTGCAGCTTGAAGAGCACCGTCATGAAGGCGTCCCAGATTTCGCCGCGCGGGATCTTCTTGATGTGGGTGGTGCCGATGGATGTGGCACGTCGTGCGCCACGCAGCTTTGACTTCAGGATGGGCAGCGCCTCCCAAGTGCCGATGAGCATGACTGTGCAGCCGATCTCATTGACCATCGTGGTGAGGAACTCGACGGCGTCCTGCTCAACGCCGGTCTTCTTGCGCAGCCAGTGCTGAATCTCGTCGATGACCAGTACGCCCAGGTTGAGCATGCGCGCCATCACTGCACATTCGTGACCCAGGCGCCTCGCCGAGCCGCGCACCCTGCTGCGTTCTGCGCCAGTGGCCAGCAGCGTGGCATACAACTCCTCGTAGACCACCTCGGCAAGCGCTTTGTCCGTTTTGGTGGTGCCGGCCTCGGTCCACAAGAACAGGCGCTGGTAAAGGAAGTCGTGATGCGGATGCCGCAGCAGCGAATCGCTGCACAGCCGCCGCAGCATGCGGCGGCCGACTTGCGTTTTGCCGCACCCAGGCGTGCCCACCACCGTGATGAGATTGGGCATGTCGGACAGTTCGGTGAAATCCCTCCGTAGTGCCTCGTCTTTGGAGAACGAGTCGCACATGGCGTTGAAGACCGCGGCGGAGTCCGTACGGCGCCGTGCGTGTAACACGTACGTCCTGCAGATCGAGTTCCACAGATGCACCCCGAGCATGAGCTGGTCGGGGGTCGGAAAGAAGAGGTCGAACAATCGACCGATGTACTGCAACCGCAGTTCAGGCGGATGCTGGCGCTCTTCCGCCGTGCACCGAGGGATGGAGGTCATCGCGCTATGGATCTGACTCTCGTACAAAGGTGGCCAGGCCTCGATCAGGGGAATGCCCTGGTAGTCGATGTTGTGCGCTGGGTAGTATTGATCGATGTTGATGATTTTCATGATGGGTTTGCTAGTTCTGCTCGGACAGGGACTTGACCCGGTCGAGGTAGCTGTTGACAAGGCGGCGAGGGCTGGTCAGGGCTGGCTTGGGGGGCGCAACGGAACTCTCAGTTTTTTTCTGGTCCGCCAACACAGTGCCCGGTGTCGTGCTGACGGCGTCCGGTGTACTGGCGCCACCAAGGTTCGGACGGAAGGCGGCTTCGGCCTCCGTGCGATGAGCTTCGGCACGCCGCTGTGCTGGCAAGTCACGCTTTTGCTGAGCCTTGGATCCCCGATCAGGCGCGCCGTTCGTATCAGCAGTGGCTTCAGCGACGGTTTCATCGTGCTCCGTGATAGTTCGGCGGGTTGAGTCAGACTCTTCCTGTCGGGCGTCCTCGTTGTTCCTCGCCTGCTTATCGCGAAGTTCGTAGACCTCCGCGAAGCAGCGGCCGAAGTAGTCGAGTTGGTGCTCCAGCTTGTCGCTCAGCTGGCACTCGTAGGGGTTAGGTAGCTCGATTTCGCCAATGTGGGTGATGAACACCTTGTCAACCAGCCGTTCGTCATATGCGACGGTGACTTGCTTGCGGCCATGCCGTTTCGTCTTGGCCAAAGCCTCGTCGGCGCTTAGCTGATCATTGATGTAGATGCAATCCTTGAACTCGACGCCGTGTTCGGTGATGGCGCCGCGGCTGCGCCGCATGAGCAGGAACTGCACCTCATCGAGTGACCATCGCGTCAGGCCGCCGCTCTCCTCCCGCACGGAATACCGCCAGTAATTGAGGGGTGACGATGTCATGCCCATCGCCACCATTTTGGGCGGCAGGACCACGTTGTCGCGACGCTTCTTCATCCTGTCGAGCTCATGAATCAGCAAGATCTTCATGAACTCGTCGACGTCGAGTTCGGCATCGAACTTCCATGCCGCGTGTTCCTTGTGTTCCCAGTCCTTGACCGATGCCGCCGGCGTCTTGCCGTTCAGCCGGATCTGAAGCGTGTTGAAGTCCGACTCGACGCCGGGCTTCATGTCCGGCCTGCTGCCTTGCAGATTCCTCAGCCGTACGCCCGTTTTGGCTGCGAACGGTTCGGGGTTTCTGTTGTTGGTCTCCCCACGGTCGAACTCGATCTCCGCAGGCAGCCCCTTAACCGGCCAATCCTCGGGTTTGATCGTGATGCCGTACTTCGCACAGAAGGCCACCTTGTCCTCGAGGCAGTTCGCAATGGCGGCGGCTGCGACCGTCCACGACGCGCTGACCAACGACACCGCAATGCCCAATAGCATGCCGCTGCGCTTGCAGCGGATCCGGAACACCACGGGCGGGCCGATGATGCGACGGCCATGAAAGCGCGTGACGATCGCGATGTTCCATATCGTGGCGTCGCCCGACGACCTGACTCCGACGCGACGAGCCTTCGAGCGTTCGTTCCCGGTTTCTTCACGCTCGTTCTTGGCGTAGTTGGTATTCCCGACCTTGGCCTTGCGGCGTTCTGAATAGGGAACGAGCGTGTAGTACCAGTCCTCGAAAACTCTATATTTGGGATGCGTACGTGCGTCGATCGGCCGTTTGGAGCCATCGGCGTTGTCAACCACAAGGACTTCCTCGCACATGCGGTCGTAGGCATCTTTCACCGAGCGACCGCATTCCTTCCGCCTCCATTTGTAGTACTCATGGAAGACACGAAGGACCAGACGATCGACGATGACGCCCGGCGGTGAGGTAGGCGCCAGGCGCTTGCGCGGCATGCCGTCGACAGTGTGGTCATGCAGGTGCTTGCGCGTGGTACGCCGAGACCGCTCGATTTCCAAGGCCTTCTTGACGAGGTGACGCTTCGCATCGGCGAGGGGAACCTCCTCGAGGTTCTTGGTGTCGACGCCGACACGACCGCAGTTGCCGTAGTTGTCATCCAGGCAGTCATCCGTCTGCCCGCCTGACAACCATTTCCGGATGGCGCTCATGAAGACCTTTGAGGTGAGCGTCAGATATGTCGTGGCCTTGAGGATGTTGAAGGCTTTGACCCGTCCTTCCGTCGTCAGGACTGCGTCCCGCAGCTCGGGCCTCTCTGGATCGGCAAAGATGGGCGCGAACTTCTTGAAGCGCTCTTCTGCCCGGGCTTTTTCGGCAGGGGAGAGCTTCACCGCTTCCGGTTCCTGGATGAGCAATTCGCCAGCGTCGACTTCTGCCTGAATGTCATGGGTGTTTCGCCATTCGGGGAAAGCCAGCCGGTCGTTCATTGGGTAAAGGCAGCAGTCCTCCGGCGCTTTGAGAACCACCCGCCAACGGGCGGTCTCGTCGCTGGATATGAGGATGTCGCGCTCCTGGAATACGTCTGCATCCCCGCCGTTCATGCCTGACGCCCTTCCAGATGGAGCGATGCGGCCCATGCTTGCGCAACGCCCTTCCAGCTGCGCCAGTCGCGGAGCATGACGCCGGTCACGTGGCACTCCCTGCCGCAGCGGACGCTAAGGTGAGCGACTGGACTTCCAAGACGTCCTGTGAGAGCAGCCCCGTCTTTCGAACGTCGATCTGCAGGATCCGGCGGTAGAGCAGGTTGAAGATGACCGAGGTGAACTTCTCAACCGGCGAGCTCGTGAAGGTTGCAAGCTCGTGGGCCATGTCATTGAGCGTGCATCGACTTGTGGCTTGGACGACTCGCGCGGTGATCAGCTCGACGCGCTCGTTAAAACTGAGTTTGGCGGCGCCTTCGCTGGCCTGAAGCTGCAGGAATCGGAACTGCATCAAGTCCTCGCAGTTCTGCCTGACGGCCCGAGGGATGCATTGATCCGACTCCGTGACGATGCGCAAGCGAGAGCCTTGCCGCGCCCAATAGCGCCGCTCGATCTCCATGTGCTCTGCCATGTTGAAGTCGCGGAGGTCGCTGGTGTGCTTGCATTGGATGGGGATCCTCTGCATACCCGTCGGACCTTCGTAGTCCACGACAAAGTCCGAAGTCATGGTGAGCATCGTTCCCGTGCCGGTGCAGCGGGGGTGGTCAACGCCGATCTCTTCGGCGATGGCAAGGGTGTCTTCTCGGTTGAGCGGGTACTGGTCGTAGATCTCCTTGACCCGTGGGTCACAGTCGAGGACATCCAGCACGCTGGTCTCGACGTCGGAAAGGGTCAGCACAGGCCGGCGATGACGCCCCTCGATCTGCCGGCTCTTGTTGCCCTTGCTGGCGATTTCGCCAAACTTGATCCAGGCCAGCCAGTCGGCGCCCGTACCGGACCCGCGACCTTCCTTGATCTTCTTCTCCCTACGCTCCTCGGTTTCCTCGTAGCGGTGCACGTCAATCCTCCTTGGTACCGGCGGGGAGGTAATTGCCGCTTGGCCGGCTCTCGACTTGGTCAGGGCCTTTGAGGTCGGGTCGCCCGATGGCGGGGATAAGGCGCTCATACGAATTGCTTTGTCCCTGTGCCGGGCGCACGAGGCCCGTTTGGCGGAACGCAACCGGGGGCGACGTAAAACGCCGTATCGGCTCGGCGGTTTTCGAAGTCAGGCTGGTGTTGTGGGACGGGGACGGAGCGTCGCCGCGGGGCCACGGCGCCGTAGATTTGTTGGCAGGGGTATTCATGTGGATCTCTTCAGGAGGAAGGTGATCCAGATCCGCAGATGTGAGGCTGCTTCCCGACTTACGTACGAGTCGATCCACCCGACCTTCGTTGCGTTGAAGGTAGGTTGCCCCTAGACTAGGAGCCACGCACGGTTCGAGTGTGGTGGCTGGTTCCAGTCACAGGGGGCGGGTTCCTGACGGGGTTCCCGCCCCTTTGCTTTTCAAGCTGCGGGACCTGGGTTTGATGAGCGGTTTGGTGTGTTGCGGGAGACGCGAGCGCGCGACTCGTTCTGGCTTTCAGTACCCTTTCGATCGGTTAGCACAAGCCCGAGAGGCTTGACGCTTTTGCGAGGCGTGTTCGAACCAGCCGGTCACGAATGTGACTTGCCGAAATCAATAAAAGTTGGAAAGGCCGGGCGGTTGGCGTAAACCGTTAGTCGACCAAGCTCGAGGCGATGACGCTCATACCGGCAGGGCGACGTGGACGAGGTTTTTAGTCATCTCAAATATCAATGTCCGCACCGATGGGGTATCTGAGCGCCGGTGGCCTATAGACGCCTGTTTGTCGGCTTGAGGAATTCTAGGCACAGTGATTTACGGAGCGCAAACGGCTGAAGCGCCGTTTCGGCGCAAATAAATCCAGACGGCATGGTCCTACGACCTCCGCCCGGTGCAATGACTGGCCAAAAGGATTTGCGTCTACTGACCGGTGATGTCCTTCGCTACTTTACTAACCCTAAAGGGTTCATTCCAAGTGTACGAATAAGTGTTAGTTTTGTCGAGCTTGGGGTGGCCGCCGCGTGATCGCGATGCGTTGCGCGATGCCTGAGACGATGCGAGCCGAATCAACTGAATCGGTGCTGCACAGCTAGAAGAGTTGGGGCAAGATGCGCTGCGCGACGGCAGCTCGCTCCCCTCAAGACCCGCGACAGCTTAGATGCCGAGCTGAGCCGGCGCATGGAGCAACTACGCCGCAGGCGCATGCCCATGCGCCGTATCGCAGCCGAGGTTGGCCGCAGCGTTGCCACCATCAGCCGCGCCCTGTCCTGACTCAGCCTGTCCAACTTCAAGGCACTGGACGGCCCAAGCCGGTTCCGGGCAACCTGCGCGACTCGGTGGAAGGTGCAGGCTGGAGTTTGTCTATGTCGCCATCGCACATTGCGGCGTGCCGTCGAGCCTAGCCCTCCCAGCGTTCAGCTGGGCCAAATGCGTGTCTATGAACCCATATCTGTATGGCATCGGAGCCAGGCACGTTGACGAATTGGCTCAGTGCGCGCGCAGCCATCAAATCCGCCTGAGCTCCGTATATCAGGTAAATAGCTCGCTCGTAGTTGACTTCGTTCACGAACAGCGCAAGCGTCGAAAGGTCCTTGCGGATTGCCTTGTTGCTGGCTGTGCAGGGTTTGACTTCAATGACGGCGAAGTTGCCATCCATGCTTCCAGGCGTGTGGATGAGAAAGTCTGGCTTACACCGGTCGGCGCTCGATAGACGCAGAAGTTGGTGACCGGCCTTATCCACCTCACCATTCAGCTTGAACGGTGTGTTTGCCGGCCAGTCCCGTCGCAGTTGGTGATAGAGCTCGTAGCAGTAGACGCGCTCACGGTAAGCCGCCGGCTGACCCTGAATCGGCAAGAGGATGTATTCCTGGCCGATGCTGCCGGTCGCATTTTTAAGACGCAGATCCAGGTCGTTCATATGCCCCTTCTATGCCGCCATGGGCACGGCCGGTATTCGACACGAGTTCCGCGAAGGGGAGATCGAGACGTACCCAGACGTCGAAGGTCAACATCAACAAGGTCTACGACGCGAAGGCCACGTGCCGGCGGCATGCTGTCGTCAACCCGGTGCGTCCGAGTCTGCGCTCGCCCACGCTAGCTGAGCATCACCACGAGCCAGCTGAAGTTGAGCCAACCTCCCGTGCGTGCCGAAGAAAGAAGCGTCGCGGGGCAGGCCTCCACAAGGTTCCGGTGCCGAGTAATGAGTTGCGGTAGCTTGATTCTTAAACAACGGCCCACTGAGGCATCAATCTCAGCGGAACGACCAGGGAGCTGGCTCTCCGAAGGAAAAATGCCGGTTAGTTTCCGCCACTATCCCCATGCCGCGCAGCACTGCGTGGAGTTCGCCCGGATGCCCTTCGGCCTGCTCGAATGCTTCGCACACCTGCTCGAAGGTCGGCGGTGCCCGTCGCCGCACGAGCCATCCAACGAACCAATCAGCGTCGAAGCCGTAGCCGTCGTCGCAGGCTTGGGCCGCCCATTTGCGGAGGCGCTCTTCATCTGGCCAGATGTTGAGCCAGCGAATAGCGTGGGCGCTGGGTTCCTTCAATGAAGCTTGGGCGCTTGAAGCCGGGCTCGGCGGTGGTGCCTTCGGCAGTGCGGAAAGGCGGTCATGAGCGACGTACAGGTTTCCGGCGTCCCAACGGAGAAAGCCGCAGGTCTTGAGGTAGCTGAGGTAGGCACGCGTGACGGGCCGCGCAGACTCTTCGCCGCCGTTGGCGCCAAAGCGCTCCGCCAACCAAGCAGCGAGCTTCCATTCAGGGGGCATGCGCTGCCCGTACTTCTCATCTCCTGGCGCGCTGACGATGAACTGAGCAAAGATTGCGGTTTGCCAAAGGTCGTTGTCGGCAAGGACGACGCCAGTACCTTGCCGTAGCGACACGCGTACATGCCTCGGAAGGTCCTGACGTTGGATGCCGAGCTGGTTCTGCAGGCGCCGCCACTTCTCGTCAGCGGAAAGCGCGCGGTACCGGGCGTTCGCCGCCCTGATGTCATTAGCAGGGTTGAATCGTGGACCGGGCAGCGGCTCCCAACTCTCCCGGCATGAGAGTTCCTGGAGTCGGGATCGCCGCCACGCCTCGAAGCCCTGAAGCAGACGGGCCTTCCATTCCGCTTCCCGTGGGTGGTACAGCCACTTCTTGTTTTCCGTGGATGCGAGAACTGCTTCTTCCAAGGCCTCAAAGGTGAAGACGCGGCCGACCAAAGGCGCTAGGTTGACTTCAATGCTGGGCAGCTGGAGCTGCGCGAGAGCAGCCTGTTTTTCAGCATCGGCGGCATGAGTCACGCGCATCTCGACGCCATGGGCGGCGTCGGCTATGAAGCCGAGGGCATCGGGGCGCCGTGTGCCGACCGTTTGCTCGAGGATGACGTGATCGAATTGCCAGGTCTCGCCTTCGCCAAAGATGTCGTTGTCGTCAAAGCGGCCGCATTGCGGGTCGATTTTCCAGACGCGGAGCGGTAGCCCCGGTAGGCGAATCCAGCGGCGGTCGGCGACCAGTTGTTTGGCCGCAAGGTGCAAGGCGGTCTCAGGACCGGTGGAGCAGTCAGAGCCTGCATGGTGGGCAAAGTGCTGGATGTTGACCGCGCCCTTTTTAGCGAGAAGGGGCTCACCGCAAGCGGGGCAGCGGCAGTTGCAAGCAAGGCCGCGTTCGACCTGGCTGACGTCAACGAGTCGTCCGTCAGGCCGCAGACCGAAGGGGAGGTGAGCGCCGGTTGCCATGCTGGGATGCGGCCGCACTGTACCCGCCGACAACGCAGGCCTGCGACATCGGCGAATTGCAGCTTCATCACAGGGTGCCGGTCATCTGACCGAACGCCGTCCGTCGGTCAACATGTGTTTCCTAGCTGCTTACAGAAGTTCTGCAGCGGTCTCTACCTACTCCACTTACGTCCGCTCGGCATACAGCCTGCGACCCCGCGGGGGCCCTGGCTTGCAGCAGCACGATGGCGCTCGTCTCGGGCGGCAGTTCGTCACGGCGGCGATGGGAGGCCGGCAGCGCGGAGTCGTCGTGGCCTGTTCAGCTATTCGGCAGCAGCGGCCGCCAGATCACCGATTTGCCATTCAGCTCGACCCGCCCACTCGCCCAGAACAGCGGCAAGGACGCTTTCGGGATCGAGTGGCTGAAAGCGTGGGCGAGCCCAAGGCCGTGCATGCCCATGGCGGCATGGGCGAGTTTGTCGTCAGGCCACATCGTCCAGCCCTTCGTGTCGCACATCACCTGGAGGTAGTTGCGGAAGAGCTGCAGGCCGACAGCATTGCTGAACTCAAGCAGCTTCAACACATCAGCCGCCGGCATGCCGCCAACGTGCAGCGTGTCGAAGACGTAGGGGCGCAACTGATCCGGAGACGGTCCCGCATCGATGAGCTGCCGCATGTCGAAACCTGGATCCGCCATCTGCGCCAACAGCTGAGGTTGCGCGACCGTGACGTTCTGAGCGCCGACCACCTCAATGTGACCGAGGCCGCGGTCAGTGAGTACGCGCCGCACCAGAGCCTGGCCGTAGTCCGTGGCGACGCCATAGACCATGCGGACCCCGGTCTCCTTCAGCAGCCCGGGATCATCCAGCCGCTTCGTTTTGAGGCGGTTGTCGCGCAAGCCCAGCAGGCTGTCGATGATGCCGATGGCCTCGGTGCCGGACCATAGGCCGTCCTCAAACAGGACAAGGCGTCGGGCGGCGCCGTCCTGCATTGCGTCCGCCGGCCCGCCAAAAACCTGCCTCCCGAAGCGCTTGCCCAGGGTGTTGCCGACGATCTCGGCGCTCTTGAAGCCGCCACGCGGTTCGCGATTCACGCACAAGACCTCGTCGTCCTCGACCCGCATGCCGCACAGCAACTCGCTCAGATCCGACGGTGCCTTTAAGTCGAACAGCCCGAGCAGCGCGCGCGCCATCCAGGGCTGGCCGCCGAGCCTGCCGAACTGTTCGATCCATGCGTTGACGTGCTCACGCCCGATCTGACCGTGGGTCCAGTGTTGAAGCATCGCCGCGGCGGCGCTGGGCACTGACAGGCCGCAGTTATTGACCCGCGATTGCACCAGTGATGCGTTGTTGCCCGAAGAGTGCTTCTTCAAGGCACCGGTGCTGGTGACCTCGAGCTCCATGTCGGGGCCTTTGGAGAACTCCATCAGCCGTAGCTTGTTGTTGACCTCGCGGGCTGCCAGCACGAGCGGTCGATCCGTGGTGTGCGCCGGCACTCGCCGCAGGGCGTCCATGAGCAGCCCTTGGCCATCGATCGTGCGGCCCCTGTCGATATCGAATGGGATCACCGTCGCCAGGTCCGGAATCATCCGTCCATGGACGTGTCGATGCAGCTCAGCACGCACTTCGTCGTGGTGCTGTGGCTCGCACATGATGATCAAGGCTCGCATGGTGGCCAGCCTTCTTATCCGTGCTGCTGGGTCGTCAGTTTCATCAAGGTGTTGGCGCTGAGTCGGACCTCTCGCAATTCGGTCACGGACATGACCTCAACAGCGCGATGAACCAGCTTGCGCAACTCGTCGGCTTCGTCAAAGCCGACAGACGGGCCGCCGCCGTAGAACTGCTGCGGCGAGGTGAACTTGAACTTCAGGAGACTGCTTGGCAAGCCTGTGGCTGCATGACCAGCAGGAGGTGCGGGCTTGATCACTCGTGCGGTCTTGGCAAACGGCCGTGCGAGCTGCACGATCTCGGCGGCACGGGTTGAGTCGACGCCTGCCTTGCCCAGCGCGTCGGTGAGCGCTTGCGCTACGGCCGCTTCACGCAGGATTTCCCATTTGCGGAGCAGGTCACCCGGCTCTGCCCGAAGAGCCCGCAGCGTGGCGATCCAGTCCTTGTAGAAGTCGTCCTTCTTCAGGGCACCTTGGAGCGCCACACCAATCTGCATGTCGCCGCTGTACTCGCGCACGAATGTCTCCGCGAGTTGTCGGTAGTCCGGCGTGCCGAACCTGGACAGAGGTACCGCAGCCACGGGCATTGGCACGCCTTCCGCGCCAACCAGGACGGTGGCTGAGTCCAACACGACCAGCTGGCACTTGATGTTGGGGTTCGAGAAGAAGCGCCACAGGTCTGCGCCTGCAACGCTTTGGAAGGCGGTGGGTACGGGCAGCGGCCGAGCGGCCGGCGCAGGGGCATCGATGATGTCGTAAGCGACATCGGGTGCCAGCGGGTCGTACTCGCGCTGGCGGACCATCCCGGTCAAGTAGAAATCAGCGAATGCGCGCAAGCCGCCGAAGTCACGCAGATGGCGCGGCATCAAGGCATCGTTGATCACCTTGCCGAGCTGCGAGCCCAGGATCACCGGCCCTGCGGTATGGGCTTTGACGGCCAATTCACGCGACACATGCGCGAAAACTTCTGGCGGCAATGAGGTGGTCTGCATATCAACTCCTTGCGAGAACAAGAGCGATCACCTCAAGCGAGGACGCTTGAGGTGAACCTTGAAAAAGTTCCCGGAAAAAATTGCGCAGCGACGCATCCGACTCGTCACCACGAAAGGGCAGACAGACCCTTCAGGCGCCCAAAGACATCGAAGAGTTCCGACGCCTCTACCTGTCACCAGGTAAAAGAGCTTCATCCCTATCCACTCTCGGCGCAGGATGAACATCCCGAGAGCGAGGTTGGTCGTACCGACAACCCAGAGTCCGAGCCTTGCGGCGGTGGTACCCCGATGCTTGCTGCAGGATGCATACAACCATCGACAGACGACAAAAGTATCAACGGGAGTGTTGCGCCCGTCAAGCAGAAAAAGGCTAATCCCGTTGACTTTTAGCGCCAATTCGCCCTACTACTGGGCCAAAGCTACGAGCCATCACCGGGTCAGCCAGTCCTCCGTTAAGAGGATCGAACGCCGCGTGACCCCGTAGGGACACGCGTCGGATCGCCACGATTGTAATGCCGTCCGGGGGTTTTCATCAGCCCGCCGCCGCCTGTCGATCTCCATGAGGCGCTGGGCCATGAACTGACGACGCTGCCAGCGCGCGTCTCCCAGGTTCGACATGGTGAGTGCGGCCATCGGCACCGTGTTCGTACAGGAGACGCCCGAGGCAGCCAGGACGCAGTGGCGCGGTGTGGCCGACCAGATCAAAGAGAAGCTGCGACGTGCTGGCGTTCGTGGGTTTCCCGAAGGCGCAGTGGCCGCAGATCTAAAGCACCAACCTGCTGGAGCGGCTGAACGCGGAGATCAAGCGCAGGACCAACGTGGTGGGCACCTTCCCAAACGACGCCTCGATCACGCGGCTCGTCGAAGCAATGATGCTCGAGCCGAACAACGAGTGGAGTCCGAACCGGCGCTACATGCAGTTCGAGGGTCTGCAGACCGTCAGTGACACTGTCCCAACTCGGCTGTCCGCAGTGGCACGCTGAGTACCCCGCGCAGACCAGCCTCCGGTCGATCGCAACCACGGCTCCCATTCGGAAAAGGGGCTCAGTTCCCAACTTTCGCAGGCGGGTTTCCAACTTGGACAGGAGGTTTCCAACTTTCGGAGGGGTTCCCAAACGTTTGGGGATACCTGCGGCGGATGAAACATCAAACCTCAAGCGCCGCTTTGCAAATACTCGGCAAGTCCTTATTTATGAAAGATATTTTCTAGATAGCTGTGTATTTCGACAGTCGACTCTAAGTGCTTGATTCCATTGAAAAAACTTGTGCGCAATCTTGACCCTGGGGGTTCTGAGCCTTAAAGTGGGGAGAAGTGTTCTTTCGTGGTGAAAAGTGTCGGAAATCGTCTTTCAGGGAGCCTCCAACTTGGCGCTAGACGCCAAGGGGCGCCTGGGCGTCCCGACGCGACACCGTGAGGTGCTGCAGCTGCTCTGCCAGGGGCGACTGACCGTCACCAAGCACCCCGACGGCTGCCTGATGCTGTTCCCGCGGCCGACGTGGGAGGCCTTCCGCGACAAGGTGGCCGCGCTGCCGATGGCGGCTGCGGGCTGGAAGCGCGTCTTCCTGGGCAACGCGATGGACGTCGAGATCGACTCGGCGGCGCGCGTGCTGATCTCGCCCGAGCTGCGCCGCAGCGCCGGTCTCAAGAACGACGTGATGCTGCTGGGCATGGGCAGCCACTTCGAGCTGTGGGACGCCGAGACCCACGCCGCCCATGAGGCCGAGGTGATGGCCGGACCGCTGCCGGACGCGCTCAAGGACTTCAGCTTCTGATGGGCACTGACGTGACAGAACCCGCCGAGTTCCGCCACACGACCGTGCTGCTGGACGAGGCGGTAGACGGCGTGCTGGCCCGCCCGGACGGCGTCTACGTGGACGGCACCTTCGGCCGCGGTGGCCATTCCCGCGCGCTGCTGGCCAAGCTGGCGCCGCAAGGCCGGCTGATCGGCATCGACCGTGACCCCGAGGCGATTGCCGCAGCGGCGGCCATCACCGATCCGCGCTTCTCCATCGTCCATGCCGGCTTTGCCGACATGGTGGAGGAGCTGGCGGCCATCGGCGTTCATCAGGTGGATGGTGTGCTGCTGGATCTGGGTGTGTCCAGCCCGCAGATCGACAACCCGGAGCGGGGCTTCAGTTTCCGCTTCATCGGGCCGCTGGACATGCGCATGGACACGACGCGTGGCCAGAGCGCGGCCGATTTCCTTGCGCGGGCCGATGAGCGCGAGATTGCACGGGTGATCAAGGACTATGGCGAAGAACGGTTTGCTTCACACATTGCAAAGGCGGTTGTTGCTCGCCGAGAAGCCGGTACGCCGCTCACGCGCACCGACGAGCTGCGCGAACTCGTGGCTCGCTCGGTCAAGACCCGCGAGCCCGGCCAGGACCCGGCCACGCGCACCTTTCAAGCTCTTCGGATTCATGTCAACGGCGAGCTGGAACAGCTTGATCAAGGGCTGAAGTCCGCACTGCGCCTGCTGGCGCCAGGCGGGCGGCTCTCGGTCATCAGCTTTCACTCGCTGGAAGACAGGCGCGTGAAGCAGTTCATCGCGGCGCACAGCAAGGCGGAGTTCGACCGCCGCGCGCCGTTTGCGCCGCCGCCGGAGCTGGCGCTGGTGGCGCTGGGCCGTGTCAAGCCGAGCGAGACCGAGGTCAGGGCCAATCCGCGCTCGCGCTCCGCCGTGCTGCGCGTTGCCGAGCGCACGGACGCCCCGCTGAAGGGCGGCTGAAGCCGTGGCCAAGATCAATCTCGTGCTCATCCTTGCCGTGCTGGCCAGTGGCCTGGTGCTGGTGCACAACGCCTATGAATCACGCCGTCTGTTCGCCGAGCGCGAGCGGATCAAGGCGGAGGGCCAGCGCCTGGCGGCCGATGCCGAGCGGCTGAAGGCCGAGCGCCATGCGCAGGCCACCAACCTGCGCGTCGAGCAGGTGGCCCGCGAGCGTCTGGGCATGCGGCTGATCTCGCCGGCCGTGGTCGCGTCGGGGGTGGCGCCATGATGGGTTCAGGCAAGGCCAACAAGTCCGGCGCCCGCGCCCTCGGCTCGGGTCGTGGCGTCAGCTACTCCACCAGCCCACTGCTGGCGTCCAAGACGCCGCCGTGGCGTTCGCGCTTTCTGGTCGGCCTCGTCGGCCTGGCCTTTGCCG
The DNA here is from genome assembly GCF_979253795.1 of Roseateles sp. AC306. Classification (NCBI taxonomy): domain Bacteria; kingdom Pseudomonadati; phylum Pseudomonadota; class Betaproteobacteria; order Burkholderiales; family Sphaerotilaceae; genus Roseateles; species Roseateles sp. AC306. Next base: position 404,394 of record NZ_CEEDEB010000003.1, read on the forward strand.
GGTTGCTGGGGCGCGCCATCTACGTGCAGATCCTGCACAGCGATTTCTTCCAGAAGCAGGGCGAGGCGCGCTACGCCCACACGCTGGAGCTGCCGGCCAGCCGCGGGCGCATCAACGACCGCGCCGGCCAGACGCTGGCGGCCAGCGTGGCGGTGCCGTCCATCTGGGCGATCCCGAAGGAAGTGGACACCGACCCGGGCAAGCGCCAGGAACTGGCCAAGGCGCTGGGCCTGTCGAACAAGGAGCTGCAAGCCAAGCTCAACCCCGAGGCGCGCTTCGTCTGGCTCAAGCGCCTGTCCGACGACGACACGGCCACGCGCGTGAAGGCGCTCGGGCTCAAAGGCGTGTTCCAGGACCGCGAGTACCGCCGCAAATATCCCGAGGGCGAGGCAGCCGCGCACGTCGTCGGCTTCACGAACGTGGAAGACCGCGGCCAGGAGGGCATCGAGCTGGCCTTCCAGAAGGAGCTGCAGGGCCGCGACGGTTCGCGCTCGGTCGTGCGCGACCGCCTGGGCCGTGTCGTCGAGGACATCGGCGACATCGTGCCGGCGGCCAACGGCCAGGACATTGACCTGGCCGTCGACTCCAAGGTGCAGTTCTTCGCCTACCAGCGCATCCGCGACGCGGTGGCCGCCAACAAGGCCAAGGCAGGCTCGGTGGTCGTGCTCGACGTGCAGACCGGCGAGGTGCTGGCGCTGGCCAACTTCCCGAGCTACGACCCGGGCAACCGCCAGAACCTGTCCGGCGAGCAATTGCGCAACCGCGCGCTGACCGATGTCTTCGAGCCCGGCTCGACGATGAAGCCCTTCATCGCCGGCCTGGCGCTGGAGACCGGCCGCGTGAAGCCGGACTCGCTGGTCGACACCGGCAACGGCCGCTACCCCTTCCAGGGGGCCGTCATCAGCGACACCAAGCCGCACGGCGTCATCACGGTGCGCGAGGTCATCCAGATGTCCAGCAACATCGGCACGACCAAGCTGGCCATGCAGATGCAGCCGCGCGAGATGCATGAGCTGTTCACCGGCATCGGCCTGGGCCAGCGGCCGCAGATTAGCTTCCCCGGCGCCGTGACCGGCAAGCTGCGACCCTACAAGACCTGGCGTCCCATCGAGCAGGCGACCATGAGCTACGGCTACGGCCTGTCGGCGTCGCTGTTCCAGCTGGCGCGGGCCTACACGGTGTTCGCGCGCGACGGCCAGATCATCCCGGTCAGCATGCTGCGCCAGCCGCATGACCATGCGGTCGCCGGCATCCGCGTGTTCTCGCCCAGCGTGGCGCTGGAGCTGCGCCAGATGCTGCAGGCCGCCGCCGGCCCTGGCGGCACGGCGCCGGATGCCCAGGTGCCGGGCTACAGCGTCGGCGGCAAGAGCGGCACCGCGCACAAGCAGGAAGGCCGCGGCTATGCGGCCCACAAATACCGCTCCTGGTTCGTCGGCCTCGCGCCCATCAGCAACCCGCGCATCGTCGTCGCCGTCATGGTCGACGAGCCGACCGCGGGCGTCTATTACGGCGGCAAGGTCGCCGGCCCGGTGTTCAGCCAGGTCACCGCGCAGACGCTGCGCCTGCTGGGCGTGGCGCCCGACCTGGACGTGAAGAGCCAGATCGTCGCGAATCAAAAGGCCACGGCCGTGGAAGAAAGCTTCTGATGCTGACCCGCCTGAAATCCTCCGAAGCCGCCGCCCGCTGGCTCGCTGAATGGTGCACCGGCACGCTGCGCACCGACAGCCGCCAGGTGCAGCCCGGCGACGCCTTCATCGCCTGGCCGGGCTATGCGCGCGACGGCCGCGAGTACGTGGCCGCCGCTCTGGCCGCCGGTGCCGCCACCTGCCTGGTGGAGGAGGCCGATGTCGATCGCTTCGGCTTTGTCGACGCGCGCGTCGCCTCGCTGCCCGGCCTCAAGGCTCGCACCGGCGAGATCGCCTCGGCCTTCTTCGGCAAGCCCACCGACACGCTGGACGTCATTGCCGTCACCGGCACCAACGGCAAGACCTCGTCGGCCTGGTGGATCGCGCAGGCCCTGGCCGGCTTGAACAAGCGCTGCGGCGTCGTCGGTACGCTGGGCATCGGCGAGCCGCCCAAGCTGGACTACAACGGCCTGACCACGCCCGACCCCGTGCTGCTGCAGGCCGCGTTCGCCCGCATGCGCGAACAGGACTTCGCGGCCTGCGCCATCGAGGCCAGCAGCATCGGCATCGTCGAGCGCCGGCTCGCAGGCACCGCCATCCGCGTCGCCGTGTTCACCAACTTCACCCAGGACCACCTCGACTACCACGGCGACATGGACGCCTACTGGGTGGCCAAGCGGGCGCTGTTCGGCTTCCCGGGCCTGCGCGCGGCGGTCATCAACCTGGACGATGCCAGGGGCGATGCGCTGGCCGGCGAGCTGGCCGCGCTGGAGGTGTGGACCACCGGCGTCCAGCGCCTGGATGCGCGGCTGACGGCGCGCGACCTGCACTACACCGGCGAGGGCCTGGCCTTCACGCTGCATGAGGGCGCTGAATCCATCGCCCTGCAGACCAGCCTGATCGGCGACTACAACGCCGCCAACCTGCTCGGCGTGGCCGGCGCGCTGCGGGCGCAAGGCCATGCGCTGGCCGACGTGGCGCGTGCGCTGGCGCGCGTGACGCCGGTGCCTGGCCGCATGCAGCGCGTCGGCAACGGCCGCGAGCTGCCGCAGGTCGTCATTGACTATGCCCACACACCGGACGCGCTGGACAAGGCGCTGTCGGCCCTGCAGGGCCTGGCCCGGGCGCGCGGCGGCGAGCTGATCTGCGTGTTCGGTTGCGGCGGCGACCGGGACCGCGGCAAGCGGCCGCAGATGGGTTCCATCGCGGCACGCCTGGCCAGCCATGTCGTCGTCACGACCGACAACCCGCGCACCGAGGTGCCGGCGCAGATCCTGGCCGACATCACGGCCGGCGCGCCTGCGGCCATCGTCATCGAAGCGCGCGAGGAAGCCATCCGTGCCGCCATCACGCAGGCCGGTGCACGCGACATCGTGCTCGTCGCCGGCAAGGGCCATGAGGACTACCAGGAAGTGAACGGCGTGCGCCGTCCGTTCTCGGACGTCGCCGAGGCGCGTGCGGCGCTGCTTGCAAGGGCGGGTCTGTGAGCCTGTTCCTGACGCTCGCGCAAGCGCAGGCGCTGTTGCCCGGCTCCACGCTCGTCGGCGAAGGCGAAACGGCGTTCGCCCGTGTGCACAGCGACACCCGCACGTTGCGCGGTGGCGACCTCTTCGTCGCGTTGCGCGGCGACCGCTTCGACGCAAACGACTTCCTTGGCGAAGCCAAGGCCTCGGGCGCCGTCGCGGCGCTGGCCGAACGCGGCCTGGCCGAAGCCGGCCTGCCGGGCCTGCTGGTGTCGGATGCGAAAGTGGCGCTGGGTCAGCTCGCCGCCGCCTGGCGCCGCCAGCAGCAACTGCCCGTCATCGCCGTCACCGGCAGCAACGGCAAGACGACGACGACCCAGATGATCGCCAGCGTCCTGCGCGCCTGGGTGGCCGACGGCGCGCTGGCCACCGAGGGCAACTACAACAACGACATCGGCGTGCCGCTGACGCTCCTGCGCCTGCGCCACGACGACGAGACCAGCCACCGTGCCGCTGTCGTCGAGCTGGGCATGAACCACCCCGGCGAGATCGCGCCGCTGGCGGCGATGACGCAGCCGACGGTGGCACTGGTCAACAACGCGCAGCGTGAGCATCAGGAGTTCATGGCCACCGTGGAGGCCGTGGCGCGCGAGAACGGCGCCGTGCTCGAGGCCCTGTCGCCCAGCGGCTGCGCCGTCTTTCCGGCCGAGGATGCCTGCGCGCCGATATGGTTCGAGATGGCCGGCGCCCGGCCGCATCTGACCTTTGCGCTGCGCGGCGAGGCCGACGTGACCGGCGACGCGCAGTGGCAGGGCACACACTGGGCACTGGAGCTGCACACGCCGGCCGGTACCGCGCCGGTGTCATTGCACATGGCCGGCGAACACAACTTGCGCAACGCGCTCGCCGCAGCCGCATCGGCATTGGCCGCCGGCGCGCCGCTGTCGGCCATTCGCCAGGGGCTAGAAGCGTTTCGCGCCGTCAAGGGCCGCAGCGAACTCAAGCGCGATGCGCAGGGCCGAACGCTCATCGACGACAGCTACAACGCCAACCCCGACAGCGTGCGCGCCGCCGTCGACGTGCTGGCGGGCCTGCCCGGCGAGGGTTGGCTCATCCTGGGCGACATGGGCGAGGTGGGCAACGACGGCCCGGCCTTCCACCGCGAGGTGGGCGCCTACGCGGCCGAGCGCGGCATCGCCCACTTCTGGACGGCCGGCGCGGCTGCACGCGACGCGGCGGCGGCTTATGGCCCCCGCGCCCGTGCCTTCGACACCACGGCCGCCCTCATTGCCGCCCTCGACGAACAACCCGGCGCAGCCCAGACCCTGGTCAAGGGCTCGCGCTTCATGAAGATGGAACAAGTGGTCGCTGCATTGCAGAAGAACATCACCGGAGACACGCATGCTGCTTAGCCTCGCCCAGTGGCTGCAGGGTCTCTACCCTGACCTCGGGTTCCTGCGCGTCTTCCAGTACATCACCTTCCGCGCGGTGATGGCGGCGATGACGGCGCTGCTGATCGGCCTGGCCTTCGGGCCCTGGGTCATCCGCAGCCTGACGGCGATGAAGATTGGCCAGCCCATCCGTGCCTACGGCGTGCAGCAGCATCTGGCCAAGAGCGGCACGCCGACGATGGGCGGCGTGCTCATCCTGATCGGCATCGGCGTGTCGACGCTGCTGTGGTTCGACTGGAGCAACCGCTTCGTCTGGGTCGTCATGCTGGTCACCATGGGCTTTGGCGCCGTGGGCTGGGTGGACGACTGGCGCAAGGTCGTCGACAAGAACCCCGAGGGCATGCGCAGCCGCGAGAAGTTCTTCTGGCAGTCGCTCATCGGCCTGGTCGCCGCGCTCTACCTGGCCTTCGGCGTGTCGGAGACCAGCTTCCTGGGTGTCGTGCAGCTGTTCTTCCGCTGGGTGTCCAGCGGCTTCTCGACCGAGCTGCCGCCCAAGGCCGACCTGCTCATCCCGTTCTTCAAGACCATCTCCATGCCGCTGGGCGTGTGGGGCTTCGTGGCGCTGGCCTATTTCGTCATGGTCGGCACCAGCAACGCGGTGAACTTCACCGACGGGCTGGACGGCCTGGCCATCATGCCGGTGGTGCTGGTGGGCTCGGCTCTGGGCCTGTTCGCCTACCTGACCGGTTCGTCGGTGTTCTCCAAGTACCTGCTGCTGCCCTACATCCCCGGCGCCGGCGAGCTGCTGATCTTCTGCGCCGCCATGGCCGGCGCGGGCCTGGCCTTCCTGTGGTTCAACGCCCACCCGGCCCAGGTCTTCATGGGCGACGTCGGCGCGCTGGCGCTGGGCGGCGGTCTGGGCACCATCGCCGTCATCACGCGCCAGGAGATCGTGCTCGGCATCATGGGCGGCATCTTCGTGGCCGAAGTGCTGAGCGTGATGCTGCAGGTGAGCTGGTTCAAGTTCACGAAGAAGCGCTTCGGCACCGGCCGGCGCATCTTCAAGATGGCGCCGCTGCACCACCACTTCGAGAAGAGCGGCTGGAACGAGACGCAGGTCGTCATCCGTTTCTGGATCATCACCATGCTGCTGTGCCTCGTCGGCCTGGCCAGCCTGAAGCTGCGGTGAGCGCATGAAGCTGGACCTGCCGCAACTCAACGAACAGCGCGTGCTCGTGCTGGGCCTCGGGGACTCCGGTCTCGCGATGGCCCGGTGGTGCGCGCGCTTCGGTGCGCGGGTCACAGTGTGGGATTCGCGCGGGCAGCCTCCGCAACTGGGTGCGTTGGGCGACACGGCGGCGTTCATCACTGGCGAGCTGACTGCGGAAGTCGTGGGCGGCTTCAATGCGGTGCTGAAAAGCCCGGGCTTGTCGCCGCTGGACGCGCGCCTGGCCGCTGTCTACTCGGACGGCCCCGCCGTTCGCGGCGAGCTGGACCTGTTCGCCGACGCGCTGGCCGCGCTGAAGGCCCAGCACGGCTATGCACCCGCCGTGCTCGCCATCACCGGCACCAACGGCAAGACGACGACGACCTGCATGACCGGCCTGCTGGTCGAGCGCGCCGGCAAGCGCGTGGCCATCGCCGGCAATATCGGCCCGACGCTGCTGGACACGCTGACCGAGGCGCTGGCCAAGGAGCCGGATCCGGCGCCGGTCGAGCCGCCGGCTGAAGTGATTGCGGCCGAGATCGAGGACGCGCCCGTCGAAGAAGTCGTGGAAGCCGAATCGGTGCTGCCCGACGAGGAAACGCCGCTGCCCATCGATCCGCCGCCCCCGCGCGGCCCGGTGTTCGAGACGCTGCCTGAGGTCTGGGTACTGGAGCTGTCGAGCTTCCAGCTCGAAGGCGTCGCCAATTTCGAGCCCACGGCCGGCGCCGTGCTGAACCTGACGCAGGACCACCTCGACTGGCATGGCGACATGGCCGCCTACGGCCGCGCCAAGGCGCGCATCTTCGGCCGCGAGAGCGTCATCGTCGCCAACCGCGACGACGCCGAAGTCGAAGGCCTCGTGCCTGCACCGGTGTTCGTCAAGGGCAGCCGCGGCAAGCCCGGCCGCACCGTGTCGCGCCAGGTCGTGCGCTTCGGCCTGAGCGCGCCCAAGGCGCCGGGCGACTTCGGCCTCGTCGACGAAGGCGGCCTGACCTGGCTGGTGCGTGCCCTGGAGCTGGACCCGACGATCAAGCGCAAGAAGACTGATGACGCCGAGCCGCTCATCATCCAGCGCCTGATGCCCGCCGATGCGCTGCGCGTGCGCGGCCGCCACAACGCGGCCAACGGGCTGGCCGCGCTGGCGCTGGCCTGCGCCGCCGGTTGCGAACTGGCGCCCATGCTGCATGCGCTGCGCGAGTACCGTGGCGAGCCGCACCGCGTGGAGCCCATCGGCAGCATCGACGGCGTCGAGTTCTACGACGACAGCAAGGGCACCAATGTCGGCGCGACCGTCGCCGCCATCTCGGGCCTGGGTGCCGACCGCGCGCCGGCCAAACTGGTGCTCATCCTCGGCGGCGACGGCAAGGGCCAGGACTTCGCGCCGCTGGCAGCGGGCGTGCAGCGCCATGCCCGCACCGTCGCGCTGATCGGCCGTGACGCGCCACAGATCGAGGCCGCGCTCGCCGCCACCGGCGTGCCGCTGCAGCACCACGCGACGCTGGAAGCCGCCACCGCCTGGTGCCTGGCGCAAGCGCAATCCGGCGACAGCGTGCTGCTGTCCCCCGCCTGCGCCAGCCTGGACATGTTCCGCAACTACGCCCACCGCGCCGAGGTCTTCGTCGCCACGGTGCAGCGGCTGGCCGATGAGCGCGGGGTGCCGCTGTGATCGCCGCTTTCACCCAACGCCTGCAAGGCCTGTGGAAGCGCAGCGACGACGAGGGCGGCGGCCCGGTGCCGGTGCGCGACTGGGTGTCCACCTCCGCCGGCCGGCCGACGCAGCTGCAGGGCTTCGACATCACCTTCGTCTGGCTCGTGCTGGCGTTGATGGCGCTGGGCCTGCTGATGGTCTATTCGGCCTCCATCGCGATGCCGGACAACCCGCGCTTCGCGCGCTACCTGCCCACCCACTTCCTGACGCGCCACCTCGTCGCCATCGGCTTCGGACTGGTTGCGGGCCTGGTCACCGTGCAGATCCCCGTGGCCCTGTGGGAGCGGTATGCGCCGTGGGTCTTCGTCGTGGCGCTCGTGCTGCTGGTGGGCGTGCTGGTGCCCGGCATCGGCAAGGTCGTCTACGGCGCGCGGCGCTGGATCCCGCTGGGCGTCATGAACTTCCAGCCCTCAGAGCTGGCCAAGTTCGGCATCGCGCTGTACGCGGCCAACTACATGATGCGCAAGATGGACGCGCGGGAGAACTTCTTCCAGGCCGTCACGCCCATGGCCATCTCGCTGGCCTTCGTCGGCCTGCTGCTGCTGGCCGAGCCCGACATGGGCGCCTTCATGGTCATCGCGGCCATCGCGATGGGCATCCTCTTCCTGGGCGGCGTCAACGGCCGCATGTTCCTGCTCATCACGCTGGTTCTGGTGGGCGCCTTCGTGCTGATGATCAGCTTCAGCGAGTTCCGCCGCGAGCGCATCTTTGCCTACCTCAGCCCCTGGGACGAGAAGTACGCGCAAGGCAAGGCCTATCAGCTGACGCACAGCCTGATCGCCTTCGGCCGCGGCGAGTGGCTGGGCCAGGGCCTGGGCAGCAGCGTCGAGAAGCTGCATTACCTGCCCGAGGCCCACACCGACTTCCTGCTCGCCGTCATCGGTGAGGAACTGGGCTTTGCCGGCGTTGCCCTGGTCATCCTCGCCTTCTTCTGGCTGACGCGCCGCTGCTTCCTCATCGGCCGCCAGGCCATTGCGCTGGACCGCGTGTTCGCGGGGCTGTACGCGCAAGGCATCGGCATCTGGATGGGCGGACAGGCCTTCATCAACATGGGCGTGAACCTGGGCGCGCTGCCGACCAAGGGGTTGACGCTGCCGTTGATGAGCTTTGGTGGGTCGGCGATCTTGATGAACTGTGTGGCATTGGCGGTCGTCCTTCGCATCGACCTCGAGAACCGGCAAATGATGCGGGGGGGCCGGTCATGACTGGGCGCCACCTCGTCGTCATGGCCGCCGGCACGGGCGGCCACGTCATTCCCGGACTCGCGGTTGCCGAAGAAATGCAGCGCCGCGGCTGGACGGTGTCATGGATAGGCACGCCGCAGGGCATGGAGAACCGCCTCGTGCCGGCGCGTGGCATCGAGCTGGACGCGCTGCCGTTCGCCGGCCTGCGCGGCAAGGGCCTGAAGCACACGCTGCGCGGCATCGTCGGCTTCTTCAAGTCGCTGGGCGCCGCGCGGCGCGTCTATGAAGTTCGCAAGGCCACGGCCGTGCTGGGCATGGGCGGCTATGTCTGCGTGCCCGCCGGCCTGACGGCGGCGCTGACCGGCCGGCCGCTGATGCTCGTCAACGCCGACGCGGCGATGTTGAAGAGCAACCTCGCGCTCAAGCCCTTCGCTCGGCGCATCGCCTTCGGTTTCGACGGCGCGGCCGCAGCGTCCACGCGTGGCGCTGTCGTCAGCGGCAACCCGGTACGCGCCGAGATCGAAGCACTGCCGGCGCCCGCTGAGCGCTTTGCGGACCGCATCGGTCCTTTGCGCCTGCTCGTGCTGGGCGGTTCGCTCGGCGCGCGCGCGCTGAACCAGGCCCTGCCTGAAGCGCTGGCGCTGTGGCCCGAGGAGCAACGCCCGCAGGTGCTGCACCAGTCGGGCCAGGACCATCTCGGCGCCGTCTGGCAGGCCTACACCGACGCCGGCCTGACGGCAGAAGTGCGCCCCTTCATCGACGACATGGCCACGGCCCTGGCTTGGGCCGACGTCGTCGTCTGCCGTGCCGGCGCCATCACCGTCAGCGAACTCTGCGCGGCCGGCTGCGCGGCGGTGCTGGTGCCGCTGGTCGTCAGCACCACCTCGCACCAGCGCGACAACGCCATCTTCATGACCCAGCACGGCGCCGCCATCCACCTGCCGCAGACGGAGCTGACGCCGGCCAGGCTGCATGAACTGCTGAGCGGCTTGGACCGCAGCGCGCTGCTCGCCATGGGCGAGAAGGCCCGCACGCTGGCCCGGCCCCGCGCCGCTGCCCGAGTGGCCGATGAAATCGAAGGGATGTTGAAGTGAAGCACGCAGTTCAACGGCTGCATTTCGTGGGCATCGGCGGCGCCGGCATGAGCGGCATCGCCGAGATCCTGCACAACCTCGGCTTCACGGTGAGCGGGTCCGACGCCATCGAAAGTGCGACGACCGAGCGCCTGCGCGCCATGGGCCTGCGTGTCGAGATCGGCCATGCGGCGCCACACATCGGCGACGCCCAGGCGCTCGTCACCAGCACCGCCGTGTCGGCCGACAACCCCGAAGTCATGGCGGCCCGCGCGCGCCAGGTGCCCGTCGTGCCGCGCGCCGTCATGCTTGCCGAGCTGATGCGCCTGCGCCGTGGCATCGCCATCGCCGGCACGCATGGCAAGACGACGACGACCTCGCTCGTCACGGCCATCCTCGTCGAGGCCGGGCTGGACCCGACCTTCGTCATCGGCGGCAAGCTCAACGCGGCCGGTGCCAACTCGCGCCTGGGAAAGGGCGAGTTCATCGTTGTGGAGGCCGACGAGAGCGACGCCTCCTTCCTGAAGCTCAGCCCCGTGCTGTCCGTCGTCACCAACATCGACGAAGACCACATGGACACCTATGGCCACTCGGTCGAGCGTCTGCACGCGGCCTTCATCGAGTTCCTGCACCGCATGCCCTTCTACGGCGCGGCCATCGTCTGCGCGGACGACCCTGGCGTGCAGGCCGTTCTCGGCCGCATCGAGCGGCCGGTCGTCAGCTACGGGCTGTCCGCCGGCGTCAGCGTGCGCGCGGTCGACGTGCAGGCACTGGCCGGCGCGCAGATGCGCTTCAGCTGTGAGCGCGAAGGCGCCGAGCCGCTGGACGTGCTGCTGAACCTGGCCGGCGAGCACAACGTGCGCAACGCCCTGGCGGCCATTGCCATCGCCACCGAGTTGGACTGCGCCGACGCGGACATTCAGAAAGCGCTCGCGAACTTTTCCGGCGTCGGGCGCCGCTTCGAAAAGCACGGCGAATGGCCGGCCAGTGATGGTGGCCGCTTCGAGCTGGTCGACGACTATGGTCACCACCCGGTCGAGATGGCCGCCGTGCTCGCCGCCGCGCGCGGCGCCTATCCGGGCCGCCGCCTCGTGCTGGCCTTTCAGCCGCACCGCTACTCGCGCACACGCGACTGTTTCGCGGACTTCGTGCGTGTGATGAAGGGTGCGGACGTGGTGCTGTTGACCGAGGTGTACTCGGCAGGCGAAGCGCCCATTGCGGGTGCCACCGGCGGGGCGCTTGCTGAAGCCGTCGGCACGTCCAACTTCGTGGCGACGGTTGCCGACATGCCCGCAGCGCTGGCCGCATTGACGCGCGATGGCGATGTCGTCATCGGCATGGGCGCGGGCTCGATGAGCAGCTTGCCGGGTCGTGTGGCGACGCATTTTCAAGGAGGCGCAGCATGACCTCTCCCATCGATCTGAACATCGACGCGACCTCGCTCGGCAAGGTCGCCGTGCTGCTTGGCGGCCACAGCGCCGAACGGCCCGTGTCGTTGATGAGCGGCAACGGCGTGCTCGCCGCGCTCAAGTCCATCGGTGTGGACGCCCACGCCTTCGACCCCGCCGAGCGGCCGCTGCAAGCGCTCAAGGATGAAGGCTTCGCGCGCGCCTTCATCGCGCTGCACGGCCGGGGCGGCGAGGACGGCACCATCCAGGGCGCCCTGGAATGGCTGGGCGTTCCGTACACCGGCTCGGGCGTGACGGCCTCCGGCGTGGCGATGGACAAGACCATGACCAAGCGGATCTGGGCCAACGAAGGCCTGGCCACGCCGCAGTACCTGGCACTGACTCGCGCCGAGCTGACGCGCGAGCGCATCCGCCAGATCCCCGACACGCTCGGCCTGCCCGTCGTCGTCAAGCCGCCGCACGAGGGCAGCAGCATCGGCATCACCAAGGCGGCCGGCTATTCGGACATGCAGGGCGCCGTCGAACTCGCCCTGGGCTTTGACGACGAGCTGCTGTTCGAGCAATGCATCGAAGGCCCCGAGCTGACCTGCGCCGTGCTGGGCGAAGGGGAGGGCGCCGTCGCACTGCCGGTCATCGAGATCCGCGCCGAGGCCGGCAACTACGACTTCGCCAACAAGTACGAGACCGACACGACGCAGTACGTGTTCGGCTCCCTGCCCGCCGCGCTGGAAGCCGACATCCGGCAACTGGTGTTGCATGCCTACCGCCTGCTCGGCTGCCGCGGCTGGGGCCGTGCCGACCTGATGCTGCGCAAGTCCGACATGACCCCCTTTCTGCTGGAGATGAACACCAGCCCGGGCATGACCTCGCATTCGCTGGTGCCCAAGGCAGCGCAGGCCGTGGGCGTCGATTACCCGCACCTCTGCCTGTGGCTGCTCTCGCAGGCCCGACTTGACCGCCCTTGAATTCATGAACTCCGCTGCCGCCACCGCTGCGCTGCCGCCCGATATCCGCCTGATGAATGCGGTGTCGGCGCTGCTCGTCGCGGCCCTGCTGGCAACTGCGGCATGGGCGGCCATCCGCTGGGTGGTGCGCTTGCCGGTGTTCAACTTCCGCGCCATCCAGGTCGAGGGTGACGTCAGCCGCAACAGCGCCGCCTCGCTGCGTGCCAATGCGCTGCCCCGGCTGCACGGCTCTTTCCTCGGCATGAACCTGAAGGAAGGCCGCGCCGCTTTTGAGGCCGTGCCCTGGGTACGCCACGCGCAACTGCAGCGCGTCTGGCCGATGCGGCTCAAGGTCAATCTCGAAGAACACCGTGCCGCTGCCTATTGGGAGGCACGCACCGACGGCGCCGACTCCGCCACCGAGGCCACGGCCGAGCGCGCGCTGGTCAACAGCTTCGGCGAAGTCTTTCAGGCCAACCTTGGCGATGTCGAGGATGAAACCCTGCCCGTGCTCGCCGGCCCGACCCACGCTGCCGGCGCCATGTTGCAGATGTGGCGGGCGCTGTCGCCGGCCGCCGAGAAACTCGGCGAAAGCATCGACCGCATGGAACTGTCCGGCCGCGGCTCCTGGCGCGCCACGCTGGGCAGCGGCGCGGTCATCGAACTGGGTCGCGGCAACGAGGCGGAAGTCGTCGCCCGTTTCGGCCAGTTCGCCCGCTCCATCACGCAGGTCACGGCGACCTATCACAGCCCTCTGCTGTCCGCCGACCTCCGCCACGCCGACGGCTACGCAGTCAGGCTGCGCGGCGTGACGACCCAAATGCCGGGTAAACCCGTAAATAGAAAACGCTGAGGACGGACATGCCCAAGGAATACAAGGATCTGGTCGTCGGTTTGGATATTGGGACCGCCAAGATCATGGCGGTCGTCGCCGAGGTTTTGCCAAACGGCGAATTGCGCATTGCCGGTCTGGGCGTGGCGCCGTCGCATGGCTTGAAGCGCGGCGTTGTCGTCAATATCGATGCGACCGTCCAGTCCATCCAGCAGGCCTTGAAAGAGGCCGAGATGATGGCCGACTGCAAAATCTCCCGGGTTTATACGGGGATCACCGGCAGCCATATCCGCGGGCAAAACTCCACCGGCATGGTCATCGTGCGCGACAAGGAGGTCACGCCGGTTGATGTGACCCGCGTCGTCGAAACGGCCAAAGCGATCAATATTCCCAACGATCAGCGCCTTTTGTTGGTCGAGCCGCAGGAATTTGTCATCGACGGCCATGAGGTGAAGGAACCCATCGGCATGAGCGGCGGCCGGCTGGAGGTCAAGGTCCATATCGTGACCGGCGCCCAAAGCGCGGCAGAAAACATCGTCAAATGTGTCCGCCGCTGCGGTTTGGAGGTGGATCAGCTGGTTTTGAACCCCAGCGCCTCCAGCCATGCCGCCCTGACCGCCGACGAGCGCGACCTCGGCGTTGCGCTGGTGGATATCGGCGCCGGCACCACCGATGTCGCGATATTCACCGGCGGTTCCATCCGCCATACCGCCGTCATTCCCATTGCCGGCGACCTGATCACCAGCGATATCGCCATGGCGCTGCGCACCCCGACCAAGGACGCCGAGGAAATCAAAGTCGAGTATGGCGTCGCCAAGCAATTGCTGGCGGACCCGTCGGACCAGGTGGAGGTGCCCGGCCTGGGTGACCGCAGCCCCCGCATGCTGTCCAAGCAGGCGCTGGCCGGGGTGATCGAGCCGCGCGTCGAGGAAATCTTTTCGCTGGTTCACCAAGTCATTCGCGAAAGCGGATATGAGGAATTGCTGTCGTCCGGGATCGTGCTGACCGGCGGCTCGGCCGTCATGCCGGGCATGGTGGAACTCGCCGAGGATATTTTCCTGAAACCCGTCCGGCGCGGCCTGCCCACTTATTCGGGCGCTCTTTACGACATGGTCGCCAACCCGCGGTCAGCCACCGTCATGGGATTGTTGGAGGAAGCCCGGCTGTCACGCAGCCGGGGTTTCAAGGCCGCGCAGCAGGCCGGCTCGGTGCAAACCCTGCTTGGCCGCATCAAGGACTGGTTCATGGGGAATTTTTGACCCCCCAAAACCACGAGTTCGCATGAAAAAAGTGTTTCAGCAACTGGTTATTTTTTTTGTGCCACGGCACAATTGCCGCAGTTAGGAGATTGATATGCCCATCGAGATGATCGAAGAGTTTGACCAAGGCACCCAAATCAAGGTGATCGGGGTCGGTGGTGGCGGCGGCAACGCCGTCGACCACATGATCGCCCAGGGTGTTCAAGGCGTTGAATTCATCTGCGCCAATACCGACGCGCAGGCTTTGAACCGCTCCAGGGCGGATCAATTGCTGCAACTCGGCACCTCCGGCCTGGGCGCGGGCGCGAAACCCGAGATGGGCCGCTCCGCCGCCGAGGAAGCCGAATCCCGCATTCGCGAAGCCATCACCGGCGCCAATATGCTGTTCATTACCGCCGGCATGGGCGGGGGTACCGGCACGGGCGCCGCGCCGGTAATTGCCCGCGTTGCCAAGGAAATGGGCATCCTGACCGTTGGTGTCGTCACCAAACCCTTCGAATTCGAAGGCGGCCGGCGCGCCAAGGCTGCCGACGCTGGCCTGGCCGAACTCGAAGCCAATGTCGACTCGCTGATCGTCGTCCTGAACGACAAGCTGCTCGACGTGCTGGGCGACGACGTCACGCAGGACCAGGCATTCGCGCATGCCAATGACGTGCTGAAGAACGCCGTTGGCGGCATTTCCGACATCATTCATATCCCCGGCCTGGTCAACGTCGACTTCGAAGACGTGAAGACCGTGATGAGCGAGCCCGGCAAGGCCATGATGGGCACGGCGCAGGCCGGCGGCCCGGACCGCGCCACCAAGGCCGCCGAAGCCGCTGTCGCCTGCCCGCTGCTGGAGGGCATCGACCTCTCCGGCGCGCGTGGCGTGCTGGTGCTGATTGCCGCGAGCCGCGCGAACTTCAAGCTGAGCGAATCGCGCAACGCGATGAACGCCATCAAGCGTTACGCCTCGGAAGAAGCGCACATCATCTACGGCACGGCCTATGACGAAAGCCTGGGCGACTCGCTGCGCGTGACCGTCATCGCCACCGGCCTGACGGCCGGCCGCGCCCGCCAGCAGGCACCGCTGCAGGTGGTGCAGACGCACCAGGTCGTGCGCAACGGCACCGACGGTGTCGCGATGCCCGTGCTGACGCAGGCTGTCGCCATGAGCACGCCGACGGCGCAGCAGGCCAATGTCGGTCTGGGTCTGGGTGACTTTGCGAATGCGAACGTGCCGAGCGTCTGGCGTCATGGCCGTTCGGGCAGCGCGGCCGCCAAGGTCGAGGCGCTGTCGTCCAACGGCATGGACGAGATCGAGATCCCGGCCTTCCTGCGCAAGCAAGCTGACTGATTGATCGTTGATCAATGAAGGGGGCGAGTCGTGAGACTCGCCCTTTTGCTTGTGCGCTCCTGGCGCGTTGTTTTGTGACTCTGAAATGGTTGCGGCTTGGGCGCAGGAGAGCGGGCAGACCTGATGCTGCGTTGCTCGGGCCAGAGGCCCGATCCTTCGCCAGGCACAAACAGTCCTCAGGACTGTTTGTGTCCGGGCTCAGTCCCCCGGCCGCTTCGCGACCTCCTCCTTTACCTTCGCATCAGGCCTACCCGCCCTCTCGCTTGGCGTTGCATTGGGCTTTCTCGTCGCGGGCTCCTGTGGTGGAGATGCCGGGATGCGGGTGCGCGCACTTGCGCAGGTAAAGGAGGAGGGTCGCTTGCGGCTCGGGGGACACGGAGCAAGTGCGTGTACCCGCATCCCGGCTTAGCCCGGTCTTCGCGAAGCAAATCAAAGCCTTGCGTTGTCAGGACGCGCGAGCGACCGTCGCAGCAGGCTTGGCCGCGCCTGAAAGCAAAGCCAGCAAACCACCACCAGCCAGCACCAGTGCCAACGCATCCACGCGCGCACCCGGCAGCGTGGCAGCGGTCGTCGTCAGCAGCGCGGCGGCGGCCATTTGCAGGAAGCCCAGCAGCGCTGAAGCCTGACCCGCCTGTGACGCAAACGGCGTCAGCGCCAGCGCCGTGCCGGTGGGTGACACCAGGCCCATGCCGAACAGGAAAATGCAGCCCGCCGCTACGAAGCCGATCAGACCGCCCGCGTGCGACAGCAGCATCGCCAGCCCGCCGACAACCGCCAATGCGGCGCCCAGGCGCAGGACCGAGGGCGCCCCCCAGCGTGCCGTCAAGCGCGGTGCCGACTGCCCGGCCGCAAAGACGACGAAGACCGTCGCGGCGAAGAACAGGCCCACCTGCAGCGCCGAGAAGCCGAAGCTTCGCGTCAGCACCAGCGGCGCCGTGCCGAAGAAGGCGAACAGAGCGCCGAGGATGGCCGCCGTCGCCAGTGCCGGACGCGTGAAGCGTGCGTCGGCCAGCAGCGTCAGATAGCCCCGCGCCAGCGCGCTCGCGGGCTGATGGCGGCGGCGCTCGGCGCGCAGGGTCTCGCCGACGATGCGTGCATAGGCGAGCGCCAGCGCGAGGCCGGCCACCACCAGCACGCCGAACAACGCCCGCCATCCCCAGGCCGCCTGCACGAGGCCGCCCAGCAGCGGCGAGAAGCCCGGCGCCGCCGCCATGACGACCATGATGCGGCCGAGCAGCGCGGCGAGCTGCGGGCCCTCGAAACGGTCGCGTGCGGCGGCCCGGGCCAGCACCGATGCCGCAGCGACGCCGACTGCCTGCAGCACGCGGCTGGCCAGCAGCAACGGCAGCGTGGTGGCTAGCGCGCCAACGAGGCTGCCGGCCACGAACACGGCCAGGCCGCCAAGCACGAGGGGCCGGCGGCCGATGCGGTCCGACAACGGCCCGACGACGAGCTGGGCCAGCGCGAACACTGCGAGAAAGACGCCCAGTACCGCAGCCGCCAGCCGGGCCTCGTCGACGCCCAGTGAATGCGCGATGACGGGCAGGGACGGTAGGAGGATGTTGGTGGACAGCGTCCCGAGCGCCGACAGCGCGGCCAGCGTCAGCAGCCAGGGGCGAGGCACGGCGGTCATGACGCAGCTCCTTCGGCGATGAAAGCGACGCTGCGGGCGATGACGTCGGCATCGGCCAGCAGACGGCGGTGACCAAGGCCGCTGACCGGCTCCAGGCGCGAGCCGGCCCAGGCCGCATGCAGCGCCTGCGACGCCGCGAACGGCACGGTGCGGTCCTCGGGGTCGTGGACGATCAGCCCGGGGTGGCGCAGGCCGTGCTGCAGTCGTTCCAGGTCGACGCACGCGAGACGCGTGCCGATGAAGCCTTCCACCCAGCCCGCGAATGCGGCCGCATCCGCCGGCCCCAGGCCTTGAGCCCTGGCGAGGCCCTTGACCATGGGCGTCAGCGACGACGGCCCGGCCAGATGCACGCTGCGCTTCACTTGCAGCCCATGTGCAAAGGCGAGCAGCGACGCCGCCGAACCCATGGAATGGCCGATGACGGCGTGGACGTCACCGAGGTCGGTCAGCACGGAGCGAAGCGCGCGGCCCGCGTGCACGACGCTGGATGCGTGGCCGCCGGAGTCGCCATGGCCGGGCAGGTCGAAGAGGGTCACCGAGAAGCCCGCGTCGACGAGCGGCTGGGCAAAGCCGAGCAGGTGGGCGCCGCGGCTGTTCCAGCCGTGCACGAGCACGACGCGCGGGCCACGCTTGTTGCCGAGCGTCCAGCGCGCCAACTTGACGCCTTCGTGTCGCAGCGGCGGCTCGGCCGCGCCGGCCAGGGCCGCCTTCTCGGCGGCGCTCAGCGCGATGCGCTCGGGCGCTGAGAAAGCATGACGGGCGGCGGCAAGGTGGCCGTCGGCGTGGGCCGCGAAGGGCGCGGCTGAAACGGGTGACTCGACCATGGCGATCTCCACAAGGTTCAGCCGGCGTAGGCGGGGGTGGGCGTCGACAGGCTCTGCTTGACGTGGCGGCTGATGTCGTCGGCCAGCACCTCGAAGGCGCCGGCCTCGACGCCTTCGAGCGCGAGCCGGGCGATGTCGGCAGGCGCGGACTTGGGCGCATCCAGGCCGCGTGTCATGTCGGTGTCCATGTAGCCGACGTGCAGGCTGGTGATCTGCGTGCCCTGGCCTTTGAGCTCACCGCGCAGGCCGTTGCTCAGCGCCCAGGCGGCGGCCTTGCTGGCGCTGTAGGGCGTGAGGCCGGGCAGCGTCACCCAGCTCAGCACCGACAGCACGTTCAGCACGGCGCCGCCGCCGTTGGCCTGCAGCGCCGGGGCGAAGGCCTGGGTGAGCGCCCAGACGCCGAAAAAGTTGGTGTCGAAATGCTGGCGGGCCACGGCGATGGCATCGGCGGCCAGCACGCCCGCGCCCTGCGAGACGCCGGCGTTGTTGATGAGCAGCGTCACGTCGGTGAACTGCTCGGCTGCGGCCGCCACCTGGATGGGGTCGGTCACGTCCAGCTTGACGGGCACCACGCCAGGCAGGTCGATGCTGGCCGGGTCTCGCGCGGCGGCGTAGACCTTGGCGGCGCCGGCGGCCAGCGCAGCTTGCGCAAACGCGCGGCCCAGGCCGCGGTTGGCGCCGGTGATGAAGACGACGGCGTTCCTGAGCTTCATGGCGATTCCTTCTGCATCCGTTTATTCATGTCGATTGACATGATTGATATAAATGTCGGTCAACATATAAAATGCGTCAAGCCCGTCTTTCGAAAGACCCCAGGAGTTCGCGATGAAGGTCACCCGCGCCCAAGCCGAAGAGAACCGTGAACGCATCCTCGACAACGCTGCCCAGCTCTTTCGCGAGCGGGGCTTCGACGGCATCGGCCTGAACGACCTGATGCAGGCGGCCGGCCTGACGCGTGGCGGCTTCTACGGCCACTTCGAGTCCAAGGACGACCTCGCCGCCCAGGCCACGCAGCGGGCGCTGCAGGTCAACCGCGAGCAGTGGAAGGCGCAGGCCGACCGCAGCCTGAAAGCCTGGGTCAAGACCTATCTGTCCGACGCCCACCGCGACCTGCCGGGTGCCGGCTGTGCCCTGGTGGCGCTGGCCGGCGATGCGGCGCGCGGCGGGCCGGCGGTGAAGGGCGCCTTTGCCGAAGGCGTCGAAAGCCTGGTCGCAACGCTGCAGGCGCAGATGCCCGCAGCCGACGAGGGCGAAAAGCGCGAACAGGCCTTGGCCATGCTGTCCACGCTGGTCGGCTCCTTGCTGCTGTCGCGGGCGGTGGGCGACAAGGGCTTGTCGCGCGAGCTGCGCGAGGCCGCGCGCAAGAGCCTGCCAGCCGGTGGCGGCTGAGGGGACCAACGGCGCCTGAGGCGCGCCCCCAGGCCGTATGCTCGCGGCCCATGTCAATGCCTAGAAATCAAGGGAATGCCTGAGCTGCGTGGTCTGCGGGGCTTGCTGCAGGGTTGGCTGTTGTGGCTGGGCTTGGGCTTGTGCCTGCCCGCCCTGGCCCAGCGCCTGCCTCAGCCCAGCCCGCGCCATGCCGCCGACGTGGCCGCGCCTACCGAGATTGCCACCACCGCATGGAGCCGCGACCAGCTCGAGGCCTGGTGGGCCGCGCTGCGCCGCCAGGCCGTGTCGGCCGAAGACCGCCTCGACCTGCCGCCCGAACTGCTGCCGCCCGACGCGCCTGCGGCTTATCAGCCCATCGTCATGCCTGATGTGCGCGCCCGCCCCGGGGCCGCTGTGGTCAGCGACTCGCGCGGCTATGAGATGCGCTGGTATCGCGTGCATGTGCCGGCCGGCGTCGACGAGGCACAGGCGCTTTACCTGCCCCGCCTGGTGACGCTGTCCGCCGCCGTGCTGGCGCGCACCGAGGGCGGCTGGCGGCTGCTGCTGGACAACCAGCATGCCGAGCGCGAGCAATGGGTGCAGCCGATCTGGCTGCCCCTGCCGGGCACCGGCGCCCGCGAACTCGAGCTCATCGTTGCATTGCCCGTGCCGGCTGGCAGCTATCACGCGGTCTCGCGCATCTTTGTCGGCCCGCGTGACGTGCTGGAAAAACGCTGGCAGTGGCGGGTGCGCATGCAGAACGGCCTGCCCCAGGCCGTCAGCCTGACGCTGGTCGTGCTCGGCCTGTTCGCGCTGACGCTGTGGTTGCGCCGGCCCGACGAGGCGATCTACGGCCTCTTTGCACTCTCGTCCGCCGCCTGGATGGTGCGCAACCTGCATTACTACGTCAGCCTGCCGGCTTCACCGGTGGGTCAGGACTGGTTCTGGTGGGCCACCCATGCGTCCATGGGCTGGGTCATGGTGACGGCGCTGCTGTTTGCGCTGCGCTTTGCGACCCGGCGTGCGCTGCGGCTGGAGCGGGCGTTGGTGGCGGCCGTCGTCGTTGTCAGCGTCGTCACCATGCCGCTGTGGCTGCGCCAGCTCGACATGGTCGTGCTGCAGTACGCGGTGACAGCCGGCGTTGCCGCTGTCGGTACGGGCTGGCTGTGCTGGCTGGCCTGGCGCGAACGCCATTCCGAGCTGCGCCTGATGGCGCTGGCCCTGGTCATCGGCGTGCTCATCGGCGGCCACGACCTCGCCGTGCTGGCCGGCTGGGCCTGGTGCGAACACTTCTTCTGGATGCCGTTTGCGACGCTGGCGGTCATGCTCAGCTTCCTGCATGCCGTGCAGCGCCGCTACGTCGGCACCGTCGAGCAGGTGCAGGCCGAGAACAGCCAGCTGCAGGAAGACCTGGACGAGCAGGTCTCCGTGCTGCAGGCCCAGAACGCCCAGCTGCGCGAAGTGGAGCGTCAGCAGGCGCTGCTGCTGGAGCGCCAGCGCATCATGGCCGACATGCATGACGGCCTCGGCTCCTCGCTGCTGTCGGCGCTGGTGGCGATGGAGCAGGGCAGCATGTCGCACGAGCAGTGCGTGGAGGTGCTGCGTGAATGCGTGGACGACCTGCGCCTCGTCATCGACTCGCTGGAGCCCATCGGCCACGACCTCGTTTCATTACTGGCCACGATGCGCTATCGCCTCGGCAAGCGCCTGCAGATCGGCGGCCTCAAGCTCGAATGGGATGTGCAGGACCTGCCGCCGCTGGCCTGGCTGGAGCCGCCCGACGCGCTGCATGTGCTGCGCCTGATGCAGGAGGCGCTCAACAACGTGCTCAAGCATGCCGGCGCCAGCCGCGTGCGCATGGTCACGCGCCACCACGGCAGCTATGTCGAGATTCGCGTGGAGGATGACGGCGCCGGCTTCGACCTCCAGAACATCCAGCACGGCCGCGGCCTGAAGAGCCAGATCAAGCGCGCTCAGCGCCTGGGCGGCAAGCTGCGCGTCGACTCCTCGCTGGGCGGTGGCACCCGCCTGTCTCTCAGATTGCCCGTGGAGCGCAAGAACGGCGCCTGATCCGGGACAATCCGGGGCATGGTCAAGCAACGCACCCTGAAGTCGATCACCCGCGCCGTCGGCGTGGGCATCCACAGCGGCCAGAAGGTCGAACTGACGCTGCGCCCAGCGCCCGCCGACACCGGCATCGTCTTCCGCCGGGTCGACCTCTGCCCGCCGGTCGACATCCCCGTCAGCGTCACGTCGGTCAGCGACACGCGCATGGCCACCACCATCAGCCCCGGCGGCGACCCCGGCGCGCCCAAGGTGCAGACCATCGAACACCTGCTGTCCGCCTGCGCCGGGCTGGGCCTGGACAACCTCTACGTCGACATCAACGCCGACGAAGTGCCCGTGCTGGACGGCTCGGCCGCCAGCTTCGTCTTCCTGCTGCAGTCCGCCGGCATCGCCATGCAGGACGCACCCAAACGCTTCCTGAAGGTCAAGAAGCCCGTCGAGGTGCGCCAGGGCGAGGGCAAGAAGCTGATGTGGGCCAGGCTGGAGCCGCACCACGGCTACACGCTGAGCTTCGAGATCGAGTTCGACAACCCGGCCGTGGCCGCGACCGGCAGCCAGTTCATCTTCGACATGGGTTCAGGCACCTACAAGAAGGAGATCGCCCGCGCCCGCACCTTCGGCATGACGGCTGACATCGACCTGATGCGCTCCCGCGGCCTGACGCTGGGCGGTTCCATGGACAACGCCATCGTCGTGGACGACTACAAGGTGCTGAACGCCGACGGCCTGCGCTACGACGACGAATTCGTGAAGCACAAGATCCTCGACGCCATCGGCGACATGCAGGTTGCCGGCATGCCGCTGCTGGCCGCCTACACGTCCTTCAAGGGCGGCCACGCGCTGAACAACAAGCTGCTGCGCGCGCTGCTGGCAGACGAAGACGCCTACGAGATCGTCTACTTCAACGACGTGCAGGAGGCGCCCAAGGGGTTTGCCGAACTGGCGCCGGCGTGGTGAGCGGTCGCTGATGGTCATCGCCCGCCTCCTCATTGGCCTGCTGCTGTTCTCGGCCGTCCTCTGCTTCGCCTTTTCCATCGCCACCGGCCAGCCGCGCTGGCGGCGCCTGGGCCTGGTCATCCTGAAATGGACGGTGGTGGCCGGCCTGGTGTTCTTCGCCGTGCTGATCCTGGAACGTTTGGCGCTGATGCTGTGACGCCGTTCACGAGGCGGCGCGCTCACCCCTGGGCTTGCGGGGATGCCAGCACGGCGTGACTTGCTCAGAATGCATTCACGGTCGCTGAACGAGTTGCGGCGGCCGAGCCCGGCAGAGCAGAAGACACCGGGCGCCACACGCGGAGAAGGCCGGGGGGCCGGGGAAGCGCTGTGGACTTGGAAGAGAGATCGTTCGACTGAACTTGGGCCGCTCCCCGCTGGAGCGGCCCTATTTTTTTGACCTTCGCGCCACAGGCAAGCTGTCGGCGAGCTGTCTTGTTCAGCCCAGATAGCGCCCGCGCAGGTGGGCCTCGAAGTGCGCCGGATTCAGCGCCTCGCCGCTGGCACGCTGCACCAGCTCCGGCGTCTCCCAGCGGCTTGCTTCCTGCCAGACGTGGGTGGCGAGCCAGTCGAACACGTCGCCCAACTCGCCCTGCGCAATCTGCGCATCCAGTTGCGGCTGCTGGCGCCGCATCGTGGCGAACCATTGCGCGGCGTACATCGCACCCAGTGTGTAGCAGGGGAAGTAGCCGAACAGGCCGGCCGGCCAGTGCACGTCCTGCATGGGGCCGTCCTTGAAGTTGCCGCGCGTGTCCAGGCCGAGCAGTTCGGCCATCTTCGCGTCCCACAGCGCCGGGATGTCGTCCACCTCGGCCTGGCCTTCGATCAGCGCGCGCTCGATGTCGAAGCGCAGCAGGATGTGGGCGGGGTAGGTGACTTCGTCGGCATCGACGCGGATGTAGCCAGGTTGCACGCGCGTGAGCAGCTTGTGCAGGTTGTCGGGCGCGAAGGCGGGTTGGGCGCCGAAGTGCTTCACCAGCAGCGGCGCCAGCAGGCCGGCAAAGGCCGGGTGGCTGCCCAGCTGCATCTCGAAGCTCAGACTCTGGCTTTCATGGATGCCCATGGAGCGGGCGCGGGCGATGGGCTGGCCGAGCAGTTCGCGCGGCAGGCCCTGCTCGTAGCGGCCGTGGCCGGTCTCGTGGATGGTGCCCATCAGGCTGGGCAAAAAATTGTCCTCGCGGTAGCGCGTCGTCATGCGCACGTCCTCGGGCACGCCGCCGCAGAAGGGGTGGGTGCTCTCGTCCAGCCGGCCGGCGGCGAAGTCGAAGCCCATCAGCTTCATCGCGTCCAGGCCGAGCGCCTTCTGCGCATCGGTGGGGAAGGGGCCGACGGGCTCGATGACGGTCTCGCTCGACTGCTTGGCCGTGACGTCGCGGATCAGCCCCGGCAGCCACTGCCGCAGCGGCGCGAAGGCGCGTTCGATGTCGGCCGAGCGCATGCCCGGCTCGTACTGGTCCAGCAGCGCGTCGTACTTGCTCAGCCCGGCGCTTTGCGACAGGAGCTCGGCCTCCTGGCGAGCAATGGCAAGCACCTCGCGCAGATTGGGCGCAAATCCAGCCCAGTCGTTGGCCGGCCGTTGGCTGCGCCAGGCGTGCTCGCAGCGGTTGTTGGCCAGGCTCTTGGCCTCCACCAGCGCCTGCGGCAGCGCGTTGGCGGCACGCCAGGCGCGGCGGATCTCGCGCAGGTTGGCGCGCTGCGTCTCGTCCAGCGGCTCGGCAGCGGCGGTGTCCAGCAGGCCGGCCAACGCGGGGTCGGTGGCGAGCTGGTGCAGCAGCCCATCCATCTCGGCCAGGGCCAGGCTGCGCGCCTCGTTGCCCTTGGCGGGCATGTTGGCGGCCTGGTCCCACTGCGCGATGGATTGCAGATGGGCGAGGCGGTACAGGCGCTGCTGGCGCGCGGCGAGGTCTTGGTAGGCGGAGGTCATGAGAGCCAACTTTCCGGAACGAGCCACAACAAAGCGGCGGTGTAGAAGAGGAAGCGCAGGAACTTGCCGACAGCCATGTAGCCCACGCAGGGCCAGAACGGCATCTTGAGCCAGCCGGCGACGGCGCACAGCGGGTCGCCGACGATGGGCAGCCAGCTCAGCAGGCAGGCCTTGGGGCCGAAGTGTTGCAACCATCGCGCGGCGCGCGAGTGCGAGGGCTCGTGGTGCTGGACGGCCTCGACAGCCTTCTCCACGCCATAGCCCATCCACCACGAGACCACGCCGCCCAGCGTGTTGCCAATGGTGGCGACGAGGATGACGGGCCAGAACATGGCGGGATCGGCCTTGACGACCAGGAAGACGGCCGGCTCCGAACCGAGCGGCAGCAACGTGGCGGAGATGAAGGCGATGACGAAGACGGCGACCAGGCCCACTTGGGGCAGAGCGAGAGCGGCGAGCAGTTGCGTGATGTGTTCGGACAGCCAGACTTCCATGCCGGCATTGTCGGGTTCGGCGGGTCGTTACAATCGCGCCTCATTTTTAAGCAGACCCCTCGTGCACATCGGCCCCCACCTCCTCCCCAACGCGCTCTTCGTCGCGCCGATGGCAGGGGTGACGGACCGACCGTTCCGCCAGTTATGTCGCCGCCTGGGGGCGGGCTATGCGGTCAGCGAAATGGTCACGTCGCGCAAGGAGCTGTGGGGCAGCCTCAAGACCTCGCGCCGTGCCGACCATGCCGGCGAACCCGGCCCGATCGCCGTGCAGATCGCCGGCACCGACGCCGCCATGATGGCCGAGGCTGCGGCCTACAACATCGACCGTGGCGCGCAGATCATCGACATCAACATGGGCTGCCCGGCCAAGAAGGTCTGCAACAAATGGGCGGGCTCGGCGCTGATGAGGAACGAGGCACTGGCGCTGGAGATCGTCGAGGCGGTCGTGGCCGTGTGTGTGCTGCGTGGCGTGCCGGTCACGCTGAAGATGCGCACTGGCTGGAGTGCCGACGAGCGCAATGCGCTGCGCCTGGCCCGCATCTTCGAGGCCGCCGGCATCGCCATGCTGACCATCCACGGCCGCACACGCGAGCAGGGCTACAAGGGCCTGGCCGAATACGACACGGTGGCTGCCGTGAAGACAGCGCTGACAATTCCGGTCGTCGCCAACGGCGACATCACCACGCCCGAAAAGGCACGCGACGTGCTGGCCTACACCGGCGCCGACGCGCTGATGATCGGCCGCGCCGCGCAGGGCCGGCCGTGGATCTTCCGCGAGGTGACGCATTTTCTTGCGACAGGTGAACACCTAGCCGCTCCCACCGTCACCGAGGCGCGCGACGTGCTCACCGAACACCTGCACGACCACTACGGCCTGTACGGCGAACTCAGCGGTGTGCGCAGCGCGCGCAAGCACATCGGCTGGGCCGTGCGCGGCCTGCCGGGCGGAGAAGATTTCCGCCAACACATGAACACCCTGGAGCGCTGCGAAGAGCAGGTGCAGGCGCTCCGCGACTGGTTCGACGACCTCGGCCAGACCCACGAACGGCTGCCTCCTACCGAGGCGGCCATTGACGAAGAGGTACAGGCCGACGAAGCCTGTGCTGCTTGAACATGAGCGCCCAGAAGAACACACCGCCCAACCCCATCGACGCCTGCGTGCGCGACAACCTCGAAGCCTTCTTCCGTGACCTCGACGGCCAGGAACCGCATTCGATGCATGAGATGCTGGTCAGGCTCGTTGAAAAACCGCTGATCGAGATCGTCATGCGCGAAGCCGGCGGCAACCAGAGCAAGGCCGCGCAATGGCTGGGCATCAACCGCAACACGCTGCGCCGCAAACTGACTGATCACAACATTGGCTGACTCCACCATGGCTCTCACCGCACTTCTTTCGGTCTCCGACAAGACCGGCATCCTCGAATTCGCCAGGGAACTGCACGCCCTCGGCGCGAAGCTGCTGTCCACCGGCGGCACCGCCAAGCTGCTGGCCGAGGCCGGCCTGCCCGTCACCGAAGTGGCAGAGCACACCGGCTTCCCGGAAATGATGGACGGCCGCGTGAAGACGCTGCACCCCAAGATCCACGGCGGCCTGCTGGCGCGCAGCGACACGCCCGAGCACGTCGCCGCGATGGCCGAGCACGGCATCACGCGCATCGACATCCTGGCCGTCAATCTCTACCCGTTTGAAGCGACGGTCGCCAAGCCCGGTTGCACGCTGGAAGACGCCATCGAGAACATCGACATCGGCGGCCCGGCCATGGTGCGCAGCGCGGCCAAGAACTGGAAGGACGTGACGGTGCTGACCGACGCGGCCCAGTACGCCGCCGTGCTCGCCGAACTGAAGGCCGATGGCAAGACCAGCGACAAGACGCGCTTCGCCGCCTCGGTCGCCGCCTTCAACCGCATCGCCCAGTACGACGCCGCCATCAGCAATTACCTGTCCGCGTTGCAGGAAGACGGCAGCAAGGCCGAGTACCCGGCGCAGATGAACTCGACGTTCGTCAAGGTACAGGACCTGCGCTACGGCGAGAACTCGCACCAGAGCGCGGCGCTCTACCGCGACCTGTTCCCCGCGCCCGGCTCGCTGGTCACCGGCAAGCAGTTGCAAGGCAAGGAGCTGAGCTACAACAACATCGCCGACGCCGACGCGGCCTGGGAATGCGTGAAGAGCTTCGACGTGCCCGCCTGCGTCATCGTCAAGCACGCCAACCCCTGCGGCGTGGCCGTGGCGGCGACGCCGGCCGAGGCCTACAGCAAGGCCTTCAAGACCGACCCCACCAGCGCCTTCGGCGGCATCATCGCCTTCAACCGCGAGGTGGACGGCGCAGCGGCTCAGCTCGTCGCCAAGCAGTTCGTCGAAGTGCTGATGGCGCCCAGCTTCAGCGCCGAGGCGCTGGAAGCCTTCAAGGGCAAGGTCAATGTGCGCCTGCTGCAGATCGCGCTGCCGGCCGGTGGCGACACACCGTGGCTGCAAGGCCGCAATGCCGGCGACAGCAAGCGCGTCGGTTCCGGCCTGCTGCTGCAGACCTCGGACAACCATTTCCTGAAGCGCGAAGACCTCAAGATCGTCACGACGCTGCAGCCCACGGCCCAGCAGCTCGACGACCTGATGTTCGCGTGGACCGTGGCCCAGTACGTGAAGAGCAACGCGATCGTCTTCTGCGGCGGCGGCATGACGCTGGGTGTCGGCGCCGGCCAGATGAGCCGCCTGGACTCGGCCCGCATCGCCTCCATCAAGGCGCAGCACGCCGGCCTTTCGCTGGCGGGTTCTGCGGTCGCCAGCGACGCCTTCTTCCCGTTCCGTGACGGGCTGGACGTGCTGGCGGATGCCGGCGCGACCTGCGTCATCCAGCCGGGCGGCTCGATGCGCGACGACGAGGTCATCGCGGCGGCGAACGAACGCGGCATTGCGATGGTGCTCACCGGCGTGCGTCACTTCCGGCACTGATCCGGTGTCACGTGCGGGACTAGACGTGAGCCTCTAGTCCAGGGCCGGCCCCCATGCCGGCGCCCCCTCTTGCGGTTAGCCTCCCTGGATTCGATCCAGAACCGGAGACAAGCCGATGGACACCGCGCTGCAAGAGCGTCTGCATCTGGCCTTGCTGAGCCAGCGCCGCGCCTTCGAGGCCGAGCGCATGCCCAGCCACGACGTGCGCCGCAACCGCCTTGAGCGCGTGCTCAGCATGACGCGCCAGCACGGCGAGGCGCTGGCCGCCGCGATGGCGCAGGACTTCGGCCACCGCGCGCGGCAGGAGTCGCTGCTGGCCGACATCTTCACCGTCGAGTCCGGTGCCCGCCATGCGCTCAAGCATCTGCGCGGCTGGATGAAAGCCCGGCGCGTCGCCACCCCGCTGCACTTCATGCCCGGCCGCAATGTGCTGATGCGCCAGCCGCTCGGCGTCGTCGGCATCGTGTCGCCCTGGAACTACCCCTACTACCTGGCGATGGAGCCGGCCATCGCTGCGCTGGCCGCCGGCAACCGCGTGCTGATCAAGCCGTCGGAGCTGACACCGGCCACCTCCGAGTTGATGGCGCGCATCGTGTCGGAGCACTTCAAGCCCGAGGAGATGCAGGTCATCACCGGCGACGCCGAGGTCGGCAAGGCCTTCACGGGGTTGCCCTTCGACCATCTTTTCTTCACCGGCTCCACCGCCGTGGGCCGCCATGTGGCGCAGGCCGCAGCCAGGAATTTGACGCCGGTGACGCTGGAGCTGGGCGGCAAGTCGCCGGCCATCGTCGACCGCAGTTGCGATCTCGAACTGACCGCCTCGCGCCTGGCCTTCGGCAAGCTGTTCAACGCCGGCCAGACCTGCGTGGCGCCCGACTACCTGCTCGTGCCCCGCGAGATGGTCGAGCCGCTGAGCCAGCAGATCCTGGCCGAGATGCGCCGCATGTACCCGCGCATCACGGGCAATGCCGACTACACCAGCATCGCCACGTCGCGCCACCATGCTCGGCTGCAAGGCCTGATTGCCGACGCGGCCGAACGCGGCGCGCGCGTGCTGCGCAGCCATGACGAGCAGCCCGACGACCGCCGCCTCGTGCCCGCCCTGCTGCTGAACGTGCCGGCCGAAGCAACCGTCATGCAGGAAGAAATCTTCGGCCCCTTGCTGCCCATCGTCGGCTACGACCAGGTCGACGAGGCGCTGGCCCACATCAACCGTGGCGAGCGCCCGCTGGCGCTCTACTGGTTCGGCCAGGACGGTGCGGCGCGCGACCATGTGATGGCCCAGACCCATGCCGGCGGCGTGACGATCAACGACTGCCTTTGGCACCTCGGCCAGGAGGACCAGCCCTTCGGCGGCGTTGGCGCCAGCGGCATGGGCTCGTACCACGGCGAATGGGGCTTTCGCACCTTCAGCAAGGAGAAGCCGCTGTTCATCCAGTCGCGCTTTGCCGGCACCCAGCTGTTCCAGCCGCCCTATGGCAAGACGTTCGAGCGCCTGCTGTCTGTCCTGAAGAAAATCATCTGATGCAACGCCGTCGACTTCTGAAGTTAGGCCTAGGCGCCGCCGTCGTGCTCGGCGTGGCCGGCGCCGGCATTGCGCTGATCAAGCCGGGCCTGGTCGACGGCAAGCTCGGCCCCGGCGCGCGCGACGTGATGCGCGCCGCCGCGCAGGCCGTGCTGTCCGACCTGTTGCCGCCACCCGGCGCCACGCGCGACGCGGCGCTGGACGCCCAGTTGGCCCGCCTCGACGCCTTCATCGCCGGCATGCCCGTGGCCACGCGCAAGGAACTGTCCGACGCGCTGGGCCTGCTGTCCACCGCCGCAGGCCGCTTCGCCCTCGTGGGCCTGTCCAAGCCCTGGGCCGAGGCCGGCGCGCAGGACGTGCAGCAGGCGCTGGACGCGATGAGCAAGTCCTCGTCCAACACCAAGCAGCAGGTCTATCACGCGCTGCGCGACTTGAACGTGATCACCTTCTTCACGGCGCCCGCCAACTGGCAGACCGCCGGCTACCCTGGCCCCATCGAGATCGCATGAGTTCGATACCTGATCCCATCCTCGACGGCCTGCAGCGTGGCTGGAAGGTGCACGGCGGCCCGCATGCGGCGCTGCCTTCCACGCTGGACTGCGACGTCGCCATCATCGGCAGCGGCGCCGGCGCCGGCATCACGGCCGAAATGCTCGCCCGCGCCGGGCTGAAGATCGTCATCGTTGAAGAAGGCCCGCTGCGCTCCAGCAGCCAGTTCAAGCAGCGCGAGCTCGACGCCTACCGCGAGCTCTACCAGGAGTCCGCCGGCCGCAAGACGGTCGACCAGGCGATGAACATCCTGCAAGGCCGCTGCGTCGGCGGCTCGACGACGGTCAACTGGACCGGCTCCTTCCGCACGCCGCCCGATGCGCTGTCGTACTGGGCCGACAAGTTCGGCCTGACCGACTTCAACGAGGCCGCGATGGCGCCCTGGTTCGAGCAGGTCGAGAAGCGCCTCAACATCGGCGACTGGGAGGCCGAGCCGAACGAGAACAACGGCGTGCTCAAGCGCGGCGCCGAGAAGCTGGGCATTCCCACCAAGGTCGTGCGGCGCAACGTCAAGGGCTGCTGGAACCTCGGCTCCTGCGGCATGGGTTGCCCGACGAATGCCAAGCAGAGCATGCTCGTCAGCACGCTGCCCGCCGCGCTGGACCTGGGCGCCACGATGCTGGTGCAGACACGCGCGACGCGCTTCGAGCTGCAGGGTGAGCGCGTGGCCGCGCTCATCGCCGAACCGGTGGCGCTGGACGGCGCCGTCACGGGCGCACCGCTGCGCATCACGGCCAAGCATTACGTCGTCGCCGGCGGCGCCATCAACTCGCCCGCGCTGCTGCTGCGCTCCAACGTACCCGACCCGCACGGCCTGCTCGGCAAGCGCACCTTCCTGCACCCGACGGCGGGCGGCGTGGCGCTGTTCAATCACGACGTGGCCGGCTGGGCGGGCGCGCCGCTGTCGGTGTTTTGCGACCACTTCCTGCACCAGGGCCCGGTCGATGGCCCGGTGGGCTACAAGCTTGAGGTCGCGCCGGTGCACCCGGCCTTCGCATTGACCAACGGCGGTGGCATTGGCGCCGAGCTGGCCCAACGCGCCCGCGACATGCCGCGCACCCAGCTGATGATCGCCCTGCTGCGCGACGGCTTCCATGCCGACGCGGCCGGTGGCGCCGTCAAGCTGCGGAGCGATGGCTCTGCGCAGCTTGACTACGCGCTGACCGACTACCTGCTCGACGGCGCGCGGCGTGCCTACCTGACGATGGCCGAGATCCAGTTCGCCGCCGGCGCCAAGGCCGTGCGTCCGGTGCATGAGCAGGCCGGCAACTACGCCAACCTCGCCGAGGCGAAGGCCGGCATCGCCGGCCTGGCGATGAAGGCTTTTCTCGCCACCATCGGCAGCGCCCACGTGATGGGCGGCTGCACGATGGCCGCCGAAGCGGGCCGGGGTGTCGTGCGGCCCGACGGCCAGCATTGGCAGCTCGCCAACCTGTCTGTGCATGACGGTTCGCTCTTCCCCACCAGCCTGGGCGCCAACCCGCAGCTCACCGTCTACGGCCTGGCCGCGCGGCTGACCAGTGGTTTGATTCAGCGGTTGGGTGGCAAGCCCACGGCATTGGCCTGAGCATGATCCTGGAGATCGCGCAACTTCAGGTCCGCGCCGGCCAGGGAGGCGACTTCGAGACCGCGTTCGCCCGGGCGCAGCGCATCATCTCGTCCATGCACGGCTACCTCGGCCACGAGCTGCAGCGCAGCCTGGAGCGGCCCGGGCACTACATGCTGCTGGTGCGCTGGCGGACGATCGAAGACCACGAGATCGGCTTCCGCAACTCCGCCGAGTACCAGCAGTGGCGCCAGCTGCTGCATCACTTCTACGACCCTTTCCCGACGGTGCTGCACTACGAGCGTGTCGCCGGAGGCTGATGAGCAGTGCGAACATGCCCGCATGCCGACCACGCCCCTGATTCGCCACGCGCAGCCTGAAGACGCCGCAGCGCTCGCGGCCTTTGCGGCTAACGCCTTCACCGACACCTACCGCGACCTCGACGACCCCCAGGAGATTGCCGACTACGTTGCCGAGCACTTCCAGCCCGAGGTCGTCGCCCACGTCATCCAGGACCCCGCCTGCACGACGCTGCTGGCGTGGGTGGGTGAGCAGTTGGCTGGTTATGCCATCCTGCGTGATGCGCCGGCACCGGGCTGCGTGACCGGGCGTGAACCGCTGGAGCTCTGGCGCATCTACCTCGGCCAGGGTTTCATCGGCCACGGCCTGGGCGCGCGGTTGATGGCCGAGGTGAATGCCGAGGCACGCCGGCGTGGCGCGCGTACGCTGTGGCTGGGCGTCTATGACCGCAACGTGCGCGCCGTCGAGTTCTACCAGCGCTTCGGCTTCGCCCAGGTCGGCGGCAAGGAGTTCCTGTTCGGCGGCCGGCTCTACATCGACCCGATCTATGCCGTGACTTTCAAGGAGTTCTCATGATCGAAGGTTCCTGCCTTTGCGGCAGCGTTCGCTGGCGCTTTGACGGCCTGCCAGATGGCGCCACCGCCTGCAACTGCACCGCCTGCCGCCGCTACGGCACGCTGTGGGCCTACGACTATGTGGACGAAGGCATCCGTGTGTCCGGCGCGACCCAGGCCTATGTGCGCGGCACCGCGCTGGAGTTCCACTTCTGCCCGACCTGCGGCTGCGTGACGCACTGGCGCGGCCTGCGGCTCGACGAGCAGGGCCGCCGACGCATCGCCGTCAACCTGCGTCTGGCCGAACCCGATGCCGTGGCCGCCATTCCCATCGACCACTTCGACGGCCTGGACAGCTTCGACGACCTGCCGCGTGACGGTCGCTGTGTTTCGGACTATTGGTTCTAGTCCTACGCGTAAGGTCTTGAAAGCAGACAAGGTGGCGTCAGATCCGGGGCGCAAACTGGCATTTGCCTGATCGCGCTGCGGCCGGGCGACGGCTTGAGGAGAGTTGCCATGAAGTTCCCTCTGACCTTCCCCCGCATGCTGCTGGTCTGCCTGGCCCTGCTGTCCACGCTGTGGATGGGCGCTGCCCACGCTTTGCCGACCGTGGACCAGGTACAGGCCGCAGCCAGGAATGGCGACTACGCCGGTGCCGAGAAGATGATGCGCGAGGTCGTCGCGGCCAAGCCCGACAGCGCTCGCGCGCACTACGTGCTGGCCGAGTTGCTGGCCCACCAGCGCCAGTTCAACGAAGCCGCTGAACACACCCGCCGCGCCCGCGCGTTGGACCCGGCCATCAAGTTCACCGACGCAGCCAAGTTCGATGCCTTCGAGCAGACGCTGCAACGCGTGCAGGCCGCCGCCGCCAAGCCCGCGGCGCCGACCGCGCTGGACCCAACACCCGCGCCGAGGGCCGCACCGTTGCAGCGGTATGAGCCGGCCGAGGCGAGCGGCGGCGGCGTGCCCGTCTGGCTGCTGGTGGTTGGCGCCATTGCCTTCATCGCCATTGCCGCACGCTGGATGCGCCGTCGCGCCGCGGCGCAAGGCCAGCCGGCGTTTGCGGGTGGTGGCTATGGCGGCGGCCCGGCTGCAGGCTATGGCCAGGGCGGCTACGGCATGCCGCAGCAGCCAGGGTCCGGCGGCCCGGGCATGCTCGGCGTGGGGCTGGGTGTGGCGGGCGGCGTGGCGGCCGGCATGCTGGCCGAGCGCATGCTTCACGGCGGCCATGACAACGGCAACCTGCAAGGCAATGCAGACGCCGGCAATCACGCGGGTGGCTTCCTGCCCGGCAGCTTTGGCGGCGGTGACGCTGGCGCCGCAGATGAGCTGACCCGCCGCGACATCGACTTCGGCAGCGGCGACGGCTGGGGCGGTGGCGATGCCAGCGGCAGCGACATGGGTGGTGGCGGCGACGACTGGTAAACCCCGGGCCGGCGCGAGCTCAGCGGGCGGGGGCGACCCCGATAATCTCCAAATGATCCTTGACCCGGCAGTCGGCCGCTATCTACGCATCGAAGGCTTCGTTCGCTCAACGCCTTCGCGGCCTTGCCGGGTTTCCCACTTCGTTGAGCAGCGGTGCACGCCCGCTGGCCTGGCGCTTCGGGCCGCTGGCCGCGTTGCTTCTCCTTGTGGGCAGGCGCCCACGGCGTCGTCGCGCCTTGCCAGCAGCCCGCCTCGCCATGCCCTCGGCCGCGCTCAACTGCCGGATCAAGGATGACGCCAGCCGCCTTTACCGGCCAGTTGCTTGCCTTCATCGCCCGCGTCATCACGGGCGCGCAAGGCCACTGGAAGGGCTGCCCGCCAAAAGCCGAGCAGCGCATTTACATCGCCAACCACCAGAGTCACTTCGATCTCGTTCTGATCTGGGCCGCCTTCCCGCATGAGCTGCGGGCCCAGACCCGCGCCATCGCCGCGCGCGACTACTGGACCAAGAGCGCCTTCAGGCGCTGGCTGACGACCGAGGTCTTCAACGCCATCTACGTCAGCCGCTCGCGCGCCACGCCCGACGAAGACCCGCTGGAGCCCCTCGTCGACGCGCTCGCCAACGGTGACTCGCTGGTCATCTTTCCGGAAGGCACGCGCTCCAGCAAGGGCAACCCCATGCCGTTCAAGAGCGGCATCTTCCATCTCGCCCAGCAGTTCCCGCATGTGCCGCTGATCCCGACCTGGATAGACAACGTGCAGCGCGTCATGCCCAAGGGCGAGGTCGTGCCGGTGCCCATCCTGTGCACCGTCACCTTCGGCGAGCCCATCCAGTTGCAGGACGGCGAGAGCAAGGCCGACTTCCTCTGCCGCGCCCGAGAGGCCGTCATGGAGCAGCGCCCCGACCTGAGCTTGGTAGGCGCAGAGGCGAGCGATGAAGTGGCTTAAGGCCTTGACCGCCAGCGAGCAGGTGGCCCTGCTCTTCGTCGTGCTGTTCGGCTTCCTGATGCTGCTGACCATCGGCCTGTTCCTGAACTCGCTGCGCGAGCGCGAGGACGAGGAGGCCCGCCGCGCGTCCGAGCTGACCTGGGAGCGCGTGCGCCGCGACCTGCGCGCGGCCTGGATAGGTGGCTGCATCTTCTGGGTGGCCTGGATCTCGGGGCCGCTGGGCGCGACGCTGCTGTTCGCGCTGTTCTCCTTCCTGGCGCTGCGCGAGTTCATCACCCTGGTGCACACGCGGCGTAGCGACCACCGCCCCCTCATCGTTGCCTTCTTCGTGCTGCTGCCCGTGCAGTACATGGTTTGCGGCACGCGCTTCTTCGACCTGTTCACGGTCTTCCTGCCGGTCTACGGTTTCCTGGTGCTGCCCATCGTCAGCGCGCTGGCCGACGACCCCAACCGATTCCTTGAGCGCAACGCCAAGATCCAGTGGGGCGTCATGGTCTGCGTCTACGGCCTGTCGCACGCGCCGGCGCTGCTGCTGCTGGACTTCCCCGGCTTCACCGGCCGTGGCGCCTTCCTGCTGTTCTTCCTGGTCATGGTGGTGGCGTCCTCGCAGATCGCGCAGGAGATCGCCACCCGCACGCTGCGCCGCCGGCCGGTGGCGCGGCACATCAGCCGCAGCTTCTCGATGCGCGCCTGGTGGATAGGCACGCTGACTGGCTCGGTCGCCGGCGGCCTGCTGTTCTGGATCACGCCCTTCAAGATCGGCCAGGCGCTGGCCATGGCTTTCCTGACGGCGGCTGCGGCGGGCTTTGGCGGCCTCGTCATGAAGGCGCTGAAGAAGGACGCTGGCGTGCGCTACTGGGGCAACCGCAGCTCCATCACCGGGGCCGTCGGGTTGCTGGACCGCATTGCGGTGCTGTGTTTTGCCGCGCCGGTGTTCTTTCACTCCGCCCGCTGGTACTTCGGAAGGTGATGTGAGGATTCTCGGCATCGACCCCGGTCTTCAGACTACTGGCTTCGGAGTCATCGACGCCGACGGTCCGCGACTGGCCTACGTCGCCAGCGGCACCATCAAGACCAGCGCTGTCGCCGTCGGCGACCTGCCGGCGCGGCTGAAGATCCTGTTCGACGGCATCCGCGAAGTCATCGCGCGCTACCAGCCGCAGTGCGCGGCGGTGGAGATTGTCTTCGTCAATGTGAACCCGCAGTCCACGCTGCTGCTGGGCCAGGCGCG
The DNA here is from genome assembly GCF_979253795.1 of Roseateles sp. AC306. Lineage (NCBI taxonomy): Bacteria > Pseudomonadati > Pseudomonadota > Betaproteobacteria > Burkholderiales > Sphaerotilaceae > Roseateles > Roseateles sp. AC306. Next base: position 440,156 of record NZ_CEEDEB010000003.1, read on the forward strand.
CGGCGCGGCGATCACGGCGCTGGTGTCCAGCGATTTGCCGGTCAGCGAGTACACGGCGCTGCAGATGAAGAAGGCCATCGTCGGCCACGGCCACGCCAAGAAGGAGCAGATCCAGGCCATGGTGCAGCGCCTGCTGGCCCTGCCCGGCGTGCCTGGCAAGGACGCCGCCGACGCGCTGGGCATCGCCATCATGCATGCCCATGCGCGCACCAGCTTTGAGGCCATGAGCCGCAGCACGACGCTGGAGCGGCGGCAGCACGCGCAGTTCAAGGGCGGCAGGACGTACTAAGAAAAAAGGCCCGCCGAGGCGGGCCGTTCGAGAGAACGCGTGGTCGTTCAGGCGGCCTTGCGACGACGCGAAGCAACGCCCACTGCAGCGAGGCTGCCGAGCACCAGCGCCAGGCTGGCGGGCTCCGGCACGGTGGCCGCTGACGTCAGGGCCAGCGTGCCGAGCTGTTCGTCACCGCGGGTGGGCGAGAACGTGAAGCTGCTGCTGCCGAAAAAGGATTGCAGGCTGAACGTGCCTTCCGACGTCGTGAAGCTGGCATTGGGGCCGGTCAGCAAACCACCCTCGAACAGCACATAGGTGTAGTTGATGTCCGCGGGATTGAGGGCGTTGCCCAGCGCGAAGGTCTCGCCATGGAAGGTGAAGTCCAGCGAGGTCAGCTTGAACGAACCTTCAGCGCTGCCGGCGAGCACTTCGGCGTCGTCGAAGGAGAAGCTGCCAGCGACGACTTCCGTGGCCGGATCAGTATCAAAGCTGCCCGTGAAGTTGTAGAGCGAGGCGTGGGCCGCACCGGCCAGGGCCAGGGCCGCGAGGGCCAGCAGGGATTTGCGAATCATGATGTTGTTCTTTCTGCAGATACGGATGTTCAGAACTTGAAGCTGGCGGCGGTGATGGCCGGGCAGGCCACGCCCTTGAGCTGAAGCAGCGGCTTGGTCTTGATCGGGCCGGCCGTGCCGTCGGTGTCGATGCCGATGATGGCGCCCACAGCATTCGCTGTGCAGGTAACGTGGCCACTGGTCAGCGGTGCGCCGCTGGCAATGCCCAGCGAGCCCAGCAGCTTGGTCAGCACCAGCATGTCCTTGCCCGGTACGAAGTCGGTGATGACGTCGCCCGCGTCCAGCATGCTGCTGTAGACGAACTGGTTGCTGCCGCCACCGCCGGTCAGCGTGTCGGCGCCTGCTCCGCCTTCGATGACGTCGTCGCCTGCGGTGCCGACGATGGTGTCGCGGCCCGCAGTGCCGGTCACGCTCTTGACCAGGTTCAGGCCGATGAGCATCGGGTCATGGTCCGACGCGCGGAAGGCGTTGGGCTGGTACCCGTCGTTGCCGGCCTGCTTGTCGTTGGTGTTGTAGTCGATCCACTCGGGTTCGTCGGCATTGATGTGCCAGCTCGTGGCGCCCGTCACCTTGGCCGCAAGGGTCGGCGTGCCCAGGCCGTGATCCAGGCGGCCGGCGCCGGCGTCGAAGACGTAGCTGTAGTCGGCCGGGTCGAACTTGGCGACGAGGTCGACGATGCCGGCGGCCGTCAGCGTCTCGATGGGGTCTTCCTTGGCGTAGGCATTGAAGTCGCCGAGCATGATGACGTCATCGGTGCCGGCCGTGGACTTGACCGTGGGCAGCCAGGCCAGCAGTCGCTGGGCCTGCTGCACGCGCTTGGCGTTCCAGCAGCCCTGCAGGTCACCGGTGTCGCCGTTGACGCCGCTGCCGCAGCTGCCCTTGGACTTCAGGTGGTTCACCACGACGGCGAACTTCTCGCCGTTGGGGGCCTGGAAGCCCTGGGCGAAGGTCGGGCGGTCGTTGATGCTGTCCGGGTCGGACATCGACGCACCCATCAGCGCCAGCTTGGCGGGCTTGTAGATCAGCGCGACGCGGATGGCGTCCGTGCCAGTGCCGCCCGCTGGCGTGGGCACCGCGGCGTAGGTGTTGGCGCCCATGGCGGCGTTCAGGCCGTCCACCAGGTTCTGCACCGCGAAGTTGCCGCTGTTCTGGATCTCCATCAGGCCGACAACGTCGGCGTTGAGGCCGACCAGCGAGGCGACGATCTTGGTGCGCTGGCGGTTGAACTCGGCCAGGTTGTCCGCGCCACGGCAGCCGGCGCTCGGGCAGGCGCCGCCACCGGGCACCGAGGTGCCATCGGTGAACGTCGTGAAGAAGTTCAGCACATTGGAGCTGGCCACGCGGATGTTGCCGCCCACGGCCGCCGGTGCGGTGGGGCGGGCGATCGGACGGGCGAACACGGGGGCTGCGGTCGGGTGGATCTTGTACGACAGCGGGCCGGTGGCGGAATCGGTCGCCGGCCCGAAGTCGACGACGCCGGTCACGCCTTCCAGCGTGTCACCGCCACGCACCGTGCCGTCCTGCCAGAGATAGGGCGTCGGGTTGGGGAACTTGAGGGAGCTGCCGTCGTCCAGCAGGACGCTGCGGGCCTGGTTGGCTGCCAGCAGGGCCTGGGCATCGGCACCCGGGCGCAGCACGTTGGTGGGTGTCAGCGTGCGGCCGCCGGCGGAAACCGTCAGCTGGCCGTAGCTGCCGACGAAGTTGGTCTGGTTGACGGTCAGCGGGTCGATGATGCGGACCAGCATGCCCTCGTAGCGCTCCATGTCGGCCTGTGCGGTCAGCGCAGCAAGGCTCACCTCGACCGGCTGCGGCAGCTGGTTGTTGGCGCTGACGATGGTGACGTTGGTGACGCTGCTCAGTTCGGTCAGCGGGCTGGCCTGGCTGGCCGCGCTGGTGGACACCGAGTACTCCTGCACCTTGCCCGTCACGCTGACCTTGTCGCCCACGGCCGCCGTCGGCACGGTGCTCGTGAAGACGAAGATGCCGTCGGAGGTGGTGGTGTCGTTGTCGCCGTCCGGGTCCTGCAGGTAGAAGCCGTTGTTCAGCAGCTTGGTGACGATGCCGCTGGTGGTGATGGTGTTGCCGTCCATCGGGCTCTTGGCGCCCGAGCCCTGGATGGCCGGGATGGTGACCGTGCCGCCGACCGTCAGCTTGAACGTGCAGCTGGCGCTCTGGACGGCGTCGTTCTCCCACTTCAGGCTGATGTTGTACGCGCCCACCGCGATGCTGGAGGCGACCGTGAAGGCCTGGGACGCGGCCTCGCCGTTGGCGCCGGCAGCGGTGAAGTCGCCAAGCGTGACGCCTGCCGGCAGGCTGCCGACGAGGGTGACCTTGTCGACCTTGCTGTCCGCATCGGTCGCGCCGACCGTGAAGATGCTGGCCGTGCCCGACGTGGCGCCTTGGTCGGGGCAATTCGGCACGATTGGCTGGTTGATCGGCGTGCTGCCGCAGCTGACCAGGGCCGAGGCGCTGTTGCGCGGGGCCGGCGTGCCGGTGGCGAAGTCCGCCGTGTTGTTGTTGCTGTCGGTGCAGCCGTTGGCCGCGCGGAACAGCGCCAGCGTGTTCGACGCGGCCGGGGCCGCCGCGCTGCCTTCGAAGAAGTTGGCGTTGCCGTAGCCCACCAGGTCCTCGATCTGGCCGAGTTGCGTGGGCGTGCAAGCCACGGAGCCGCCGTTGCAGGCCAGGCCGGTGGCCACGTTGGCCAGCACCACCTTGCCGTTGGAGCCGGACAGGTTGATGTTGCCGGTGGCATCGGGCGTGGGCAGCGCAGTTCCCGTCGTCGTGGACAGCCTGACCAGGTAGAAGCCACCCGCCGGGATGGAGCCGGACAGGGCGACGACGCCGTTGCCCGAGAAGTTGCCGGTGCCCGTCGCGCTGCCGTACTGGATGGACCAGCCGGCGACACTGACCGCGGACGTGCTCGTGTTGTGCAGCTCGACGTAGTCGCTCGCGAAGACATTGCCGTTCGCGCCATACACCTGGCTGATCACGACCCCGCTGGTCGATGCCAGCGCGGCGGGCGCGGCGAAAGCCGCAGCGATGAGAAAAGCCAGGGGTTTGAGTTGCATGACTAATTAGTAAAAATTGCCCAGGACGGGGCGCATCCTATTGATGCTTCGTGACGAATTGACCCACCACGTTTGAGGGGGGTGCCCTCGGAGACACTTCAGCGCCATGTCGCCTGCACTGCTTTTGATCGGGGTTCTCACTTACTTCGCCCTGCTGCTGGTGCTGGCGCGGTGCGTCGCGCACGGTTCTGGCGCTGAGGGTTTCTATGTGGGGGGCAGGGAAAGTCCCTGGCCGGTCGTCGCCTTCGGAATGGTCGGCACGTCGCTGTCCGGCGTCACTTTCATCAGCGTGCCGGGCGCCGTGGCGGTCAGCGGCTTCACCTACCTGCAGATCGCGCTCGGCCAGGTCGTCGGCTATGCCGTCATCGCTTTGCTGCTGCTGCCCGCCTATCACCGGCTCAAGCTGGCTTCCATCTACGGCCTGCTGGGCGACCGCCTCGGGCCGGCGGCGCAACGGCTGGGTTCGGCCTACTTTGTGTTGAGCCGCACGTTGGGCGCCACGGCCCGGCTCTACCTCGTCGTGGCGGTGCTGCACACGCTGATCCTGCAGCCGCTCGGCGTGCCGTTCGCCGTGGGCGCGGCGGTCGTGCTGGCGATGATCCTGCTGTACACGGTGGAGGGCGGTGTGAAGGCGCTGGTGTGGACGGACACGCTGCAGACCGCCGGCATGCTGACCGGGCTGGTCGTCTGCGTCGTCATGCTGTGGCGGCCAGACGCGCTTGCGCAGCTGGACGCGGCGGGCCTGTCGCGCGTCTGGGTGGGCGACCCGCTGAGCCGCGACTTCTCCGCCAAGGCACTGCTGGCCGGCATGTTCATCGCCATCGCGATGACAGGCCTGGACCAGGAAATGATGCAGAAGAGCCTGTCGGTGGCCAGGCTTCGCGACGCTCAGAAGAACCTGCTGGTGCTGGCCGTACTCATGTTGGTCGTCGTTGCGGCCTTCCTGCTGCTGGGCGGGCTGCTGACGCTGTTCGCCCGGGAGCACGGGCTGGCGTTGCGGGGCGATGCGCTCTTCCCAACGGTGGTCATGCAGCACCTGCCGGCCTGGGTGCAGGTCGTCTTCGTGCTGGCGCTGGTGTCGGCGCTGCTGCCCAGCGCCGACGGCGCACTGACCGCGCTGACGGCCAGCACCTGCCTGGACCTGCTGCGTGTGCCGCGCGAAGACACGCGCACGAGACGGCGCGTGCACCTCGGCTTTGCGGTGCTGTTCCTGGCGTTGGTGCTTGGCTTCAAGGCGCTGGACAGTGCCAGCATGATCTATCTGATCCTCAAGCTCGCGGGCTACACCTACGGGCCTCTGCTGGGGCTGTTCGCATTCGCGATGTTCACGCCGAGGCCGTTGTCGGGGCGGACTCTGGTAATGGTCTGCGTGGCGGCGCCGCTGCTGTGCGCGGTGCTGGACTTTGGGCAGCCTTGGGGCGGGTATCAGATCGGGTTGGAACTGCTGTTGCTGAATGGCTTGCTCACATGGATGGGGCTGTGGCTACTGGGACACCGCAAACCAAGCGCCGCGATGGAGACGCACTGAAATGAAGAACACGCCGCCCCCTGCCGCTTCAACATCCGAGCAGGAGCGACTGCTTGCAGAACTCGTTGCGCTCGATCGTCAAGGCATAGCGAGCCCGGGTCGGTTAGCGGACTTGGATGCGCGCATTCAGAAGTCGATTGATGAAGATGACCGCAGGCTCGCCGAGCGCATCGCAGAGATCAAACGGGACCACGCAAGGCCAGAAGTGGCGCAGCAGCCATCACGCGCACGGCTCGCGGTGTTGGTGGGTGCTTTGATCTACTTGCTTGCCGGCGTACTGCTTGAGGTGGACCTGGGGGGCAATTTCGTCTTTGCTTTCACCGCCCAGTACTGGACCGCAGCACCGTGGTTTTTCCTTGGAGCGCTTGCGCTGTGGGCGGGCCTGTTTTTGCGAGCCGACGTGCGCCAACGACTCCGCGCGCAGCACCCTTCATGGGTCAAGCGCTGGCTGTTGGTGTTTCCGTTGACTATGGGCTCCGTGGCCGCCTTGTCCGTCATGGCATTGCCAGGGTGGCCGGCATTGCTGGGGCGCGTTTCGGGCGGTTCGCATGTTGAGCAGCAAGCCAGGATCGTCTCGGTCGACAGTCTTTCCAAGGGAGCCAAAGGCTGCGATCAGGCAGCCAAGTTCCTGGTCAACGACGCGGTCGTTCGTCTGTGTCTCGACGGCCGGATGGCCGGTGTTGCGCCGGTTGAGGGCGAGCGGGTGCTGCTTGTCGGGCGCGCCTCCTGGTTTGGATTGGTTGTGGACGAGATCCGGGCTGCCGGTCGTCGGAGTTCACTGCCTTCAACCGCGCTGCTAACGTGACGGGACCGTGGCCGGCGGCTCGGCACGAGAGCGCCGTGGCCGCCTGATCTGGCTCCCAGCTCGCCTCGACGTGTGGAACACCGCCTACCTGAGAGGTAGGAATACGTCGATCGGCGCTAGCCGAAATGGCCCCGACCACGGCCCTCGCCACAAGCACCGGCACACTTCCCTCCCGCATGTCGCCTGATACCTCAGCCTCTCCCTCAGCCAGCCTCCCGCGCATGCTCGCCGCCTTCGTGCGCGAGCACTGGCGCGCCTACGCTTCCGCTGCCGCCATGCTCAGCTGCATTGCCGCGCTGACCGTCTGGATCCCGCGCCAAGTCGGCCAAGTCGTCGATGCGCTGGTGGCGGGCGGCCTCAAGGGTTCAGCGCTCATCGAGCAACTGGCGATGCTGGTGGCGGCCGGCGTCGTCATCTACCTGCTGCGGGTGGGCTGGCGGCTGACGCTGTTCAAGGCGGCCTACAAGCTCGGCGCCCGGCTGCGCACGCGGCTGTTTGCGCGGTTGGCGCTGCAGGGGCCGGCCTATTTCCAGCAGCAGCGCACCGGTGACCTGATGGCGCTGGCGACCAACGACATCGAGGCCGTCGAGCAGGCCGCCGGCGAGGCCATGCTCGCGGGCTTCGATGGCAGCCAGACGCTGCTGCTGGTGCTGGCCATGATGACCATCAGCATCGACTGGCGCCTGGGCCTGGCGGCCCTCGTGCCCTTCCCGCTGATGGCGCTCGCCTTCTGGTGGATCTCCAAGCATCTGCACGAAGCCGCGCAGGATTCTCTGAACCGCTTTGGCGACCTCAACCAGCAGGTGCAGGAAAGCCTGGCCGGGGTACGCACGTTGCGCGCGTTAGGCCTCGTCGCCCGCAGTGAACGGCGCTTCACCGAACTGGCAGAGAACGCGGCCGAAGCGGCCTATCGCTCGCAGCGCTGGGAGGCGGCCTACGAGCCCGCCGTCGGCATGACGCTGGGCGCGGCCACCGCCATTGCGCTGGCCGTGGGCGGCTGGCTGGTGGCGCAGCGCGAGATCAGCATCGGCCAGTTGACGGCCTTCACGATGTACCTCGGCCAGCTGATCTGGCCGATGTTCGCGGCCGGCTGGGTGCTGGCGTTGCTGGAGCGCGGCCGTGCCGCCTGGACGCGCTTGGCGCCGGTGCTGGACGCGCCTCTGACGCTGACCGACGAGGGCAGGGCGGCGCTGCCGGCGCAGGCCACGCTGCGCGCCGAGGGGCTGACCTTCAGCTTCCCCAACGCCAAGCGGCCGGCGCTGGAGGGCATCGACCTTGAACTCCCGCCGGGCCGCACGCTGGGCATCGTCGGCGCGACGGGGGCGGGCAAGTCCACCTTTGTGCGCCTGTTGCTGCGCCAGTCAGAACCGGACGCCGGCCGCCTGATGCTGGGCCGTGTGCCGCTGCCCGAGCTTGCGTTGGCCGCACTGCGCGCCCACATCGCCTGGGTGCCGCAGGAACCCTTCCTGTTCTCGGCCTCGGTGGCCGACAACATCGCGCTCGCGCGGGCCTCGGCCACGCCGGCCGACATCGAAGCCGCTGCCCGTCTGGCCGCCGTGCACGAGGACATCGCACGCCTGCCGAGCGGCTATGCCACCGAGGTCGGCGAGCGCGGCGTGACCTTGTCTGGGGGCCAGCGTCAGCGCGTCGCCATCGCAAGGGCCTTGCTGAGCGACGCACCCTTGCTCGTGCTGGACGATGCGCTCTCGGCCGTCGACACCGGCACCGAGACCGACATCCTCAGCCACCTCCGCGAGCTGCGCACGGCTCGGCCGGACCGCAGCGTCATCGTCATCGCCCACCGGTTGTCGGCGGTCATGGATGCCGATGAAGTCATCGTGCTGAAGCAGGGCCATGTCATCGAGCGCGGCACGCATCAGCAGCTGCTGGAACTGGGTGGCTGGTATGCGGCGCAGTGGCGCTATCAACAGATCGAGGCGACGTTATGAGCCCACCCCCTACCGGCTTCGCCGGCCCCCTCAAAGGGGGCGCCACCGACCGCCCGGCAAAGCCGGTTCGGTGGTGGCCGCTGGAAGTGCCGCGCTTTCGCGCTCCTTTGCTCGGACGGACGCATGCCGGTTGACCGCGAACGGACCTGGGCCAGCGTCGGGCTGCTGATGGAGTCAGCGCAAGCAGAACGCCCGCAGCTGATCCGCGGCGGCGTCTGGTTGCTGCTCGCTGCCGGCCTGGAAGTCCTCGCCCCCATCCTCGGCAAGCGCTACATCGACAACTATCTGCTGCCCGGCCACTACGACCTGGGTGCCATGGCACTGCTGCTCGCCACCGTGCTGCTGACCGGCTGGGCGTCGAGCTGGATCCGCTACGCCCAGCTCTCCCGCATGGCCGGCGTGGCGCGGCGCTCGGTGCTGCGGCTGCGCGAGCGGGTCTATGCCCATGTGCTGGCGCTGCCCATGGCCTTCTTCGACAAGGCCATCACCGGCCAGCTCGTCAGCCGTGTCACCAACGACACCGAGGCCGTGAACCAGCTCTACCGGCAGGTGCTTTACGTGATGCTGGACTCGACCATCGTCGTCTTCGGCTCGCTAATCGCCATGGCCATCCTGGACTGGCGGCTGATGCTCATCGTCGCGACGCTGGTGCCGGCCATGGTGCTGATCATCAAGGGCTACCAGCGCTTGTCCGCACCGGCGGTGGCGCGCACGCGGCAGCTGCGCAGCGACATCAATGCGCAGATGGCCGAGAGCATGGCCGGCATGGCGGTGCTGCAGGCGGCGGGCGCGGCGGAGCGCTTCGGCGCACGCTTCGAGGCGGTGAACGCCGAACACCGGCTGTCGCGCATCGCCGAGCTGCGCGCCAACGCCTGGCTGCTGCGCCCCGCGCTGGACCTGCTCAACGTGCTGCTGCTCGTCACCGTCATCTACGGCTTCGGCCGGCGCGAGATGTCGGGCATGGAAGTAGGCCTGCTCTACGCCTTCCTGGCCTACATCGCCCGCGTCGTCGAGCCGCTGATCCAGATCACCATGCAGTTCGGCCAGCTGCAGCAGTCCATGGTCGCCGCGTCGCGCGTGCGGGCGCTGCTGGAGGAAGACGAGTTCCGCGGGCCACCGCAGGAAGGCGAGCCGGTCACGCAGGGTGCCATCCGCATCGAGGGGCTGGGCTTTGGCTATGACCCGGCGCGGCCGGTGCTGCACAACGTGGACGTGGACATTCCGGCCGGCAGCTTTGTCGGCATCGTCGGCCACACCGGCAGCGGAAAGAGCACGCTGCTGTCGCTGCTGCTGCGCTTCTACACGGTCCAGCAAGGCCGCATCACGGTGGACGGCCAGCCGCTCGACGCCGTGCCTGACGCCGCCTTCCGCGACGCCGTGGGCCTGGTGCCGCAGGAGCCCTTCCTGCTGGCGGCCACGGTGCGCGAGAACATCGCCATGGGCCGGCCGGGCATCAGCGACGAAGCCGTGCAGGCCGCAGCGCGCGACGCGCGGGCGCATGACTTCATCACCGCTTTGCCGAAGGGTTATGACACGCGGCTCGGCGAAGGCGGCGCCCGCGTGTCCACGGGCCAGAAGCAGCTGCTGGCCATGGCCCGCGCGCTGGCCGGCTCGCCGCGCATCCTCTTTCTGGACGAGGCCACCAGCAACGTCGACAGCGAGACCGAGGCCCGGGTCGGTGAGGCGCTGACGAACCTGCATGGGCGCGTGACGGTCATCGCCATCGCTCACCGGCTGTCCACCATCCGCGCGGCCGACCAGATCCTTGTGCTCAACCATGGCCATCTGCAGGAGCGCGGCGGGCACGAGGCGCTGATGGCGATGGAAGGCGGGCTGTACCGGCGCCTGGTGGAGTTGCAGACGCTGGAGGACGCGCCCGCCGAGGTCGACTAACTAAACTGCGCACACTTCACCCGCAGCCATGACGACAGACTTTTCAGAATCAGCAGACCTGGGCCTGGTGGAGTTCGCCCACCACGAGGGTCGCAGCTTCAGTGACTCGCGCAGCCGCGAGCAGAAGAGGGCGGCGGGGCAGTTCATGACGCCGCCCACCATCGCCCGCTTCATGGCAAAGCGGCTGCTGGCAGACGGGCCGGCGCAGACGCTGCGATTGCTGGAGCCCGCCGCCGGTGCCGGCATCCTGGTTGCTGCCGTGGTCGAGGAAGTCTTGCGCAACCCTCGCGGCGTGACCCGGCTCGAAATACTGGTTTTTGAGCTTGATCCCGCGCTGGCCGGCCGGCTGGAGCTGCTGCGTTTGCGGGTGCAAGCCGCCTGTCGGGCCGCAGGCATCGCCGTGGACTGGCAACTGCACCAGGAAGACTTCCTGTTGTCCGAACTTGCTCGCGACGGACGGACGGTCGAAGGGCTGCTGGTGATCGCCAATCCGCCCTTCTTCAAACTGAACAAGACCAGCGATCCGCGCGCACTGGCCCATGCCTATGCCGTGCATGGCCAGCCCAACATCTACGGCCTGTTCATGGCCGCCTGTGCCCGGCTCATGTCGCCCAGCGGGCGCTGGTGCTTCATCACGCCGCGCTCATGGATGGCGGGTGCCTATTTCCGGTCCGTCCGGCGGACGCTGCTGCGCCACCTGAGCCTGGAGGCCCTGCATGCCTTCGAGAGCCGCACCGAGGGCTTCGAGGCAGACGCCGTGCTGCAGGAGACCATCATTGCCTGGGCGAAGGGGCGCGCCGACGTCGAGCCGGGCGCCGCGCTGACGCTGACGCGCAGCGAGGGCGCCGACGACCTCGACCGCGCGCTGCACCAGACCCATGCCCTGGCCGACGTGGTGGGCCAGGATGAGCAACTCATGCTGGCGCTGCCGCAGCTTGGCTCGGTGTTGCCTACGGCGTGGACTGCACGCTTGCAGACCTATGGCCTGAGTGCCCGCACAGGCCCGGTGGTGGCGTTTCGGGCCCAGGAGTTCTCGCGTGAGTCGGCGCAGCGCGACACGGTGCCCTTTCTCTGGCTGCAGCACGTCGGACAGCAGGCGATCCGCTGGCCGTTGAACAAGAAGCGCGAGCACATCGTGGCCGTGAGGGCCAGTGAGCCGCTGCTGGTGCGAAACGCGCCCATGGTCGTGATGCGGAGGTTCTCCCCCAAGGAAGCCGAGCGCCGCGTCACCTGTGCCGCCTATGACGGCTGCCTGCCCGGCGAATGGCTGGGCCTGGAGAACCATCTCAACTTCATCCAGCGCGACCCCGGCCATCCGCTGGGCGCCTTGACGCCGGTGGAGGCCGCCGGCCTGTCGGCCTTTCTGGCGAGCCGCTGCGTGGACCACTATTTCCGCGCGCTGGCTGGCAGTACCCAGGTGAATGCGACCGAGTTGCGCCGCCTGCCCTTGCCGCCCTGGGAGCGGATCGTCGAGATCGGGCGCAGCTGCATGCCGGGCATGACGTTGGCGCAGATGGATGAAGTCGTGGAGAAGGTCCTCGGCCTGGCCCCGCGGGGGCGGATCGCGGCCTGAGCGACTGACGGCCAGAGCGCGCGTCAGCGCGCCCGCGCCTCCAACACCGCCAGGCTGCCGCGCAGCGAACGCAGCGCCTGCGCCATGCGCGTCTCGCCAGGCGCCGGCAGCAGGCGGGCCTCGCGGCTGGCGAGCACGTCCTCGCGCAGCGTCAAACCCGCGCGGGCGAACTGTGGCTTCAGCACGGCCGCACGTTCACGCAGCAGCTCGCGCGTGGCCTGGTAGGCGTGCTCGGCCAGCCGGCGGCGCTGGCTGTAGCTGAAGGTGTTGGCCAGGAACAATTCGGCGTCGCGCGGGTCCGGCTCGAACAGCAGGATGTCGGTCTGCGGATGCGTCAGCTCGTAGCCCTTCATGCCCAGTTCCAGGCGCGAGTGGATCAGCGAGCGGAAGGTCTGCGACAGCACCAGCGGCAGGCCGCCGTCCACCAGGCGGTGAATGCGCGGCTGAAGCGCGCGCACGGCGGGGCGGCCCAGCTTGCTGGCGAGCTTCTTGGCGCGGCGCGACCGGGCCTCGCGGTGGGAGAGGCGGTCGCTGGCGTAGGGCACCAGCGGGTTAAGGCAGATCAGCAGGTCGAGGCCTCCGTCCAGCAGCACGGAGGCATGCAGCGTTTTCTTCAACGCGCCGTCCACGTAATGCCGTCCATCGATCTCGACCGGCGGGAACAGCCCGGGCAGCGCGGCGCTGGCCTGCACAGCCTGGGAGATGGGCACGTGGTCCCAGCCCTCGGTACCGAAGGGGATGGCCTCGCCGCTGTCCAGGTCCGTGGCGACCAGCACCAGGTGGCGGCGCAGATCGCGGAAGTCGTTGCTGCGTCCGGGTTCGGCGAACACGCGCGTCAGCGCCTCGCCGAAGCGCTCACTGCTCAGCAGGCCGGTGGGCAGCACGCGCCCCAGTCGCTCGATAGCGGAGAGGCGCGAGCGACCTTCCAGCAGCACCTCCCGCGCGGCATCGGCCAGCAGTTGGGGGACCAGGCGCAGGCGCTGGCCAAACTCGGCCCAGGCAGGTTGCAGCAGCTCGGCGGGGTCGAAGCGGTCGGGCGCCTCGGCGGTGTTCTCGATGAAGGCGGCGCAGAGCTGGCGCGGCGTCATGCCGTTGGCCAGGCCCGCGGCGATGAAGCCGCCCGCGCTGACGCCGATGTAGCCGTCGCAGGCGGTGAAGTCCAGGCCGTCGACGGCCTCCTCCAAAGCACAAAGGGCGCCAACTTCGTAGATGGCGCCCAGTGGGCCTCCGCCTGCCAGGGCCAACCCAATCCTTGGGTGGCTCATGTCAGAGAGTCAGCTTGATCAGGCTTGCGCGGTCGGCGCGGCGGCCTTCTTGGCGGCAGGTGCCTTCTTGGCCGGAGCAGCCTTCTTGGCAGCCACGGGCTTGGCGGCGGCAGCTTTCTTGGCCGGCGCTGCGGCGGGCTTCGCAGCCGGGGCAGCCTTCTTGGCAGCCGGAGCAGCAGCCTTCCTGGCGGCGGGCTTGGCGGCAGCCTTCTTGGCCGGCTGCACGCCGGTCGCCACGGCCAGCGCGTCGATGCGCTTGATCAGGCTGTCGATATCGGCCTTGGTCGGCACGCCCAGGCCTTGCAGGGCCTTGGCCACGCGGGCTTCGAAGATGGTTTCCAGCTTGTCCCATTGCTGGCCGGCCTTGGCGCCGACGTCGCCGGCCATGCCGCTGACCTTGCTGGCCACGGCGCTGAACTTTTCTTCGGCGGCGGATTGGGTCTTCTTCTGCAATTTCTGTCCTTCCGAGACGAGGGCCTCGAAGACCTTGGAGCCTTCGCCCTGGGCCTTGGCGAAGGAGGCGAGGCCGGCGGCCCAGATCTGCTGGGCGCTGTCCTTGACGTTCTGTGCCATCGCGCTGTCGAGCAGGCCAGCCGGGAAGCCGGTGGCGGCAGCAGCCTTCTTCTTGTCAGCCATCTTTTGAAGCTTCTTGACCATTTGGTGTCCTTGCGAGTTAGCGAATTGCAGCGGGACTGTAGCGGCGGCCTTGGCCCGCAGAGCGCCCATTCCTAGTGAGTGCGCTCTACGCCGTTCCTCGGGAAAGTGCGCAGCAGGCCACCCCGGGCGCTGGTCAAGAATGAAGCAAACCCCCACAAGCAGGAGACCCGCATGCAGTATTTCGTCACTGGCGCCACAGGCTTCATCGGCAAGCGACTCGTCAAGAAGCTGCTGGCCCGGCGCGGCAGCACGGTCCACTTCCTGATGCGTGAGGAGAGCGCGGCCAAGCTGACCGACCTGCTCGCCTACTGGGGCGTCGCCAAGACGCGCGCAATCCCCGTCTACGGTGACCTGACGAGCAAGAAGCTCGGTGTGGCCAGCGACGTCATCAAGAGCCTGAAGGGCAAGATCGATCACCTCTATCACCTGGCTGCGGTCTACGACCTGGGCGCCGACGAGGAATCGCAGGTGGCGGTGAACATCGAAGGCACCCGCAGCATGGTGGAGTTCGCTCAGGCCATCGACGCCGGCCATGTGCATCACGTCAGCTCGATTGCGGCGGCAGGGCTGTACGAAGGCGTGTTCCGCGAGGACATGTTCGAAGAGGCGGAAGGGCTGGACCACCCGTACTTCATGACCAAGCACGAGAGCGAGAAGATCGTGCGCAAGGAGTGCAAGCGGCCGTGGACGGTGTATCGCCCGGCGCTGGTGGTGGGCGACTCCAAGTCCGGTGAGATGGACAAGGTCGACGGGCCTTACTACTTCTTCAAGCTGATCCAGCGCATGCGCCAGATCCTGCCGCCGTGGATGCCCAGCGTCGGCCTGGAGGGTGGCCGCATCAACATCGTGCCGGTGGACTTCGTCGTCGACGCGCTGGACCACATCTCGCACAAGGTCAGCAAGGGCCACGGCTGCTACCACCTCGTGGACCCGCAGGGCTACCGCGTCGGCGATGTGCTGGACATCTTCAGCAAGGCCGCGCATGCGCCCAAGATGAACCTGTTCATCAACGCCGCGTTGATGGGCTTCATCCCCAAGAGCGTCAAGAAGGGGCTGATGGCGCTGGCGCCGGTGCGCCGCATCCGCAATGCGGTCATGAAGGACCTCGGCATCCCCGAGGACATGTTCACCTTCATCAACTACCCGACGCGCTTCGACTGCCGCGACACCGAGGCCGCGCTCAAAGGCAGTGGCATTGCCTGCCCCGACCTGAACGACTACGCCTGGCGGCTTTGGGACTACTGGGAGCGTCATCTCGACCCGGCGCTGTTCATCGACCGCAGCTTGCGCGGCGCCACCGGCGGCAAGGTGGTGCTGGTGACGGGCGGCTCATCGGGCATCGGCCTGGCCACGGCCATCAAGTTCGCCGAGGCCGGCGCCATCACGCTGATCTGCGCGCGTGACGAAGCAAAGCTGGCCGAGGCCGTCAAGGAGATCAAGGACAAGGCCGGCAAGGACGCTCAGATCCACAGTTATGCCTGCGACATCGCCGACGAGGCCGGCTGCGCGGGGCTGATCGCGTGGTGCAACGACGAGTTCGGCGGCGTCGACTTCCTCATCAACAACGCCGGCCGCTCCATCCGCCGTGCGATCGAGAGCAGCTACGACCGCTTCCATGATTTCCAGCGCACGATGGACCTGAACTACTTCGGCTGCCTGCGCGTCACCATGGGCCTGCTGCCCGGCATGGTGGCCAAGAAGAAGGGCCACGTCGTCAACATCAGCTCCATCGGCGTGCTGACCAATGCGCCGCGCTTCAGCGCCTACGTGGCCAGCAAGGCCGCGCTGGACGCCTGGACGCGCTGCGCCTCCAGCGAGTTCGCCGACACCGGCGTGACGTTCACCACCATCAACATGCCGCTGGTGCGCACGCCGATGATCGCGCCGACGGCGATCTACAAGAACGTGCCGACGCTGGCGCCCGAGGAGGCCGGCGACATGATTGCGCAGGCCTGCATCAACAAGCCGGTGCGCATCGCCACGCGCCTGGGCATCTCCGGCGAGATGCTGCATGCCGCCGCGCCGCGCATCGCGCAGATCGTCATGAACACGACCTTCCGCATGTTCCCCGACAGCTCCGCCGCCAAGGGCGACAAGTCCGGCAAGTCGGGGCTGTCGCCGGAAGCCATCGCCATGCAGCAGATGATGCGCGGCATCCACTTCTAAACAGAGACACTCTGACCAGGCCCGGCTCAGGCCGGGTTTTTTCATTCAAGGACGGAATCCATGCTGAGAGGACAACGTGTTGGCCTGCGCCATGTGACGGAGGAAGACCTGCCCTGGCTCAAGCGCTCGGTGAGCGACCCCCAGGTGAAGGGCCCCTTCCTGGGCTCGCGCATGATGACGCCGCACGCGGTAGACCAGCGCTGGAAGGACAACGGCTTTGCCAGCGAGGAGGCCGAGCGACTGCTGATCTGCCATCTCATCGACGGCAGCGTCGTCGGCGACGTGGTGCACTTTGCGGCAGCCCGCTACACGACGGCGCGCGAGATCGGCTGGGGGATGGCCGACGTCGCGATGCGCGGCCAGGGCCTGGCCAGCGAGGCGGCCGCGTTGCTGGTGGACTACCTGTTCGAGAACTGGCCGGTGAACCGCCTGTCCTGCGGCATGTCCGTGCACAACCACGCCTCCCGGCGCGTGGCCGAGAAGTGCGGCTTCACGCACGAAGGCATACAGCGCGGCATCGTCTTCGTGGCCGGCGAGTATGTGGACTGCCATTCGCTGGGCTTGTTGCGCAGCGACTGGGTGGCCATGAAGGGCCGGGCCGATGCCTGAGCGCCGGGAGTTCGATCTCGTCGTCTTCGGCGCGACCGGGTTCACGGGCCACCTCGTGGCCGAATACCTCCACCTCAGCGGCGCGGCCGGAGCGCGCTGGGCCATTGCCGGGCGCAGCCTGGACAAGCTGGCCAAGGTGCGCGACCAACTGCACCTGCCGCCGTCGATCGCCTTGCTGAAAGCGGACGCCAACGATGCCGCCGCGCTCAAGGCCCTGGTCAGGCGCACGCAGGTGGTCATCACGACGGTCGGCCCCTATCAGCTGCACGGCGAGCCGCTCGCCACCGCCTGTGCCGAAGGCGGCACCGACTACGTCGACCTCTGCGGCGAGCCGCTGTGGATGGCCCGCATGATCGACAAGTTGACGCCACTGGCCGAAGCGAGCGGCGCGCGCATCGTCTTCTCCTGCGGCTTCGATTCCATCCCCTTCGACCTCGGCGTCGTCTACCTGCAGGCCGAGGCGCAGGCCCGCTTCGGCGCACCGCTGCCGGAGGTCCGTGGCCGCGTCGCGCGCATCAAGGGCGCGGCGTCGGGCGGCACGCTGGCCAGCATGATGGAGACGGTCGCCGCCGTTCGCCGCGAGCCCGCTCTCGCCAAGGTCATGGCCAATCCCTTCACGTTGACGCCGGGCTTCAAGGGCCCGCGCCAACCCGCCGATCAGGGCGCCGACTTCGACGACTGGGCCGACGCCTGGACGGCCCCCTTCGTCATGGCGACGATCAACACCAAGAACGTCCACCGCAGCAACGCGCTGCGCGGCCATCCCTGGGGCGAGGGCTTCATCTACAGCGAGAAGCTGCTGACCGGGCGGCGGGGCCAGCGCGACAAGGGCCGCAGAAAGGCGACGGTGCTGAGCTGCTTCAACCAGCTGCAGAACCTGCTGCTGGGCCTGGGCCCCGCGCGCGCGTTCCTGCGCCGCTTCGTGCTGACCCAGCCGGGCGACGGCCCGAACAAGGCCGCGCGCGAGGCGGGGCGCTACGAAGTCTGGTTCACCGGCCGGTCAGCCGGCGGCGAGACGCTGCGCGCCATCGTCAAGGGCGACCGCGACCCGGGCTATGGCTCGACCTGCAAGCTGATCAGCGAGACGGCCCTGTGCCTGCTGCAGGACGTGGGCCGCGAGGCCACCCACGGCGGCGTGTGGACGCCCGGCAGCGCGATGGGCCTGGCGCTGGTGCGCCGGCTGCAGGCCCGCGCTGGGCTGAGTTTCGAGATTGCTGTTTGAGCGCGCCCCGCCGGGCGATTGCTCAGCCGCGCAGGCACAGGACGTTGGAGGGCAACCTCGCCGAGGTGCTCGCGGCGCTCGAGGCCGCCGCAGCGGGCGGGACTGAGAGTTAGGTGCCGCCTCGCTGGCAGGGAGCTGGGCGCCTGGATGCCGCAGAGCAACTGGCCGGGCAGCCTCAACGAGCCGGGCGCGCGTGGGTTTGGCGCCAGCGTCGTCATCGCGCCAGACGGGAGTTGCTTGAAGAAGCTGACGCGTGACGAGGTGGCCTTCGCCATCGTCGGCGCCCTCAGGCGCGCCGGATCAGTGCCGCATAGCAGCCGCGCCGCGCGAAGTGCGCGTGGACGTACGCGGCCGTGGGCTGCGCGAACAAGCGCTCGATGAGGTCCTCGACGGCCATGCCGTCGACGACATCGGCATCAACCATCAGGCCGGCCGCGTCGAAGGCGCGAAGCGACAGCAGTCGCCGGCGCAGCGCGTCTGGCACGTCGTCGACCGCGTCGAAAGGCGCGCCGGCGTGCTCGCGCACGAAGATGGCGTGGCGCGAGCGGTAGGGCGTGGCGGCAGGCTGGTGCTCATGGTTGATGAGCAGCACGGTCTCGTCGCCCAGCGTGTCGCGCAACTCGACGCGGTCGGGCAGGCCTTCGCCCTGATACCGGAGTGCGCCATGGACGCCGAGCTCGGCGTCGCTCAGACCGAAGAGATGTTCAAAGGGTTGGGCAGACAGCCCGGTGATGCGAAAGGACATGGCGTGCTCCGGTGGGAAGCACGCCATTCTTCCGACGCAGCCGAGCCCTGTCTGGCCGCAATCGGACGTGCAGTCAGTCCCGCCCGGCGGGGCGCTCGAAGCCGTTGTCCACCCAAGCCTCGGCCGCCGACTGGCTGAGCTTGAAGCCCGCCGCCACCTTGACCTGCGCCAGGCGCTCGCCGGCGGCGTCAAAGGCGGCCAGCCAGGCATACGGGTCGTCCTCGGCGGGCACGATCTCCAGCGTGATCTTGAGCCAGGCGCCGTCGCGGGCGACGTAGAGCGCCTTGTTGAGCTGGGCGTGCAGCTGTTGCTCGTGCCGGCGCAGCACCTCGGAGGCCGTCTTCACCAGTGTGTTGAAGGCGTTGACGTCCAGGGGCTTGGGGTTCTTCTTGTCCCGCCCCATCGTCCAGGGGCCGACCAGCGCCGGTTCGCTTTCGCCGGCCTTGAACATCGCGACGGCCCAGCCCTCGTCGTCCTCGTTCTTGATGACCTGCGCCGTCCAGCCGTTGTCGCGCCACAGGCGCGCCTCGAAGACGGGTTCGTGAAGGTCACTCATGCCTTGAGCGCCTTGGCCAGCAACTCGGCCACGAGGGCGTTGATGCCGCCTTCATGGCTATCCGCTCGCTCGCGCAGTTGCTCGGTCAACTCGGCCGGCAACTTACAGGCAAAAGGCACCAGGCCGGCAGCGGCGTCCAGCTTGCGCTGCGCCTTGCGGTCGGGCACTGCGGCGGCGGCGGCACCGAAGCGGCCGGGCGTCGCCTTGCCACGCATGGCGCTGTCCAGCTTCAGGCCGGCAAGGCGTTCCAGATCGGTTTTCTTCATGTTCATGGGCCGGATTGTCCCTGCTCGGGACGCCGGCCCGTGAACGCCGGCGAATCAGCTGTTGGCTGCGGGCACGACGGCCGGGGCGCGCATCACGCGGGTCTTGCCGCCGGTCGTCGTCAGGATGACCGGGTCACCGCTGTTGAAGGACTCGACGCCCTTGGCCTGCACGATGGAGCGGCGCTCGCCGTTGCGCAGCTGGACCGTGATCTCCAGCGCGTTTTCACGGGTGGCCGAGCGTTCGATGGCGTTGCCGATCACGGCGCCGGCCACGGCACCGAGCACGCCGACGACCTGGCCTTCACGACGACCACCGACCGAGCTGCCGGCGATGGCGCCGGTCACGCCACCGGCCACGCCGCCGATGCCGCTTTGCGAGCCGTCGATGACGACCGGGCGGGCGGACAGCACCGTCGCGTCCTGCACCTGCGACATGCGCTGCGCGTCGCCGCGCTGGATGACGTCGGGGCTGGTCGTCGAGCAGGCCGACAGGGCGAGCGCGGCGACGAGGGTGAGGGAAGTCACGAGTTTGGACATGATGGTTTTCTCCTTGAGCAGAACAGCGGCCCAACGTGGCGAATTGTCCTGCCGTTGACCGATGGTCGCCGCTTGCTACAACTCTTTACCCATGCAGCCGGCTCGAGCGGGGCACGCTGGCGAGCAGGAACTCCATCTGGTCGGCCAGGATGCGGCGGCCGCGCAGGATCATGTCCTCGTGCAGGCTCGGCACATAGGGCAGGTAGAGCAGGCTCATGTTCGCCTCCTCGGGCAGGCGGCTGCCCTTGCGGCCATTGCAGGGGCGGCAGGCAGTGATGCAGTTCATCCAGCTGTCATAGCCGCCGCGCGAGGTCGGGTGGATGTGTTCGCGCGTCAGGTCTTCGTGCAGGCAGTGATGGCCGCAGTAGGCGCAGATGAAGCGGTCGCGCACGAAGAGCTTGCTGTTTGTCAGCGCCGGCGCCTGGCGCCAGGCCCGGCTGGGCACCGAACCACGCACGGCAATGATGGAGTGCACCTCGATGCGCGACTGCCTGCCGGTCACGCGCTGCCAGCCGCCGCGCAGCACCTGGCAGGGCTCGCCGAGCGTCCATGCGACGCCGTCGCTGGCGTAAAGCACCGCAGCTTCCCGCGTGGTGATCCAGGCCTGGGGCCGGCCGGAGACATCGAGTTGGAGCACATCCACAGGCGTCAACCTCCTGGAAGGGCGCCCCCACGGGCCTCGGGTCAACTCGGGAACTGCCCCTCTTCAAGCCCAGAGCCTAGCGAGAACCGGGCCAGGGCTCAAGCGTGGGGCTGTGACACCGCCGCGGGCTGGGTAAAAACTCAGGGTCATCCCTAGGTTGTCGGGCCTATTAGACACATCGCCCTAGGAATTTGAACCGCCGGACTGGCGCGCCGACCGGAGCGACCTGCAAAATAGAACGATCGTTCGTTTTATTCCTGAGCTTCGTCTGCCTGTGTCCACGCTTCCCGTCCCCGCCAAGAAAGCCGCCCCGCTGCGCGCCGCCAAGCCGGTGCGCGTGGCGCGTTCCCTGCAAAAAGGCCAGCAGACCCGTGCCGCCATCCTCGACGCCGCGCTGGGCCTGGCCTCGCACATGGGCCTGGAGGGCCTGTCCATCGGCGCGCTGGCCGACGTGACGGGCATGAGCAAGTCGGGCGTCTTCGCCCACTTCGGCTCGCGCGAGGAACTGCAGATCGCCGTCGTTACCGAATACCACGCCAAGTTCGAAGAGGAAGTCTTTTTCACCGCCATCCGTGAGACGCGCGGCCTGCCCAGGCTGCGGGCAATGTTCGAACACTGGGTGCGCCGCGTATCGGTCGAGGTGGACTCGGGCTGCATCTACATCAGCGGTGCCGTCGAGTTCGACGACCGGCCCGGCCCGGTGCGCGATGCGCTCGTCGCCATGGTCAAGGCCTGGCATGCGGCGCTGCAAAAGGCCATCCAATTGTCCATCGGCGAAGGCCATCTGAAGGCGGACGCCGATGTCGAGCAGATCTGTTTCGAGCTGCACGGCCTGATCCTGTCCTTGCACCACGACGCGCGTTTCATGCGCATCCCCGGCGCGCTCACTCGTGCCGGCACGGGTTTCGACCGAACCATCCAGTTCTATGCCACGCCGGCCGGCCTCGCCATCGAGAGCAGCCGCAAGGCGCCCAAGAGCAGCGCCACCAAGCGCTGACCCGAATCACGATCCCCCAGACTGTTCCAGGAGTACCCGATGCCCCAGTACACCCCGCCCATGCGTGACATGCAGTTCGTCATGCACGAGCTGTTGAACGTGGTCGACGAGCTGAAGATGCTGCCGGCCCATGCCGACATCGACGCCGACACGATCAACGCGGTGCTTGAGGAAGGCGGCAAGTTCGCCGCCGCTGTCATCGCCCCCATCAACCTGAGCGGCGACGCCGAGGGCTGCACGCTCGACAAGGCCACCCACGAGGTGACCACGCCCAAGGGCTTCAAGGATGCCTACAAGCAGTACGTCGATGGTGGCTGGGCGGCTTTGAGCTGTGACACCCAGTTCGGTGGCCAGGGCCTGCCCTATCTGGTGAACCAGTTCTTCTACGAGATGCTGAACTCGGCCAACCAGGCGTGGACGATGTACCCGGGCCTGTCGCATGGCGCCTATGAAGCCCTGCACGCCCACGGCACGCCCGAGCAGCAGGCCACCTATCTGCCCAAGCTGACCAGCGGCGAATGGACCGGCACGATGTGCCTGACCGAGCCGCACTGCGGCACCGACCTCGGCATGCTGCGTACCAAGGCCGAACCGCAGGCCGACGGCACCTACAAGCTCACCGGCGCCAAGATCTTCATCTCGGCCGGCGAGCACGACATGGCCGACAACATCGTCCATCTGGTGCTGGCCCGCCTGCCGGACGCACCGGTGGGCTCCAAGGGCATCTCGCTCTTCATCGTGCCGAAATTCAACGTCAACGCGGACGGCTCGCTGGGCAGCCGCAATGACATCTTCTGCGCCGGCCTGGAGCACAAGATGGGCATCCACGGCAACGCCACTGCGCAGATCGTGCTGGAAGGCGCCGTCGGCACGCTGGTGGGCCAGCCCAACAAAGGCCTGGCCGCCATGTTCGTCATGATGAACGCCGCTCGTCTGGGCGTGGGCAACCAGTCGCTCGGCCTGACCGAGGTGGCCTATCAAAACGCCGTCGCCTATGCCAAGGACCGCCTGCAAATGCGCGCGCTGAGTGGTCCCAAGGCCCCGGACAAGCCGGCCGATCCCATCATCGTGCACCCCGACGTGCGCAAGATGCTGCTGACCGCCCGTGCCTTTGCCGAAGGCGGCCGCATGCTGCAGGCCTACACGGTGCTGCAACTCGACAAGGCGCTGAAGAGCGACGACGAGGACGAGCGCAAGGAATGCGACGCCGAAGTGGCGCTGCTGACGCCCATCATCAAGGCCTTCATCACCGACAACGGCTGGCTGGCCACGTCGCACTGCATGCAGGTCTTCGGCGGCCACGGCTTTATCCACGAGTGGGGCATGGAGCAGTACGTGCGCGATGCGCGCATCAACATGATCTACGAGGGAACCAACACCATCCAGTCGCTGGACCTGCTGGGCCGCAAGGTGCTGGGCAACAACGGCGCCACGCTGAAGAAGTTCGGCAAGAAGATCGCCGCCTTCATTGAAGAGGAAGGCACGAACGAGGCGATGCAGGAGTTCGTCAACCCGCTCGCCGACCTGGGCGACAAGGTCAACAAGCTGACGCAGGAACTGGGCATGAAGGCCTTCGGCAACCCCGACGAAGTGGGCGCCGCAGCGGTGGATTACCTCCGTGTGGTGGGCCACATGACGTTTGCCTACTTCTTCGCCCAGGCCGCCAAGATCGCGCTCGCCAAGAAGGATTCCGGCGATCCGTTCTACACCGCCAAGTTGGCCACGGCGCGCTTCTACTTTGCCAAGCTGCTGCCCGAGACGGCGATGCTGATCCGTACCGCCCGTGCCGGTCTGGCGCCGCTGATGGAAATGGAAGAGGCCCTCTTCTGAAAAGGATGCCCCGATGAAGTCCCTGTTCGCTGTTGCCCTGCTGTTGCCCGCGTTTGCCTTTGCGCAGACTTCACCCGTGGGCCTGTGGAAGACCATCGACGACGACGGCAAAACCGCGAAGTCGCTGGTCCGCATCAGTGAACAGGGGGGCACCCTCGTTGGCAGCATCGACAAGCTGCTGGACCCGAAAGACCCCGGCGACGCCAAGTGCGACCTGTGCCGTGATGACCGCAAGGACAAGCCGGTCGTCGGCCTGCAGATCATTCGCGGCGTGAAGGCTGAGGGCGACGGCGTGTGGGGTGGCGGCGAGATCCTCGACCCCAACAACGGCAAAACCTATCGCGTGCGCCTGAAGCCGCTGGACGGCGGCAAGCGCCTCGAAGTGCGGGGCTACATGGGCACACCGCTGTTCGGCCGCAGCCAGACCTGGCAGCGGGCGGAGTGAGCCATGGGTGAACTCGCCGGCCGTACCTGGGAAGGACTGACCGCGCCGGACTCCGGTGCGCGCTGGTTCTGGCATCGCCAGTTGAAGAAGCCCTTCTTCGGCCGCTTCATGAAGCCCTGGCGCTGGCCGCAGGGCGTGCCCACCGACGGCTGGGAGCGCCTGAGCTTCCCGAGCGCCAGCCATTCCGCGCTGGCCGCCGTGCTGAAGCGCACGACCGCCGAGGCACCACGCGGTGTCGTCGTCTGCGCCCACCCGATGGGCCTGGCGGCCAAGGGCTTCTGGCTGCGCAACGGCCATGCCGATGCGCTGCTCGATGCCGGCTTCCACGTGCTCGCCTTCGACTACAACGGCTTTGGCGACAGCGCCTCCACCAATTTCGACTGGCCGGCGGACAGCCTGGCCGCCGGACGGCAGGCGCGGCAACTGTTCCCCGGCCTGCCGGTGCATGCGCTGTGCGCATCCTTTGGTGCGATGCACATGCTGAATGCGCTCGGCGCAGCGGACTTTCCGTTCGACCGCATCGTGGCCGAGGGCTGCGCCTCCAGCCTGCCGGAGTTCTGGAAGCACTACCCCTTCGCCCACGCGGTGCTGCGCCTGGGCAGCGTCTTCGCGCCCGAAGCCGAGCGCCGGCTGCGGCCGGAACTGGCCATCACGCGGCTGCCTGCCCAGGTGCGCCTGCTGCTGGTTCACAGCCTGGGCGACCGCTGGACACCAACCGACCACGGCGACAGCCTGGCCGCCGCAGCGCCTGCGGGCGCGCGCGTGGAGCGGCTGACGCTCACCAAGGCCGACCACACGCACGGCATGCGCGACGAACGCGGTGTCTACTGGCCGGCCGTGCACAAGTTTCTGACGGCGGCCTGAGCCGCAGTCACCCCTTCTCAGACAGGAGACCCCATGAGTAGTTCCAAGTTCCAAGTCCGCAAGGTGGCCGTGCTCGGCGCCGGCGTGATGGGCGCGCAGATCGCGGCCCACCTCGTCAACTGCAAGGTGCCGGTCGTGCTGTTCGACCTGCCCGCCAAGGAAGGCCCGAAGAACGGCATCGTCACCAAGGCTGTCGACGGGCTGAAGAAGCTCAAGCCGGCGCCGCTGGGCGATGCGAGCGAGGCCGCGCTGATTCAGCAGGCCAACTACGAAGAGCACCTCGACCTGCTCAAAGGCTGCGATCTCATCATCGAGGCCATCGCCGAGCGCATGGACTGGAAGCTCGACCTGTACACCAAGATCGCGCCGTTCGTGGCACCCCACGCCATCGTCGCGTCCAACACGTCGGGCCTGTCGATCACCAAGCTCAGCGAAGTGCTGCCCGAAGAAATCAAGCCGCGCTTCTGCGGCATCCACTTCTTCAACCCGCCGCGCTACATGGCGCTGGTCGAGCTGATCAACACGCCGACCACTCAAGCCGACATCCTCGACCAGCTCGAAGCCTTCGTCACCACGTCGCTGGGCAAGAGCGTCGTGCGCGCCCACGACACGCCCAACTTCGTCGCCAACCGCGTCGGCATCGCCGGCATGATGGCCACGATGATCGAGGCCGAGAAGTTCGGCCTCTCCGTGGACGTCGTCGACGACCTGACCGGCAAGAAGCTGGGCCGCGCGTCCAGCGGCACCTTCCGCACTGCGGACGTCGTCGGCCTGGACACCATGGCCCACGTCGTCAAGACGATGCAGGACAACCTGAAGGATGACCCCTTCTACTCGACCTACGCTACGCCGAAGGTGCTGGCCGGCCTGATCGAGAAGGGCGCTCTGGGCCAAAAGACGGGCGCGGGTTTCTACAAGAAGGTGGGCAAGGACATCCAGCGCCTCGACTTCGCCACGGGTGAGTACGTCGCCGGCGGCAAGAAGGCCGACGAGATCGTCGCCCGCATGTTGAAGAAGCAGCCGGCCGACCGTCTCAAGCTGCTGCGTGAGTCGACCAACCCGCAGGCGCAGTTCCTGTGGGCCATCCTGCGCGACAGCTTCCACTACGCCGCCGTTCACCTGAACACAGTGGCCGACACAGCGCGTGAGATCGACTTCGCGATGCGCTGGGGCTTCGGCACTTCGCAAGGCCCGTTCGAGCTGTGGCAGGCCGCCGGCTGGAAGCAGGTCGCCGAGTGGATCTCGGCCGACATCGCCGAAGGCAAGACGCTGTCCAGCGCGCCGCTGCCGGCCTGGGTCAACGAAGGCCCGGTTGCCGAAGCCGGTGGCGTGCACACGCCGCAAGGCTCGTGGAGCGCCGCCGAGGGCAAGTTCAAGCCGCGCAGCGAGCTGCCCGTGTACGAGCGCCAGGCCTTCCGCGAGAGCCTGCTTGGAACCGGCGCCGCCGACCCGCTGAAGTCGGGCACCGAGCTGTTCAAGAACGACGAAGTGCGCGTCTGGACGCGAGACGGTGATGTCGTTATCGCCTCCATCACCGCCAAGCTGCACCTGATCAGCCCGGCCGTCACCGAGGGCCTGCTGAAGGCCGTCGAGATCGCCGAAGCCGACTACAAGGGCCTGGTGATCTGGTCGCCGGACGACGTGTTCTCGGCCGGCGCCAACCTCGAGAGCCTGATGCCCGTCTTCATGAAGATGGGCAGCAAGGGCATCGCGCCGGAAGAGAAGAAGCTGCAGGACATGATGCTGCGCCTGCGCTACGCCAACGTGCCGGTCGTCGCGGCGATGCGCGGCCTGGCGCTGGGCGGTGGCGCCGAACTGGCGGTGTACTGCTCGCGCCGTGTCACTCACGTGGAAAGTTATGTCGGCCTGGTCGAAGTCGGCGTGGGCCTGGTCCCCGGCGGTGGCGGCCTGACCTACATCGCCCGCCGCGCGGCCGAAATGGCTGCGGCCGGCAACGCCAATGCCGACATCCTGAGCTTCCTGAAGGACGGCTTCCTGACGGCGGCCACGGCCAAGGTCGCGACCTCGGCGCACGAAGCCAGGAAGAACGGCTTCCTGCTGGACAGCGACATCATCGTGCCGCACAAGGACGAATTGCTGCACGTCGCCACTGCAACGGCGCTCGGCATGGCTGAAGCCGGCTACCGCCCGCCGCACAAGGTCATGTTCCCAGTGGCGGGCCGCAGCGGCATAGCGACGATCAAGGGGCAGGTCGCCAACATGCGCGACGGCGGCTTCGTCAGCGCCCACGACTACCACCTGGCCGCGGCGATTGCCGACGTGGTCTGCGGTGGCGAGGTCGAGGCCGGCTCCCTCGTCACCGAGGAGTACCTGATGGCGCTGGAGCGCAAGCACTTCTGCGCGCTGCTGGACAACCCCAAGACGCAGGAACGCATCATGGGCATGCTGCAAACGGGCAAGCCGGTCCGAAACTAATGGCATTGCGGGATGGACCTGGCGGTGTACTCGCCGACAGCTCCGCCCCCAACTGACTAAGACGCGACATGAATAGGCTTCAACGCACGCTCGCCAAGCTGGACGCATTGCCGTCCCCGCTGCGGGGCGCTGCGCGTAACTTCGCGCTGCGGCGTGCCGTGCCCTTCACCGGCACGGCGTCGCTGGACTTCGTCGCGCTCACGCCTGAGCGCAGCGAGATCCACGTCGCCAACAAACGCCCGGTGCAGAACCACATCAAGGGCGTGCATGCGGCCGCCATGTCGCTGCTGGCCGAGACCGCGACTGGCATGGTGGTGGGCATGAACGTGCGCGACGACTGCCTGCCGCTGTGCAAGTCGTTGCAGGTGAACTTCCGCAAGCGTGCGACCGGCGGCCTGACCGCCAAGGCGCACCTGACGGACGCACAGCGCGCCAGCATGGCCAGCGACATCAAGGGCGAAGTGCGGGTCGCCGTGACCGTGACCGACGAAGCCGGCATCGAGCCGATCGAGTGTGAATTTGTCTGGGCCTGGGTGCCCAAAGAAAAGCCCCAATTCCAAGACCTTGCGGGACAGACCGAAGCGCGTACCCGCGCGTAGCTCCGTCCCCAACTGACCAAGGAAAGACCATGAGCAAGCAAGTCCAAGACGCCTACATCGTTGCCGCCACCCGCCTGCCCATCGGCAAGAGCGGCCGTGGCTGTTTCAAGAACACCCGCCCCGACGAGATGCTCGTCAAGGTCATGCAGGCCGTGCTGGCGCAGGCCCCTGGCCTGGACCCGGCGGCCATTGAGGACGCCATCGTCGGCTGCTCCTTCCCCGAAGGCGAGCAGGGCATGAACATCGCCCGCGTCGCCTCGGTGCTGGCGGGCCTGGGCCCGACCATCGGCGGCGTGACGATCAACCGCTACTGCGCGTCCGGCATCACCGCCGTGCAGATGGCCGCGGACCGCATCCGCGTCGGCGAGGCCGACGTGATGTTCGCCGGCGGCGTCGAGTCGATGTCGATGATCCCGATGGGCGGCAACAAGCCCAGCCTCTCGCCGCTGATCTTCGAGCGTGACGAGAACATTGGCATCGCCTACGGCATGGGCCTGACGGCCGAGAAGGTCGCCGCGCAGTGGAAGATCAGCCGCGAAGCGCAGGATGAGTTTTCGCTACAGAGCCATCAGCGCGCTGTCGCTGCCATGGCTGCCGGCCACTTCGACGCCGAGATGACGCCCTTCGACGTTGTTGAGCGCACGCCCAACCTGGCCGACGGCACCGTCAACACCAAGACCCGCACCGTCAAGCTCGACGAAGGCGCGCGCCCCGACACGAGCCTGGAAGGCCTCGCCAAGCTCAAGCCCGTGTTCGCCGCCAAGGGCAGCGTCACCGCCGGCAACAGCTCGCAGACCTCCGACGGCTCGGGCGGCCTGCTGATCGTCAGCGAGGCCGCGCTCAAGCGCTACAACCTGACGCCGCTGGCCCGCTTCGTGTCCTTCGCCGTGCGCGGCGTGCCGCCGGAGATCATGGGTATCGGCCCCATCGAAGCGATTCCCGTCGCGCTGAAGGCCGCGGGCATCACCGCCGCTGACCTGGACTGGATCGAGTTGAACGAAGCCTTCGCCGCACAGTCGCTGGCCGTGCTGAACGACCTGGACAGCAAGGGCATCGTGCTGGACCGCAGCAAGGTGAATCCCAATGGCGGCGCCATCGCGCTGGGCCACCCGCTGGGCGCCACCGGTGCCATCCGCGCGGCCTCCGTCATCCATGGCCTGCGCCGCACCGGCGGCAAGTACGGCATGGTGACGATGTGCGTCGGCGCCGGCCAGGGTGCCGCCGGCATCTTCGAGCGCCTGTAAGCGATGGACCGCCGCCGCGCGCTCAAGACCTCTGCGGTGTTGCTCGCGGCGGCGCCGTTGGCGGCCTGCACGGGTCAGCTGACGACCTTCAGGACCTGGAAGCGAGCGCAGGAGGCCGTGCTGGAACTGCTCTTCAACGACAAGGTCGTCGATGGCAATCCGTGGAACCTCAGCCAAGTGATGCAACACCTGGCCCAGAGCATCGAATATTCGATGCAGGGCTTCCCGGCGCCCAAAGGCGCCTGGTTCCGCGCCACCGTCGGCTCCGCTGCGTTCGCCGTGTTCAACGCGCGCGGCCAGATGAGCCACACGCTGGACGAGCCCATCCCCGGTGCGCCGGCGCTGGATGCGTCGCAGGCGCTGAAGACCTCGGTAAACCGGCTGCTCGCGGCGATGGATGCGTTCGCGCAGTTCAACGGCACGCTGCGGCCTCACTTCGCCTACGGCGAGCTCACCAAGCCGCAGTACGAACGGGCCCATCTGATGCACCTGGCCAATCACTGGACCCAGTTCCACGCAAAGACGGCCACCGCCTGATGAACGGCAGGGGTCGCGCGCGCCGGGGAGAATGCGCCGACCCGTCGAACACCGCAGCCGTTTTCAAAGAGCCATGAAACTTCCCCTGCTTGCCGCCTTGTTGGCCTTGACCTCCCTGACGGCCGCTGCCTACGAGCCCAAGGCCACGGCGCCTGTGGCCACCGACGCCGCCGAATGGTGGAACGTGCCGCACGCCCAACCCTTCGATGCCACGCAGCTCAAGCGCAAACAGAGTGAGATCAGGGTCAAGGGCAATCGGCTCTTGGACGAAAGCGGCAGGACGGTCGTCCTGCGCGGCGTGAACATCAGCGACCCGGACAAGTTGGTCAAGCAGGGCAAGTGGAGCAAGGCGCACTTCGCGGCTGCCAAGTCCTTTGGCGCCAACCACATCCGCCTGCCCGTCCACCCCATCGCTTGGCGCTCCCGCGGCAGCGACGGCTACCTGAAGCTGATCGACCAGGCCGTGCTGTGGGCCAACGAGCTCGACCTCTACCTGATCGTCGACTGGCACTCGATGGGCAACATCACCAAGGAGCTGTACTTCCATCCGATGTACGTCACCTCCAGGCAGGAGACGCGCGAGTTCTGGCGCACCATCGCCGCACGCTACGCCGGCATTTCGACCATTGCCGTCTACGAGCTGTTCAACGAGCCCACCATCGCCGGCGGCAAGCTCGGCGAGGTCGACTGGCAGGAATGGAAGGCCTTCAACGAAGAGCTGATCTCCATCATCTACGCCCACGACAAGGACATCATCCCGCTGGTGGCCGGCTTCAACTGGGCCTATGACCTGTCCCAGGTCGCCAAGTCACCCATTGCGCGGGAAGGCGTGGCCTACGCCATCCACCCGTATCCCCAGAAGAGCAAGGGACCGTATCCGGACTCGTGGGAGGCGCAGTGGGGCTATCTGTCGGAAAGATATCCCCTCATCGCCACCGAGATCGGGTGGATGCGCGAGGACGAGAAGGGCGCACATCGCCCCGTCATCGATGACGGCAGCTACGGCCCGCTGATCGGTGAATACTTCGCGCGCAAGGGCATCTCGTTCACCGTCTGGTGTTTCGACCCCGACTGGCCGCCCCAGATGATTTCAGACTGGAACTACACCCCCACCGGCCAAGGCAAGTTCTTCCGCGACTTCATGTTGAAGCAGGCCGCAGCGGAAGCCCAACCCGGCAAGCACTGAAAGACAAGCCATGACGATCAAGACCTACACCGTCAACGGCGTCGCGACCCTCGAGATCGCGCGCCCCGAGAAGAAGAACGCGATCACGCAGGCCATGTACCAGGCCATGGCTGACGCATTGCGCGCCGCCGACGCGGACCCGGCTGTGCGCGCCGTGCTGATCACGGGCCAGCCCGGCATCTTCACGTCGGGCAACGACCTCGAAGACTTCATGGCCGGCCCGGTGCGCGGTGAAGACGCACCGACCTTCCAGTTCATGCATGCGCTGGTGGACTGCGGCAAGCCGGTCGTCGCTGCCGTGACCGGTGCGGCCATCGGCATCGGCACGACGATGCTGCTGCACTGCGACTTCGTCTATGTGTCGGACGAAGCGCGGCTGGCCATGCCTTTCGTGGCGCTGGGCCTCGTGCCGGAGTTCGCTTCCAGCGTCGTGCTGCCGCAATTGATCGGCAATCGCCGTGCGGCCGAGAAGCTGTTGCTCGGCGACCCGTTCACGGGTGAGCAGGCGGTGGAGGCGGGTATCGCCAACGGCGTTCTTCCGAGTGGCGAGGTGCTGAACCATGCGCGGCGCGTGGCCGAACGCTTCAACAAGCTGGCGCCCGGTGCAGTGCGCGACAGCAAGCGGCTGATCCGCGAACCGCAGCGCGAGGCCGTCAAGGCAGCCATCGCGCGTGAGGCAGAAATATTTGGCGCCCGTCTGAGGAGCCCGGAAGCCACGGAGGCCTTCCAGGCGTTTTTCCAGAAGCGGGCGCCGGATTTCTCGAAGTTCGAGTGAGGGCAGGGCCTTTCGGCCCCGCCTATCGACGAACCAGACCGATCAGCAGGCCGATGACGGCCAGGATCAGGAAGCCGTAGAACAGGATCTGGGCAAAGCCGGCTGCACTGGCAGCGATGCCCGTGAAGCCGAACACGGCCGCAATCAGGGCGATGACGAAAAAGATGATGGCGTAACGCAGCATGGCTGGTCTCCTCACGGGTTGATGCCTGGATGGCGGACAGGTGAAGCCTAGGGCCGTTGCCGTTTTACACACGCCGGACGGCACTGCCGAGTGGAGTCGGACAGCGCTGACGCGGTTACATATTGGTCGGCACGACCAACCTTGGCTTGCGTTCACGGTCGATGGCCACGTAGGTCAGGTTGGCCTCGGTCACCTTCACGACATGCGGGTTCTCCGGGTCGCGCTCGGCCATGACCTCCACATGCACCGTGATGGACGTGCGGCCGACGCGGGTGATGGTGGCGTAGAAGCTGAGCAGGTCGCCGATGGAGACTGGCTGCTTGAACACGAACTCGTTGACCGCAACCGTGGCCACCCGGCCGCGCGATAGCCGCGCTGGCATGATGGAGCCGGCAATGTCCACCTGGGCCATGATCCAGCCGCCGAAGATGTCGCCGTTCGCATTCGAGTCGGCCGGCATCGGCATCACGCGCAACACCAGTTCACGCTGGCCGGCCTGGGTTTGTGCGGGGCTTGATTCCTGGGTCATGGCTTTCACTTGGGAGAATCCGGCAGCCATTCTCGGCGCTCCCCGACTCCATGCGATCCACTCCCCGCGCGCCCAGCCTGCCTTCCGCACCCGATGCGCCCACCGTGCGGGGCGACTGGGGCACCATCGCCCGCCTGCTGCCTTACCTCTGGCGCTACCGCTGGCGCGTCGGCCTGGCGCTGGCCTTCATGGTGGGCGCCAAGGTCAGCAATGTCGGCGTGCCGCTGCTGCTGAAGACGCTCATCGACAACCTGGACCTCAAGCCCGGCCAGCCGCAGGCGCTGCTGGTCGTGCCGCTGGGCTTGCTGGTGGCCTATGGCGCGCTGCGACTGTCGACGTCGCTGTTCACCGAGTTGCGCGAGCTGATCTTCGCCAAGGCGACCGAGGGCACGGCGCGCAGCATCTCGCTGCAGGTGTTCCGTCATCTGCACGACCTGTCCCTGCGCTTCCACCTGGAGCGCCAGACCGGCGGCATGACGCGCGACATCGAGCGCGGCACGCGCGCCGTCCACTCGCTGATCAGCTATTCCCTCTACAGCATCGTGCCGACGCTGATCGAGGTCGTGCTGGTGCTGACGTTGCTGGGCGTCAAGTTCGACGTCTGGTTTGCGGGCATCACCGTCGCGGCGCTGGCCGTCTACATCGCCTTCACCGTCGTCGTCACCGAGTGGCGCACCAAGTTCCGCAAGACGCTCAACGAGCTGGACTCGGTGGCCCACAGCCGCGCCATCGACTCGCTGCTGAACTACGAGACGGTCAAGTACTTCAACAACGAGGGCTTCGAGGCGACGCGCTACGACGAGAGCCTGGAGAACCTGCGCCGCGCCCAGCTCAAATCACAGCGGACGCTGTCCATGCTCAACACCGGCCAGCAGCTCATCATCGCCACGGCGCTGGTGCTGATGCTGTGGCGGGCCACGCAGGGCGTGGTGGATGGCCGCATGAGCCTGGGCGACCTGGTCATGGTCAACGCCTTCATGATCCAGCTCTACATCCCGCTGAACTTCCTCGGCGTCATCTACCGCGAGATCAAGCAGGCGACCACTGACATCGAGAAGCTGTTCGGGCTGCTCGACCGCGACCGTGAGGTGGCCGACGCGCCCGATGCGTCCGAGCTGCAGGTGAACGGCGCCAGCGTCGTGTTCGACGACGTGCGCTTTGCCTACGACCCGGCACGGCCGATCCTGCACGGCGTCAGCTTCGAGATCCCGGCGGGCAAGAAGGTGGCCGTCGTCGGCCCCAGCGGTTCGGGCAAGAGCACGCTGGCGCGGCTGCTGTACCGCTTCTACGACGTCAACGGCGGCCAGATCCGCATCGACGGCCAGGACATCCGCGCGGTGACGCAGTCCAGCCTGCGCAAGTCCATCGGCATCGTGCCGCAGGACACCGTGCTCTTCAACGACACGGTGGCCTACAACATCGCCTATGGCCGGCCCGGTGCGGGCAAGGAGGACGTGGAGGCCGCCGCGCGTGCCGCCCACATCCACGGCTTCATCAGCGCCACGCCGCTGGGCTACGACACCATGGTCGGCGAGCGCGGCCTGAAGCTGTCGGGCGGCGAAAAGCAGCGCGTGGCCATCGCCCGCACGCTGCTGAAGAACCCGCCGATCCTCATCTTTGATGAGGCCACGTCAGCGCTGGACTCCACCAACGAGCGCGCCATCCAGGCCGAGCTGGAGGCCGTGGGGCAGGACAAGACCGTGCTCGTCATTGCCCACCGGCTGTCGACGGTCGTGGACGCGCACGAGATCCTGGTGCTGGAGCAGGGCCGCATCATCGAGCGCGGCCGGCACGACACGCTGCTGGCCCGGGGCGGACGCTACGCGGAAATGTGGAAGCTCCAGCAGTCCGGAGACTAGTGGGGCTTCTTAGTGGGGCTTCTTGGGCTTGTCGAAGCTCTTGGGCCGGTAGACGTTGCCATCCCATTCGCCGTCGGGCTTGTCGCGCGAAGACGACTCCCGCGCACGACGGATGGCGCGTTCCGCCTCCAGCGCGGCGGCGCGGGTCTGGCGCTGGCGGCGGCGCCAGCCCGTGGCGCGGTCGATCTGCGCCCGCACCCAGTCGCCCAGCCCGGCCAGTGCCGCGTCCACCCGGCTGCGCGCCCGGTAGGGCAGGGCCATGTGCACGGCGAGCGCGATGCAAGTGGCGAGGCCGAGGGCTGCGAGCACGGTGTGAAGCATGGGCCGAGTTTGAACCAAAGCGGCGGCGGCAGCCACCTGTGATGAGGGGATAAAACCCCTTGCTTACGTTTTCTGTAGCGTCGCCCACAGCGCCAGCATGGCGTCAGGAATGGTCCGGCTCGCTTCGTCGCGCGCCACGGCGCTCGCGTCGGCCAGCGGACCGTCCTCAGCGCCCAGGGCGGCCAGGGGCGCCAGCAGCGGGCCCGTCTCGGCGCCGTCGAACAGCGGCTCCCAGGCCTCGGGCGCCAGGTTCACGGCGATCAGGAAGCCGGCGGCCCAGTCCTCGGCATCGGCGTACTCGACAGCTTCTTCCTCTTCCTCCGTCTCGCTCTCGCTTTCTGCAAAGCTGAAGATCGGCTCCCAGGCCTTGGGGTGATTCGTCCAGGCATGGGCGATGGATTGCAGATGGCGCAGCACCAGCAGGGTGACCTTCTTGCGCTGCTTGCCGCTGACGAAGGGCGCGGGGTCGACCTCGCCGTCACCGCCCCAGACGACCGGCAGCCAGGCCTCGCCGGGCACGTCGGCCAGCTGGCGGCCGGGCGTCAGCAGCAGGCCGGCCAGGTAGCCGTCCAGCGCTTCTATGTTCAAGGCGCCTTCGGTGGGCAGGATGGACAGCAGCTCGTCGAGGTCGTTCAGCTCGTCGTCGGACAGCGGGCGGTTGTCGGAGGCCGGGTTGTATTGGGGGTATGTCATGGGCGTTTTCTGGAGTTCAGCCGGGGCGGCCGTGGCGGCTCTTGGGTTTCTTGCTGTCGATGTCGGCGAACTGCGCCTTCAGCAGCGCCATCAGCACGCGCGCGTTCGCTTCTGTCATGACGATGAAGCTGCTGGGTTCGATGCCGTCCACCGGCGTCTTGGCCGTGACCAGCGCGTCCACCTTGAACATGAGCTGGCCGTACTGGTTGGTGGACGCGGCCTTGAACTTCTGGATTTCGATTTGGTGAGTTTTCATATGGCGAGGCGATGGCCGGCAGACCGCCATCTTGCCATTCCAGGCGCTCCGCCTTAAGGTCCGCGCATGGCTCGGCCCGCTCGACTCGAGATTGCCGGCGCGGTCTACCTGATCGGCGCCCACTGCCCTTTCGAGAGCGGCCGGCCTGCTTTTGCCGACGACCTGGACCGTGCCGAGATGCGCGCGCTGTTCGCTCAGGCCCTGCACCGTTTCGATGCCCAGGCCCTGGCCTATGCGCTGTTGCCCGATCACTACGACCTGCTGCTGTTCACGCGGCGCGCCAATCTGTCGGCGCTGATGCGGCACATCAATGGCGTCTACACCCAGCACCGCCAGCGCCGCGACGGCTTCAGCGGGCCGCTATTTCAGGGGCGTTTCCACGCCGTGCTGGTGGACCGGGAGCGCCATCTGCTGGACGCCTGCCGCTGGGTCGACCTCGGCCCCGTGCGTGAAGGCCTGGCGCGTGGGGCGGCCGGCTGGTCGGGTTCGAGCTTCCGTGCCCTGGCCGGCCTGGAGGCGGCGCCGGAGTGGCTGGACGTGGACGGCCTGCACAGCCACCTGCTCAAGCGCCCCGCCGTCACGCCGGCCCAGCACCGGCTGGCGGGCGATCGCTATGCGCGCCTCGTCGCTTCCGAGCCCGGCTTGCAGCTGTGGCCGGGCCGGCTGCGGGAACAGATCTTCCTCGGCGACGCCGACTTTGCCCGCCGCATGCGCGCGGTGGCCGTGGCGCCCAAGCGCGTGGCGCGCACGAGCTGGGCCGAGTGGCTCAAGCGCGCTTCTGGCATCCGCGAGCAGGCCTTGTGGCTCGCTCATACCGAGGGCGGCGTGGCGATGACCGACTTGGCGGCGCAATTGGGGTTGTCGGTATCTCGCATCAGTCGCCTCATCTCCGCAGCGGAGAAAGCCGTTTGAAACGCCGTGCGCTGCTGCTGGCCGGCCTGCCGTTTGCGGCGCAGGCCGCCGACTACGCCGGTCCCATCTTCGACGCCCACCTGCATTACAACGACGACGCGCAGCAGCCGCACCCGCCGGCCGACGTGCTGGCGCGCATGGGAAGGGCTGGCGTGCGCGGCGCGCTGGTCAACAGCCGGCCGAATGACGGCACGTTGCGGCTGGTGGCCGAACCTGGCGCGCAATGGGTGCCCTTCGTGCGGCTCTACCGCAACCGGGCCGACTACAGCGGCTGGTTCGCCGACGACAGCATTCGGCGCATGGTGCTGGACCTGCTCGCCAAGGGTAGTCCGGCCGGGCCGTTCCGCGGCCTGGGCGAATTCCATCTCTACGACAGCGCCAACGCGGATGGGCCAACGGCCATCGCCTTGATGAAACTGGCCCGCGAGCGCAGCCTGACGGTCCTGGCGCATGTGGATGACGTGGCCGTCGACAAGCTGCTGGGCCACGCACCCGGCGCGTCGCTGATCTGGGCGCACACGGGCATCTCCGGCGAGCCGGTGGCGCGTGTGCGCGAGTTGTTCGCCAAGCATGCGGGTCTGCGCGGCGAGCTGTCGTACCGGCCGGGGCTGACGTTCGATGGCCGCATCACGCCGGAATGGCGGGCGCTGTTCGCCAGCCATGCCAATCGCTTCCTGATCGGCTCGGACACCTGGGTGACGCAGCGCTGGCAGCACTACGAAGGGCTGTTCGCCGACTATCGCAATTGGCTTGGCCAACTGCCCGCTGAAGTCGCGCAGCGCATCGCCTGGGGCAACGCCACCGAACTCTTCCAGCTCAAAGCTGCTTGAACCGATGCGCATAGGCCGGGCTGACCTCCAGCGTCTCCGGCCGGTTCTTCAGCGCGATGCTGAGCTTGCCGCTCAGTGAGCGAGCCACCGACTTGATCGCATGCGCGTTGACGATGGTCGAGCGGTGCACCTGCCAGAAGTGCTCGCCGTCCAGCCGGGTGACGAGTTCCTTCAGCGGCACCGAGATCAGCGCCTCGCTGTCGGCCGTGACGACGGCGACGTATTTGTGGTCGGCGCGGAAATAGGCGACGTCCTCGACGGTGATGAGCTGCAGCTCGTGGCCGCGCTGCACGGTGATCCAGCGCAGCGGCTCAGCGGTCGCTGGTGTGGTGCGCGCGGTCAGGCCGCCCAGGTCGGCGGGCGGCTGGGTCAGGCGCTCCTTCAGGCGCAGCAGCGTCTTGGCCATGCGCACCGGGTCCAGCGGTTTCAGCAGATAGCCGACGGCGCCTTCGTCGAAGGCCTGCACCGCGTAGCGCTCGTGGGCCGTGATGAAGACGACATGGGCGCGCCGGCCGATGAGCTGGGCGACTTCCAGGCCCGACAGGCCCGGCATCTGCACGTCCAGGAAGCAGACGACCGGCGCCAGCTGCTCCACCTGACGCAGCGCCTCGTGGCCGTCGCGCGCCATGCCGACGACCTGCGCCTCGGGCCACTGGCGCAGCAACTCCTCGCGGATCTCGGCGGCGAGCAGGGCTTCGTCTTCGGCGATGAGGATGCGGGTCATGGCGTGGGCCAGGTCAACTTGAACATCGGCAATTCTTCAGCCAGCAATTCCAGCCGTGCGCCGTCGCCATGCACCGCGCGCAGACGCTGGGCCAGCTCGACCACTGGCACGCGCCCGGCGGTGCGGCGGGTGCGCTCCGCATCGGGCCCCAGCGCCTGCAGCCGCAGCTCGGCCGCGCCGGCGCCGGCGTGCAGGGACAGGCTCCACAGCGTCGTGCCCTCGTCCAGCAGCGGACGCACCAGCGGCAGCAGCACCATGGGTGCCAACGGCCAGTCGGGTGGCTCGGCCAGGCCGGCCAGGTGCAGGCGCTCGGTGTGCTGCGCGTCGGCGCTGACGAGCTGCGCATAGGCGCGCAACGCGGCGATCTCGCGGTCCAGCGTCGACACCTCGGCCTCGACGTGCGGCTGCAGGGCGCGCAGCAGTTCGATCAGCGCCGCCAGCCTTGCCTGGGCGCGCAGCGGCTCGCTCAGCAGTTCTTCGTCGATGGCGGCCAGGCGGTCCGACAGCAGTGCCGGGTCCACGCGCGCCTGCAGCGCCAGCAGCTGCGTGGCCGCGAGCTGGCGTTCGCGCAGTGCTGCGGCGCCCTGCAGCGTGGCCAGCCGCGCCTGGGCGCGCTCCGAGAAGCGCAGCTGCACGTAGACGGCCACCCCCAGGCCATGCCAGATCAGCGTCGTGCTGGCCAGCGCGAAGTCGTTCTCCCACGTCCACCAGTCGGCCTTGCCGAGCAGCGGATACAGGTGCGGCGCGATGACCCAGATGCCGCCGACGACCGTGAGCGCCACGACGCCGATGTAGGCCGGCCAGGCCGGCAGCCGGCCGGTGTCAACGAGGGCGTCCGCCAGGCGCAGCAGCAGCACGGCCGGAACACCGAACTGGATGATGTTGTAGACCAGGGCATTCAGCACCTCGCGGGCATTCATGGCATTGCTGAGCGGCGTGCCGTTGGCCACCAGCGTCGCGGCGCCGACGAGCAGCATCCAGCCGGCGTCACCGGCCCTGAACGTCAAGGCCACGGCAGCTGCACGCGGGCGATGAGGCCGCGTGGTTGGTTCAGATGGAGGCTGAGTCGTGCGCCCTCACCGTGGGCCGCCGCCAGGCGTGCGCGCAGCGTGGCCAGGCCGGTGCCGCTGCCGCTGCCGCTGCCCATGCCGGCGCCGGTGTCGGCCACCTCCAGGCGCAGCATGCCCGGCTCGTCGGGGTCGGGCCCGGCGCGCACGCAGATCTCGCCGCCGTCGACCTGCGGCGCAATGCCGTGCTTGATGGCGTTCTCGGCCAGCGTCAGCAGGCAGGTGGACGGCACGATCACGGCCTCCAGCCCCGGCGCGATCTCAAAGCGCAGCTTCAGCCGCTCCGGGCCGATGCGGCGCTGGTGCAGGGCCAGGAAGGCGCTGACGAGCTCCAGCTCGCGGGCCAGCGGCGCCTCGGCCTGGCGCAGCTCGGGCAGGGCGGCGGCGAGGTAGCGGCGCAGGTCGCTCAGCATCGCCTGCGCGGCCGTGGCGTCGGTGCGGGCCAGGCGGCGCAGATGGGCGAGCGTGTTGAACAGGAAATGCGGTTCCACCTGGGCCTGCAGCAGCGCGGCGCGGGCAGCGTCGAGCTGCCGGGCCTGGGCCTGCTCGGCGCGCATCAGCGATGCGGCGGCGGCCTCGCCGTGGTGGCCGCGGCGTCGGTACTCCAGGCCCAGGCAGACGCAGCTCGCAAAGGTCAGCAGCACCTGCAGCGTGTAGGCGGTGAGACGGCCGTCGGGCGCCCCCACGGCATGGATGACACCGTTCAACAGCGCGAACAGCAGCGTCAGCCCGCCGATCTGCAGCGCCAGCCCCCAGCGGCGTGCCGGCCCCGCGCCTGGCAGCCAGCGCTGCGTCAGCGCCGCGCCCAGCCACAGCCCCCACAGCAGGAAGGCCAGGCCCAGGCCACCGCCCAGGCCCACGTCGGCGTGGCAGCTGCCTTCGTCACCGTCCTGCGCCGGCCACAGCCCGCAGCGCACCGCACCTGGCAGCAGCAGCGCCAGGGCCAGCAGGGCGCTCAACGCGGCGGCGGCGAGCTGGGCGCGCCAGCGCAACAGGGGGACACGGTCGGTGGGGACGGGGGGCATGGGAGCGGTCAGCGCGGCGTGGTCTCTGGCGTGAGCGCCGGCGTGGGTGTGTTCGCCTGGGCGAGGGTGGCGGAGGCCGCCGCCGCAACGGCGCGCGCCGCGGGGTCGGCGAAGCGGATGTTAAGGATGTAGCGCTGCGGCGTGCCGGCGCGGCACTCCAGGGTGTCCATGGCGATGCGCACCGGCGTCAGGTAGGCGCGCGAGCCTTTCAGGCCGACGACCTGGGTGCGGCCGTTGGCACCGACCTCGAATTCCACGCGCACCTCGCCCTCCAAGCCGACGCGCTGCCTGGCGCTGGCCAGGTATTCGACGAGATGCTCGCTGGCCTCCGGGCAGGTGGCGGGGGTCGCTGGGTTGGCGAACGCCGGCGCGGTGGCGAGCAGCAGCAGGGGCAGGATGGCTTTCATGGGGATCTCCTCGTGGCTGGAATGGCGCAAAGTTAGAGGCCGCCGGCCGCCGGGTCAGCCGTTGCCGGACGAAGCGCGGGATTCGTCCGACAAAGCGCACGCCCGGGGCGACGGCAAAAACGCGCGCTGACTTTCCTCATGGGGCCTAAGCTCCTGAGTCACCCAACGAGGAGACCCCATGCGCCTGCTTGCCGCCTTGATCGCCCTGCTGCTGGCCACGCCTGCCAGCGCCGCCGACATGAACCCGGCTGCCGACAGCAAGGTCGCTGCTGCCGACCCGCTGGCCACGCCGCGCGGGCTCATCGCGGCCAAGGACTGGCCCGGCGCGCTGGCCGCACTGCGCGCCCAGCCCCAGGCCGGCAACGCCGACTGGCACAACCTGCTGGGCTACACGCTGCGCAAGCAGAAGCCGCCACAATTCAGCGAAGCCGAGGCCGAGTATCTGCAGGCGCTGCGCATAGACCCTGGACACCGTGGCGCCAACGAATATCTCGGCGAGCTGTATGTGATGAAGGGCGAGCTGCCCAAGGCACGCGAACGCCTCGCGGTGCTGGACAAGCTCTGCCCCAGTGGCTGCGAGGAGCGTGCCGACCTGCAGCGCGCCATCGCCGCAGCCGGCAAGTCACCCTGATCCGGCAGTTGCCCGCCGGGTAACGGCTTGCGACTTTCTGAGGCGTGAGTCGCCCCTACGATGCGCGCCATGCTCAAGTTCTTCGTCCAACGCCCGTGGCTGGGTGCGCTTGTCGGCTTGCCGCTGGCGGTCCTGCTGCTGGGTGCCATCGTCGCGGCCATCGTCTGGGTGCAGCTGCCGGCGCTCGACACGCTGACCGACTACCAGCCCCACCAGCCGCTGCGCGTGATGAGCGCCGATGGCCAGCTGATCGGTGAGTTCGGCGCCGAGCGCCGCCGCTTCGTGCCGCTCAAGGACATCCCCAAGCCCATGCAGGACGCGCTGCTGGCCGTGGAGGACGCCGACTTCTGGCACCACGCCGGCATCGACTACAGCGGCATCGCGCGTGCCTTCGTCCGCAACCTGACGCACAGCGGCCCGCTGCATGGCGCGTCCACCATCACGCAGCAGCTTGCGCGCGACACCTACCTCACCAAGGAGCAGCGCTGGACGCGCAAGGTCGTCGAGGGGCTGCTGGCCATCAAGATCGAGCGCGCGCTGGGCAAGGAGCAGATCCTGGAGATCTACATGAACCAGATCTACCTCGGCAACCGCGCCTACGGCTTCGCGGCGGCGGCCGAGCGCTACTACGGCAAGACGCTGGACAAGCTGGACACGGCCGAGATGGCCCTCCTGATCGGCCTGCCCAAGGACCCGAACCGCCTCAACCCCGCCATCTATCCCGAGCGCGCCAAGCGCCGCCGGGCTGTCGTGCTGGAGCGGCTGGCAGCCGTGGGCCTGGTGACGCCCGAGCAGGCCAAGTCGGCGCGCGAGGAGTCGCTCAGCATCCAGCGCCCACGCCGCCTTGCCGGTGTGGCCGACCACGCCGCCGAGCAGGTGCGCCAGGAGATGCTGACCCGCTTCGGCGAAGAGGCCTACACGCGTGGCCTCACGGTGACGACGACGCTGCTCTACGCCGAGCAGTCTGCGGCCCAGGAGGCGCTGCGCCACGCGCTGTTCGAGCTGGAGCGCCGCCAGCCCTTCCGCGGCCCCCAGGCCACCGTCGATCTGCCCGAAGGCGAGGGCCTGGACGACGCGCTGGACGCTGCCTTCGACGCCCACCCCGACCTCGGCGAGCTGCGCACGGCCGTGCTGCTGGAGCAGGACAAGAACGCCGCCAGGCTCGTGCTGGCGGATGGTGAAGCCATCACTCTCAAGGGCGCGGCGCTGCGGCCGCTGCAGGGGCTGAAGCGCGGTGCCGTCGTGCGCGTACTGGAGTCAGGCAAGCAGTGGCTGCTCAGCCAGACGCCGCAGGCCGAGGGCGCCGTCGTCACGCTGGACCCGGCCACCGGCGCCATCCGCGCGCTGGTGGGCGGCTTCGACTTCACGCGCAACCAGTTCAACTCCGCCACCCAGGCCTTCCGCCAGCCGGGCTCGGCCTTCAAGCCCTTCGTCTACTCGGCGCTCATCGAGCAGGGCGGCTGGGCCGGCACGCTGGTCAGCGACGAACCGATCACCGTGGGCGACTGGTCGCCGCGCAACTACGACGGCCAGTACGAGGAGGCGCTGACGCTGCGCCAGGGCCTGGCCCGCTCCAAAAACATGGTCACCATCCGCCTGGCCCAGGCCATGGGCCCGCAACGCGTGCGCGGCTGGGCCGGCAAGTTCGGCCTGGACGAGCAACGCCAGCCGCTGAACCTGACCATCGCCCTGGGCACCGGCGAGGTCACCCCGCTGCAGATGGCGCAGGCCTATGCCACCTTTGCCAACGCGGGGCAGATGCCTACGGGCTGGCTGATCCAGCGCGTCCAGGACGCCCAGGGCGAGACCATCTGGCAGGCCGACCCGCCCAAGCCCCGGCAGGCCATCAGCGCGCGCAATGCGTTCATGACCTCGCAGCTGCTTGCCGCCGTCACGCGCGAGGGCACCGGCGCGCGCGCCAGTTCCATCCTGGGCCGCTGGGACCTGTACGGCAAGACCGGCACCACCAACGACGCCATCGACGCCTGGTTCTGCGGTTTCCAGGCCGCGCGCGCCGGCGCGGTGTGGATCGGCTATCCGAAGCCCAAGTCCCTCGGCGAGCGCGAGACCGGCGGCGGCCTGGCCCTGCCCGTCTGGGCCGCAACGATGGCCGTGGCGCTCAAGGGCCAGCCGAATACGCAGTTGGCGCCACCCACCGATGGCCTGGTGCAGCAGGACGGCAACTGGTTCTACAGCGAGTACGCCGGCGACATGGCCATCGCCCGCATCGGCCTTGCAGCGCCGGCCCCGCCGGACGAAGCGGCGTCCGAGCCTCAGTTGCCCTGAGCCGAGGTCAGCCGGTGTACGGCCCCTTCACCTCGCCCCAGCCCCACTTCGGCATCGGCGCATCGGCGTTCACCTCCGCGCCGGCCTGCGAGTTGATGACGGCCAGGCGCGAGCCCCATTCCAGATAGCCGACCAGCGCGGAGCGGAACTCCGGGTCGTCGGGCATGCCGAGCTTGTCGGCCGTATCCAGCAGCAAGGCGACCCAGGCGCGGCGCTGCTCCTGGCCCAGGTGCCGGTTGAGATGCTGTCGGATCATGTGCGGGTGGCCGCCGTGCTGGGCGGAGTAGCTGGCCGGCCCGCCCAGCACCTCGGCGAGGAAGGCGGCGACATGGGCCGGATGCTCGCCGCTCATGTGGGCAAAGACGGGCGTGAGCAGCGCGTCGTCCTTGACGCGCGCGTAGAAGCGATCGGTCAGCCGCTCAAGCGCGGGGAGGCCGCCGAGCCAGTCGTAGAGCGTGGGGACAGCAGCGTCGGTCATGGCTTGGGCTCAAGTGGTGACGTGGCGGAAATGATGTCGGCGGCAGCAATGGCAAGGCCAGGGTCGGTCAGTGTTTGCCCGCAGTCGGCCCCAGCGCTCATGCCGGCCTTGCCAGTTGCCAGGCCCGGCGGACCAGGCCGCGCAGC
The DNA here is from genome assembly GCF_979253795.1 of Roseateles sp. AC306. Classification (NCBI taxonomy): domain Bacteria; kingdom Pseudomonadati; phylum Pseudomonadota; class Betaproteobacteria; order Burkholderiales; family Sphaerotilaceae; genus Roseateles; species Roseateles sp. AC306. The sequence goes on from NZ_CEEDEB010000003.1 coordinate 483,742, forward strand.
AGCCATGACAGGCCGGCGATGACGCCACCGATCAAAGTCGGGATCACGGCGCCAAAGGTCAAGCTCATGCCGAGCACGAAGCCCAGCAGGCTTTCCGGCCGGTGCGCGGGCAGCAGCAACGCGAGCAGCAGCAGGCCGAAGAAGATCGCCTCGGTCAGCGCCTGCAGCTTGAGATGGAAAGCGAGCGACAGCGTGGCGCCCAGCAGCAGCGGCAATGCGAAGCCGAGCACCACGGGCAGCCAGCCGCGCGCCGCCGTGCCCGGGCGCGGCAACCTGCCCCCGGCCCAGGCTGCCAGCGCCGGCACGACCAGCAGGCCCCAGGCATTGGAGATGGCGGGCATGGCGCCGCTTTGCATCAGGTGGTGGCTGAGGATGCCGCCATGCAGGGCCTCCCAGGCGAGGTGCAAGGCCTCGGTTAGCAGAGCCAGGGCCATGAGGATGAGGCGCGAAGTGGAAGCGCTGGGCATGAAGGTGGACGCCGTAGAGGAAGTTGGCAGCTTGCCGACGCCTGCGCTCGGCAGCGACGGGGCTGCGACCGGTGGCAGTTTCGGGCCGATCAGCCGCAGCGCCGTTCGACGGCCGGTGTGGCGGTTCACCAAAGCTACGCCGGGTAACAGTTGTCGGCGGCTGCCGGCGGTGGCTGCCTCTAGAGTCGGTGCATTCGCCACGACCTCGCAACGCCCTTGCCCATGCCCATCTCCCGCTCTGCTTCACTCGCTGCTGCCTCGTCTGTGTTGCTCGCCTTCCTGTCCGGCTGTGCTTCCGTGCGCCAGGGCGAAGCGCCCGCAGGGCGAGAAGCGCGCATGGCCCAGGCACCGTCGGTGGCCGGCGTGGCGGAAGAGAGCTTTGGCAAACCGGCGTGGGGCCGCCAGGGCGAGTTCAGGCTCAGCGGCCAGCGCGTGCATTTCGAGCGCGGCGCCGACAAGATCGCCCTGTTCGAACCTCTGCCTACCAATGTGCGTGCGCCACTGCGCTTCGGCTGGGCCGGACCGGCGGGCGAGAGCACGACAGTCTGCGAGAGCTGGACGCCCGAGGCGACAGCCAACAGCCGCCTGACCGGCAGCAAACCCTGGGTGCTCAGTTGCCGCTGGGGCAGCGCGCCCGCCGCCATGCTGCAGATCGGCGAGGGCCAGATGCGTCGCGGCAAGCTCAGCCGCGAGGGCGCTTACCGCCGTGGCGAGCTGACGCTGGGACTGCGCTCGGCGCATCTGCTCGAAGGCAGCGCGCAACCGCAGACTGCGGCCGTCGGCTACGAGATGCTGCACCAGGGCACGGTCGTCGGCAGCCTCGACCTCAGCGGGGCCGTGCCGCGCCTGCGCCGCCCCGACCCGGCCACGCCAGTGGGCCGCGCCGTCACCGAGGCCGCGTTGGCTCTGGCCCTGGTTTGGGAGCCGGGCAGCTAGCTGCGCTTGCGCGCCGGCACGGCCGCCAAGGCGATGAAGGCGGCCAGCACCAGCGGCAGACTGCCGGGCAGAGGCAGCTGCTGTTCGACGATGAAGCCATCGAGGTACATCACGCCCACCGACGAAGTCATCAGGAAGTTCAATTCGGTGCTCACCGTTTCACCAGGGTTCAGTGCACCGATGCGGAAGGCGGCGACGCTGTCGCTGGCAACGACGCCGAATATCGGGTTCAGTGCGGCGAGATTGGCGTTGGTGTCGAGTAGCGCGATGAAGCGGTCATCGTTGTCCGCTTCGCCGACCAGGTTGCCTTGGCGAAATACTCCGGCTGCGTTGTCCCATTGCATGGCGTCTCCCGCCGCCGAGCCGCCGGCCCATTGCCGGGTCACGACGAAGAACAGCGTGCCGGTCGTGAAGGCGTTGTTGTTGGTCCAGTCGATCGGCGTGACCCAACGCGAGGTGCCATTGCCGAGGTCGGTGATGAAGGGGCCGCCCGTTTGGTTCAGGCTGATGCCCGAGATCGTCTCGTAGGGCGCGGCCAGCAGGAGTGACGGCGTGAGCAGCAGCGCAGCCAGCAAGAGCCGTGCGCGTTGGAGCAGGGAGATCATGTGCGCTTCCTTTGCGTCAGTGCATTGAGACTGCGCGACGTTGCGCCGATGGCGCTCCCGGGTCAATCCATGACTGCGCGCGGTGGCCCCCCGTCCCCAGGGGGCGCGCGCCAGCGGTTGAGGATCAGCCCTTTTCCGCCAGCGCCTTCAGGTTGGCCAGGCCCGCGGCGAAGTCCGGCCCCACCATCTTGTCCATGAACAGTCCCATCCAGCGGTAGACCGGGTTGGCGCCCATGTCGCCGTCCATGGTCCAGGTGACCTGGGTAGCACCGCCATTCGCATCCAGGCGGAACGCACCGGTCGACGTGGTGCCGAAGTCGGGGAAGAAGAGCTCGTAGCCCAGGCGGCTGGGCGCATCGGCGGTGGTGAAGGTCATGCGGCCATCGCCCTGGCTCTTGCTCTTCCAGGCCCAGACGGCGCCGGCGCCCGAGGCGGGCCCGCTGTACTCGATCGCCATGGCCGGGTCGCGCTGGTTCCAGACGCTCCATGCTTTCCAGCCGCGCGGGTCGGCGATGAGGGCGTAGATCTTCTCGGGCGCGGCGTTGACGACGACCGTGCGCGACACGCTGAACCTGGGCGACAGCAGCAACCCGCCGCCGACGAGGAGGGCCAGCAGCACGACGATGGCGATCAGCAGGATCTTCAGCGCTTTCATGGCGGCTCTCCAGGGGGGGTGTGCGCGGGACTGTGGGCGTGCCTCGGCGGCCACACAATCCGCACAACTCCTCGAGCATCCTCATGACTGTTGACGCAGCGCGCTACGCCGAACAAGGCTTCCTGGTCATCCCCGGCTTCAAGGCCGCTGCCGACATCGCTGCGCTGCGCGCCCGCGCCCTGGAGATCGTCGACGCCTTCGACCCCGGAGAGCAGCGCCCCGTCTTCACGACCGAGGAACAGCAGCGCCATGTGGACGACTACTTCCTCGACAGCGGCAGCCAGGTGCGATGCTTTTTCGAGGAAGAGGCCTTCGACGCGGATGGCCGGCTGCGCGTCGACAAGGCGTTGGCCATCAACAAGATCGGCCATGCGATGCACGACCTGGACCCGGTGTTCAGCGCGTTTTCCAAGGGCGATGCGTTGCGCGGTGTCGCAGCCGGGCTGGGCCTGGCCCGGCCTCAGGTCTGGCAGAGCATGTTCATCTTCAAGCAGCCCGGCATTGGCGGCGAGGTGCGCTGGCACCAGGACGCCAGTTTCTTCGAGAGCGACCCGCTCACCGTGACGACCTTCTGGTTCGCGCTGGAAGACGCGACCCTTCAGAACGGCTGCCTGTGGACCGAGCCCGGCGGCCACCGCGGCGCGCGCGGCGTGCTGCGCGAGCGCTTCGTGCGCGACGGCCGCCAGGCCTGGATGGAATCTGTCGACCCCACGCCCTGGCCAGCCGCCGATTCGCGCGAGGCCATCCCGCTTGAGGTCGAGGCCGGCTCGCTGGTCGTCTTCCACGGCCTGCTGCCGCATTACTCCGCTGCCAACCGCTCCGAGAAATCGCGCCATGCCTTCACGCTGCATGTGACCGATGCGAGCAGCCGCTACTCGCCACGCAACTGGCTCCAGCGTGACGACACGTTGCCGGTGCGCGGTTTCTAGCCCTGTCGCTCACAGGCCTCACAACTGCACACGCTCCCAGCCCTCTGTCCTACAAGGAGAGGGCCCTTGCACCGGCAGGGCGCAAGGCTCGGCGCACGCAAAGTTGGCTTCACCGCAAACGTCGACGACACGACGACAGGAGGCCAAGATGAAATTCCCCAAATCAATTCACGCCGAAGGTTGGGCTGATCACATTGACTCGACGCCGGGCGACCTGTCCGACACCCACAAGCCCGCGGCTTCCCACGCCGGCTTGCCCATGCGTGGTGCCAAGCTCCCTGCGAGCGCCCTTCGCATGAATTCGCGGGAAGTCTCGCCCCCGCTGTCGACCACGCCACCGGTCACGCCAAGGATGGCCACGGCAGACGTACGGCCGCAGCACCGCGCCACCGCGCTGCCGCCGCAGCGCCAAAGCCAGCTGAGCTGGATGATTGCTGCCGGTGCCGGTGCCGCCGTCATCGCTGCAGTGGCCGTGTGGTCGCTGAACCGGCCGTCCGAAGCGCCGGTCACGCCGGCTGTCATCAGCAGCGCCGAGCCGCCGACCCAGGTGGCCGCTGTGACGCCCGAACCCCCGCCCGCGGCTGACCGCGACGAGGCAATCGCTCCTGCACCTGCAACGACTCCGGCAGCTGCCGAGCCGGTACCGGCCCGGCCAGCCCCATCGTTGACTACGGTGAAGCCGGCCGCAGAGGCCCGCCCGGTCGCCCAGGCGCCTGTGCCGGCCCCGCGTCCGGACTTGGTGTTGCGTGCCAATCCGCGCAGCGCGGCGCTTGAGCCGCTGCCCAGCCAGCAGGCGCCGACGACGGTTGCCACCGCGCCGGTCGAGCCGCAGCCGGTGATCCAGCCGGGCACTGCGCCGCTGACGATGCCGCCCACGGCTGCCGGCCCGACCTCGGTGACGCCGCCGGCCACCACTGCGGGCACTGTTCCGGTGACGCCGCCGCTGGCCTCGGCAGTGCCGGCCACGCCTCCTGCTGAGATTTCGACCTCGCCAGGCACGCCGCCACTGGCCCAGGCCCCTGTCCAGGCGCCTCAGCCCGCCCCTGAAGACGTGGGCATCACGGTGCAGGTGCGCACCGCCCTGGCATCGGACTCGACGTTGGCCGCCGTGCCCATCGCCGTCAGCACCGATCATGGCGTCGTGAAGCTCGAAGGCCAGGCGCCCGATGCCCCGACCCGCGAGCGCGCCACGGTCGTCGCCTCGTCCGCTGCCGGTGTCAAGGCCGTCGACAACCGGTTGACGCTGCCCCCGGCACCGCTGGTCAGCCAGGCGCCGAGCGGCCTCTGATTCGGTCAGCCTTGTAACGACAAAGGCGCCTTGCGAGGCGCCTTTTTCTATTGGAGAAGAGCGGTCAGTGGCAGAACTGGCTGCGCGCCGGTGCCAGTTCGGCGTCGATCAGCGCTTCTTCCGTCACGTCGCGTGCGGCTTCGAGCTGCAGGCAGAGTTCGGTGATGCCGTCATCGCGGCCACCCACCACTTCAGGCAGCGGCGCGGCGGCGATGTCGGTGGGCAGGTCGGCCAGTGCGCCGATCAGCTGGAACAGCAGTTCCAGGCTGGCTTCGCCGTCCTGCGGCAGGTCGCGCGCGGCGCCTAGGCTGCGGGCCAGATACCAGCAGGCTTCGGCCGCGTTGTCGCAGGCCTGGGCCTTCAATTCCAGCGCGCGGTTCCGGGCATCCGCTTCATCACGGGCCTGGACCGCTTCGAACGCACCCAGGTCAACCGGGACGGCATCGTCAAGCGAGAGCGCTGCAAAGTCGAGTTCGTGGGCCATGGTGCTACGGTGTTCGTGAGGCAGGGCCATCCTAACGGCGGGTCGGTGCGGCGAGCGCCCCCTCACCTCGGGCGCCGTGACGCAATCCCCGGAACTAAGTCACGACGACATGGCTATTCAACGCTTCTTGGCCGGGCGCGTCCAGCCGCTGAGCGCGACCTGTTTGCCACGCGCCACCGCGAGGTTGCCGGATTCGACGTCCTTGGTGATGGTCGAGCCGCCGCCGATCGTGGCGCCGTTGCCCAGCGTGACCGGGGCCACGAGCACGCAGTTGGAGCCCACGTGCACGTCATCGCCAATCGTCGTGCGGTGCTTGTTGGCGCCGTCGTAGTTGGCCGTGATGGAGCCGGCGCCGAAGTTGACGCGTTCGCCCACCGTTGCGTCGCCGAGGTAGGCCAAGTGGTTGGCCTTGGCGCCGTTGGCCAGCGTGGCGTTCTTGACCTCGACGAAGTTGCCGATGTGCACTCCCTGGCCCAGCTGCGCGCCCGGGCGCAGGCGGGCGAATGGGCCGATCAGCGAGCCCTCGCCGACGCTGGCGCCCAGCGCCTCGCCGTCGATGTGCGTGAACTCATGGATGCGTGCGCCGGCCGCGATGGTGACATTGCGGATGACGCAGTTGGCGCCGATGCGCACGCCGTCGCCCAGTTCGACATGACCTTCGAACACGCAGTTCACGTCGATCTCGACATCCTGTCCATGCGTCAGCGTGCCGCGCAGGTCGAAGCGGGCGGGGTCGGCCAGGCGCACGCCGGCGCGCATCAGGCTTTCGGCCTGCTGGGCCTGGAAGGCGCGCTCCAGTTGTGCGAGCTGCACGGGGTCGTTGACACCCAGCACCTCCGTCTCGCTGCCGGCCTTGATGCCCAGCACGGGCAGGCCCTCGGCCACGGCCATGGCCACGATGTCGGTCAGGTAGAACTCGCCCTGCGCGTTGTCGTTGTTGAGCTGGCCGACCCAGCGCTTGAGCGCGCCGGTGGGCGCGGCCATCATGCCGCTGTAGCCTTCGCGGATGAGGCGCTGGGCGGGCGTGGCGTCCTTGTGCTCGACGATGGCGAGCACGCCGCCGTCGTCCTGGTCGCGCACGATGCGGCCGTAGCCGGTCGGGTCGGCCAAGTCCACCGTCAGCAGCACCAGCGCGTGGCCGGCGCAGGCTTCGATGAGGGCTTTCGCGGTGGCGGTCGCGATCAGCGGCACGTCGCCGTTGAGGATGAGGGTGGTGCCCTCACCAGCCAGCACGGGCACGACCTGCTGGATGGCGTGGCCGGTGCCGAGCTGGGGCATCTGGCGCACGAAGGAGATGCCTTCCGCGGCAACAGCCGCCTCGACCCGATCGGCGCCGTGCCCGGTGATGACGATGCGCGCCTCGGCGGCCAGCGGCTCGCCGCTCTTCAGCACATGGGCCAGCAGCGAGCGGCCAGCAAGCTTGTGCAACACCTTGGGCGTTGCGGACTTCATGCGCGTGCCCTTGCCCGCCGCCATGATCACGATATTGAGCGCCATGCCTGCCTTGCGACTGCGTTTTACGAAGTCGCGATTATGGGCAGGCAGGACGGCTGTTCTGCCTATCGGATGGCCTGCACCGCGACGCGGTGTGATTTCGGGTTGACGTTGGGGAACTCGGCCAGCGCGGCATCGAACAGCGGCGTCAGCACGGCGTCACCTGAGGAGATGCCCTCGTTGCTGGCATGCGTCTCATACAAGGCTTCGCCGCTGACGCGGTCGCGCAGCAGCACGGCCACGGCGCGGTCATAGCGGCGGTCGAAGAACGGGTCCTGGCGCCAGCCCCATGGGCCAGCACCAACATAGCCGTAGCGCGGCGACAGCAAACGGCCGCGCCAGCGCCACCACAGCGGGTCGTCCCAGGGCACGGGGTCGTAGGCGGTGACGCGGGCGCCCAGCGTGACGAGGACGTCGGCGCTCTTGAGATCGGCAGCCGGCTTGAAGCCGGCCTTCTCCAGCGCGGCCTTGGCGGCTTCTTCCAGTGCGGTCTGGCGCTTCGTGGCCTCGTCGTTCTGCTGCTGCGAGGGCAGGCGGTCGAAGGCGAAGGTGCCGGGCTTGCGGCCGGCCGGCCAGCTGCCGTAGCTGGAAACGTCGGCACCGACGGTGTACGGGCCGGCGCAGCCGGTGATGGCCAGCGTGGCGGCAGCGGCCAGGCTGGTCAGGACCAGCCGACGGGTGGGAGTGAACATGCGAGCCTCCTGGATATGCGGGCTTGTGCCGCTGATCTTGAGTCGGCGAGTTTGCCGCAGTGTGTGTGGGTGCATCCAAATGTCACTTGATGGCCTCGCACTTCGCCGGTGAGAGGTGGCCGTTGATGGCAGCGAGCAGGCTGTTGCGCGAATCGGCGGTGGTATCCATCGTCAGCTCGAAGAACATCACGCCGGCCAGGCCTTCGTCGACGATGTGCCGGGCTTTGCGTGCCGCGAGCTCGGGTGTTTCGAAGAAGGTGTTGTCCGGCGCGCGCGGCGGCAGGTCGCGGTAGGCCACGTCCCTGACCTCGCGGTTGCTGCCGGCCACGAACTCCTTCCCGTAGAAGGGGATGCCCGCAATGATCTTGCCGGGCTGAAAACCCCTGTCGACGAGAAATTGCACGCTCTGTTTGAAGGTGCCGAAGTCGGCGTGGTGGCCGACCGTGGATTCGTCCCAGCGGCCGGTGAAGTCGAAGGACATCAGCGCGACAAAGTCGACGTGGGCTTGCAGCTCGGCGAGGTACTGCTCGCCCATCCAGTGGCCGGCGAAGACCGAGGCGGTCAGCTGGACGCCCGGCGGCAAGGTGCGGCGGAGGTCGGCCAGCAACTTCACCAGCAGGCGGCTCTCGACAGGGTCATTGCCGCCTTGCTTTTTGACAGCCTGCTGCGTCCAGTATTCCCAGTCGATGTCGATGCCGTCCAGTTCATGGCGAGCGACATAGTTGCGTACAGCGGCCGTGAAGCGGCTGAGGCGCTCGGGTGATTCGGCGATGCGTTGGAAGGCGTCGCCATAGCCCTGGGCACCGCCGATTGAGACGATGACGCGTTTGCCGTTTCGGTGAGCATCCCGAACGACGGGCTCGACGAGGCCGTCCAGAGCGCGCGTGTCCAGCCCGCCGTCGGCCGTGGGCAGCGCAAAGACGAGGGCCAGATGCGTGATGCGCTGCCAGGGGATCTGCGCCGGTGGCAGCACCTGCTGCTTCCAGCTCGGGTAGACGGCGACGATGGGCATGCACTGCGTCTGCACGCGGTGTTGGGTGCAGCCAGCAAGGACGGCGAGCAGCAGCAGGCCAAGAAGAGCGCGCATGGGTGTCCCGAGAATGAAAACGGCGCGCAGTCTAGGGACGGCGCGCCGAGTGCAATGTGGGCGGGTGACGGGCCGCAGCCCGGAGGTCATGAGCTACATCGATGGGCGACGGAAGTTCAGTCGCGGGTCAGGCGCACGACGTTGGCCGTCGGCGTCGAGCAGCTCTCGTCATCGTCGAAGGCGATGTCGCCGTCCGGCTCCGCCTTGCCGGTCGCGCGCATGGTCTCGAACGGGAACAGCTTCTTGTCCATCAAGTGCGACGGCACGACGTTGCCCATGGCCGTGAAGATGTTGTCGATGCGGCCCGGGTAGCGCTTCTCCCACTCATTGATCATGGCCTTGACCTGCACGCGCTGCAGGTTCTCCTGGCTGCCGCAGAGGTTGCACGGAATGATGGGGAACTCGCGGTGCTCGGCCCAGCGGGCGAGGTCGGGCTCCTTCACGTAGGCCAGCGGGCGAATGATGACGTTCCTGCCGTCGTCGCTGACCAGCTTGGCCGGCATGCCCTTCATGCGGCTGCCGAAGAACATGTTCAGGAACAGCGTCGTGACCATGTCGTCGCGGTGGTGGCCCAGCGCGATCTTGGTGGCGCCCAGCTCGCCGGCCACGCGGTAGAGGATGCCGCGGCGCAGGCGCGAACACAGCGAACACGTCGTCTTGCCCTCGGGGATGAGGCGCTTGACGATGGAGTAGGTGTCCTGCGTCTCGATGTGGAAGTCGACACCGCGCGAACGCAGGTAGTTGGGCAGCACCTCCTCGGGGAAGCCGGGCTGCTTCTGGTCGAGGTTGACGGCCACCAGGCTGAACTTGATCGGGGCGCGCTGCTGCATGTTGAGCAGGATGTCGAGCATCGCGTAGCTGTCCTTGCCGCCGGACAGGCAGACCATGACCTTGTCGCCGTCTTCGATCATGTTGAAGTCGGTCACGGCCTGGCCCACCTGGCGGTGCAGGCGTTTGGACAGCTTGTTGATCTCGTAGGCCGCCTTCTTGTCGGCGGCAGCTTGTTCGGCGAAATCTAATACTTCAGACATGTGGACTCACCATGCACCCAGTTCGGTGCTGATTGCGACTTCGCAGTCGGGAAAGATTTCGAGCTTGGTCAGCTTCAGGCGCACGCCGACGACGCCGGGCAGGCTCATCAGGCGGTTGCAGAGCTTGCCCAGCAGGGCTTCGACGAGGTCGGTGTGCTCGGCGGTGCACTCATCGATGATGGCGGCGCGCACGCGGCGGTAGTCGAGCACGTGGCCGATGTCGGCGTCGCGGGCGACGACCGGCATCGCGCCCAGGTTGACGTCGGCGTCGACCTGGATGGGTTGCGGGCCGGTGCGCTCGAAGTCGAGCACGCCGAGGTTCGCGCGAAAGCGCAGGCCCTGCAGGTGGATGACCTGGCGGTTGTTGTAGCGCTGCGGCGCGGCGGCCACCTGCGGGCGCAGCGCCAGCTCGATCTGCTTGGCGGCCTGCACGCCGTCGGCCAGCGCCGTCTGCACGCAGGGGTGCCAGCGGCGGCTGGCGTCGCCCGCGACAAAGGCGCGCTGGCGCGAGGCTTCGTCCAGCAAGGCGAAGGCCGAGGGCTCGGGCTCGAAGCCCAGCAGTGCCGCGACGAAGTCGAAACGCTCGGCGCCGACGGTGACACCAGCCTCGTCGGGCAGCAGCGCCTCGGGCAGCTGCGTCGCCAGCCGCAGCGTGATGCGCGGGTGGGCGGCGGCGCGCTCAGCGAGATGGATCTGCGCGCGCCAACTGCCGCGCGCCCACAGCGTCACGTCATGGCCACGGTCGGCCAGGAAGAGGGCGTTCTCGGCTGCGTTGTCGCCGGCGCCAAGCAGCAGACCGCGGCCGGCGGGCAGGGTCTCGCGTCGGGTCGTCAACTGGGCCGCGTCCAGCACGCGCGGGTGCGGCACGGCGAAATAGCGCGCCGGACGCAACAGCCGCAGGCCGGTGGCGACGAGCAGCGCGCGGGCCTGCACATGCTCGCCGGTGGCGAGCTGCAGCGTCCAGCTGCCGGCCGCATGGCGTGCCGACTCAGCTCGGGTGCCCAGGCGCAACGTCAGGCCGGGCGTGGCCTGGGCCTGGGCGGCGTAATGCTCGCCCAAGGCGGCCAGGTGGGCGGCGGGCTCGCCCAGCACCCAGTCCTGCGCGAAGTTGAGGCCGGCCAGCGCGGCGCACAGCCGGGTTTCACGCTCGACGAGCAGCGACGTCATGCCCATCTGGCCCAGCCAGGACGCGGCGCTGCAGCCGGCGGGGCCGCCGCCGAGGATGGCTACGTCGATGGAGAGGGGGCTGGGCATGGGCGCGGCTGGGGGCAAAGCCGCGAATTATCCCAGCCGAGGTCAATTCCTGCGGATTCGCTTCCAGACTCGCCAGCCCAGCAACACCGCCAGGAGGGCGCCGTAGATCGCCGGCTCGGCGAAGTTGTTCTTGCCGGCACGCATCCAGATGAAGTGCAGCAGCGCAATCACAGAGACCGCGTAGACCAGCTTGTGCAACGCCTGCCAACGTTTGGCGCCAAGCTTCTTGATGGCTTTGTTGAAGCTGGTGGCCGCGAGCGGCAGCATCAGCGCCCAGGCCGTGAAGCCCATCAGGATGAACGGCCGCTTGACGATGTCGGCGGCGATGACGTCCAGCTCCAACCCTTGATCCAGCCAGCCATAGGCCAGCAGGTGCAACGACGCATAGAAGAAGGTGAACACGCCGAGCATGCGGCGAAAGCGCGCCAGCGCGGCCAGGCCCGTCAACTCGCGCAGCGGCGTGATGGTGAGCGTCAGCCACAGGCCGCGCAGCGTCCAGTCGCCCAGGGAGCGGATCAGCGCCTCGGCCGGGTTGGCGCCGAGTCGGTTGGCGAAGGCCGCGTAGACCAGCCAGGCCAGCGGCGCCAGGCAGAGCACGAAGAGCAGCGGCTTGGCGGCACGGCTCAGCAGCGCCGTCGACAGCAGCTTCTTCATCGCTTCAGTAGTTCTTCTTCAGGTCCATGCCCGCGTAGAGCTGGCCCACCTGCGCCTCATAGCCGTTGAACATCAGCGTCGGCCGCTTCTTGGCGAACAGGCCGTCCTCGCCGATGCGGCGCTCGGCCGCCTGGCTCCAGCGCGGGTGCGGCACGTTGGGGTTCACATTGGAATAGAAGCCGTACTCCTGCGGCGCGCTCTGCTCCCAGCTGCTGCGCGGCTGCTTCTCGACGAATCGGATCTTGACGATGCTCTTGGCCGACTTGAAGCCGTATTTCCAGGGCAGCACCACGCGCACCGGCGCGCCGTTCTGGTTGGGCAGCACCTCGCCGTACATGCCGAAGGTCAGCAGCGCCAGCGGGTGCATGGCTTCGTCGATGCGCAGGGCCTCGACATAGGGCCAGTCCAGCACGCCGGAGCGCAGGCCGGGCATCTGGGAACGGTCGGCCAGCGTCGTGAACTCGACGAACTTGGCCTTGGACGTGGGCTCCGCTCGCTTGATCAGTTCGGACAGCGAGTAGCCCACCCAGGGCACGACCATGCTCCAGCCCTCCACGCAGCGCAGGCGGTAGATGCGCTCCTCCTGGGCGCTGAGCTTGAGCAGCGCGTCGATGTCGTAGCTGCCCGGCTTGGCGCATTCGCCTTCGACGGCCACCGTCCATGGCCGCGTCTTCAGCGTGTGGGCGCGCTGCGCGGGGTCGGCCTTGTCGGTGCCGAACTCGTAGAAGTTGTTGTACGAGGTCGCGTCGGCATAGGCGGTGGGCTTGTCCAGCACCATGCCGCCCGCCACGGCCGAGCGTGCGCCCGGCAGCTTGGCCAGCTTGCCGCCGCCCGGCGCCGACTGGGCCAGCGCCAGCGGCGATGCGGCAGCGAGACCCAGCCCAGCCAGGGCGTTGCGGCGGTTGAGGTAGACCGAGCGCGGCGTGATCTCGCTGGGCAGGGGCTCGTGGGCGTCGGGAATTCGGATCAGCATGGATGGGGCTTTCGCTCTCGGATAGCGGATGAGTCGGGTGACCTGGGTGCAACTTACACCGGGATCGGTGTTGGACGTGTCGGACGTCACCGAAAGTCCCGACTCTCTGTCGGCAATCGGCCCAGCAGCGGGTTGAGATTTGTAAAGCGCTGCGCCAGCAGGTGGCGCACATCGCCATCACCACGTTGCCACACGCCTTCGACGGCGAGCAGCCGCGCACCGAGAATGGTGCTGCGGTTTTCTTCGTAGACCTTGGGCCAGACGATGACCTGCACATTGCCGGTCTCGTCTTCCAGCGTGACGAAGAGGGTGCCCTTGGCCGTTTGCGGCTTCTGCCGCCCGGTGACGATGCCGCAGGCCTTGGCGCGGCGGCCGCTCTTGACGGCGTCGAGCTGCTGCGCCGACAGGAGGCCTTGCCGGGCCAGGCGCGGACGCAGCAGGGCCAGCGGGTGGCGGCGCAGCGTCAGGCCGGTGGCGGCGTAGTCCCACAGCACCTCTTCGCCCTCGGCGGCGGCGGGCAGCGCCAGGTCGTCCTCGGGCAGCAGGCTGCCTTGCAGTAGCGCCGGCATCGCGTGCAGGGCCGACGCCTGCCAGACCTGCTGGCGGCGATGGCCGGCCAGGCTGGTCAGTGCGTCGGCGGCGGCCAGCTGCTGCATGTCCTGCTGACTGAGGCGGGCGCGGTGGGCCAGGTCTTGCGGATGGGCGAAGAGGCCGTCGCGTTGGCGTGCGGCCTCGATGCGCTTGGCGGACTCTTGCCCCAGCCCGTTGACGAGGCGCAGGCCAAGCCGAACGGCAGGCTGGTGCTCGCCGTCGCGAAGTTCGAGCGTGCTGTCGGCATCGCTGTGGTTGACGTCGACGGCCCGCACCTCGATGTCATGCCGGCGCGCGTCCTGCACGAGCTGGCTGGGGCTGTAGAAGCCCAGCGGCTGCGAGTTCAGCAGCGCGCACAGGAAGGCCGCCGGCTCGTGGCATTTGAGCCAGGAGCTGACGTAGGTGAGCAATGCAAAGCTGGCAGCGTGGGACTCGGGGAAGCCGTAGGACTGGAAGCCCTTGATCTGGCTGAAGATGCGCTCGGCGAACTCGTCCTGGTAACCGCGTTCACGCATGCCCTTGACGACCTTGCCGTAGTACTTGTCGAGCACGCCGGGCTTCTTCCATGAGGCCATGGCGCGCCGCAGTTCATCGGCCTCACCGGCCGAGAAGCCCGCCGCGATCATGGCGACCTGCATGACCTGTTCCTGGAAGATGGGCACACCGCGCGTGCGCTTGAGCGCGGTCTCCAAACCCTTTGGATAGTGGATCTGGCTCTCGGGCAGGGCGCGGTTCTTCAGATAGGGATGCACCATGCCGCCCTCGATCGGGCCGGGCCGCACGATGGCGACCTCAATGACGAGGTCGTAGTACTCGCGTGGCCGCAGCCGCGGCAGCATGGACATCTGCGCACGGCTCTCGATCTGGAAGACGCCGATGGTGTCGGCCTTGCAGATCATGTCGTAGGTCTGCGTGCAATCTTGCGGGATGCTGGCCAACTCGTGAGTCAGGCCCCGCAACGGCTTGAGGAGATTGAAGCAGCGCTTGATCGCAGTCAGCATGCCCAGCGCCAGCACGTCGACCTTCATCATCTTCAGCTCGTCGATGTCGTCCTTGTCCCATTCGATGACGCTGCGGTCCTTCATCGTCGCGTTCTCGATGGGCACGAGGCGTTCCAGCAGGCCCTCGGTCAACACGAAGCCGCCGACGTGTTGGGAGAGGTGGCGCGGCAGCCCGTTGAGCTGGCGGCCCAGCGTGATGAGCTGTTGCAGGCGCGGGTCGTCGCCCGGCAGGCCGAGCTTTTGCAGCAGCGCGACGCGGTGCTCCTCGGGCAGCACCTGGGTGGACCAGCCGCTGTGGTCGCTGCTCATGACGTCGAGTTGCTCCTCGCTGAAGCCCAGCGCCTTGCCGACATCGCGGATGGCACTCTTGGGCCGGTAGCAGATGACGACCGCTGTCAGCGCAGCGCGGTCGCGACCGTATTTTTCATAGAGGTACTGGATGACCAGCTCTCGGCGCTCGTGCTCGAAATCGACATCGATGTCGGGAGGCTCGTTGCGCTCACGGCTGATGAAGCGTTCGAACAGCAGCGTGCTTTGTGCCGGGTCGACCGAGGTGATTTCGAGGCAATAGCAGACAACGCTGTTGGCCGCCGAGCCGCGACCTTGGCAAAGGATGTCCTGGCTGCGCGCGAACCTCACCGTGTCGGCCACGGTCAGGAAGTAGTGCTCGTAGCGAAGCTCCTGGATCAAGGTGAGCTCGTGCTCGATGCGATTGCGCCACACGTCTGTCAACCCATCGGGCCAGCGTCTGGCCGCGCCTTCGTAGGTCAGCGCGCGCAGGTGCTGCATGGCCGTGAGGCCCGCAGGGATGACCTCGCTCGGGTACTGGTAGCTGATCTCTTCAAGCCTGAATGTGCAGCGGGCGGCGATGTGCAGCGTCTCGGCCATCAGCGCCGGCGGGTAGATCTGCGAGATGCGTTGCCGGCTGCGCAGGTGGCGCTCGGCATTGGGCTGCAGATCGAAGCCGCACTCGGCCACCGTGCGACCCAGGCGGGTGGCCGTCATCACGTCCTGCAGCGCCTTGCGCGAGCGCACGTGGAAATGCACGTCGCCTGCGGCGACCAGAGGCAATGCCGTCTCATCGGACAGTGCCTGCAGCCGCTGCAGCCACAGCGCGTCGCTGGCCTCGCGCAGCAATTCGACGGCGAGCCAGGCGCGGCCAGTGAAATGCTGCAGCGCCCATTGCGCGGGCGCCAGCAGTTCGGCATCGCCCGCGTCGCGCGGCAGCACGAGCAGGGCCAGGCAGTCGGCCAGCCGTTCGGGTGCGATCTGGCGCCAGTGCAGCGTGTACTCGCCCTTCACCTGGCTGGCGCGGCGCAGCTGCGTGATGAACTGGCTGAGGTTGCCGTAGCCATGGAGGTTCTGCGCGATCAGCACGAGCTTGAAGCGCGGCGTGCCGGCGTCATCGCGGACGAGAAACTCGCTGCCGATCAGCAGCTGCATCAGCCGCGGCTGCGCAATGCTGTCGTCATCGGTCGGCAGACCGGCTTCGCGCGCGGCTTCCTTCAAGGCGTGATGAGCCGCCTCTCTCATCTCCCGCAGCTGCTTGTGCGCTCGCACGACGCCCGCCAGCGAACACTCATCGGTGATGGCCAGGGCCTCGTAGCCGCGGCTGCACGCGCGCTCCACCAGCTCGGCCGGCTCCGACGCGCCGCGCAGGAAGCTGAACGCCGACAGGCAGTGCAGCTCGGCATAGCGTGGCACTTGGGCGGGCACGCGCCCCGGGCGAAGCTGCGGCCCGTCGGCGGCGCGACGCAGGTCGGCCTCGGAGGCCATGCCTTGTTGGCGCAGCGCCGCCCGACGCTCGTCGCGGTCCGACATGGGTGGGCTCATGCGAACACCCCGTGCAGGAACCATTCCGAAGCGCTCGAAGTGGCGTCGCGAAACCGCTCGTGATAGACCCACAGCAGCCCGCGTGCCGCGCTGCTGTAGACGAAGTAGTCGCGCGTTTGCAGCCCGGCGCGCCCCTCCCACCAGCCAGCCTCGACACGGTGCGGCCCGCTGACGCGCGTCAGCGGGCCCGCGTACAGCGGCTGTTCCTGCGCATCGCAGCGCAGCGGCTGCGGCGGCTCGACCAGCCAGGTGGGCTGCGGCCCCGGTGGGCGGCGCACGGGCGCTGAAGCGGGTGACTTGGGCGGCGCGGGCCAGGGCTGCCAGCGTTGCATCTCGGCAAGGCGGTGATCCTCATGCAGCCGGCCTTCCCGCACATGGTCTGCTCCCAGCCGCACCGACAGCCGCTCCAGCAGCGCGTTCGTCGTCGTGCGTTCCTGCGGGTCGGCCGGGCCCGGCAGCAGGCTGCTGCTGCCTTCCTCCAGCGGCAGCACGGTATCGGCGCTCAGGCGGATATCCCCGGCCGGCGCGGCCAGCGTCGTGCGGGCCAGGTGTTCGGCCAGCAGGCGTGTCAGGCGGCGCAGGTCGCGCGTCGTCTCGGCCGTGGCCACGGTCAGTTCGCCGCCGTCGGCCACGTCGCGGGCCCGCATCGCGTCGTGCTGCCAGGCCAGCCGCAGCGCACGCACGCCGGCGTGGCGCGCAGCCAGGAAGGCGCACATCTGGCGCAGCAGCTCTTCAGCAAAGTGCAGCAGCACGGGCGCGTGCTCGACACGGTAAGGCAGCTCCAGTCGCGCGCTGAAGCGCTCGGGCAGCGTCAGCCAGCTGTGCGCTTCGGGCAGGTCGCCATAGGCCCGGTCCAACGCCGTCAGCAGCGCGGGGCCGAAGCGCTTGGCCAGGGCCGGACGCGGCAGCCGGCGCAGTTCGCCGAGATGCCGGCAACCCAGGCGGGCCAGCATGGCGTGGTGGGCCTGGGCGGCGCTGAGGGCTGCGAGCGGCAGCGCATCGAGGCGCTCGCTCAGGCGCCCCGCGTGCGGTGCGTCGGGGCAGCGCGCCAACGCCAGCGCGGCCAGCGCGGTCGGTGCCCAGGCCATGGCGCCCACGTTCAGGCCAAGCTGCTCGGCATCGGTTTGCAGCTTCTGCCGCAAGGCCCGCGCGCCGCTGAACAGCCGCAGGCTGGCCGACACCTCGGCCACGACCGCCTCCTCCAGCCGGGCGACGCGCGGCGTGAAGCTCAGCGCAAGCCAGCCCAGGGCGTCGGCGTCGCCGGCCGGTGCATCAGGCCGGCAGCACAGCGCGAGCCAGCGCATGGGGGCGCTCCGTCGGGGGGCTGGCCGGCGTGGGCGCGGGTAGGGGAGCCGGTGCAGGCTGAGGCTTGCGCTTGGCCGCCGTCAGCAGCGGCTCCACCGCGCCCGGCACGGCGGGCAGGGCCAGCCAGCCCTCATGCGCCGGCCCGCGGCGCTTGAGCAGATGCACTTTCAACCCCCAGCCATCGCCGGGCTGTACGACGAGGCGCAGCGGCGCAGCGGAAGACTGCTGTTCCGCACGCGCCGGCCGCACCAGAAAGGCCGGCGCGTCCGAACTCAGCGCATTGACCTGCAAGCGCCGAATCTGCTCCGGCCGCGCCTCGGGCAGCCAGGCCAGCATGGCCACGCGCGACTTGATGGCCTGTTCCGCCGCCCAGAGCGCCTGAGCAGGCGTGCCGGCTGACACCCAGACCAGCGCCGACGGCGGCAGCCCCAGCGCCTGCAGGCCCGGCAGGTGCGGCGTGTGCGGCGGGTTGATGAGCAGCAGCGCGCGCAGCACCGGCGATGCCCCACGCGCCCGTCGGCCTGGGACGGCAGCCGGCAGCGCCTGCTGAGCCCACCAGCCACGCAGGGCCGGCGCCAGCAGCCGCCACTCCAGCACGCCGGCTTGCGGCGTCAGCAGCTCGGTGACGGCCCGCAGCGGCCAGCCGCCACCGGGCAGCTCGGCGTCCAGCGCCGCGAAGCCGCTGGGCAGCATCGGGTCAGCCGAGGTGCTCAGGCTGCTGCCGCGCCACAGACGGCCTTCCAGGTGTGCCTCTAGCGCCAACCGACCGCGCGCGCTGGCGGGTGGCAGCGGCCCCAAGGGCGGCGGGTTGGCAGGGGTGTTGGCAGCGGGGAACAACATGACCGAAGCAAGTGGAGCGGGGAAGAAACTGGAGCTTGAATCAGACCACAATACTGTATGTATATCCAGTATTTTTGGCTATCGACCCCCGCTCGCCGCTAGCATTTCACGCCCTTCCCCGAGAGCCGCCATGCAACTCTCGCCCCACATCTGGTCCCATCGGGATGGCAGGCCGTGCCTACGACCTACAGCCAGGTATTGCGGAACGACCAGCCGGTGACGCTGAGCATCGTGACGCCGGGCGCGGTGCGCCGCCGCAAGGGCTAGGCGAAGCCGTCGCCGTCGAAGTCCACAACGTCCTCGTTGCGCACCACCACCGGCGGCGCGTCCTTGGGCCGCATCGCCTCTACTTGCTCGCGCAGCAGGGCGGCCTGGTCCATCCAGTAGTTGGGCGTGCCGAACCACGGGAAGGCGGCCGGAAAGGCCGGGTCGCCCCAGCGGCGGGCCAGCCAGGCGCTGTGGTGGATCATGCGCATGGTGCGCAGCGGCTCGATGAGGCGCAGTTCACGGTCGTCGAACTCGGCGATCTGCTCATAGCCGTCGAGCACGGCGTTGAGCTGGCGGCGGGCGGCATCAGGCGTCTCGCTGGCACCTGGCAGCAGCATCCACAGGTCCTGCACGGCCGGACCCATGACGGCGTCGTCCAGGTCGACGAAGTGCGGCCCGCGGTCGGGCATCCAGAGAATGTTGCCGGGGTGGCAGTCGCCATGCAGACGCGTCAGCTTCAATCCGGGCAGGCTGTCGAAGGCGGCCTGGATGCTGTCTATGCAGCGGCGCGCGGCGTCGTCCCAGCTGCCGGCGGTTTCGGGCGGGATGGCTTCATGGCCGATCAGCCAGTCGCGCGCAGCCTGGGCCGGCGCGGCGCTGGCCCAGGTCAGGCGCTCGGCAAAAGGCTGGGCGCGACCGACACCATGCAGCCGGGCCAGCAGTCGGCCTATCCAGCGCAGCACCTCGGGATCTTCCAGCTCCGGCCCGCGCCCGCCCTGGCGCGGCGTCACGGCCAGGCGCTGGCCCTGGTAGTGAAAAAGCGTTGCACCGTTGCCCAGTGTCCAGGGCGCGGCCACGGGCACCTCGGCGGCGGCCAGTTCGGTGGCGAAGGCGTGTTCCTCCAGGATCTGCGCATCGCTCCAGCGTCCTGGTCGGTAGAACTTGGCGACAGCAGCGCCGCCGTCCTCCAGGTGCAGCATCAGCACGCGGTTCTCGAAGGAATTGAGCTGCAGCATGCGGCCGTCCGCGCGCAGGCCGGCGGCTTCGAGGGCGTCGAGCATGAACTCCGGCGTCAGGTCGCCGAAGCTGAGATCAGGGCTTGCTTGATGCATCCGGCGAGTGTCGCCGGTCGAAAGGTGAACCCAGACCCTAGCTCCGACGGGGCCGCTGGGTCGCGTAGCGCGGCGCGTCGACGACGACGCCGACGATGTCGTCCATCATGGCCTCGTCATCGGCATCGTCCAGCACGGGCAGGCTGCGCGGGTTGTAGCGCGCGGTGTCGAGGCTGCGTTGGGGTGTTGCGCGGCGTTCGACGTGGTGGCCGTGATGCTGGGCCGGCATGCGCGGCTGGCGTTCGCCGTAGTGTGGTTCGCGCTCGCCATTGCCATTGCCGTTGCCGCCGCTAAAAACACCGGCGTCCTGCCATAGCGGCAGGGGCTGCGAGAACTGGCCCCAGTCGCTGCCGAATTCGTCCTCGCCACCGCCACCGCCCATGCCCAGGCTGCTGCGGCGCCGGGGCAGGCTGGCGGCGGCCGCCGGCGCCGGCAGCGGGCCGCGCGGGTTGCTGCCCTGAGGCACGAGCAGCTGCAGCTCGGCGATGCTGGGCAACTGGTCCATTGCGCAGCGCAGATAGCGCACGCGGCAGGCGGACAGCACGGCATGCTTGATCTGCAAGCTGCGCGGCGTGACACCGCGCTCACCTTCCAGGTCGATGGCGGCCAGCACGCGCCCATTGGGGCTGCAGACTGCAAAGGTCACATGGGAGGCACCGAGCAGGTCGAACCAATAGCGCACTTCCTTGGCCTCCGTCGGCTGGCAAAAGCGCACCAACGGCAGCTTGGACAGGACGACGTGGTGGGGCAGGGCCTCGCGCAGCAGGCGGAAGACGCGGCGCTCATCGCTCGTGAACACCGGTCGTGCTGTGAGTGACCACTCCGCAGGCAAGCCTCTATTGGCGTACGCAGGCCGGCGCAGCGCCCAGACCAGGCTGATGGCCAGGCCCAGCACGCAAACAGCCAGCGCGGCGATCCAATAGATGGCGTACGGCATGTCCCTTGGGAGTTGGGGCGTCGTCGCCGACGGATTTGCGGCGCATTAGGAGTTCAATGTAGCGCAATCAAGCGACAGGCAATTACTCGGTATTCCCCACGCCCCCAGTCTGAGGGGGCTTCGAACAGGGGGGCTTTACTCCTTGGCGGCACGCCCCGACCCATCGAAATGCGCCTTGACTTCGGCCACGCTGTCGACGAAGTCGTTCAGCACCTGGGCCTGGCGCTTGAACTGGAAATCAAGTTCGCCGAGATGCCGTTCCAGGGCCTGTTCGACCTGGGAACCGAAGGAGTCCGGCGGCAGCCGCAGATAGGCCGCCGACTCGCCGCCATCCCGCTCGACTATGGCGCCGGCAGCGGTCGCGATGCGCAGCATGGGGCGGTTCTCGCTCAGCGCGTGGATGAAGAGGGTGTCGATGCCGCGGTTGCGGGCGTGCAGCGCGGCGGTCGCGAACAGCCGCCGCCCCAGGCCCCGGCCGCGCGACTCGGGCAGCACGGAAACGCCGAACTCCGCCATCGTGCGGGTCGGGTCACCCGGCGGGGGCTCGCCATAGGCCAGGTGGGCCAGGGCCACGAGCTGCAGTCGCCGGTTGAAGATGCCCAGCACCTCGTCGCGGTTGAAGTCGATGCCGAGCGCATATTTCTGAATCTGCTCGTCCGACGCCGCGTAGCCGAAGCGCAGGTAGCGGTCGCGCGGCTCCATGGCCAGCAGGTGGTCGATGATGCGGCGGCGGTGGCGGCGCGCGAGCGACCGGATGGGCACCCAGGTCGACAGCCGCTCCAGCGCCGCCCGGGCGCTGACCAGCGGGCCCGCGGGCGCGGCTGGGGGCGAGGCCGGTGGCGGCGCCGGGCCGAAGACCGACAGCGCCCGATCCCAGTCTGTCGCGGGTTCGGCGGACGGGTCGGCGGGGGTGGTGGGTGGTTTGCGTGGCATGGCGTTGCCGGTCGGCTTGGCTAGGTTAACGTGCCTCGCACTTTCAAACCATGGCTGACGCTGCTACACTCGTGGGCTTTTCCGTCAACAGGCTGCGGGAAAGACGCGGCGCACGCATGTGCGCTGAGCTGTCCGAGAGGTTGTGCATTCATGACACAGCACCGAGGGCAGTCGAATTCAGCCAATACTGCTGGCTCTTTTGAAGAGCCGGCACAGCGAAAGCAACTCATGAAGACCTTCAGCGCCAAGCCGGCTGATGTGACGCACGAGTGGTTTGTGATTGACGCCACCGACAAGGTGCTCGGACGTGTTGCCAGCGAAGTGGCACTCCGTTTGCGCGGCAAGCACAAGGCCATTTACACGCCTCACGTGGATACCGGTGATTTCATCGTCATCGTCAATGCGGAAAAGCTCCGTGTGACCGGCAACAAGGCCACCGACAAGGTGTACTACCGTCACAGCGGCTACCCCGGTGGCATCTACGCCACGAAGTTCAAGGACATGCAAGCCAAGCACCCCGGCCGCGCGCTGGAAAAGGCCGTCAAGGGCATGCTGCCCAAGGGCCCGCTTGGTTACGCCATGGTCAAGAAGCTGAAGGTCTACGCAGGCCCGACGCACCCGCATACCGCCCAGCAGCCCAAGGCTCTCGAGATCTAAGGAACGGCCATGATCGGAAACTGGAATTACGGTACGGGCCGTCGCAAGTCGTCGGTCGCTCGCGTCTTCATGAAGAAGGGCACGGGCCAGATCATCGTCAACGGCAAAGCCATTGACACCTACTTTGGTCGTCAGACCTCGATCATGATCGCCAAGCAGCCCCTGCTGCTGACGAACAATGGCGAAGCCTTCGACATCAAGGTGAACGTGCATGGCGGTGGCGAGTCCGGCCAAGCCGGCGCGCTGCGCCTGGGCATCACCCGCGCGCTGATCGACTACGACGCAACCCTGAAGCCCGAACTGAGCCGCGCCGGCTTCGTCACGCGTGACGCGCGTGAAGTCGAGCGTAAGAAGGTCGGTCTGCACGGCGCTCGTCGCAGGAAGCAGTTCAGCAAGCGTTAATTTCTGCGCTGCTGCATCAAAAGGCCGCTCAAAGCGGCCTTTTGTATTTGCGCGGACAATCCCCATATTCGTCTCTGGACAGATTCACAGGAGCCTCGCCATGAGCGCCGTGCTTGATACCCCCGTCACCGACATTCCCGTGCCACTCGTCTTCACCGACAGCGCCGCCGACAAGGTGCGCGACCTGGTGGCCGAAGAAGGCAACCCGGAGCTGAAGCTGCGCGTGTTCGTGCAAGGCGGCGGCTGCTCGGGCTTCCAATACGGCTTCACCTTCGACGAGGCGGTGAACGACGACGACACGCAGATGAGCAAGAACGGCGTGACGCTGCTGATCGACGCGATGAGCCTGCAGTACCTGATGGGCGCCGAGATCGACTACAAGGAAGATCTGCAGGGCGCCCAGTTCGTCATCAAGAACCCGAATGCCACGTCGACCTGCGGTTGTGGGTCGAGCTTCTCGGCCTGACTCTGATCAGTCGGGGCAGAGCTAGCCGCTTCGCTGCGGCGGTCTGTCCCGGAAAGTCTTCAGCTCGGGTACAACGCCCCGAGCACCCGGAGCCCAGCGGCTCCCGTGACGGCCGGCAAATTGCCCGGCCGTTTTGTTTTGAAGCGCATGGCGAGCCACGCAAACGCAGCCGCTTCGACCTGATCGACCGGCAGGCCGCGTGCAGTGCTGGACTCGACCGTGACGCCGGGCAGCAGGTCGGAGAGGCGCTGCATCAGCCGCCCATTCAACGCGCCGCCGCCGCAGACGATCAGCGATTTCGCCTCAGCCGCCTGGGCGACAAGCGCATCGGCCACGCAGCGCGCGGCCAGTTCCAGCAGCGTGGCTTGCACGTCTTTCGGCGCCAGGCCGGGAATGAGCCGGGCCTGAAGCCAGCCGAGTTGGAAGAGGTCGCGGCCGGTGCTCTTGGGCGGTGGCTGCGCGAAGAAGGGCTCGGCCAGCAACGTGGACAGCAGCGCCAGGGACACGCGGCCCGTGGCGGCCCAGGCGCCGTCGGCGTCGTAGGCCTTGCCCAGATGGCGGGCGATCCAGCCGTCCATCAGGCAGTTGGCGGGGCCGCAGTCGAAGCCGCCAGTGCGACCGTCGGCGAACAGCAGGCTGAGGTTGCTGATGCCACCCAGGTTCAGCACGGCGGTGTCCCGGCCTTCGGCACCGAAGACGGCACGGTGAAAGGCCGGCACCAGCGGCGCGCCCTGACCGCCGGCGGCGACGTCGCGGCTGCGCAGGTCGCAGACGACGTCAATGCCTGACTGTTCGGCCAGCAGGGCGCCGTTGAGGAGCTGCGTCGTGTAGCCCGCTATGCCGTCCGGGCGATGCCGCACCGTCTGGCCATGAGCGCCGAGGGCGGCAACCTGGTCGCGCCGTGTGCCGGTCGCTTCGAGCAATTGCGCGACGACGTCGGCATAGGCACGCGCGACGCCATTGGCCGCCAGTGCGGCGCGGTGCAGTTCGTTGTCGCCGGGCGTGTTCAACGCCAGCAGCTCATCGCGAAGAGCGGGCGAAAAGGGCGCGTGAACATGGCCCGTGACGGCCAGCCGTTCCGCGTCGAACAAAACCCCGTCGATGCCGTCGAGCGAGGTGCCCGACATCAGCCCGATATAGAGCTGGCCGGCTTCAGTCAGCGGCAGAGACGCCATCCATCGTTTCCGCGACTGACAGCTGGGTCTTCACGCTGGCGACGGTCTGCTGGAACTGCGCCTTGGCGTAGCTGGGCAGGGTGATGGCCTCGGAGGCGCGGGCGATGACGCGCGGGTCCATGTGGCGGCCGCCGACGCGGAACTCGAAGTGCAGGTGCGGGCCGGTGGCCCAGCCGGTGGAGCCGACGGCGCCCAGGCGCTGGCCTTGCTCGATGCGCTGGCCCTTCTTCACGTCGATCTTGCTCAGGTGGGCGTAGACGGTGGTGCGGTCGCCGCTGTGGCGCACATGCACGACGTTGCCGAAGCCGTTCTGCCAGCCGGCCATCTCGACGCTGCCATCGCCTACGGAGCGGACGGCCGTGCCGGTGGGGGCGCCGTAGTCAGTGCCGTTGTGCTGGCGCCAGGTGTTGAGGATGGGATGAAAGCGCATCGCGAAGCCGCTGGTGATGCGCGAGAACTCCATCGGGCTGGCCAGGAAGGCGCGGCGCTTGCTCTGGCCGTCGAAGCCGTAGAAGCTGCCCTTGCCCGAGGCGCTGTCCTTGAACCAGACGGCCGAGTAGGTGCGGCCGTTGTTCGTGAACTCGCCGGCCAGCAGGCGGCCGACGCCGCCGTCCCAGGTGATGGGCTCGCCGTCGGCGGTCAGGGTCTCGTAGACGATGCTGAAGCGGTCGCCCTTGCGCAGTTCGCGGTGGAAGTCGATGTCGCCGGAGAACATGTCGGCCATCTGCGAGGCGATGGCGTCGGGGATGTTGGCGTCGTCCGTCGCGGCGAACAGCGAGGTGCGGATGCCGCCGCTGCCCAGCGCGACCTGGGCCTGCAGCGGCGCGGTCTCGGTGCGGGCGGTGAAGCGGGCGCCGTCGCGCTCGATCGTCAGGCGGGTGAAGTGACTTCCCTGCTGCTCGACCTTTTCGGCCGGGAAGCGCACGACGATCTTCTGCACCTGGCCGGAGGCGTCGGCCGTCAGATGAACCATCTTGCCGGCGCGGCCTTGCAGCACGCGGCGGGCGAGGGGGTCGGCGCGCAGGAAGGCGGCGGCGGCGGGGTCGAAGGCGCCGGCGCGCTTGAGCAGGCTGTCGGGCGTGTCGCTGGAGCGGGTGGCCTCAGAACGGGTCAGGCCGATGCGGTGGGCGGCGAGTTCGTCGAGCTGGGCTTCGATGCTGGGTGTGTCCAGCATCTCGACCAGCGTGCGCTTGGGCAGGGCCGCAGCGTCGGGGGCCAGGGGGGCGATGCCGAAGGCGGTCACCGCGAAACAGCTCAGCAGGCTGACGACCGAGGCGGTCAGTGTGCGAGGGTGGCGAGCGGCGAAGGACTCGGCGCTGCCGAGGACGTTTTTGAACTGCTGAAGGTGTCTCTGGACTACGGTCACTCTCGGCATCCCGGGGTTGTCGCTGGGGCAATCCCGGCCGGGCCGGTTCCACGCGAAGGGCCGCACCCGTGGCGGCCCTAAAATCCATTCCGGGCGTGTTGAAAAACAACACCCCCGACTCGAGGGTGAATTCTAACGGCGTCGTCCTACTTGACACACCGGTTAACCCCGATAGATCAACAACTTAACAATTTCGCCCAGCTTCTAACAAGCTGGCGAGTCGCCAATGTCCGATTCCCCGAAATTTCCCGTCACCGATGCCGTCCTGGAGGCGCTGGCCGTCACTCGCCGCGGCGTGGAGGAGTTGCTGCCAGAGGCGGAATGGACGAAGAAACTGGCCCGTTCGGCCGCGACAGGCGTGCCGCTGCGCATCAAGCTCGGTCTGGACCCGACGGCACCGGACATCCACGTCGGTCACACGGTCGTCTTGAACAAGATGCGCCAATTGCAGGACCTGGGTCACCAGGTCATCTTCCTGATCGGCGACTTCACTTCGTTGATCGGCGACCCGTCCGGCCGCAACGCGACCCGCCCGCCGCTGACCAAGGAGCAGATCCAGGCCAACGCCGAGACCTATTACGCCCAGGCCAAGCTGGTGCTGGACCCGGCGCGCACCGAGATTCGCTACAACTCCGAGTGGAGCGAGCCGCTTGGCGCGGCCGGGCTGATCCAGCTCGCGGCCAAGTACACGGTGGCGCGCATGATGGAACGCGACGACTTCACCAAGCGCTTCGCGGCGCAGACGCCGATCTCGGTGCACGAGTTCCTCTACCCGCTGATGCAGGGCTATGACTCTGTGGCTCTGAAGGCGGACCTGGAACTGGGCGGCACCGATCAGAAGTTCAATCTGCTGATGGGCCGCCACCTGCAGCAGGAGTACGGCCAGGAGCCGCAGTGCATCCTGACCATGCCGTTGCTGGAGGGGCTGGACGGCGTCGAGAAGATGTCCAAGTCTAAGAACAACTACATCGGCATCACGGAAGCGCCGAACACGATGTTCGCCAAGATCCTGTCGATCAGCGACGTGCAGATGTGGAAGTGGTACGAGCTGCTGTCGTTCAAGTCCATTGGCGGGATTGCCTCGCTGAAGACCGAGATCGAAGGCGGGCGCAACCCGAAGGACGCCAAGGTCGCGCTGGCCAAGGAGATCACCGCGCGCTTCCACAGCGCGGCGGCGGCGGATGCGGCCGAGGCCGATTTCAACAACCGGGCGCGCGGCGGCATTCCGCATGTGATCCCCGAGGTGCAGCTGAGCGGTGCGCCCATGGGCCTGGCCCAGGTGCTGAAGGCGGCGGGCCTGGTGGCGTCCACCAGCGAAGGTCTGCGCATGGTCGAGCAAGGCGGCGTGCGCCGCGCAGGCGAGGTGCTGTCGGACAAGGGCCTGAAGCTCGACGCCGGCGAGCATGTGCTGCAGGTCGGCAAGCGCAAGTTCGCGCGGGTCGTGCTGAGCTGAGAGCGGATTGGCCGACCACATCCGCGTGGCCATGCCCGTGCCGGGCGCGGAGTTGCGTGGCTACTTCGATGAGCGGGTGGCGAGCGGCGGCCTTGATCTCGCGCTGGACCTCAGCGTCGTCGAGTTCGACGAGCTGGCGCAGCTCGCGGCAGTCACCGTGACCGGGGTGGAAACGTCGACTGACGGTATCGCCGTGGCCTATACGGTCTCGTGGACCTCGTTCCACGCCTGCGATGACCGCAGCTTCGGTGGCCGGCACGCGCGTGTGCTGAGTGGCCGTGTCAACGGCGGCGAGTGGGTGTTCGAACGGGCGTCGCCGCCGCCTACGCAGCGCGACACCGTTGACGAGTTCTGACCCGTAGAGCCGAGCCTGACGTCAACCTGCCCGACCCGACGCGATCTTGTGGCTGTTCCACAGCTCAAGCCCGCCGACCGCGAGCGCATGGTCTTCCCAACCGTCCAGGCCTGAAACGATCATCGTGCCCACCCGGCCCTTGCCGCGCACGGCCAGCGGCACGGCGCCGCCTTCGGCCTGGAAGAGCACCGGGTCCAGCCCGGTCTCGGCATGGAAGTTGACCTTGCGTTCCAGGAACTCCAACCGCACCCTGAACGAGCTGTAGCCAAACCGGCGGACGACGTTTTTCTTCTTGATGATCCAGTCCGCGTTGCCGGCATTGGTGCCGTCCATGAAGTAGACGAACAGGGGATGGTCGTCGGTCTCCAGGTGGATGGCCACCGGCCGGCCCGGGAACCATTCCAGCGCCAGCGCGAGGATGGACTGGCCGATGCCCATGGCGTCTGCCGCGGTCAGGCGGTCGAGCACGAGGGTGGCTTCCTGCGCCGCACATTCGGCGGCGGTCTGCGGGGCTTTCAAAGTCTTGGCCATGTTTTCTCTCAGGGTTTCACGGGCCTCAAGTAGGGCCCCGGCTTCACGACCGGCACCGGCTGCTCGGCAATGCGCCGCTTCAGCTCGGCAATCGCCGCATCCAGCTGCGCATCCTGCCCCATGGCCGTGGCGCGCGGCAGGTTGTCGACTTCGATGTCCGGCGTCACGCCCACGCCCTCGATGAGGAAACGGCCTTCGGCGTCGATCTGGCCATTCTCGGCGGCACGCATGATGCCGTTGTCGATGAGGCGGTTCTGGTCGGACAGCCACACGCCCGCGCCCGAGCTGCGCTTGCCGATGACGGGGCCGATCTTGAGGCGCTTGAAGCCTTCGGCAAAGGTTTCGCCGTCGCTGTAGGTGTCCTCGTTCATCAGCACGACCGTGTGACCACGCCAGACGTTCTGCATGTTTGGCCGCACGCTGCTGCCAGACGGTGAGCGCGGCTGCCAAAAGGCCCAGGCGCGGCGCAGCAGTTTCTCCAGGATCCAGCTGTCGATGTTGCCGCCGTTGTTGTAGCGCACGTCGATGACGAGGCCGTCGCGGTCGCTGGCGGCGTAGAACTCGCGCACGAAGTCGGCAATGTCCGCCGCGCCCATCGCGCGCAGATGCACATAGCCGATGCGGCCCTGGCCGGCCTGCTCCACCGCGCGGGCGCGGCTGACGCGCCAGTCGTTGTAGCGCAGCTGGTTCTCGCGCGTCTGCGCCACCGGCGTGGCGATGCGCTGCACCGTCTTGCCATCGGCCTGCTTCACGTCCAGCAACACCTGCCGGCCGGCCTGGCCGCGCAGCAGTTCCAGGATGTGCGGCGCCTCAGCGGTGGGGCGGCCGTTGATGTGGGTGATGACGTCGCCGACCTTCAGGTTGACGGCGGGCGTGGCCAGCGGCGGGGCCTCGGCGGGCAGCTCCGCTTCAAAGCCGTAGATGGCGTCGATGCGCCAGCCGCCCGGAGCCTTGGAGAAGCGCCCGCCCAGGCCGGCAAGACCTGGCTCGTCCGGTGACGGCCGCGTGTCGCCGGGGCCGACCTGGCTGTGCAGCGCACCGAGTTCCGCCACCATCTGCGCCATCAGCTCCGCCAGTTCGAAGCGGTCCGTCACGCGGTCCACCAGCGGCTCGTACTTGGCTCGGGTCGCGACCCAGTCGACGCCGTGCATGTCCTTGTCGTAGAAGTAGTCGCGCTGCATGCGCCAGGCGTCGCCGAACATCTGCTTCCACTCGGCGCGCGGCTGAGTGGCGATCTGCCAGTCGCTCCAGCGCACGGTCAGCTTGGCCAGTTCGGTGGGCAGCTTGGGCGCTGCGTCGACGATCAGCACCTCGGGCGCTGCGCCCTGGGCTTGGCCCTGGTTGCGCATCAGCATCAGCTTCTTGCCGTCGGCGCTGATGTCATAGCCGCGCACGTCATGCGCCAGGATCTCGGCCGGGCCGCCCTGGTTGTCGATGGCGATGGACTTGAGCTGGGTCTTGCGCTCCAGGTCCTGGTCCAGGAACCACAGGCGCTTGCCATCCGCGCGCAGGCTGCGGTAGTTGCCGGCGGACACGGGCAGCTCATGCAGGCGCCCGGCCAGGCCCTCGAAGACGATGGCCGGCTTGCCCTTCTTGTCTGCGGCAGCGGGCTTTTTGTCGTCCGCCTTGTCCTTGCTGTCCTTGCTGTCCTTGGCGTCAGGCTTGCGCTCCGTCGGCTCCTTGTCGGTGGCCTTGCGGTCCTCGGCGCGCTGCTCCTCGGCCTTTTTCTCCGTGGGCGACTCCAGCTCGTCCTTGGCCGCGAAGGGCGAGCGCAGGCCGGGTTGCAGCGCCAGCGCATAGAGCTTGCTGCGAAACGCCAGGAAGGGCCCGGTGTTGCGGTCACCCCAGGGGCTGGGGTTGCCGGTGGTCGCGAAGTTGCGCTCGGACGCAAAGTAGAGCCATTGCCCGTCGGGGCTGAAGGTCGCGGCGTCGCTGTCGTAGCGGTCGCTGGTCAGCGTGTGGGTGCGGCCGTCGGCCAGGTTATGCAGCTGCAGCTGGCTGCGGTCGGCGTGGCGCAGCGGCGTCGTCCAGGCGAGGGCCCGGCTGTCGGGGCTCCAGGACTGAAGCTGTGGCGTGCCGCCAAAGCCGCTGCGGGCGATCTCGCGTGTGGCCTTGGTCTTCACATCGGTCAGCCAAAGAACGCCCTCCTTGTCCGTGTGCGCCAGCCAGCGGCCGTCGGGCGAGGGCAGCAGGCTGCGGCGCTGCGTGACCGTCGCATTTGGCGCGCCGCTAGTGATGCGCTCGGGCTGGCCGGTGCCGTTGGCCGCAAAGCGCCAGATCTCCTGCTCGCCGCTGAAGTCGCAGATGGCGAACACGCTCTTGCTGTCGCTGCTGAACTCGCCTTTCTGGCAGCGGCCATCGGCCGGCTGCGGCAGCTCGGCGCGGCGCAGCGCCTGCACGCCCTGCGTGGCGAGGCGGCCGCGCGCGGCCAGCAGCACGCGCTCGCCGTTGGGCGCGAAGGAGGTGTCGGTCAGGAAGTCCTGTGGCTTCTTGACCCAGCGCTCGCGCTGCTGGTCGAAGTCGCCGCCCAGGCTGATGGCCAGCTTCTTCGGTTCGGCACTTTGGGCAAGGTCCAGTGTGTAGAGATCGGCCCCCAGCGCGTAGACGACACGGCTGCCGTCGATGCTGGCATGGCGGATGTCCCAGCCCTTGTGCGTGGTGTGCTGGCGCAGGTCGATGCCCAGCGCGTTGACCGACCACAGGTTGACCGTGCCGTCGCGGTCCGACAGGAAGGCAATGCGCTCGACGTTGCCCACGCGATAGGGCAGGGGGCGGCGGTCGTTGTTGCCTTCGGCCACCAGCGGGCGGGCCTCGGACTTGTCCGTCAGGTCCAGCGCCCACAGCCGCGCGATGGCGCCGCCGCGGTACTGGCGTGCGTTGTCGCTGCGCAGGCCGCTGCGGGTGAAGTAGAGCGTCCTGCCGTCGGCGCTCAGTGCGCCGTCGCTGCCCTGGCCCACGGGCAGCTGGCGGCGCTGTCCGGTCTTCACGTCGAGCGCAAACAGCTGGGCGCCGGGGCGGGCGTCCAGGCTGGTGTAGATGACTTCGCCGGCCGCGCTGAAGCCCCAGACGCGCATGCCGCCGCCTTCCCACGTCAGCCGCTTCGGCGGGCCGCCGGTGACGGGCATCAGGTAGATCTCGGTGCCGCCGTCGTACTGGCCGGTAAAGGCCAGCCACTGGCCGTCGGGCGACACGGCGGGTTGGCCTTCCAGGCCGTTGTGCGTCGTCAGCCGCTGGGCTTCGCCGCCCTGTGAATTGACTCGCCAGAGATCGCCCTCGGCCACGAGATAGACGGTGTCGCCCTGCAGGGCGGGCTGGCGGTAGAAGCCGCTGGTGCCGGCCAGGGCGCTCGTGGCGCTGGTCAGGCACAGCAAGGCGGCCGCGATGGCGGCAATGCGGAAACGGGGCATGGGTTCTCCTCGAAGAACCGGCATTGTGTTGCTAGGGGGGCGGCGGGCGATTCGTCACACCGGGTGAATCCGGATGCGATGTGGCGGCGTAAAGCCCAGCAGATGCCAAGCCGGTATCGCCCCACAGGATGCCCCCCATGAATGCCCGACTCACCCGCAGCGCCATGGCCACGGCGCTCGTCTGCCTGGCCGCTGGCGCCCAAGCCTCCAGCCACCGCGAAGCACCCTTCCTGACGACCGTGCCGAAGGTCGACGCGACGGACTTCTACATGTTTCGCAGCTACGAGACCGGCCGCGACGGCATGGTCACGCTGATCGCCAACTACCTGCCGCTGCAGGACGGCTACGGCGGCCCCAACTACTTCGCGCTGGACCCGAACGCGCTTTACGAGATCCACATCGACAACAGCGGCGACGCCAAGGAAGACATCAGCTTCCAGTTCCGCTTCAAGAACCGGCTGGCCAACAGTGGCGCCGGTGTTTCGTTGAGCGTCGGCGGCAAGATGGTCGGGATCCCGCTGATTCAGGCCGGCGCCGTGTCCAACGTCAAAGACGCGAACCTGCAGCTCAACGAGAGCTACACGGTGACCGTGGTGCGCGGCGACCGCCGCAGCGGCACCGCCCAGGCCGTGGCCCACGCCACCAGCGGCGCCACCACCTTCGACAAGCCGGTCGACAACATCGGCAAGAAGACGATTGCCGACTACCCGG
Source organism: Roseateles sp. AC306 (assembly GCF_979253795.1). Taxonomy (NCBI): domain Bacteria; kingdom Pseudomonadati; phylum Pseudomonadota; class Betaproteobacteria; order Burkholderiales; family Sphaerotilaceae; genus Roseateles; species Roseateles sp. AC306. Next base: position 515,573 of record NZ_CEEDEB010000003.1, read on the forward strand.
CCTATGCGGCCAGGCATGTCTACCCCATCACCATCCCCGGCTGCGCAACGCCGGCGAAGGTCTTCGTCGGCCAGCGCCAGGACCCGTTTGCGGTCAACCTCGGCACCATCTTCGACCTGGTCAACGCGCCGGTCTCGGTCATCACCGACCCGTCGTTGATCAATGCCGCGCCCAACACCATCGGCGACAAGAACGTCACCACGCTGGCGTTGGAAGTGCACAAGGATTGCCTGAAGAGTGCCGGCAGCGACGTCATCGGCGGCTGGACGACGGCCAGCCTGCGCCAGGGCCGCCTGCTCGACCCCAAGCCCGCCTCGGGCCACCAGACGGCCGAGAAGGCTGGAGGCGCCTGGGTGCAGGTCTCGCGCCTGGGCATGCCCCTGGTCAACGAGGTCGTCATCGGCCTGAAGGACAAGGACAAGTTCAACGCCTCCAAGCCCAGCGGCGATACGCAGTTCGCCGACTACGTGACCAACCCGACGCTGCCCGCGCTGCTGGAGATCGCGCTGGCCCTGCCCAACACGGCGCCCACCAACTTCCCACGTAACGACCTGGTCACGACCTTCCTGACCGGCATCAAGGGCGTCAACCAGCTGGCCACGCTCACGCCGTCCGAGATGCTGCGCCTGAACACGGCCATCGCGCCGGTGGCCTTCGCGCAGCAGAACCGCCTCGGCATCGTCGGCAACATCCTCGCGGGCGGCACCGACAACGCCGGCTACCCCAACGGCCGCCGCCCCAAGGACGACGTCGTCGACATCTCGCTGGTGGCCGTGATGGGCGGCCTGTGCGTGGCCAACGGCGACACCGACAAGCTCGGTTTTGGCGCCGCCTGCAAGCCGTCCGCCGTGCCGTTGGGTGCCACCGCCTTCAAGCTGCATGATGCGGTCGACCAGGCCGTCGTGCCGCTGATGAGCGGCTTCCCCTACCTCAACACGCCCATCCCGGGCACCAAGTGAAGGAGGCCGCCATGCGTACCCTGTTGACCATGGCGGCGGCTGCGGCCGCCAGCCTCGCTCTCGTCGCCTGCGGCGGTGGGTCTGATTACACGCCGCCGCCGCCACCCGCAGCGCCGACCGCCGTGCCGGACAGCGCCATCGCCTCGTCTACCGCTCTCGTCAGCTATCTGAACGGGCAGAGCTTTATCGATGAGACCAGCGAGCCGCTGACGCTGCCGACCGGCGATCTGGCCACGTCCGAGACCGACGAGCCGATCACGATATGAGCCTGCGGGCGCTGCTCGCCCTGGCGCTGGCAGTGCCGCTCGCGGCGCCGGCCGAGCCCTTCACACCGAAGAGCGACGCCGAGGTCGTGCAGCGCCTGCCCTACCGGGTAGACGCCGCCGAGCGCACGCGCCGCACGGCCCTGGCGCGCGACCCCGCCCAGCTGCCACTGGCGCTGGCCGCCGCCCGCGCCGCGCTGGACCGCGCCCGCGTGCTGGGCGACCCGCGCGAACTGGGCACCGCCCAGGCCGCACTGGCGCCTTGGTGGACGCGCACGGACGCGCCGGCCGAAGCTGTGCTGCTGCGCGCCCGCGTGCTGCAGGCACGGCATGACTTCGACGGCGGGCTGGTCCACCTGCGCGGCCTGCTGGCGCGTGACGATCTGAGCCCCGAACTGCGCGCCCAGGCACTGCTCGACACCGCCGCCATCCACCAGCTGCGCGCCGAGCTGCCGCAGGCGCGCGCGCTGTGCGAGCAGTTGGTGCTGCTAGCGCCCTTGCCAGCCAACGCCTGCCTGGCCGAACTGGACAGCCTCACCGGCAAGGCGCCCGGCGCGGCTCAAGTGCTCGCCCGGCTCAACCCCGGTCGCACCGTTCTGCCCTGGCTGGCGCTGATGCGCGCCGAGCTGGCCGAGCGCATGGGAGACGCCGCCGCGCTCGGCCTCTACCGCCAGGCCCTCGTGGGCGCCGACGAGGTCTACACCCGCGCCGCGCTGGCCGACTGGCTGCTGGACCAGGGCCGCAATGCCGAGGCGCTGGCGCTGACCGAAGGTAGCGACGCCGATGCGCTGCTGCTGCGCCACGTCATCGCGTTGCACCGCCTCAAGCGTGACGCTGCAGCGCCCACCGCCCGCCTGCGCGACAGCCTGGCCGCCGCCGACAGGCGCGAGCCCGGCAAGCATGCCCGCGAGCAGGCCCGCTTCGCGCTGGACGTGGGCCAGCAGCCGCGCGAGGCCCTGCGCCTGGCCCAGGCCAACTGGGCCATGCAGCGCGAGCCGGCCGACGCCGTGCTACTGCTGCGCGCCGCCCGGGCCGCCGGCCGCGACGGCGAGCCGGCGCGCCGCGAACTGGCGCGCTTCGTGCGGGAGCTGGGCTGGCAAGATGCGCGCCTCGCCGCCCTCGACGGGAAACTCGACTCGTGATCCGTGGACTGATCCTGCTGCTGTTCTGCGCCAGCGCCTGGGCCCACCAGTCCAGCGAGGCCTATCTGCGCTTTCGCGTGGACGGCGTCGACGTCGAGCAGCGCCTGGACGTTGCGCTGCGCGACCTTGACCGCGATCTTGCGCTGGATGCCGATGGCGACGGCAGCCTGAGCTGGGGCGAGGTGCGCACGCGCTGGGGCGACATCGAACGGCTCGCGTCCGACGGCGCGCGCTTCACCGCCGACGGCGCCGCCTGCCAGCCCACGGGCGCCGGCACGCCTCAGCTCGACGAACACAGCGACGGCATGCATGCCGTGCTCGTCACGCGCTGGCGCTGCCCGGCGACCGTACAGGTCCTGGCCATCGACTACCGCCTGTTCGCCGCCACCGACGCCGGCCACCGCGGCCTGGCACGCCTGGTGGGTGCGGCGGGCGAGCCTCTGGTCCTGGTGCCCGGCGCCGGCCCTCAGACCCTCAGCGCCAGCGGCGCCGGCCTGGGCAGCTTCGTCGTCGAGGGCATGACCCACATCGCCAGCGGGCTTGACCACCTGCTCTTCCTCGCCACGCTCATCCTCGTGGCCGTCTGGCGTCGCGACGGCAAGGGCTGGGTTCCTCGGGTCAGCTCACGCAGCGCAGTGGTCGAGACGCTCAAGCTCGTCACCGCCTTCACCTTGGCCCACTCCATCACGTTGGGCCTGGCCGCCGGCGGTGCCATCGACCCGCCGTCGCGTTGGGTCGAGTCGCTGATCGCGCTGACCGTGCTGCTGGCCGCGCTGGACAACATCCGCCCCTTCGTGCCGGGCCCGCGTTGGGCGATGGTGGGGCTCTTCGGCCTCGTGCATGGCGTCGGGTTTGCCGGGCCGCTGAAAGACCTGGGCCTGCGCGGCGCCGAGCTCGTGATGCCCTTGCTGGGCTTCAACGTCGGCGTGGAACTGGGCCAGCTGGCTGCGGTGGCGGTGCTGCTGCCGGTGGCGCTGTGGCTGCGTGCCCGGCCGACCTACCGGCGGTGGATCGTGCCGGCGGGGTCGAGTGCGATAGCGGCGTTGGCGTTGGTGTGGTTTGCGGAGCGGAGTCTGGGATTGAGTTTGTTGTCCTGATTGCTGCTTGTGGGCGTTGGTTGGTGGGTAAGGGTGGTGCCGGGATTTCGCCCCGGCGGGCGACCTACTTTCTGGGCCGCCAGAAAGTAGGCAAAGAGCTCCCCCCGACC